>JBBDIM010000026.1:0-47106 GCA_040880405.1 Pirellulaceae bacterium | reverse complement strand
GCGCAATACCAAAAGTCGGTATCCCCGCCAAACTTCCGGACCACCCCTTCGACGAACCGGGTCGATCGGGCCAAGAGTTCCGAGAAATCGTTATCCCACAAATAAAGCCAATCCGGCGTCGTCAAATGATCGAGACGCAGGATCGGCCCCACCACCGTTTTGACATTTCGGTGGCGGCAGTACTCAAACGGTTGTTCAACCTGGCTCCAATCGAATTTTCCGGGGGTGGGTTCACAATTTTTCCAGATTGGCTGGACGACCCCGGTATTGAACGTCTTTTGGAGTAGCGGCGAAAGCTCGACCGGGGGCAAATCGTTAAGAAAGACGCCCAGAAGAAACGATCGTTGAGGCGCGTGAGTCGCCACGAATTGGCGCGATGCCTCGGCGTAAATGGGGGCGATTTCCTCAAAAGCGGATAACGAGTGCTCCAGAGACCTCTTTGCAGCGCGGTCCGCCTCTTCCGGTACATGTTGCGAGGTGACCGCCTCACAAAACGAGTGGGTGGCCTCTTCAAGATATCCTAGAATGCCGGGGCCCAAAGCGATTTCAGCCGATTCACAAAGTGCGGCGACGTTTTTCAGTCGATGCAGGGTCCCCCGAGCCAGTTCCGGCAATATCCCGTACTCGACTTTGCTTCCCTGTCGGAGCGCACAAGTCGTCAGCATTAATTGTCGATTGGGCCCGGCCTGAAAGGGGAACCGAATTTTCACCGCTTCCCGCGTTTCACATTCCACTTCCAGGTGATCGCCACGGCGCGTGGCATGGGAACGGCGCGGAATGCGATCACCCCCCAGCACATGCACACGGCGATACTCCTCTTCGCGGATCATCGCGCAAGAGGGGATTCGGAATGATATCGTTCCCAAGTCGAATTACTCGCGAGTGGGGGCAAAGGGAATACGGCCCGCGAAACCAGAGGCGAAACTCCCCCAGCATCTGCGATGTTTGAACGCATTATGTTCCATGGACCTGACGGACATCGTACCGACGCACCCCAGGGAAGAACCGACGCTTCAGTTCGATTCTAACTCGTTTTCAGCCCCTTTGTAGCTTAGAAATCGCGGATTGTCTCTACCGGCGGGGGCTTCCCGAAGTGGACTTCCTGTGGTGCGTACTAGGCAAATTGGGCCACCAATCGTAGACTTGCCCCTTGCGAATTCAATTTTTCCCGGCACTCCACGTTGGTGGGGGTCGCGCCAGCCGTTTATTACGGTATTCCCGATTGTTCGCGATGTGAGCGTTTGAAATGGCTCGCTCCGCGCTTGCCCGCTTGCTGACCCTTGGTCTGAGATTGCTGAAATGAAACTCGATTTTCCCGCCCGCCACGGTAAAGTCCGGGACATTTATGATCTGGGAGACAAGTTGTTGCTGGTCGCCTCCGATCGAATCAGTGCCTTCGACTATATCCTCCCCTCCCTGATTCCGGACAAGGGACGCGTGCTGACCCAAATTAGCCGCTTCTGGTTCGAGCGACTCGGTGTGGAGCATCACATGCTCTCAACCGACGTGCGCGAGATGGGATTGCCCGACTCGGCCGCTTGGGACGAACTCGCGGGCCGCACCATGATGGTTCGCAAGACCGACGTGGTACCGGTCGAGTGTGTGGTGCGGGGCTATCTTTCCGGCTCCGGCTGGAGGGAGTATCAGCAAAGCCGGACGGTCTGTGGGATTTCCTTGCCGGAAGGGCTCGAAGAAAGTAGCCCGCTCGCCGAGCCGATCTTCACGCCCGCCACCAAGGAAGAATCGGGTCACGATATCAACATCTCCTTTGAACGGATGGTCGAGATCGTCGGCTCTGAGGTCGCCCATGAACTGCGCGAGCGGAGCATCGATATCTATCGTCGGGGTGCCGAATGGGCTCGGACCAAGGGGATCATCATCGCCGACACGAAGTTCGAGTGGGGCATGATCGACGGCAAGCTGATCCTCATCGACGAGGTGTTGACCCCGGACAGTTCCCGGTTCTGGCCGGAAGATCAATACAGAACCGGCGGAAGCCCCCCTTCGTACGACAAGCAGTTCGTCCGAGATCACCTGCAATCGACCGGCTGGGATAAGAACAGCACTCCACCGGCCTTGCCCCCGGAGGTGATCGAGCGGACCCGAGAAAAATACGTGGAGGCCTACGAGCGAATCACCGGTTCCAAGTTCACTTGGTAAGCGGGCCGCCTGGTATAGCATCCCAGGAAAACTTCCGCCGCAGTCGACAGCTTACTCGTTATCGGCTGGCGGATTTTCCTCCCCATTCGGCTCTGTCTGGGAAACAGCCGGACTCTCGGGCTGCTCGGGTTCTTCCGGCGGTTCGACTTCGCTGGATGGGGACTTAGGCACCGTCTCCTCTTCTTGAACCGCTTCGTCCACGGACGCTGGAATCTCGGAAGCCGGGGCATCCGTCGTTTCAGGACTCAACCGTTGCCCAAGTCGTTTCGCTCGGACCGCGTTTCCACGCCGATAGGGTGAGAGCAGGTCGTCGTCGCTGGTGTAGAATCCGATTGACCGGTTGAACTCCTCCGCGTCCTCCAACTCCATTCCCAGGCCTTCATAGGCCCGACCTAGCCCGTAAAATGCCGTGGACTTGAATTCTGTTTGGGGAAACTCGTCCAGGACCCGCTTTTGAAAATAGTCGATCGCGGAACGATATTCCTCACTGCCCAACGCGATGACGCCCAATTGCAGGCTGGCCCGTTCTTTCCAGAGGACGGCGCTGCGTTGCACCTGCATCAGTTGAAATTCAGCCGCCTTGGGATCGGCCGGGAATTGCATTCCCGTCGCTTCTAGTTGCCGAACCATTTCCCTCGGGGTTAACATCGCGAGCTCTCGTTCCATGCGACGCGCCGCCAGGTACAAGGAGCGGGCACCCGGGTTTTGGATTTCGTCCTGAAGTCTCCCCGCCAATTCCTGGAATCGGGCCTGGGCCAGTGGTGAGGTGTTGTCGAACATCCACCGCTCCGTCAGCAGCAGCGTCCTCAGTTCGGTATCTTCGTAGAAGGTGGCGACCGCCATCTCGGCCTGGTAAGGAACGGTCCACAGGCCGATGCTGTGAATCCCTTCCAGATCTTCCAAAAGGGCCTTCACCTTGCTTGGTTCGTAGTGGAGGACCATTTTGTTCTCGGCGGTTAGTTCCGCTTCGATGGCCGCGCTGGCCTGAGTCAGGGAAGTACTAGGCGCGTCGAGCCAGACACGGATTTCTTTCAAATCCGCTTCGCCAATCGGATAGCGGTAGTTGGGTGAGGCCATTTCCGCCAACAGGGACGGGTCGGACTGAAGCCGTGTCAGACTGGCAACCCCCTCCCCTTTTTCATCCGAAACAGGCAGGCCGTACGTCGGGTCGAACAGGAAAAGCTCTTCCCGCACCAAAATGCCCACCAGAAGATGCTCTGCGGCGGAGGAGTTTTCACTCCCCAACGAAAGAATCACACCCGGCAAGCCCTGCTGCCGCGCAAGATGCATGAAGACCCTCGCCCTTTCCCAGGGGTCCCCTTCCCCGGTTTGAATCGTGGCCCAGACATCGCGGCTCGTTCCCGGTGAAAATCTCTCCTCGACCATCCGGTGCGGCCGCACCGGATGAATATTGCGGACCGTCCAGTCGAATAGCCGAGAGGCAACGTCCAAGTCGTTCCGGTTGTTGGCGTCGAAGTCGGCGTGGGCGCGAGCGAGCCAATCGCGAAACGCAGAATTGCTTCGCGCCTGCCGCGCGATGAGATCCGAAACCTGCTTGCACCAATAGGCACCCTGGATGTAATCGAACTCGCTCCCTCGAAAAGTCGTCGCATCGTCCGGCAGACGGGAGTCGGCGAGCATTCGCGTCGCTAGCTTTTGCAGCCGAGGTTGATCTCGAAACTCCGCATCGAGCTCCGCGACCATCGGATCGGGTTGCCACTGTGGGTCCAGCTTTTTTTGAGCAAGCCAGCGATTGAGCCGCTGGAGCGATTCCTCCTTGACGCGATCCGGCAGGAATCGATCCTGGTCTTCCAAAAACCCGATCGCCTGCTGGATCAATTGCCGATCCGCCCGGGTGACGCCGATATTCTCGGAACCAGTCTGAGTTCCTCCGGCCGGGCGGGGCTTGGGAGTGGGCCGACACCCAGCGACCACGGTCGCGATCAACAGCGAGCCGATCAAGGTTGCGGTTATCGATTTCCAGGTCATGTGGTTCTGCTTTCGATTCGAAACGAAGGATAAGCGGCGAGGGGAGTTTTTTTGATATTAGCCGGCGAGCTGCGGACGCCGCGTCAATGCGCATCGCCGAAGGATCGAGGAATAGGTTAGTCTTGGGTGGCGGCTTGAATGGCCAGGATCCGTTGGATGAGGGCTTCGGAGTCCTTTAGGGCAATCATATTCGGTCCGTCGCTGGGAGAATCATCGGGATTGGGATAAGTCTCAAAAAACAAGGCATCGATCCCCACGGCGGCCGCCGCCTTGGCCAGGGGAAGGACCATCTCGCGGTTTCCCCCCGTTTTGCCTCCCAGCCCTCCCGGTTCCTGGACACTGTGGGTTGCGTCGAACACCACCGGGACGCCCAACTCCCGCATTTCGACCAAGCTCCGCATGTCGTTTACTAGCCGACCGTAACCGAAAAACGTCCCCCGCTCGGTCAACATGATCGAATTCGCCCCCGCGGCCCGCAGCTTGGCAACCACGTGCCGCATGTCTCCCGGGGCCATGAACTGACCCTTTTTCACATTCACGGTTTTGCCGGTCGCGGCAGCCGCCAGCAGCAGATCGGTTTGGCGCGCGAGGAACGCGGGAATTTGCAGGATATCGCAAACCTGACCGACCGCCGCGGCCTGACTCGCCTCATGGATATCGGTCGTGACCGGTAAGCCGGTCCGCTCTTTGACAAGTTCCAGAATCCGCAAGCCTTCCTCCAGGCCAACCCCTCGAAACGAGTCGATGCTGGTGCGGTTCGCTTTGTCGAACGAACCCTTGAAGACCATCCGGATGGGCAAGCTGGCTTGCAGGCGGGCCAAGTGCTCGGCGATTTCGAGACACATGGCATCGGTCGTGAGAACGCATGGACCGGCAATCACCGTGAATAGGCCGGCCTCATTCCAATCCATTTTGAGCGAAGGGGTCGATGAAGTTTGCAACGTGTTGGTTCCGCTTGAGCTATCGGGATATCGAGAATGGGGGGCACTACCTTCCGATTGTAAACCGAGCGAGGCAACTCCGCCCGTACCCATTTAATAAACCGGCGTCAGCTACGCCGTCGCCACGGAAAAACGCGCGGGAACCAACAGGCGTAACGCGCCCGGCAAAACTTCGATGTTGATCGGCAGGAGGCCTGCCGGATCGCCATCGACCTGGACCGGGATCTCGATCCCCTCTGGCGGGCGGATCGATACCTTGCGGGCTCGATAGACCTTGGCGTGTGGATGCTGTCCCAAGCGTCGCCAAAGGACCGACCAGGAATATCCTATCAAGGACCAGACGCCCCCTCGATTAAGGACACAGACATCCAGCAGTCCATCGTCCGGCAGCGCCTCCGGTGCCATCCGAATATTCAAGGCGTACCGCGCGATATTGAACACGAAGCACCATCGTCCTTCGGTCCGGAATGTCTCTCCTCCTTCCAGTTCCATCTCAATATCCAGCAAGGGATATGCGTACTGGAACATCTGCCACAGGAGCGAGGGGACGTAATGGAACTTTGTGATATGCCCGGTGCGGTTACGGTGAACTTCACGAACCACGTGGGCGTCGAATCCGCTGCCGCACATGAGGAGGAACATCCGTCCATTGAGCTTTCCGAGATCGACACGGATTGTCCGACCGGCACGCAGCATCTCCAGAAAATCGTCCAAAAAGGTGGTGATCCCGAGATACTTGGCGTAGACGTTTTCCGTGCCGATGGGAAAGATCGCCACCGGGATTTCCGCTGCCGTGGAGTTCACGAGCGCTGCGGCCGTTCCATCTCCTCCGGCCGAGATGAGCAGATCGGGAAGTTCGCCCGGCGCATCGAGCGATTTCAAGCGACCCAGGAATTGATCGGGGTCGCTTTCGAGCTCAACCTGATGACCATCGGCCCGCAATCGCTCGATTAACTCTGCAATGACCGCATCCCAGTTAAAGGCCCCCGCCTTGCGGTTGACATAAACCCAAATCAAGGCTGGCCGACTCAATAGCGTCGTTTCGATGGATTGAGACACGTCGCCGTGGGTTGCAAAGTCGCGGGAAAGCCGAATCGACGAAATGATCGGGAGCTTTGACGTTACCCAGCCGGGAGAGGATCGAAAAGTAGGGGGGGAACCGAACTTCGAAACTTGGCCCAGGAAGGTTGGAAGTGTCACGACAAGCTGCGCTATCCCGCCGCCGATCTCCCGAGGGGGGCGTTTCAATATGAGACGAGTCGTTCTTGATCCGTTCGAAGTGAGTCATCGCTGAATTCTCATAATGAAACACTTTTGCGGCTACTTAAAACGTCGCAACTAGATAACTATCAACTATTTAGGTCACATATTGTGTTACTTGTCCTAAAACGAAGCGGATTATTCGGCTATTTCGAGGGGTGTGTATCGTTCGTTTGTTGCAGGAGGCAACATGGCCACGGATCATCGGTTAATGCCGGCGTAGGTGCCGATTTCGTAACACATTATTTTGTATAGGCTTACGTAATATCGCGAACTTTCTTTGCAATTGGTCCGAGAAATGCATCTTGGGTAAATGTCGCTTCCTCGGAGGGAGCGACAAGCTGGCCCGTGGGGCCGCTATCGAACTTGAGCTGAATGGTTTGCCTTGCCCCTGACGATTCAGCTTTACCAGCAAGTGTTGGTACGATGGCGGTCCCTCGTTTTTTTCTTGCCCGTTGGGGCGCACTCGGCGTCGCTTCTACCGTTCCATGCGATGGCAAAGTTGGTGCATGGCCCCTCAACCTGCTTTCTCGGGTTTGATTTCTGGCCCGATTTTCTGGTTTATCGTGATGGTAGTTCGCCGTAACCAACGCTGTCTCAACCGATTGCCCACTCTTGACGAAATCGGGCCACCGGCTTAACTTAACACGTTTCTTCACGAAGATTTTTCGTGTTGATGCCAGCGTAGCTTCAATTGGCAGAGCACAGCATTCGTAATGCTGGGGTTGCGAGTTCGACTCTCGCCGCTGGCTCTTTCTTGCGTGGCGTGTCATGGGCTTTTCATTTTTGCTGGAGTGGTGTCGTTAGATGGGGCATCGCTTGGGCGAGACTCTGTAATACCTCTGGAACCGATCGCAATGACAAATTCTTCCTGGCTTGGTTGGCACGTATTATGCCGCCGAGCCACCCATAATCGCTGTGCTCCTTAGGAGTAAGAGGGTAGATGGTGCAGGGACTCGACTTTGATTTGAAGAGTGTGGTGCTGACCAATTCGACGTTTGGGCCGGAGGAAATTCGGCAAATTCGGCGACATGTCGGTAAGGACTACAACGGCTATACCACGCTTCGCGACAGTGTCGCCGAGCTAGAACAGCAAGCCGAGGAACGCTCTCCCGCGACGAATGTGCGGTTGGGTGTTTGTCAGTACATCCTGGGACGATTCCGACACGCGGTCGAAACGCTTTCCAATGCCGATGGCGGTGCTCTGGCGCACTTCTATCTCGGGAAGGCCTATTTCGCCCTTCAAGATTACGACAAATCGATTCAAGGTTACCAGTCGTCGCAGACGGCTGGCTACAACAAAGATGATTGCCAATTGGGTATCGCCGAGGCCTTGCGTACCTCAGCGCGGATCGAGGAGGCACTCAAGGTGCTGGACGACTTGTTCGGGCCGATCGAGCAGACCGCCGAGTACCTCTACCAACGGGGCGCGACCATCGCCGCTTTGGGTGGCAACCCCACCGAAGTGATCGCCTTGTACGAGCGGGCCGTGGAATCCGATTCCAGCCACGCCGGTGCCCTGTTTGGCCTAGCCCTGGAGAATGATCGCCGTGGGAACGATATCGAGGCCCTCGGTTACTATCAAAACGCCGCGGCCGCCTTTCCGGCCCACGTTGGCACGCTGATCAACCTCGGCATCCTGCACGAGGACCGTGGCGAGTACGATCGGGCCTGCCACTGTTATCAGCGGGTCCTTGATTACTACCCGAACGACCTCCGCGCTCGGATGTTCCTCAAGGACGCCCAAGCCTCAAGCGACATGTTCTACGACGAGGAAGAGCAGAAGAAACGGGACCGGATGCAGCAAGTGCTGAACATTCCGGTCACCGATTTCGAGCTGTCGGTCCGAAGTCGGAACTGCCTGCAAAAGATGGGCATCCAGACGCTGGGCGATCTGTGCCGTTGCAGCGAGCAGGAACTGCTGGCGAGTAAGAACTTTGGCGAGACCTCATTGGTTGAGATCCGCGACATGTTGCAGTCCAAGGGGCTGGAATTGGGGCAGTTTTCCAACGAGAAGCACTCGCCCATCGCCGAGCCCTCGATCGATATCTCCGGTCTCTCGCCCGACGAACAGGCCTTGTTGGATCGTCCAATTTCCGAACTCAATCTGTCGGTGCGGGCCCGCAAGTGCATGGTTCGGCTGGGAATTTCGACCATCGGCGAATTGATTCGGCGGACCGGCGACGAACTGCTGGAGTGCAAAAACTTCGGCGTGACCAGCCTCAACGAAGTCCGCGAGAAACTCACCTCGTACAGTCTCAAGCTGCGAGGGGACTAGTGGTCCGGGGCCACACCCAGAGTTCACGTAGCTACGCTTCCATAGACCGTGGGAGAACTGCGGGTTTGGCCTACCCTTAGGGCGAAGTTCGAGTTGAGCTTGCCCCGAGTGCGATGTGGGGAGAGCACTTCCCCCACGCTTTTGGCAAGCGTAGCTACGAGTATCGTCCCCTCCCCTGACTAACGATGCTTCCGGGAGAATCGTACGTTGTCCCAAACGCCCCTCCCCCCTTTCACCTACGAGCGGCTCCACGAATCGGCCGACCGTCCTGCCGAAGGTAATCGGGCTCGGCGTGGGCGGTTTCACACCCCGCATGGCGTCGTGCAGACGCCCGCGTTCATGCCGGTGGGGACCCAGGGGACCATCAAAGGATTGGAGATCAGCCAAGTCCGTTCGACCGGTGCGGAGATGGTTCTGGGCAATACCTATCACTTGTCGCTCCGCCCTGGGGACGATGTGGTCGCCAAACTCGGCGGCCTCCACCGGTTCATGAACTGGGATGGTCCTATTTTGACCGACAGTGGCGGCTTCCAGATTTTTAGCCTCGCTAAAATGGCCAAAATCACGGAAGAGGGGGCGGTCTTTCGCTCGCACATCGATGGTAGCCGCATCGAACTGACCCCCGAACGCAGCATCGAAATCCAGGAAAATCTCGGCAGCGATATCGCAATGGTTTTGGACCACGTGGTTTCGTTGCCAAATGAGCCCCCCCTCATCCGTGAGGCGATGGAGCGCTCGATCCGCTGGGCCGACCGCTGCAAGCAAGCGGCGACGCGGCCAGATCAGGCCAAGTTTGCCATCGTGCAGGGTGGGCTGGATCTCGACCTCCGCCGCGAGTGTGCTGAAAAATTGGCCGAGCTCGACTTCCCGGGCTACGCGATCGGTGGGCTGAGTGTCGGCGAGCCACCGCCTGAGATGTATCGGATTTTAGATGGCGTTTGCCCTTTGCTGCCGGAGGATCGTCCCCGGTATCTGATGGGAGTGGGACGCCCTGAGGACCTTCTAGAGGGGATTCGCCGCGGTGTCGACCTGTTCGACTGTGTGATGCCGACTCGAAACGGTCGTAACGCGTTGGCGTTTACCGACCGGGGGACCGTGCGTGTGCGGAATCTCAAGTACCAGTGTGACTCGGAACCCCTAGATCCCGAGTCGCATCCGGCAGTCAGTAGCGTCAGTTTGGGATACCTGCGTCACCTGTTTATGGCCAAGGAAATGCTAGGGCCGATTTTGCTTACCCTGCATAATCTCACCTACTACCAGCGGATCATGCGCGAGGCCCGGCAGGCCATTGAAGAGGACCGGCTGGAGCGATACTACGAGCTGAAAATGGAAGGCTGGTCGGCCGGGAGTCGCCAGCCGGGCTAACCGGGTCGTTTGGGGTGCCACGTCAAGCGATGCACGCGGCTAAAACGTCGCAACCGGGGCGGATCATTCGGGTTTTGCCGCTATTGCCGCTATGCTGGCAACGCCTTATGATGATCGGTTTGACCTTGCCACCTTTGCCGACAATGGGTCAACTCAGGCCGCCCTGTGGATCGGTAATCCGTCCTATTGGCGGCCACGAATCACGGAAATCCTCAAGTCGAAACGAACACTCCATGCCCCAATGGCTGTCCAGCCCCGCGTTGAATCCGCTCGCCCAAAATGAGGGTATGGGTGGATTCTTCGATATGTATACCTTGCTGGCGATCACTTCGATCTTCATTCTGGCTTACTTCATGTTGATTCGCCCCGAGCAGCGGAAGCAGGCCGAGGCCCGCAAGATGCTGGAGGAACTGAAGCGGAACGATCGCGTCGAGACGATCGGCGGCATCCTGGGAACCATCGTGAGTATCAAGAAGGACCTGGGAGAAGTCGTATTGCGAGTCGACGACAAAACCGGCGCGGAAATTCGTGTCCGTTTGCGAGCGATCCTCGGCGCGGTAGGTAAACCTGACAAATCCGCTGCGGCTGAGAGTGCCAAGCAACCTGAAAAGAGTCCGTCCGATGATCGGGAGATAACTGGCTCGGGAAGTTAGCGAGACGCAAGTCGTCCCGTCATAATTCCCCCCTCCCGTTTCGTCGTGTTGCTGTTTGATTGAACAACCCAATAATTCACCTTTTTACTTTTCTGAGTCACCCCGAGTTTATGCCGCTTTCGGCAAATTTGGGGTGCGGAGATTCGAGATGCAAAAGAGTTGCACGGTTTGGTCGCTGCTCGCGGTGTCGATGCTATTGATCGCGGGTACGCTACTCGACTTCCAAGGATGGACAGGGCAAGGGACGCCTGGACTGGATGTCGGATTCCCTTTTGCCTCGCTGGCGATGGCACAGGAAGATGCCGCCGCCCCGGCTGAGGGTGACCCAGTTGAAGGTGACCCCGAGGCGGCCCCTCTCGATCAGCCCTCGGACATGGCGGAACCCACGCCCGCCGAGGAAGAGGAAACCACAACTCAGGCAAACATGCGAATCGCGTATATCCTGGGTTTTTTGATCCTGGTGATCGTCGTCCCCTACGTGGCGGGAAATATGATCGCTCGGGGGATTCGTTTGCCTGAGTATGGCTGGCGTCTGGGAATCGTGCTGTCGTCCGTTGTGACCGGGATTGTGGTGGTTTCCTTGTGGTGGCCACCCAAGTTCGGCATCGATCTCAAGGGCGGTGTGATCTTGGTCTACGAAGTGGACGAAGAAGCGACCCAAGAGATGGAGGAAATCGACGGAGAAAGCGATTCCACCACGCGGAGCGGCGGTTCGGATGACATTTCCCGCCTGATTACCCAACTTCAACGGCGGATTAACCCGGCCGGTGCCCTCGACGTCATGATTCGTCCCTATGGGAACAATCAGGTCGAGGTGATTATCCCCGACGCCGAATCTTCCGAGTTGGATCTGATCAAAAACAAAATCACCAAGGCGGGGATTCTGGAGTTCATGATGGTGGCCAACACCAACGATCATGAGCTCCTGATCAACCGGGCCCAGGACCCCAACCAAGTTGGCCTGCCCTACGTCACCAGTCGCTCCAACAACATCCGGATGGGACGTTGGGTGCGAATCGAACGGGACGAAGAGGGAGAATATCGATTCTTCCCTGGCGCGTTTCAAGCTCGGCAAGCGGGCGGGACGCCGATGCTCACTCCCTACGGCCATCTCGTGCGAGGCGGCCTGGAAGGGGAACCGCTGGAAGTTCTGATGAAGATGGAACCAGAGGGGCATCGCGTCCAAGGCAAGCATCTCTCCTCGGCCCGAGTCGGGCGAGATGAGCGAGGTGGCCGAGCGGTTATTTTTGAAATGACCGGCGAGGGCTCCATCAAAATGGGGAACTTGACCCGGCAAAACATCTCGGACAATAAAATCGAACGGAAGATGGGCATCGTGATGGACGGATTCGTCGTCTCGGCCCCTGCGATCCGAGCCCACATTTCCAGTAGCGGAAATATCACCGGTCAATTCACCGAAGAAGAAGTTCGCCTGTTGGCCGATGTGATGCAGGCGGGCAACCTGCCGGTATCGCTGCGGAAAGAGCCAATCAGCGAACAGACCATCAGTGCTACGCTCGGTGACGACACGATCCGCCGTGGTCAGGTCGCCATCGCCGTCTCGCTGGCCTCGGTATTGCTGTTTATGCTCGTTTACTATCGCGTCGCCGGGGTTCTGGCTTGTATCTCCCTGTTGCTAAATATCCTGTTCATCCTCGGGATCATGATCTTGATCTCAGCCGACTTGACCCTGCCGGGGATCGCCGGTCTAGTGCTCACGGTCGGGATGGCGGTTGACGCGAATGTTCTGATTTTCGAGCGAATTCGTGAGGAATTGAAGATCGGTTCCAGTCTGCGAATGGCGCTGGTGAACGGGTACGGTAAAGCGATGTCGACCATTGTCGACGCGAACCTGACCACCATGATCACCGCGTTGATTCTGTACCGGATCGGCACCGATCAAGTCCGAGGGTTTGCGGTGACGCTCTTCTTCGGGATCGTGATGAGTATGTTCACGGCGATTTTCGTGTCGCGAACCCTCTTCGACATCATGGAACGCAAACGCTGGATCAAAAGTCTCAGCATGGCACCTTCGGTTTCCAGCCTCGGTTTCGATTTTATCGGGAAGCGAGGAATCGCTGCCGTCTGTTCGATTGCTCTGCTGATTGTCAGCCTAGTGGCGGTGGGTGTCCGCGGCCGCGAGATCTTCGACATCGACTTCCGGGGCGGTTCTTCGATTCAGATCTTCCTTGAGGAAGCGATGCCGATTGCGGAAGTTCGCACCCGGCTGAGTGATGAACTTCCCGATTTGGCCCTTAGTGCCGTGACCGTGCCGGGACTGGAAAATCGGATTTACAAGGTCGACACTTCGCTGGCCGGTTACGGGCTCCTGGGAACGGTTGTCCTCACGGATCGCACGGGCCAAACCGCGGAAGTCGATTTGAGTCCGGCGGAGACCCTGGCCGAGATTATTGAACTGCTTAACGGTACCGAGTTGGCCCTCACCGCTCGCCCCAATGTGAATGAAGACGCCATTGTCTTTCAGGATACTTCGGACGACGGGACCGGACCGATGGCGGTCGCCAGCGGCGATGATACGAACACCGCTCGTCGACTGAATATCGAATTCAGCTCCGAGTCCGAGCGGCATGAGACCGGTCGGGTTCCCGAGGGAATCGAGGTGGTCCAGCGCGAAATGGAGCGGATTTTCCGCGACGAGAATGGCAAGAGTTTGTTGGTAATGCACTCCATGAACTTCGCTGGATTGACTCCTCTGGCCGCGCCACGAGATGAAGAGGAGCCCGCTTCGGAAGTGGAAACCCCGGGAGATGCGCAGCTAGGTGCCGAACCTGCCGCAACCGAGGATTCCCAGCCTGAATCGCCGGAACCTGATTCGAGCCAGCCGGCTGAATCACCTGAAATGGAACCGATGACGCCGGCGGAACCGATGACCGAGGCACCTGCTCCCGCGGACGAACCTTCGTCTAGCGAGCCTGCCACGACCGAACCGGAAACGCCTGCAACGCCAGAGCCTGAGAAACCGCAGCCGGAAACTCCGGAACCAGAAACTCCGGAGCCTGCTGCTTCGGAATCGGAGTCCGCGCCGATGCCGGAGGAGAGCTCTTCGGAGGAAACCGACTCACCGGAGCCCGCTCCGGAAGAGCCGATGTCTGAGGACTCGCCTGAGCCGGCGGCACCGGAAAGCGAAGATCAGTCTCGAACGAACCTTCAAGGCCTCGAACTGCTGGCCCGGTCGTTTTGGATCAGCCAGTTGATGTTGGTGCAGGAAGAGGGGGATCAGCCTCCCGCCGATTCCCAACCAGGTGAGTCGGAAGGTGAGCCCGCTCCGGCCGAGCAGCCGGAGAGCCAGCCGGAACCGATGACGGAAATCGCAGAACCTGAAGCTGCGGAGTCTGAAACGCCCGCGTCGGAAACCCCCGCTTCCACGGAAGAAACCTCCCCGGACTCTCCAGCCGAGGGAGAGTCCGATCCGATGCCCGTCGACGCAGCCCAGCCCAGTGGTGAACTCGATCCACTCATACCGGGCCTGCCCATGGATGAGGAGCCAGGTGCTCAATTTCCTGGCGGACAATTCCCGGGGCTTGATCAGGAGGAGGCTGCACCTTCGCAGTCACTTCGCTATCGAACCGAATCGGAACTCTCGTTTGACGAGCCAATGACTGCGGATGCGCTTCGGAGCATGATCGAGCAAATGGCCGATAACTTGGGCTACGAGCGACCGTTGGTCATGTTAATCGATGAAGAGGGACGCATGGTCGCTCCGGATAGCCGTGTCAGCTTGAGCAACTGGAAGGTTCGCTTGAGTTCCGACGAGGAGGTCTCCGAGGCGATTCTCAGCCGCTTGAGCTCGCGGATGAAGTCGATGCCGGTTTGGCCCTCCTCCAGCAAGATCGGAAGTAAGGTCGCTGGCGACATGCAGACAATGGCCCTCGGTGCGTTGGCCTTCAGCCTGATCGGAATCATCGGCTATATCTGGTTCCGCTTTCAGAACGTCGCCTTTGGGTTGGCGGCGGTGGTGGCGTTGGTCCACGACGTTATCATTACCCTGGGGGCAATTGCCCTGAGCTATTGGCTGCAGCATGTCTTCGGGTTTTTGATGATCAGCGACTTTAAGATCAGTCTGCCGGTTGTGGCGGCGTTTCTGACGATCATCGGCTACTCGCTCAACGATACGATCGTGGTCTTCGACCGGATTCGTGAGGTTCGCGGAAAGAACCCACAATTAACCAGCGAGATGGTCAACTTCAGCATCAATCAGACCTTGGGGCGTACCATCCTCACCTCGCTCACCACCTTGATCGTGGTGATCATCCTGTACACCATGGGTGGCGAGGCGATTCATGCCTTCGCGTTTGCCCTCGTGGTGGGTGTGATTGTGGGGACGTACAGTTCGGTCTTTGTCGCCGCTCCGACGTTGTTGTGGATGATGAATCGGAAGAAGCGTTCGACCGTGCAGTCGACCTAATCTTGTTTCCACCGCCATACATGCTGGACATGCTGGCTGGAACAACTTACCCAATCGGAAAACTACCCCGCCGGCCTCACTTGAGGCCGGCTTTTTTCGTGTCCGCATCGCGAACTTGTCCGACCGGCCAAGGTCTCTTTCACGTACTAGCGAGTGCGGCTGGAAAGACCTGGGTTGGGTACCGTCAAAGATTGCCTGAGGGATACATTTTTCCTCATGCTAAAAGCCTTTCACGGCAAGGTTTGCCTGATGGTTGTGTTGCTAAAAACTGGAGCTGAAAACTAAGGGTAACTGCATTTTGGAGCGGAAATCCCATCCAGACTCCGCTAGCACGCGACGATGAACACAAGCATATGGATGGACTGTGTTTTTTATGCGAAGGATTGCGTACGTAGGATGCTTAACGAAAGCGGTACGCAAAATGGACGGCAACTCGAAGTTACTTGCGTTGGTGGCGATTGGAGTCATTGGAATCGGTTCGGCCATGCCTTATTGGTCGAGCGATTCAGTTGAAACAGAGGAGGCCCGCCAGGTATCGGCTTCCGACAAGGATCTGACGACGACGGTGGTAAAGAAACCACCCATCGATGAGGCAAGCTTTGCGAATGTCCCAGCCGACGAACCACGCCCCGTGGTGTTGGCCCCCTCTCGTTCCATGGCGCATGCCGGTTTGGACGAGCGGATGACGATGCCGACCCTCTCGGCGGGAATGGAGAATCCGGTCTCCGGGTTTCAAGCCAGCTACCAGCAGGGTGGTGGTGGCGCGACCAGCGGGGTTACGTTGGCCACGCGGGTTCAGCAGCTTGAGAATCGGCCCGACGCGGTACCCCGGGTGAGTATCCCGATTGCCATCGAGAGCCCCGCCACGGATCGATCGGTGCGAATGACGCCCCTCCATTCGCAGCGGTCCAGCGAGTCGGAGGAAGCGAATTGGCAGCCGCGGCAAAGTCAGGAATCGAGCCGTTCGGCACCCCCTCGGACCTTTGCTCCGCAGGCTGAATCGCAGCAGGGGCAACACCGCATCGTCGACGGCGATAGTTTGGAGTCGTTGGCCCAGCGCTATTTGGGGGACCCTGGACTGGCAGGTGCCCTGTTCAGGGCGAACCGTGATGTGCTGAGCGATCCGGAATTGTTACCGATCGGCAAACAAATCACCATTCCGCGAGCGGAGGACCTCTCGCGGTTGGAAACGGAAGCGGGAGAGCGGCCCACCACACCGGTGCGGCCGCTAATGGCCCAACCCGCGTCCGGCGACGAGAGCCCCTGGACAAACCTCAAGCCGCTGGAGAGCAGGCGTTCCCATCTGTAGCCACGGTCGCCAAGACCGTGGGAGCCTCGCGAGTAGAGTTTGCCCCGAGTGCTTCACGGGTCGGCACTTCCCCCACGCTTTTGGCAAGCGTGGCTACGACCCCTCTTGCGTAGCCACGGTCGCGTAGACCGTGGGAGCCTCGCGAGTAGAGTTTGCCCCGAGTGCTTCGCGGGCTGGCGCTTCTCCCACGCTTTTGGCAAGCGTGGCTACGAAGCGGTGGCTACAGGGGACTGGTCCGATCAGTCCAGGGATATTCATCCCGATTAGCAACCACGCGAGTGTTTATGAAATAGAGGATGTCTCGCATCGTGTTGAGTCGGGGATCGATCAGCAGGGGGGTGCCGCTCAAATCGCTTGGTTTCGACACGAAGAAAAGATCTTGTTGTTTCCGTAGTTCAGCCGGATCGGTCGGAAGCTTGGGGCGGGCTTTTTCCAGGGTGGTGAACATCCGACGACTATCCGAGAAACTATCGCGATCGTCCTGTCCGGCGATGAGCATGATCGAGATCTGATTACGCACGGCCGGGTGCTGCAACGCGGCGTTGGCCGTGAAGCCGCGGAACGAGCGAGATGGCGAAACGAGAATCAGCCCTCGCACATCCTGTCCCTGCTTGATCCCCGGGAGTGTGGGCCAACTCCAGTCTTTGGCCGCGAAGTTTAGGGCGGCCACCGCGCTGAAATCGCAAGCGATGATGGTCAGTAACTCAATGTTGAGCTCCCCCTCGTTATTTTTCCGCATCAGGAATCGCTTGATCGACTCCAGGTCCTGATCCACGAAGCGCTCAAAGTCGAGATTGCGGAACCGGGTCAGATCGAGTTCCTCGAATCGATTGCCGATCTGGATGTTTTTGCTGAGGCCATGCCCGCGGAGATCCGGCGCGACCACCGCCATCCCCTCTCGCTGAAGCACAAGGGCAACCTGTTTGACATCCTCGCGGGTCCGCTGCCACCCGTGCAGCAGGATCACCGGGATCGCCTTTTTGCCGAGCGTGCTCGCGTAATAGGTCGCCCTGAGTGTCACGCCATCTTTGGTCTTGATGCCGACCTGTTCAGGCGCGGGTAAATCTTTGGGCTTAACCACGCCCCGTTGTGCCAGTGAGGTGTCAGCCAGCAAGGCCACCACGGCCAGGCACGCCAAAGCGGAGAGGGTGCGGATGCGTGTCATGGTACGGTTCACCGCCTAAAAGATGGATTGAGAAAAGCGGAAGCCGGGGCAATTTGCCGCCTAAACATAGGAAATCCCGAACCGTTACGGTTCGGAATGGCTTAGGTGTTGATTCGGCGGGGGTTTACCTCAATCCTAGGCTCCCCCGACGGCAGGGTCAACTTACTTGATGAACCCAGCGAATATCTTACAGACAAGCCGCCAGTGCCACCCGTCGCACTGCCTAATTGGGGGGATCGAACGTGGGTTAGCCCGAGACGAACGTTTCGTCCAGCATCAGGTCGTCTTTGCCGTTGTACCCATAGAAGTTTCGGGCAATCCGGTGGGCCAGCAGATTCATGAACGAACTGCGGAATTCTCGTTCGCTGCTGGTGGTCGAAACCAAACCGTTGGCGGGAAACTGAATCGGTCGGGGAGTGTCCTGGAAGACGACCTTCCCTTTCGATTTGATGTCGTACACCGAGACGACATACTCGGCATTGCCACGAAACACGCCCGGGTTGGGCTGGATCTCGAAGCTGGCCAGATCGATCGCTACCACCATGTCCGCTTTCAAACCTTTGCCCGCTTCGCGGTAGTCCATGCTGTCCCAATTGACGCGGTCTTTCCAGTCGTCGATTTTTTGCTGGGGGATAATCTTGATCTCTTTCACGCGTTGTGAAAGGAGCGATTCCACCGCCTCGGCGATCTGCCGCGAGGTCGTGGTTTGGGAATAGAACGAGGGGCTGGAGACACAGATGACCGCCACCGTCTTTTCTTCCAAGCCGGTGAACCTGGCCGTCCGCATATCTCCGGGGTGCAGCATATTGGCCATGAAGGCGCAGCCGGTGCCGGAGATGACCGCGGCGATTCCCAGCACAAGCAACATGCTGAGGCGAGGGCGAGTATTCCAAACGCGAAACATCCTTGTTTCCTCTGCGTTTCGGTGAAACGTAAATTACAAATCCGCTTAATCAATGATCTTCGTTACCTAGCCAAACTGGCAAGGAAAAACTCGACCTACATCCATGTTAGGCGAACGATCCAATCGGCCAGCATCACCACCACGATAAATATCGTGACACCAATAATCATCGAATCGTCCGGCGGCCCGACTGTCCAGCGGCCCCACAGGGCAGTGCTGAAGAGCCATGGCCCGACGACGATCGCCAACAACCCGAGGGTCAGCCCCGCGGAATTGGCTCGGAACGATCCGATCAGGTTTCCCCGTGTCAGGTGGGCCCAGGAAGTGGTCATCCCACAGGCGGGACATCGCGTTTCATACAGGGCCACAATCGTACAGGGTGGAAGCCCTAATTGCCGGTGGGTTCCGGTCCCTTCGGAATTGGGTGACAGCCAAAAGGCGGTCCCCAGCAGGAGCATCAGTCCGCTTCCGATCAGCCCAAGGACCAAGCGGTAGTACCATGCCAAACGAGGTTGGGAACAGGTCCAATCCACGACTGCCGATTCCTATCGGGCGGGGAGAATAGCGAAACCGTCGAAATCCGGCAAGAGGAGATCACTTTTACCCACCATCGCCGCTAGCGTGACGATTAGTCAAGGGATTTACCGGAGATGGGATTCATCCTGGTACTGTTCGATTTCCGACTCCTTGATCTGGATCCGGCGGATTGATAGTGCCTTGCCAGTGGTCGCGTCGACGTCGACAATCGAACCGTTGAGGCGGACATCGTTCTGGGCGACGTCGAACATCGTCGGACGGAACGTGGTGGTGGTTTCCATCACCCGATCGATCCGCCGCCCGATGATACTCTCGTGCGGACCGGTCATGCCCAAATCGCACTGAAAGGCGGTCCCGCCGGGATAGATTTGCTCGTCCGCGGTGGTGACGTGCGTGTGGGTTCCCAGGACATACGAGACCTTGCCATCCAGGAATCGACCCATCACCTGTTTGTCGCTGGTCGCCTCGGCGTGAAAATCGAGGCACCGCACCTTCACGTCCGCCGGCAGCCGCGCAAGCACCCTGGTCGCCGCCTGAAACGGGCAATCGACCGGGCGCATAAAGACGCGGCCGAGAAGACTAAAGACGGCGACTCGGATCCCTTCATTGCTTTGAACAATCGCGAATTCCTTGCCGGGGGCGTCGCTGGGGAAATTCGCCGGTTTCATGATATTCGGCTGGGAATCGAGCGTTTTGTACAGTTCCTTGCGGCGGTAGATGTGGTCGCCCATGGTGATGCAATCGACCCCATGGGCGATCAAATCCTGATACGCCGCGGGGGTCAGGCCCGAACCGCCACAGGAGTTTTCGGCATTGGCTACCACCAGTGAGAGCTTTTCCTTGCGCCGCAAGCCGGGAACTACCTGACGCACAATGTCTCGGCCTTGTTTCCCGACGATGTCGCCAATATGCAAAATACGCACGAGCTTTCGACTTTCCAACGAGTGGGTTTACTTGGCGAACTCGGTGAACCGTGATTCCCGCACCACAGTGACCTTGATCTCGCCCGGGTAGGTCAACTGATTTTCGAAGGCATTGGCGATATCGCGGCAAATTTTGGCGGCGGTCGCGTCGTCGGTGTTTTTAGAGCTCGCGATCACGCGCAGTTCGCGGCCCGCTTGAATCGCAAAGGCCTGCTCGACCCCTGAAAATCCGCTCGCGATCGCTTCCAGTTCTTCCATCCGCTTGATGTAGCGTTCCAGCGTTTCACGCCGGGCCCCAGGCCGTGAAGCGCTGCACGCGTCGGCGGTCGCCACGAGCATGGTGTAGGGGTATTCCGTGATAATCTCGTCGTGATGTCCGAACGCCGCGTGAACCACCTCCGGCGATTCGCCATGCCGCCGGAGCAGGTCGGCCCCGATTTTCGGATGGCCACCTTCCAGCTCATGATCCGCCGCCTTGCCAATATCGTGTAACAGTCCGGCGCGGCGGGCGATTTTGGGATCCAGGCCGATCATCTCCGCCAGCATCCCGGCGATGAAGCCCACCTCGATCGAGTGGCGCAGGACGTTTTGACTGTAGCTGGTGCGGAAATGGAGTCGACCCAGCATCTCAATCAAACGCGGGTTCAAACCCATCACGTCCGCCTCGCTGGCCGCTTCTTCACCCTTTTTGCGAATGGTCGCCTCGATCTCCGCCTGGGTTTCCTTCACCAGTTCTTCGATTCGAGTTGGGTGAATTCGGCCGTCGGCAATCAACTTGTTGAGCGAACTGCGGGCAATTTCCCGTCGCACGGGGTCGAACCCGCTCACGATCACGACGCCTGGGGTGTCGTCGATGATGACATCCACTCCGGTTTCCTTCTCGAAGGCGCGGATATTGCGACCTTCGCGCCCGATGATTCGCCCCTTCATCTCGTCACTAGGAATGTCGACCGTGCTGGTGGTCGACTCGGCCGTATGGGCGGCGGCGAATCGTTGCATGGCCGTCAGCAGCATGTCCTGTACCATCGGGCGGACTTGCTCTTCGATCCGACGTTGATGCTTGAGGATGATCGACCCGGTTTCGGCCTGCAGTTGTTGGTCCAGGATGCGGAGCAGTTCCGACTTGGCTTCCTCGTGGTTCATGCCGCTCAGCTTGTGCAGTTTGTCCTGCTGCTCGCGGATGCTCGCTTCCAGTTTGGCCGCTCGTTTCTCGTTCTCTTCGATCTTTTCCGAGAGCCGCCGCTGGGTCTTTTCGACCATGTTCTCCTGTTTACGAAGATGCGAGGCCTGCTGCTCCAGGGCTTCGTCGCGGCGATCAAGGAATTTTTCCTTCTCGCGAATCTCATCCCTCGCTTTCGACATCTCGCGCTCCGCCTCGGTCTTAACGGAGAGGGCGGTCTCCTTGGCTTCCAAGCTTGCGGATTTGCGGAGATTATCCGCCTCTTGTTTGGCCTGCTCAATAATTTGCGTCGCTTCGGTCTCCGCGTCCTTTTTACGAAGCCGATCGACGAACTTCACCAGCACCACGGCGGCGACGAACGAAAGCACAGCGGTAAGAATAATGTAGAAGGTTTCCACTTTCCCGGACTCCTCTGAGGGATATATCGTGAGTCGCCGAGAAATGATCGCTGGAGAAGACGCGAGACGAGCCCGCGCACAAACCGACCAGCTTCCATGGCTTAAGCCATGGGTGGGACATCCGTGAAGCTGAGCTTTTCCAATCGAATCGACGTTGCCAGCCGTCCCCTGGCCCGTCCCTTGAGAGGGACCGGTCGCTGGGGACCGGTCGGCTAAACCTTCCACCGCGTGAGAGCTCCACCTGGAAGCGAACCGGCCCGTTTGGCGAACCCGGTGCGATCACACTCACTTGAGAAGAGGGAAGGATTGTTAGTGTCAATTTCCAGCCAACCAAGCCAAGGCAGTACAATCACCTTGGTCCTGCTTGCCCGGGGGAGTCGTGCGGCGGTGCCTCGCGAGGGTACTCGCAGTGCCTCCAAGATCTCTACCTGACCGGGACATAGCGCCATGAGGAGCCGTATCACGAAGAGGAGAAATTGCATCGACTTGCCCTCCGAAAAGCATGCGTGGGGCCGGATTTATCGAACGAACGACGACGTTGATTGAACTCTCAGCATCCGCGGATTACCACCCAAAGGCGTTTTTCATTTCCCGACGAATACTTTGACTGCCACAATCATGAAATCCGTGCGACCTCTAGTCGGGATCGCTTGGATTGTGTGTTATGGTACCAAAGTTGCTCACCCTCTGGAAGCGTCAAGCCCCTTTTGTCTCAGAAATCGGACCACGCTGTGACCTGCGGTTAGCTAAACAGAGGTGGTCTCCCTTAGTCCCTTGTTATTTTCCCATGCATCCCTACCTCGCCCATTTAATGGAGTCATGGCCGCCATCGCGTTGGAGCCAGCGGGTTGTGGTCGTGGCGGTGTCCGGGGGCGCCGATAGCGTTGCTTTGGCCCACGGCCTGGTTGCCCTTCGTACGCAACTACCCTCCAGGGAGACTGTTCGAGGCGAGCTGATCCTGGCGCATTTTAACCATCGCCTGCGGCAGCAGGAATCGGATGAGGACCAGCGGTTTGTCCAGGGATTGGCAGAGAGGCTCGGTTGCCAAGCGCAGATCGAGGGGGCACCTAGCGGCTGGCAAAATCAATCCCGCGAGGGGCTCGGCACGGAGGGTGCCGCTCGGATGCTGCGGTACGCGTTCTTGCAGCGTGTCGCGACCTCGGTCTCAGCTCGCTATGTCGTAACGGCCCATCATCGGGACGATCAAGTGGAGACCGTCCTCTTGCGGCTCTTCCGCGGGACCGGGGTTGGCGGACTCGCGGGGATGTCCGCCTCGCGCGAGTTAAGCCCCGGCGTGGGCTTGGTCCGCCCGCTACTGGGAATTTCCCGCGCGGAAATTCGGGATTATCTCCACGCAGCGAACCTCGATTTCCGTGAGGATCTATCCAACAACGATCCCCGCTTCACACGAAACCGAATGCGAAACCGGGTCTTGCCGCTCCTCCGGAAAGAGTTCGGATGCGAGGTGGACGAGGCGATTTCCCGACTCGCGAAATTAGCCGGGGAATGCCAAGAACTGATCCAAGGGCAGGCGGAGCAAATGCTGGCGGACAGCCTGGTTAGCCGGGGGGAAGATCAAATCGTGTTACAGTTTTCCGCGCCCCCCCTCCCCTCCCCTTACCTGCTGAGGGAGACCTTGATTCTGACATGGAAGGAAATGGATTGGCCATTGCGTGATATGACAGGCGAACATTGGCGCAAGCTGGCGGATCTGGCTACCGGCGAACCCCCGGCGGCGTCTCAAATGTTTCCCGGCAAGATCCAAGCGCAAAACAAAGGCGGGCAGCTTTCGCTTGCTCGCCTTCGGTAGATCGACTGGGGACCGCCGGTCCGGATGGCTATTCCACCGGACCTTCGACCCCGCCGGTAAACTTCTCGTCCTCGGCGGCGTGCCCCACCAAGACCTCCGCCTGGTAGCCACCCTTCATGTTGAAGTAGATGATCAGGCCGATGTAGCAGACGAGCATGATCGCGGGGAAGATGGTGACGGTCGAGAGGGCCGATTTCTTCGCCTTGTTGCTTAATTGCTTGACCTTCTCTTGTTCTTCCTGGGGCAACTCCGCAACCCGATCCATGTTGATCGCGTTATATTGTCCGAACACCCACGTCTTGTTTTCGACGACCTGGGAATGAACCTCGGGTCGTTCGGCAACTGCGGTTTCGACAGCCGTATCTTGGATGTAACCCAGGAACACCGCTCCCACGACTCCAACACCAAGCATACCGACGCCACCCGTCGCGTTGAGTGTTAAAGCGCCACCCTTGGGTGACTGCTCGGCGACGACTCCCAGCATGGTGGGCCAGAAAAACGACTTTCCGAACCCGTAAACCGTAGCTGCCAGGAAGATGACTACCAGTCCCTCAGCGACAGATAGGAAAAGCAGACCAACAATGGCGACAACCGAACTGCCCGCCAGTAGGCCGAGAGGGGAAATCCGATGGACAATTGGACCGGCGAAGAACCGGAGTACCATCATGATGAACGACGTATATACCAAAACCCAACCGGCATGGGCGTTTTCGAGTTCCATCTGCGGTTCCATCAACGACGAAATCCAGCTATCGGTACCCAGCTCCGTGGTCGCCAACGGCACCATCAGGACGAGCAAAAACAGGAACAAAGGCCGCCCGATGGCGAATCCGACGTAGGCACCGAAGCCCAGCGTGGTGACGACCAGCAAGACCCAGCGTGCCCCGTCAATCGTGGTCGCCAAGCCCCCTTCCGCTCCAGACAATTGAACCGCCACGCGGCCCAATTCGCTGTAGATGAGAAAGCCGACGATGAATGCTCCGCCCATGCCAAATTCAGCAAGCATCTCACGGTACGAGACCCCCGCGGCGACGCGCTCGCTGACCGGAAAGGTACAAAACAGCATCATGATCCCGTACGAGACGGTCGGCAGCATGATCAAGGCGACCTTGTATTCCCACGGAATCGCTTTGCCTGCGCTCATGATATTGGCCAGCCAACCGCCATCATCCACGGAGATAATGATCAGCCCTGCCAGCACCAAGCCGCCCGGCCAGCCGGCGTGGAGGATGTTCAACCATTTGGTCTTTTCCTTGGGGAAAAGCGTGGCCACCACCGGGTTAATGACCGCTTCCACGGTCCCATTGCCCAAAGCGACGATCAGCGTTCCGAAGTACAGGCTCCAATAAGGATTGAAGGCCTGCGGCGCGAAAATTGTCACCACGGCCGAGATGAGATGGCAGGCGAAGGCGAAGTACATCGCCGTTTTGTAGCCGATTCGATCAATCACTAAGCTAAACAGAATGATGCTGATCGAGAACGGCCACAGCCCGACCCCAAATAGCTCCCCTTTTTGAGTTTCCGAGAAACCAAAATCGGACTGCAATTCATCCAGGATCAAGGCCCGGATCATAAACCCGAAAGCGGTGGTAATCAGCGAGACAAAGCAGGCCCAAAACAGTAATTTGTTGTTGGCTTCGGACTGCGCATTGGCGGTCGGTATGGCGGACGCATCGGACATAAGGGTGGGGCTCCTCCACAGTGTGACACTGGGTATGGTTGATGGACGCGGCAATCGACATCACCACGCTTTGGCAGCCGTGGGGTACGGCAGGGGTCGGTAGATTAGACACTTGGCTAACACAGGGTGCTAGCCAACGGAAAAACTGAGAGTATAACGCCTTCCTATGGCAAGTAAACTATTATGTGGGGACGATTTCGGGCAGTTTTTTCCCTGAAGTGTAAAAAATTTGCAATCTGCCTATTCGTCCCAAATTGTGACGGTCGACTAACCGGTACGAACGATCAAGGCAAATCGAGACTCTACCCCGACACACTTCGGTGAAACGCAATGCCCATCCAACCGGCTGAGAATAGGGACGATTTAGCCGAGCCACGGCAATCTGCCTGGCGGCTGCTCCGTGATCGCTGGTTCTGGGGCATCTTTTGCCTGGCTCTGGTGTTGCGGTTGGCGGCGGGCTTTTGGTGGCAAGGACGGCTAAACGACAAAGAGCGGTTCTTTTACGGAGACAGCCTCTCCTACGAGGTTTTGGCGCGACAAATTGCCCAGGGTAAGGACTACGCCTACGGAACTGCCTACGTCGCCCGGACGCCCGGTTATCCGCTGCTGCTGAGCCCCTTTTACCTGGCGGACGAGCATCCACCGGTAATTTGGCTGCGTGGGGTCAGTGTTCTGCTGGGGATGGTCGCCCTGACCGGAGTTGGGCTGATCGCCACGTGGTTGTTTTCTCCCTTGGCGGGGCGTTGGGCTAGCTTTCTGGTAGCGGTCTATCCGGGAGCGCTGGGGCTCAGCGTGTTCGTGTTGAGCGAGGGGCCCTTTTGCGGACTGATGCTGGCGTACCTAACGGCGGCGGCCTTGGCGTGGCGCTCCGAACGTTGGCAGGGCCAGGTTTTCTGGGGCTTTGTCGCGGGCGCCGTGTTTGGGGTGACCGTGCTGTTTCGGCCGAGCTGGCTGCTGTTTCCCGGGTTTGCCCTCGTGCTGGGGCTGCTCATGCACACCCATCGGCGACGCCAGCTCCTGCTTTTCGGGCTGACCTTGGTCGGGGGCTCGCTGGTGATGACGCCCTGGTGGGTCCGCAATTACAGGGTGGTGGGGGAGTTCGTCCCGACGACCTTGCAAGTCGGGCCGAGCCTCTACGATGGAATTAGCCCCACCGCGACCGGGGCGAGCGACATGCGGTTCGTCGCTCCCTGGGAGCAGCGTCTGCGAGAGGAAGACGCGGCAGCGGAACAGCCGCCGATAAAAACCTTCGAGAGCCGTTTTAACCGCCGGCTGCGAGACGAGGCGGTCGCCTGGGCTGTGGAAAATCCTGCGCGGGTGGTGGAACTGGCCTGGGTGAAGCTGCTCCGGTACTGGTCCCCCTTTCCCAACGACGAGAACCTCGGCGGCGGCTTGATGAGATGGGGCATCGCGGCCGGCTTTTTGCCGCTGGTGATACTAGGGCTGGGCGGTGCGATCCGCTATTCTCGCCAAGGTTTAGAGTATGCCCTGCTGTGGTATCCTCTGCTCTATTTCGGACTGCTGCACATGATTTTCGTCAGCTCGATCCGGTATCGCCAACCCGCGATGCTGGCGCTGGCGGTGCTGGCGGGGGCGATATTGGCGGAGGTTGTCTCGCGTTGGTGGCCGGATCGAACAAAGGTGAAGCAGCCCAGCTAGGCAAGGTATCACTTCTCCCACGCTTTTGGCTGGGTGCCATGCCCACGCCCTCCAACGTGGGCATGAGAAGTGCTAGATGATCATGTCTCTTTCGAGAAGTCCGGGCGCCAGATCGCGTTCCATCAGACGATATTGCCGAAGCGACAGGGATCCACTAGAGGCGTAAAGAGTGAGTGAAAACTACCAAGATGGTCCGCTAACCCGAGTGCTAGCGGTCGGCCGTTTCGCTGGTTGTTAATCGAGTTGCCGGTGGAAAACGAGCCCGCCAAAACATGCCCACGTTGGAGGGCGTGGGCATGGCACCCGACTCGCCTATCTCGTGCGTGCCACCGGTAAACTCTACCTGGACGGATCACGAAGCGGGTTATCACTTCCCCCACGCTTTTGGCAAGCGTGGCTACGCCCGCGCCCTGTCAGCCACCTAATTCGCTGGTGAACCGACGTTTACCCGCCGGGGGATTTTTGCCAGAATTAACGCTCGACCGGTCTATCGGCCCCCTAGGAAAGGATTCCTCGCCGAGTGCTTCAGTTGCTGCGCAATGCCGCTACCTTCCTAAAACGCGCCATGTTGATCCTGGTGATCGGAGGGGTGGCGCTCGGACTTTACCTGTATCACAATCTCGAAAACGAAATCCGCGTTCGGATCGAACAAAAGCTGGCGGCGCATTACGACGGCCTGCATGTCTCCATCCGCTCAGCTCGATTGGTCGAAGGACAGGGTCTGGAAATCCGCGGCATGCTTCTCGGCCAGCGCGATCGCCTGGGACGGCTGCAAGAGATCATCAGCGTCGACGAGGTGATCATTCAGTGCAATGTCACGCCTCAGGGGCTGATGAAGGGTGATTTCGAAATCGAGCAGGTTCTCGTGAAGCGGCCCCGAATGGTGGCGGTGCTCGACGAGAACCGGCAGCTCAATTTGCGGAAGCTCTTTCCGCTACCCCGCTGGAGTGAACATCAACCTCCCATTCACATCTGGGACGGATCACTCGTGTTTGAGGATCGGCTCGATGGCAGCCGACGCACCCTGCTGGAAAATGTCGACTTGCAGTTCACGACTCATCGCGTGGAAAACCTAAATCAGCCGGGAGAAATGCGAGAGGAAACGACGTTCCGCGGGCTGCTCAGGGGCAAACGCTGGGAAGAGGGACGAGTGGTGGGGACCTGGGTCCGGAATTCCGGCATGCTGCAACTGCAAGGCGATATTCAAAAGCTGGCGATCCATCCCAGCCTCTGGGAAATTTTGCCGCGTGAATATGAACCGCATGTCGCCGAGTTGCAATGCTTAAACGCTAAGGCAGATCTGAATTTCAGCGTGGTCCACGCCCCCGGCCGCCCCGTCAATTTCAAAGTCAAGGCGACGCTCTCCCAGGGTACTTGGAAGGATGAGCGACTCCCGTTCAACATCGAGGAAATCGCGGGCGTCATCGAAGCGGATCCGGCGGGTCTTTCGATCAATCGATTGCAGGCCCGCTACCGTCAAGGATGGGTGACGGCCAACTTGCGGCGCCCCGGTTGGGAATCGGACGCTTCGATTCAAGTCAACGCCTCGTTTCAGAAGTTTGTACTGGATTCCAGTTTGGCCTCGCTTTTGCCCCGCGATTTGGCCCAGTCCTGGCGAAAGTACAATCCGTCCGGTCTGATCGATGCCACGGTCAAAGCAAACTTCGATGGAGTCCGCTGGAAACCGGAGTTGTCCGTCACCTGTCTCGGGACCAATTTTCTGCTTGAGGAATTCCCCTATCCGGTCTCGGATGCCGAGGGGACGATTCACTTCAAGGACGATCACCTCCAGTTGGACCTTCAGGCCCGAGGGGGCGGATCGCGGGTCACCATTACCAGCAGCGTTTCCAACCCCGGTCCTAACGCGGTCGGCACTTCCCACGTCAAGTCGATCGATCCGTTGGTCTGGGATGAGACCTTGGAAGACGCTTTGCGGATGTCGCACCCCGAGGTATTGAAGGTGGCTCGGGAATTTCGTGTGGGGGGCTCGGCCAACATAGAGTTTACTTTGCGGGCCGACGGGGGTAACCAAGCAGCGGACGACAAACTTCTGGTGGTAGATGTCGTCGATGGAGAGCTTCGTTACGAGAAATTTCCGTACCCGATTTCCCGCATTCGTGGTCGCATCATTTGCCATAACGACGTGACCCATACCGAGGACCTAGAGGGATTCAACGGCCAGGCTCATGTCGTTTGTGATGCCAGTTGGCGAAAGCTTGACGGGGATTCGCGCGGCAAATTGGTGATGGAGTTTGTCTGCAAGGATGTCCCGCTTGATGAGGACCTGCGGACCTCCGTTCCGCCGGCGACGCGTCACGTTTGGGAAAAGCTGCGCCCTCGCGGCACGATCGACCACATGCGCGTGCATCTGAATTGGCCTTTAGCCGATGGTGGTTTAGACCTGAAAATCGAAGCCCAGAAATGGGAAAAGCAAAGAAATGTCGCCGGTCGCCCCATGTCGCTCGAACCGGTCGCCGTTCCCTATTCGCTGAACGAAGTAGTGGGGCGTTGGGTGTACGAAAACGGATCCGTTCAAATGCTGGACCTCTCGGCCCGGCATGGCGAGGCTCGATTCTCCACCGCCGGTCACTGCTATTTTTCGCCCGCGGGGAGTTGGCGGATCGACCTGGCCGGGCTGCGGATTGAAAACCTGGTCGTCAACCGAGATCTGTATACCGCGATGCCGGATCAGATGGCCGAGGCGACTCGGAAACTCCAGCTTCAGGCACCTCTCCACGCCGAAGGGACCTTCTCTCTCAGCGCGGAATCGGCGAACGCGCAACCGGTCGCGCAGTGGGACCTGACGACCCATCTGGCCGGCGCGATGGTACACCGGGGAGAAGTGTTTAACCATATGTATGGCAGCGTCCGATTGCAAGGAATCGCCGATCACCAAGGCCCCAGGGCCAGCGGAGAATTGATGATCGACGCGATGACCTATCGGGATATTCCAGTCACCGACGTGCGCGGCCCGGTCTGGATCAGCGGAAGTGAGCTGCTCTTTGGAAAGCAGGTGCCCAATTCCGCGGGGAATGCGACGCGGCGGGTCACCGGTCAGGTCTTCGGCGGAACGGTCGCTCTCGACGCGATCGTCCAACTGAGCGGTGAACAGGCGTTTCAGGTGGATGTGAATCTCCAAGAGGCCAACTTGGGTCAGATGCTGCTCGACTTGGGACAGCCGAATCGAGGAAAAAATACAGGGCGAATCGACGGTCATTTGGTCCTTAGTGGAACCACGCAGGGCTCCCATACCTACGATGGGAGCGGTCGAGTGCGGCTTCGAGATGCCAACCTCTATCAATTGCCGTTGGCGGTTTCCCTTTTCAAGGTCCTTAACGCCAGATTCCCCAACACGACTGCCTTCAACAGTGGCGACCTACGTTACCGCGTCCAAGGGGATTACGTTTACCTCGACGAAATCAAACTGGCGGGGGATGCGCTTTCCGTGCGCGGAAATGGTGAAGTCACCCTCAGCGGCGACCTCGGGCTCCGTTTTTACACGGAATTCGCGAATCAAACCTTGCAAATGCCGGTGATTCGCACCGTCCTGGGTGAGGCGAGCCGGCAGTTGCTGGTGATTCATGTCCAGGGGACTTTGAATGACCCGCAGACCCAGCAAGAGATCTTTCCGTTGGTCAATGAGACGTTAGAACAGCTATTTCCGGAAAATTCGGTACGACTTCCGATCGGAGTCACCGGACTTCCCCCTTCTTTGGGCGGTCCAGGGCGAAATAAGCCGATACCAAGATAAGCTTGATTCAATTCAGGTGGAGAGGGTGAATCGGATGAGTATTGGACCGGGAGCCATGGGAATCGCCAGCTCGCTAGCTGCTAGCCCGCTGGCGCAAAATAGTAGCTCGGAGGTTAATCGGAACCAGCAGGCCTCACGCGACCAATCGCGACAGGTCGAATCGGCCGAAAAGGCGGAAAAAGCGGCCGGTGTGGGAGACCCCGAGGAGAGCGAAAAAACCTCGGACCGCGATGCGGATGGCCGCCGCGCTTGGGAGAAACCGGCGGGTTCGCACGACGACCCATCGGCCCACGACGACGATTCCTGCGGCGGGGGAGGCTCCCAAAGTAAAGATCCGACCGGCCAACGGGGTGGAAATCTCGATCTCAGCGGCTAGTTCACCGCGCGCTCTGAAATTCAAATTTGGCCCTGAGTGGTCTTAGAACCGATTGCGGTTTTCGGGTATGCTAATGGGTTATCCCGCGCAGTATTGTCCAGATGGTGATTCCCCACCTTTGAAGGCTCAGGTCCTTTCCCATGCGATTTACGAAGATGCACGGAGCCGGAAACGACTACGTGTATGTCAATACTTTCGAAGAGGCTCTGCCCGCCCCACCCTCGCAACTCGCGCCTATGGTCTCGGATCGCCATTTTGGGATCGGCGGGGATGGATTGATCCTGATCGAGCCCTCGGACATTGCCGACGCGCGAATGCGGATGTTCAACGCCGATGGTTCCGAGGCGGAGATGTGCGGCAACGGGCTGCGGTGCGTCGCCAAGTATGTTTACGACCACAACATCGCCCGTAAGCCGGACCTGCGTCTAGAAACCGGGGCCGGCGTGTTGGCCGTGGAACTGGTGATTGAGGACAACCTGGCCACGCAGGTTCGCGTGAACATGGGCCCACCAATCTTAGACGCGGCGAAAATCCCCACCACATTCAGCCAAAGCCCAGTGGTGAGCCAGAAACTGGTCGTGGCCGGCCGGGAACTGGAAGTGACCTGTGTCTCGATGGGAAATCCCCACTGCGTGATTTTCGTCGACCAGGCGGACGACGAGTTGGTCCTGGGGTTGGGGCCCAAGATCGAACATGCCCCGGAATTTCCTGCTCGGGTCAACGTCGAATTCGTCGAGATCATCTCGCCCAATGAGGTGCGGCAGCGAACCTGGGAGCGAGGCTCCGGGGAAACCTTGGCCTGCGGAACCGGCGCGAGCGCCGTCTGCGTGGCGGGTGTATTAACAGGCAAGCTCCAGCGGCGGATCTTAAATCATCTGCTCGGGGGAGATCTGATCCTGGAGTGGGGCGAAGAGGATCCCAGCGTCTACATGACCGGCCCGGCGGAAGAGGTTTTCTCTGGCCAGTGGAATGTCCCCGCGGCCTTGCGGGCTCCGCAAGCGACCGTTTAATTTTCCAGGTACCGGTGGGGGCAAGGAAGCCATGGCCCAATATCATAATCCCCTGATCGCACGCTGCGGCGGATTCGCGCTGTTTGGGTTTGTCCGCGCGATGATGAGCAGCATGGATGTGCGGGGCATGCTGCTTCAACCGGAGGTCGATCCGGCCAGTCCCTGGATTGGGGAGCGGGGGATCTATGTTTTCTGGCACGAGTACATCACGATCCCCTTCTTCTTACGCGGCCACTGCGATATCGCAATGCTGCTGAGCCGTCATCGCGACGCGGAATGGCTGGCTCACGCCGCGGGGTACATGGGGTTTGACACGGTCCGCGGCTCCTCGAACTGGGGCAGCACGGCGGCGCTGAAGCAACTGCTGAAAGTTTCCGAAACGAAACATCTGGCGATTACCCCCGATGGTCCGCGGGGGCCTCGTCGCCGAATGGCCCCTGGGCCGATTTATCTCGCTTCCAAATTGCAATTGCCCTTGATTCCGATGGGCTTTGGGTTCGATCGGCCCTGGCGAATGAGAACCTGGGACCGGTTCGCGGTCCCCCGGCCAGGCTCGCGGGCCCGCTGCATCATGGGGCCAGCGCTGCGGATTCCGCCGGGGCTGGAAAAGTCGGAGGTGGAGTGGCATCGCACCTGGGTTGAGAGTCAGCTCAATCATCTAACGACTCAAGCGGAGCAGTGGGCCGAATCGGGGCTGCGAGGCGAAGGTGAAATTGCGACGCTCGCCACACCCACCCCGCTGGCGTCCAATCGAGAGGCCTGTAAGACCGAAATCTACTGGAGGTGCCACGCTCAGGATCGACCACCAGCCACCGACGCCCAGCCGCCAACCGAGTTGAAAATCTGGGACGAATCCCGCGAGGTGGCGTAAATCGTCTCCACGGGTGGCATTCACCGCTAGATCCTCGGGTGCCATGCCCACGCCCTCCAACGTGGGCATGAGAAGTGAGAGAGGATCATGTCTCTTCCGGGAAGTCCGGACGCCGTCTCGCGTTCCATCAGACGGCGTTGCCATTGGAGAATGTTCACGCCAAAAACCGGAGGGCTCGCGCCCTGCCGCTTTTATTTTTCATTTTTCAATCTCCATTTTTCATTTTCCAATAATTACAGAGCAGCGCAAGCTGCCTGGTGAAGTGAGAGATGATCGTTCCTCTTCCGGAAAGTCTGGACGCCATCGCTGGTTCCATCTGGCGTCGTTGCAAGAAAGGATTATCACGCCCAAACATGCCCACGCTTTCCGGGCGTGGGCATGGCGCCCAGCAACCAATGCCACCTGTAAACTCTGATTGGTTGGACCGCCGGTACGACCCCAAACTAGAACGCCTCGCAACTTGCCCCACTGCCCGCTCTCTTTCTTTTTCGTCCCACTCTGGTACGCTATCATCCGCACGAATTACCACCTAATAGCGACAATCGCATGGATGTCACGGTACCCCCGTGGGAAGCAACCGGGGATTCAAAATCGGTTCTGTCTGTCTCGCAGTTGACTCAGATTATCAAAGGAACGCTTGAAATGGCGGTTCCTTCGGTCTGGGTTAGCGGCGAGATCTCGAATCTTGCGCAGCCCCGCTCCGGGCATATCTACCTGACGCTCAAGGACGAAGACGCCCAGATCCGCGCCGTGCTGTGGAAAGGGTCCGCCAGTCGATTGACGTTCGACCTGGAGGATGGCCAGGATGTGCTTTGCCTGGGTGGGCTCGATGTTTATCCACCCCGTGGCAGTTACCAATTGGTCATTCGCGAGGTAGAGCCCCGTGGCGTGGGAGGTTTGCAGTTGGCCCTGCGAAAACTTCAGGCCAAGCTGGCGGCCGAGGGATTGTTCGATCCAGATCGCAAACGCCCCCTGCCTCGGTTCCCTCGGCGGATTGCCTTTGTAACCAGTCCTACGGGAGCGGCGATACGTGATTTCCTGGAAGTCCTCCGGCGGCGCTATCCGAACATTGAAGTGCTGGTGATCCCGGCCAAGGTGCAAGGAGATCAGGCCCCGCGCGAGATCGTCGCCGGAATCCGGCAGGCGAACCAACTCCGCGAGCCGCCTGATGTCTTGGTGGTCGGCCGAGGTGGCGGAAGCATGGAGGACCTGTGGTGCTTCAACGACGAACAAGTGGTCCGGGCGATCGCCGCTTCTCGCATTCCGACCGTCTCTGCGGTCGGTCACGAGATTGATGTCACATTAAGCGACCTAGTCGCCGACGTCCGCGCCTTGACGCCGAGTGAGGCCGCCGAGTTAGTCGTCCCCTCGAGTGTCGAATTGACTGAGCGAATGGCCAGCATCCGCCAGCGTCTCGGCCGCGGCCTGCATGGCACGCTGCGGCAAGCCAGGCTACAACTCGCGCGATACGCGGAGCATCGCGTCTTCCGCCGACCTTTCGACAAAATTCATGAGCGGCAACGACTGCTGGACGACATAGAGGCCCAGGCGACCCGCGCCGTGCGAAATAGAATGAACGTGGCCCAGGGTAAAATTTCCCAAGCGGCGGCTCAATTGGAGGCCCTTTCGCCGCTGAAGGTGTTGGCCAGGGGGTACTCCGTGACGCGTAACGAGCGCGCGGAGGTAATCCATCAGGCGAGCCAGTTGACCGCCGGGGATGTGGTCGAAACGATTTTGGCACAGGGTAGGTTTCGCAGTCGCGTTGAGTCGCTCGATATTGACGATCAGGGTGAACAGGCAGGATCGGATTCATGATGGCGAAGAAAAAATCAGGCAGCGACGCGCAAGTCGAAGGGCAAAGCTTCGAGGAGCAATTGGAACAGTTGGACCAGATTGTAGGGCAACTCGAATCGGGCCAGTTGGGCCTGGAAGAGTCGCTCAAACAATATGAGCTCGGGATCCGTATCCTCAAAAGCTGCCACGGCGTGCTCCAAGAGAGCGAGCGGAAGATTGAGCTGCTTTCGGGGATCGACGCCGAAGGGAATCCGATTACCCAGCCGTACGACGAAGAGGAGGAATCTCTCGAAGAAAAGGGGGAAAGCCGGAGCCGACGACGGACTTCCACCGAGGGCCGCCGCCCAGCAGCTTCCCGAAGCAAGGCGAAACCGGCAAGTGGCGACGTGGACGACTCGCCACAGCTGTTTTAGAATAAATAGGTCGATGTCGCGCGGTGCGTGTCCGCCGCGCGGAAGATCTTGGAAACAACGGAGATGCAATGTCCCAGGCTTCCCTACAATCCTTCGCTGAGCTATCGCGCCGGTGGCGGGAAGAAATCGACGAGGCGCTCAAGCTCCATACCCGGTTCGACCAGTCATGTCCGGACCGATTGCGCGAGGCGATTCGCTACAGTTTGTTGGCCCCAGGTAAGCGTTTAAGGCCCCTGTTGGCGTTAATGGCGACCGAGGCCTGCGGGTCGGACTATAGGCGTGGGATGCCGGCCGCGTGTGCGGTTGAGATGATCCACGCTTATTCGCTGATTCACGACGATCTGCCGGCGATGGATGACGACGATCTGCGGCGCGGCCGTCCGACCTGCCATCGTCAGTTCGACGAGGCGACCGCCATCCTCGCGGGAGATGCCCTGTTGGCATTGTCCTTTGAGGTGCTGGCCAAGGGATTTCCCAAAGCGGAAATTGTTGGGCGCGGCGTGCGAGAGTTGGCCTACGCCGCCGGGCCGTGCCAGTTGGTGGGAGGCCAGGCAGACGACCTGCTGCACCAACATGCCGCCGAGGGAGACGTGGAGTTGCTCCAGGCGATTCATCGCCGCAAGACCGGCGCGATGATTACCGTTTCGCTTCGCTTAGGAGGAATCGTGGCGGAGGCCGACGAGGAAACGCTCCAGGGACTCACCACCTATGGCCAATGCTTGGGACTCGCCTTCCAAATCACGGACGACCTGCTCGATGTCCAAGGGGACCAGCAAAGCATGGGAAAACGCGTCGGAAAAGACCAGGATCGGGGCAAAATGACCTACCCCGGCCTGTGGGGGATTGAACAAAGTCGGCAAAAGGCCGAACAATTGGTAGAAGAAGCGTGTGAGGCGTTGAGCCCGATTGAGTCGCGGTCGACGTCGCTCAAGTCGCTTGCCCGGTACGTGTTGGAAAGGAATCATTGAGCCACAATGCACGAAATGCTCTCGAAAATCGAATCCCCTCGCGACTTGGACGGCCTGTCCAACCGGCAGCTCGTCCAGCTCGCAGGCGAGATTCGGGATGTGCTGTGTAACTTGGTGGCCACGCGAACCGCACACTTCGCCTCGAACCTGGGTGTGGTGGAACTTTGCATCGCGCTGCATCGCACCTTCGATTTTGCGCAGGATCGGTTGATCTGGGACACAGGGCATCAGGTTTACCCGCACAAGCTGATCACCGGTCGCTACGCCAACTTCTCCTCCATCCGAACAGCCGGCGGTTTGGCCGGCTATCCGAATCCAGAGGAAAGCGAGTACGACCTGTTTCTCACCGGTCACGCGGGGGCGAGTATCTCAACCGTGATGGGACTGGGCAGTGGCGACGCCCTGCAAGGGCATGATCAGCGGCACGCGGTGGCGGTGATTGGCGATGGGGCGTTTCCTTCGGGGATGGTGTTCGAGGCCCTCAACAACGCCGCCCATGTGCCAGGCAACTTGATCGTCATCCTGAATGACAACCGGATGTCGATTTGCCCCCGAGTCGGCGGCATGGCGGATTACTTTGATCGCCTGAGGATGAACCCGTTTTATACGGGCCTCAAGTCCGAGGTGGTAAAGGCCCTGAACATGGTGCCGGTCCTGGGTGATTCCACCGAACGGCTGCTCGCGCAGCTCAAGGAAGGGGTCAAAGCGGGGCTGCATGGCGGGATGCTGTTCGAGGAGTTGGGCTTTAGCTACATCGGCCCAATCGATGGCCACAATATTCCCCTGCTCCGCAAATACCTGGAGATGGTCAAAACCCAAAAGGGACCGATTCTCCTGCATGTCGTGACCGAAAAAGGACACGGCTATCAACCCGCCGCGCAAGATCCGGTTTACTTCCACACGCCCCCCGCCTTCACCCAGGCGGAAGACGGCAAGGTGGTAACCAAACCAAGTGGTTCGAAGTCCTACACCAACTTTGCTCGCGACGCGATTGCCAACCTAATGCGGTCCAACGAAAAGGTCACGGTGATGACCGCCGCCATGTGCCAAGGGACGAAGATGGAGCCGATTCGGGAAGAATTCCCGGACCGTTTCTTCGACACCGGAATTTGCGAGTCACACGCGGTCGCCTTTGCCGCAGGCCAGGCCAAGGCAGGGATGCGGCCGATCGTCAACATCTATAGCACCTTCCTGCAGCGTGGGTTCGACCAAATTTTCCAGGAGGTCGCCCTCCAAAACCTGCCGGTTGTCTTCACCATGGACCGCGCCGGTTTGACCGCCCCTGACGGTCCGACCCATCACGGCACCTACGATATCGGCTACATGCGGCTCTTCCCCAACATGGTGGTGATGGCCCCCGGCGACGCCGACGAGCTGACCGAGATGATCAACTTCTCCGTGACGATCGATCATCCCACGGCGATTCGCTACCCGAAAACCAACGTCGAAAACCTCAGCCGCGAACGTGCCCCGCTCGAGCTCGGCAAGGCGGAGGTCCTCCGGTCTGGCGCGGACGGGGTGATCCTCTGCTACGGCACGCAGCTCGCCGAGGCAGAAAAGGCGTGCGATCTGCTGCGTGAGGAAGGGTTGGAAGTCGGGCTGGTCAATGCCCGGTTCGCCAAGCCGCTGGATACCGAAACCATTTTGCCGCTAGTCCAAAGCTCCCCCTTCGTGGTCACCATCGAAGAAGGGGCCATGATGACCGGCTTCGGTAGTGCGGTCTTAGAGGCCGCCAATGAAGCGGGCATCGATGCGAGCCGAGTTCATCGGCTAGGCATCCCGGACATGTTCGTGCAACATGGCGAGCGAGAAGAGATCCTGGCCGAGCTGAAACTCAAAGCGGATGGGATCGCCGCCACCTGTAAGGAGTTGGCGGCGAAGGGTGAGAACGTGAGTTCGGGGTAGGGTGAAAGTTTCGGGTGGCCGTGAAAAAGGGGTCAGGACTCTTTTTAGGTGCGCGTGTACCAATGGATCGCGGGTCGTTAAAAAGAGTCCTGACCCCTTTTTCACTCGCGAAAGGTGCCGCCGAGGACTAAAGCCATGAGCAAAGTCGATCCCGCGTCCCCCAAAAAGCCGGAGTGGTCCGCGCCGAAGCGTCCCCAGGTGATGTTGATCGGGGCGGGTGATCGGCCGCATGTTAAGGAAGAAGCGAACCGTCTAGAGACGCTCCTGCCCCGCTACGCCGATCTGGTCCATGTCGATCTGAAGTGGAAATCGGACCTTTCCACCATCCCGGCCGATTTTGCCGTGGTGCTCGGTGGCGATGGCTCGCTGCTCGCGGCGGCTCGCAGTATGGGGCAGCGGCAGGTCCCGGTGGTGGGCGTGAATATGGGAAGACTGGGTTTTTTGGCTCAGTTCACCCAAGAATTGTTCATCGATGAATTGCCCCGGATCTGTAGCGGTGAGTGCAAAGTCATCGAGCACATGATGCTCCGCTGCCGCGTTTTCAAGGGAGAGCAGGTGGTCGCGGAGCGGATTGGATTGAACGAAGCGGCCGTTTTAGGCGGCCCACCCTTCCAAATCCACACGATTGACCTTTACGTGGACTCCCAATTAGCGACATCATATAGCTGCGACGGGTTGATCATCAGCACCCCGGTCGGATCGACCGCCCATAACCTCTCAGCGGGTGGTCCGATCTTGCGAGCTGATTTGACCGCTTTCGTCGTCTCGCCGATCAGTCCGCACACCCTCACCATTCGCCCTGTGGTGGATACGGGGGATCGTTGTTTCGAGATGCGAGTCACCTCCGCCGACGCGAAAATGAGCATGGTGGTGGATGGTAGGGTCTTAAGCCCGATCACCTCCGAGCATCACGTGTTGGTCGATCAGGCGGAACCTCGATTCAAGTTGATCGCCACCCCGGAACATAGCTACTACCGCACACTACGAGAAAAACTTGGTTGGGGCGGCCGCATCGAAAACGGGCGGTAAGGACGTCACCCCTCCACTTTGCAAGGATGCCAAAGATGATGCTGAATACGAAATGGACGTTGGGTTTGCTGCTTGCACTTTTGGCCGTGGGGACTCAGCTTCCCGCCCAGGAGAAAGACGCGGACGCTTCGGAGAAGCATTCCCTGCGGTACAAGTTCGCAACCGGCGATATCATCCGCACCAAGGTGGTGCATCTGGTAACGGTTGAAACCCGGATGCAGGGCCATTCGCAAACCGCCCAATCGCGTAGCATTTCGGTCAAGAATTGGGAGGTGGAATCGGTCGATCCCGAGGGGCTGGCCACGTTCATCCATTCGGTCGAAAACATCAACATGTGGCAAAAGGTGACCGATCGGCCGGAGCAAAGCTACGACAGCTCCAAAGACGCCACGCCCCCCCAAATCTTTACCGAGGCGGCCAAATCGGTCGGGATTCCGCTGACACGCTTCACCGTGCGTCCCTCCGGCCAATTGGTGAAGCGGGAAAAGATTACAGGGGGCAGCTCGTCCGGCGAGCAAATCATGCTGACCATGCCGGAAGAGCCGGTCGCGATCGGCGCGCAGTGGAGCGAACCGGACGAGCTGACGGTCCAAGACCAAAACGGACGATTGAAGCGGATCAAGACGCGGCAAATGTACCGTTTGGACCGAGTGGCCAACGGTGTAGCAGAAATCACGGTCGAGTCGCAGGTGCTAACGCCAATCAACGATCCCTCGATCCGCGTCGAGTTGATCCAAAAGCTGACCAAGGGAAAAGTCCGGTTCGACATCGACGCGGGCCGCGTCCTCTCGCAGCAGTTGGACCTGGACGAAACGGTCATCGGCTTCAAAGGGGAAGCGAGTCTGATGAAGTATCTGGGGCGGATGTCGGAGGAACTCCTCACCGGCGAAGAGCCCACCGATGAAGCGGAAGTCAAAACGGCCACCAAGCCGGAACCGGTCGAGGCGAAGTAGCCTTCAGCCCTGAAAGGGCTTCTAGTGGTCCAACGAGCAAGAGTTTATGAGTGGCGTCTGGGTGCCATGCCCACGCCCTCCAACGTGGGCATGAGAAGTACGAGATGATCCCGTCTTTTTCGGGAAGTCCGGACGCCGTCTTGGTTTCCATTAGACGGCGTTGCCAACGTAACAGGATTCCACTAACGACTTGTCCTGTGAGTGTGAGCTTTCAAGATGATCAATTGACCGTGGGCTGGCAGTAGGCCGTTTTGATCGTTGTCAATCGAGTTACCGGTGGATAATTAACCCGCCAAAACATGCCCACGTTGGAGGGCGTGGGCATGGCACCCGATGACCCATCCTTTTGGAAAGACTCGTTTTCACGGTCATCCGACACGGCGGCAGATGTACGCTCGATTTCCCGCCGCCGTGGGCGATAGGATTAACGTCCGTTCATTGGGCCCCGCCAGCTTGAGCTTCTTCCGCAAGGCGGGCAGATCGATATCCAGCCCTCGTTTTTTGATCTCAAGGGTTCCGACCTCACTCGAACGGAGCACCTGCTGGATCGCCTTCCGATCCAGCGGCAGACTGACCAGCACCTCGAATGATTGAATCAGCCCATGCGACTGGCACTGGTCGCTCGTCAGATACTGGCTGGTGGCTGAGAGCCGCGTCCAAGTTTGTTGCTCGGCGAAGTCATCGACTAATCGGGCCGCGACAATTGCCGGGTCCGGATCGTGAATAAATCGCCCCACGTCGGTAATCGCGACCAGCGGTCGATTCGGTCGGCCGACAAAGGTCGAGACCTCTGCTCCTTGGAGTTTGGTGGCTCGATGCCTCCCGGGCTCGGTCGCGAGTGTCCCGCTCCAAGCAACCAGTTGTTTGCATTCGCGCAGATGGCTGATCCATTCGCACTCCATCTGAGCGTGCCAATCGTCTGGCAAAGTGGTCGCCGGCGCGAGTTTAAAACAGGCGTTGGGGTTTTTTGCCAGGAGTCGCCGCAGGTCCGCAAGTGGCGGGCTGCATTGATCGAGACTTGTCGTGCGGGTTTCGCTCGGTCGCCGGTCGGGATCGATATGCCAAGCGGCGACTTCGCTCAGATCGGTCGACTCGGCCGGAATCGCCAGGCAGACACTCGGTATCACTCCATAGACGCGGCAGTTGGCCTCCGCATACGCCAGATGCTCGGTTGAGAGATCGATTGCTCTGGTCGGACCGCGCTGGGCCAGCGCAATCAAGTCCCCTCCGATCCCACAGCACAGATCGGCCAGCGGCTTTTCCCGCGGAAATTTGGCCGCTTTGTAACCGGCGATGACTTCATCGGTGGCTTGTTGCAGGCCAATCGACGTGAAAAACATCGAAGCCGCCTGGGAAAACTTTACCCCTCCCCTGCCCCGCTGTTCCAACTGCCGCGCGACCAGCCGAGTGGCCAGCGGGCCGATCTCCGCTCGTAAACGCTCAACCACCTGAGGGCTATTGATCGTCTGGGCGTCGTATTGCGTCAGATAGGGCGTGGCCGCGGGGCTCACCAGCCAGGCGATCGCGGCCTCTTCGGTACTGAGCTCTTGGGTCAGGGGCACGGATTGTTCCCGCGGCGGTGGGTTTGGCGGAAAGTCGGATCTTGCAGGTTCAGGCACGCTAGCTCACGCGGTGGGTGGTGAAATTTCGATGAAGGAGATAAACAATCGATTTTGAGATAGGGGAGACGGTGCGGTGATACGGAAAGGGCTCATCTTTTGGACGGCGATCGCGGCCAGTTTGGGCTTGCCCTACTCGTTCTTTAGTCCGGAGTTCCGCGAAAACGCCTCGACCATGGTCTCACGGGCCCAGAACATGTTTTCTTCCGGCGAAGCCGAGGATACGGGCCAAGGCAAACCCTCGCTCTCGATCGGAGGAGAGGGGGACGACTCTCCCGAATATCCCGTCGGGTTTGCGATTGATTCCGGCGGAGCAAAATCATTTGGCGGGCCAGGATTCCAAGATTTTGGTCAGGCCTTCCATTTTCAAGTCACACCGCGATGGGTGATGGAGACTTGGCCCAGGGTCTCAACGGCCATGTCCGATCTCCACCTGGAAGGTTACCGAGTCCCCTTGGTGACCGGAAGTGGGGTGGACGACCTGGCGGGTTCTCTCACGTATTACTTCGACGAAGAGCAAAAGGTCCAGCGGATTACCTTTCATGGACAAACCGGAGACGAGCGGCGGCTCGTCTCAATGCTGACCGAGGTCTATAAATTCCAATCGGAACCCTCGCTCGGGGCGGGACTTTACCTCGTGAAGTGGAACGGCAGTCCGACAAGCGTCCTGCGCGTGGCGCTCGCGCCGGTGGTGGTTGCCCACCAGCCGCACGCTCGGTTGCAGGTTGATCTGGAGATCAACCGCCCTTCACGAATCTACGGGCTAAGCCCGGAGATGAAGGAGATTGTCGACCAGGACAAAAACGCCGGGCGTTGGGGTCGGCCGTGAAAAAGGGGTCAGGACTCTTTTTAGGTGCGCGTGTACCAATGGATAGCGGGTTATTAAAAAGAGTCCTGACCCCTTTTTCACTCGCGGAAGGTGGCGATGTCCAACGAATCGTGGTGGATTAATCCTCCGACTCCTCCTCGCTTCTGAGCGTCGCGAGCTCCTCGCGGAGTCGCTCAAGCTCCGTCTCCAACTCCACCACTCGATTTCGGAGCTGGATCACCTCCTCTTGGTTGGCACTATTTTGCGCTTGCCCACCCCGGATTCCTCCGATTGCCTGTTCCAACAGCCGCATCCCAGGACGATCGCGGCCGGTCGCTGGGGGATCGGCTTGCGGTGGCAAGGTGGGTGGAAGTTGCGGCGGCAGTTCGGGACGAGGCCGCTGGGCAACTTGGCCAAAGAACAATTCGGTGTTTTGAATGCGATTACCCAGGTAGTAGTTCACAGGCACCGCACGATCTAAAGGGACCGTTTGAACCAAGTTGACCAGGGCGGCCGGGTCGTCGACCCGTCGACCGTTGAAGGCGACGATCACCGCGCCGACCGGAATCCCACCCCGGTCGGCGACCGAGCCAGGCGTGACATCCTGAACTAAGGCACCACGCCCGATCGACAGTCCGTTTTGCACTCGAACCTGCTCGGTTAATGGAACGACCCTCACGCCGAGTTTGCCGCGGGCCGGTGGATCGACCGGTCGATCGGCCGGAGGCGGGGACAAGCCTTCCAAGCCAAGCGGATCGCGGTTCCGCATGCCGGGATCACCTGCGGGTGGTTCCGCGCTGGGGATACTTGGCGGGGCGGGCAGACGCTCCTCACCTTCAGCCGGTGCGGCGGCGGGTGCCGGGGTCAGAACCACCGTCAGGTCGACCTCCTGCCCGTTGCGTTCCACCACGAGGTCCAACGAGTCACCGGCCGATAACCCTTGGAAATATTGTCCGAATGCCTCTAAATTGGTGACCTCGGTCCCATTGGCGGCAACGATCACATCCGCCATCCGCAGACCGGCCCGCTGGGCGGGACCACCGGGGTTGATCTTCATGACGATGAGCCCAGGGACATCGGGATCGACATTATCCAGCAGCGCCCCCAGAAACGCGGGAGAACGGTTGGGTTGAGGGTCCGCCGGGACCCGCGCATCTTCGACGGCGTCCTCCGCTTGACGCAGGAGATTTCCCAGACGCTCCAAGGCACCTTGTGCCGAGGCAAACCGTGGCAAGACCGCCACCATTGTGATCGCAATCATCGCCACCAGTGGCACGCGTTTAATGATCATGGTTGTCCCCCGTCTCTTTCCGCTAGAGTTACCCCGATTGGCTCAGGGATTGATGACTTATTCACCTTCGCCAATTTTCCATCAACATGCGGTAGGAGGGAAGCGGATTGATCCGGAAAAAGCGATTTCCCGGAATCGACGCTGACACCGAAAACCACTTGGGGGTATGCTGAGTGGATGTCAACGATCAACCAAACCGTGCTGCGGATCGAGACCTGCCCTGAGAGCCACCGAGGGGCCGCGCTCTGGCTGGCAACCGGGGGGGCGGCATCCAGGATGTCCCCGGGCCGCGTCGCTGCGTTGCTGGCCGCGGAAAAGTCGGGAAAAATTAGTTTTGACGGACTCTTGGTCGCGCGGCGGGGGGAGCGGATCGTCGCGGCCGTCTGGATCCAGCGACAAGCGGGCAACCTGGGAACCTGTTGGGGGCCTGGGAGAATCACAGCCGAGTCGCCGGAGATTTGCACCGAGCTGCTCGAGATCGGGGTTCGCTGGGCCGCGACTCAAGGGTGTCGTATCATTCAATCGATCTTGGAGGTCGCCCCTACGCCGATTGAGGAGGACCTTTCTCACGCAAACTTTCGACCACTGGCCGAACTGGAGTATCTGAGCGGTCTGGCCGAGCGATTCCCCACAGGTCCTCCTAGCGGCCGGATCGGACTGGTTGCCTATCGGCCCGAATTTCGGGAGCAACTGGAAAAGATCATCCAGGCCACTTATCGGGAAAGTCTGGATTGCCCCGAGCTTGATGATCTCCGCTCCATCGACGACGTCCTGGCCGGCTATCGCGCCGCGGGAGATTTGGGAGAAGCGGGCTGGTATTTCGTGCGGCACGAGCAGCAAATCGTCGGCTGCTTGATCTTGGCCTACCACCAAGAGATCAATCAGGCGGAGCTTGTCTACTGCGGCTTGACTCCGACGGCCCGAGGGCTAGGCCTGGGTGTCGAATTGACGCGTGAGGCCCTCTGGTGGGCGAATGAGCGGGGGGCGGACCAATTGGTCCTCGCGGTCGACCGCCGCAACACGCCGGCGATCCAAACCTACGTTCGTAGTGGTCTGCTGACCACCGATCACAAGCGGTTGTGGGTCCGAGTGATTGATGACGCTCGTTAACCGAAACCTCGGTTTTTCTTCATTATCGGGTGAAATAAATCGGCCCCGCCGTCAGATTCCGACCGGCACTCTCTAACTCAAATTGGAGTAAGCGGTTCGGCCAATTCACCGCCCGCCATTTCGCCATTCGCCGGCGAAGTCCGACAAGTTTTCCACGCGATTGTGAAGCCACGGTGAGAAAATCGGAAGGAGCCAATCCCCTAGAAAATCAGGGGAAAAACGAACATTCCGAGGCCGCCGAGACCCCCAAGAAAAATTTCCCGGAGTCCAGCCACGCGGGCGGTTTGACAGGGGTGCTAGCACGCGTACAATCGGGCTCCACAAGGCGAGCGACATTAAGTCCGACCCTTGCCGAAGTCATGCAACAAGGGCGACCACGATTCACCTCGGGAGTCGTGGTTATTTACCTGCTGAAAGAGTCAGCCTGTGGTCAAGGAAGACATTGAAATCCTCTCCGCCGTTCGTCTGGCACTCATTGATCGTGTCGGGGAAGAACGGTTCAGCCTGTGGTTTGGTGCCAACACCAAACTGCAAGTTGTCGAGGGTGAGTTCAGTATCGAAGCCTCGACGCGGATGACATTGGACTTTCTGAGAAAAAAGTTCCACGAGGCGATTCTCGCCGCCCTCTCCGACGCCGGGCTTTCCGAACTACGGTTGGTTTATCGTGAGAACCCTAACCTTATCGTCGAGAACGCCAAGGCAACCACTTCCTCCGCGGAATCCGTCGGCCATTCGGGCGCTGTGTCGTCCGCGACATCCGCCACAGTCGATGAGGGACCGAGTTCAGGAAGGATCGCGGCCAAACGGGCCGCCAAGCAAAACCTGATCCAGCGGCGGAAGTTTGCTTCGCTACGAGACTTCGTCGTGGGGCCTTGCAACAGTATGGCCCGGACCGCCGCCTCGATGGTGATGAACCAACCGGGGCAGGTCTCGCCGCTGTTCATTTGTGGCCCGGCTGGCAGTGGCAAGACCCATTTGCTGGAAGGCATTTATAGCGAAGCCCAGCGCGGCGAGGCCTTTGGCCGGGTCGTTTATCTGTCGGCCGAGCAGTTCACGACCTTCTTCCTGGAAGCACTATCGTCTTCCGGCGTGGCCAGCTTCCGCCGCAAGTACCGCGATGTCGGCCTGCTGTTGATCGACGACATCCAGTTTTTCGCCGGCAAACGAGCCACGAAGACGGAACTGCTCCACACGATCGATTCGATCTCCCGGCGTGGCGGTCAGGTGATCCTCTCCGCGAATAAACGTCCGACGGAACTTACGACCCTCGGGACCGAACTGATCGCTAGGTGTTCCGGCGGATTGATCTGCCAGGTTGAGTCGCTCGACTTTGAGACCCGGCGACAGGTCATCTGTCAGGCGGCCAAACGGCGGGAAGTGGAGCTGAGCCCCGGTTTGGTCGATTGGCTCACCACGCACCTCCCGGGTGACGGCCGGATGGTCGCCGGGGCAATCAACCGATTGTGGGTCGCCGGCGGAGCAATGGGCAAGACACTGGACGTCGCCCAGGCCGAACCCCTGTTGACCGATTTGGTCCAGCGGCGCGGCAGCATGGTGCGAATCGACGATATCGAACAAGCAGTCTGCAAGCTCTTCGGGGTTGAGTCGAAACTGCTGCGAAGCGAGTCGAAATCCCGCCGAATCAGCCATCCCCGAATGTTGGCGATGTGGCTGGCGCGAAAGCATACCGGCGCGGCCCTCTCCGATATCTGTCAGCACTTCCACCGCCGTAGTCACAGCACGGTGATCTCGGCCGAGAAAAAGGTCAACCAATGGTTGGCCAGCTCGGACATCGTGCAAATCGGCGACCACTCGCTCACCGCCGCCGAGGCGATCCAGCGGGTTGAATCGGAGATGTTGAGCCGGTAGGGCGAATTTGAAGCGGGATTCGACACTGGGTGCCATGCCCACGCCCTCCAACGTGGGCATGAGAAGTGCGAGAAGATCCTGTCTTTTCCGAGAATTCCGGACGCCCTCTCGGGATCCATCAGGCCGCGTATCCGGCACGATAGGGGGACACTAGCGGCTTGCCCGGTGAGCGAGGGCTACCAACACCGTCAACTTGCCGTGGGCTGGCGGTCGGCCGTTTCGGTCGTTGTTAATCGAGTTACCGGTGGACAATCAACCCGCCAAAACATGCCCACGTTGGAGGGCGTGGGCATGGCACCCGATGTCCTCGCGGGTGGAGAAATATCTCGTACTTCCTCCACGCGCTATGCCGCGAACTTCAATCCGAGGATCCCGCTCACGATCATCGCCAGGAAAAATATCCGGGCCGCGGTGACCGGCTCGGCGAATAGCAGAATTCCCAGCGCGGCGGCGCCCACACTGCCGATTCCGGTCCAGATGGCGTACCCGGTGCCGACCGGAATCTCGCGGACCGCTTGGGCGAGCAGGGCCATGCTGATTACCATCGCGATGATCGTTAGCACCGAGGGCCAAAACTTGGTGAAACCGTCGGTGTACTTGAGCCCGATGGCCCACCCGATTTCAAACAGACCGGCGACCAAAAGAAAAACCCAGGCCATAACGCGTCTCCCGCGTTGCGGCAGGGTCGTCCCCGCCCGAGA
>JBBDIM010000025.1:0-1438 GCA_040880405.1 Pirellulaceae bacterium | reverse complement strand
ATCAGTCCGCGCTACCACGTCGATTTTTTATCGCCTGCGAGAAGTACGCGGCCCGACATTGCCATCACTTGATCAGCGTTGCCGATGCGATGACCGATCTGATGGTCCAAGCTAAGATCGCCCCTCGAGAAAAATTCACAACGGTCTACAGTGGAATGGAGATCGAGCCGTTTCTCCACTCCGCTCCGCTCCGCGACGAGGTGCGGCGTGAACTAGGCTTTGAGCCTCATCACGTGGTCATCGGCAAAATCGCCAGGCTCTTTCACTTGAAGGGGCATGAGTACGTGATTGAGGCGGCCAAGCAGATCGTCCGGCAATGCCCCCACGCCAGGTTCCTTTGGGTTGGTGACGGGTTGCTTCAAGACCGGTATGCCCAACAGATTCGCGCGGCGAACCTGTCTGAATACTTCCACTTGGTCGGACTGGTTCCGCCCAGCGATATTCCCCGCCTGATTTCCGCCATGGATGTCCTGATGCATACCAGCCTTCGGGAAGGCCTTGCGAGAGCATTGCCGCAAGCGCTGCTTTCGGGAAAGCCAACGGTCAGTTTCGACATTGATGGTGCCAGAGAAGTGGTCATCGATGACAGGACGGGCTATCTGATTCCGCCCGGCGACGTGGATCAACTTGCATCCCGCTTGGTTCAATTGATCGAAGACCCCACATTACGCCTGAAACTGGGAGAGCAGGGGAGGGCACACGCTCGCCCCCTCTTCTCGCATCAGCGTATGACGAATCAACTTAGGGAAATCTACGAGCACCTGCTGCGGGACTCGAACGTTCGGAGCGACAAGGGGGGCGGCGCAGAGGTTTCTACCTTTTGAAATCGGCCCGATTAGGCTAAAATCAGGGCTTATGCTGGCAATCCCGAGATTGAGCGAGGGGAAACCTACTCCCCGGTTTAGAGGCAACCAAGGGGCTTGTCGCAGTTGGAACAGCGTATTTTGAAAGACAGCGTATTTTGAAAGCTCGACTTTCAAAAAATCCGGGGGCATCTCCTCAAACGATTGACGTGCAACGTGGCAAGTGCTGGAAGAAACTACTTGGGGTCGTATCGATTGGTTCGCATGCTGCGCGCGAGTCAAACCTGCCAAGTATGGGAGGCGATTCACGACCTGGATAAGCGGCGGGTCGCCTTGAAGGCGATCCAGGATGCGTACATTCGCGACAAGGAGCAGGTCGCCGCGCTCAAGCATGAATTCCAGGTGGCTCAGAACTTTGACCATCCGCATGTGATCCGTGCGTATGAATTTGACACCTTCCGCGGTATCCCGTTTCTGGCCCTGGAGTTTTGTATCTCTCGCAATATGAAAATGGCAATGCGGGAGGATAGCGACCGGGACGAACTTGCCTACTGGACTCCCAAGATCATCACCGAAGGCGCGGAAGGGCTCGGCTACATTCACAAGCAGGGCTGGATCCATCGGGACGTGAAGCC
>JBBDIM010000024.1:0-8075 GCA_040880405.1 Pirellulaceae bacterium | reverse complement strand
TTGATTGGCACCCGGAGCCAAGCGGAAATTGCCGATGTCGATTTGGTGATCGAAGCGGTGGTTGAGAACACCGAACTTAAGAAAAAGATCTTCGCGGGTCTTGAGTCGCACTTGGGCGAGACCACCCTTCTCGCTTCCAACACGTCGACCCTTCCGATCACCACCTTGGCGGCCGATCTGAAACACCCGGAGCGGTTTGTGGGAATCCACTTCTTCAATCCGGTTAGGAAGATGAAGCTGGTAGAAATCATTCGGGGGGAGAAAACCAATGACGAAACAGTCGCCTCCGCGGTCGCCTATGCGAAACGCCTCGGCAAGTTCCCTGTGGTGGTGGGAGACGGGCCGGGTTTTCTCGTCAATCGACTGCTGTTCCCTTACATGAACGAAGCCGTGGTTCTCCTGCAGGAAGGGGTTCCGCTAGAGCAAATCGATAAGGCGGCCAAAAAATTCGGCATGCCGATGGGACCGATTGCACTGTACGACATGGTGGGGATCGACACCTCGTTCTATGCCGGACGAACCATGTACGACGCGTTCCCGGAACGCACCTTGGTCTCGCCCATCTTGCCCAGGCTGATTAAGGCGGGACGTTTGGGTCAGAAGAGTGGTCAGGGTTTCTATGCCTATCCCAAGAAGAACGATCGCGGCCAGCTCGACCCCGAACTGGAGCCGCTGATTTCCGGCTACATCGAGAAGAGTGACGAGAAACTTTCCACGGAACAGATTCAACATCGGCTCATGCTGCCGATGTTGTTGGAAGCAACCAGGGTGATGGAGAGTGGTCAAGTCCGCAGCCCGCGAGATATCGATTTGGGCATGATTTTCGGAATTGGGTTCCCGCCATTTTTGGGTGGACTCATGTATTGGGCCGACACCGTTGGGGCGGACAACTTGCTGAAAATGCTGGAGCCGTTTGCCGGTCTCGGTCCCCGCTACCAGCCGACCGAACTGCTGAAATCAGTGGCCGAGTCGAAGAGCAAATTTTACGATCTGGCGGATTAGCGAACATCAAAGCAAGCAGGCATTGCTGGGGAAATACCGATCGGATTTTAAGATTTAGAAACGCGGAGTCGCCGAGAGCGCAGAGACGTAAGGTGTACGGGCCTCAGCGTTCTCCGCGCCTCTGCGTTTCAATCCCGTTAAGGAGAGAGTGAAAAGCAACTTCCCTTTATTCGACTGCTCCTAGCCCCGGTAGGGGCGGCATGGAATAGCCAGGGGCGTCAGCCCCTGGAACGATTCCCCATCATTACGTGAGCCCTGACGGGGCGGCATTAGACTATAACGTCGGATCGGGTACGATCCGCGAAATGCGATTGGATTAGCCGATGCGGATTCACCCCCGATTCGCCCAGGCCCAGAGGGCCGACATAACCTTTGCCGGTGGCGCGAGCCACCGGATTCAAGGCCAAGATTTTCGAAAGGCCCGAAGGGTCGATACAATTCCTTGTGTCGGCCCTTCAGGCCTCAGGATTGAGAAGCGCTCGCAACCGGGGGATTCACCCCCGGCAAGGGTTATGCCGACCCTTCGGGCCTTTCAGGCACCCCAAACCACGCCGCCCCCAAAAATACGCAGGCTTAGAAGGAAAAATCGGCTATGAACCAAGCTGTCATTATCGATTGCGTTCGGACTCCGATCGGCAGGGCCCATCCGGAGCGTGGGTATTTTCGGGATGTCCGGGGGGATGATCTGGCGGTCGCCTGCATCCAGGCGTTATTGGCCCGAACCGAAGTCGATCCTAACGAGATCGAAGATGTCCTCCTCGGATGCACCCAGCAGACGAAAGAACAAGGGTTGAACGTGGCCCGGGGGATTTCGCTCATGGCGGGTGTTCCGATGAGCGCCGGAGCGACCACCGTCAATCGGCTGTGCGGCAGTAGCCTGCAAACGCTGCATCAGGCGGCCCACAGCATCATGGCAGGGGCGGAGGATGTTCAGATCGTCGGCGGCTTGGAGCACATGCACCACTTGCCGATGGATCATGGCCTCGATCTGAATCCCAAGCTTTTCCGTGTGACGTCGAAGGCGGCCCTCCACATGGGAATCACCGCCGAATTCCTCGCGCAGACCGGCGGGATTCCGCGGCAAGATCAAGATGAGTTTGCCCTGGCCAGTCATCAGAAAGCGGCCGCGGCTCAGCGAGACGGGAAATTCACCAACCAGATGATCCCGATTTACGGCCGCAACGAATCGGGCGAGCGGTTCCTTGTAGATCATGATCAATGCGTGCGTCCCGATACCAGCCTAGAGGCCCTTTCCGCCTTGCCACCCGCCTTCATGAAACAGGGTGGGACGGTCACCGCGGGCAATAGTTCTCCATTGAACGATGGAGCGGCCGCGATGTTGGTAATGTCGGAAGATTCCGCCCGCCGCATGGGACTCAAGCCAATGGCCAAGGTGTTGGCCACGGCGGTGGCCGGAGTGGAGCCCTCCGTCATGGGAACCGGACCGATTCCGGCAGTGAAGAAGCTCCTCAAGCGGGCCAATTTACCACTGGAAGAAGTGGGACTGATCGAACTGAACGAGGCGTTCGCCTCTCAGGCGTTGACGTGCATTCATGGGCTCAAGCTCGATGTGGACAAAATCAACGTCCACGGCGGAGCAATCGCCATCGGTCACCCCCTCGGGGCGAGCGGATCGCGAATCGCCACGACGCTCATCCACGCGATGGTCGACCGGCAGGTGCAATATGGCATCGCCACCATGTGCGTCGGTATGGGACAAGGGGTCGCGACGTTGTTTGAGTTGGTTCACGATTCGTAGAATGGGCGATGCGGGGTCCGTCCAGTAGAAGTGGGTGTAACCGGCGGCCCACTCTGCTGCGAGAGCAGTCCGGTCGATGGGGTGATGGCTGGGAGGGGCATCGAGCCTGCTAGCCGCGGCTTTAACCTCAAGCCTTTATCAAAACAAGATTAGCCACAGAGCACACAGAGGTCACAGAGACACGGTTTTGCATTTTGCATTCTTCATTAATCAATAACCATTCTTCGGAAACAGCACGAATGAGTAATGCAAAATGAAAAATGAAGAATGCAAAACAGAAAGACGAAGGCCCCAAAATCTCTCTGTGACCTCTGTGTGCTCTGTGGCTAAAACAAGAAGCTGCGGCAAGCGTCTATTTTTCTAAGCATTTTCCAATCGAATTCCAATCGAAAATCCCAGCGCATGGGTCCAAAATTGTCCTCGTTTTCGAGGGGTTCGCACGGCGGGATACCGGCCTGCGCCCCTTTGCGGACGTGGGCATGGCCCCCAGCTTTTATTCTGCATTTTTCAATCTCAATTTTTCATTATCCAATAGTAGCGCCAGCGGCGCGAGCCGTCCGGTGAAGTGCGAGATGATTTTGCCTCATTCTGGAAGCCGGGACGCCCTCCCACCCGCGTCCAGCATCGTGGAGCTGTTCTTTCACCGCGTGGCTCAAACGCCGGAGCGAGTCGCGTTGCTGGTGGCGTCCCATTCCGCAACTCCTGCGAACCTCCACTTCGAGCAGGTCACCTGGGGACAACTGGGCCGGGATGTTTTGGCCTATGCCGAAGCTCTCAGAGAACGGGGCATCGGCCCCGCGTCCCGAGTACCTCAACTCGCGGCGAATCAGCGGGAATGGATCGTCACTGACTTGGCGCTGCAACTCTTGGGTGCCTGGCATGTGCCGCTCCACGTGACCCTTACCTCAGGCTTACTGGCGGAAGTCCTCAGCCACGCCGATCCCCACTTGGCGATCGCGACGGATCTGCCACAGGCAGCGCGGATCAAAGAAGCCGCCCCCAACCTGGAGGTGGTCGTTCAAAGGGAAGCAGCGGGAAGCCGAGCGATCCCGACCATGCCGCAACTCGCCACCGATTCCCAAATCGATTCCCAACAGCTTTCTTCGGCCATCGCAATTTGCCAAGGGCTAACCCCTCAACAGGTCGCCACGCTCGTCTACACTTCGGGCACCACAGGGCAGCCCAAGGGGGTGATGCTGAGCCACGAGAACCTCGTGAGCAACACACTCGGCCTGATCGCTACTTACACCGATACCCCCGAGGATCGGCGGCTCAACTTCCTTCCCTTTAGTCATGTGTATGCCCGGACTTGCGATTTGTATACCTGGATCGCCCGGGGGACAGAGTTGGTGCTGGCTCCCAATCGAGAGACGATCATTCCCAGTTGCCATCTCACCCAGCCCACGCTGATTAACGGCGTCCCCTATTTCTTTCAAAAGGTGGTCGAGGGGATCATCCACCGTGGCAAAAGAGATCAACCGGGCATCTTAAAGCAAAGCCTCGGCGGGGCCGTGAGAATGTGTACCAGTGGCGGCGCGGCCCTGCCGGCGTGGATTAGTGAATACTTTCAACAGCAGGAGTTGCCCCTCTGCCAAGGCTATGGGCTGACGGAGACCTCTCCGGTAATCACCGCCAACACGATTGAGGAAAACCGCCCGGGGAGCGTCGGCAGGCCCTTGCCGCAAGTCGCGGTGCGCATTGCGGCGGATGGAGAAGTCGAAACGACCGGGCCGCACGTCATGTTGGGTTACTATGGCGAACCACCCCTTCCTTCTGACGAACGAGGCACACGCTGGCTCGCCACCGGAGACCTGGGGCGGCTGGATGCCGACGGCTATCTCCATATCACCGGCCGCAAGAAGGAGCTGTTGGTGCTCTCTACCGGGAAAAAAATCTGGCCCGGGAGGCTGGAAGAATTGCTCGTGGCCGACCCGCTCATCGCGCAGGCCCTCGTGGTGGGAGAGGGGCGAAAATACCTCTCGGCCCTGATCGTCCCCGATCCGGATCGTTTGCGAGAAGCGATCAAGCGGCACCGACTCTGGGTTTTTTCCAAACGTGGTGCTCTCGCTCATCGCAAAGTCTTGGCCTGGTACCGAGAGCGGATCGACCAAGCCCTCGCGGATTGCCTTCCACATGAGCAGGTGCGGCGATTTATCCTGCTCGATCGGGGATTTACCTTCGAAAGTGGTGAGCTAACCCCAAAACTCAGCCTCCGCCGCAAGCTCATCGAAGACAATTTTCGCGAGGAAATCGGAGCACTCTATCAGGGACCGGTGCCGGAATAACTGTCTGGATTCGCGCCATTTCCACTTTCGGCGTAACCCATGGTTATTTCTAGCTTTATCGACGTCGCCAAACCATCCAACCGGGCGACAATCCGAAGCTATAAGCTACAATGAATGGAGGTATCCCTGCGGCCTGCTGGAAGACGGCAAGAGAAAGCCATCCGACTTGCAGCCTGGCCGCTTCAACTGAGTGGAGGAGACACCATGCGATCCGAAGCCGATCCCGAAGTGACAACCGAGGAAAACCAAGTTTCGTTCGCCGAGACCGCCCTCACCCTGGGTGGCAAAAGTGCGGATGAGGCGCGGCGGACTGGGGCGATCGATCAGGCCGACGACCAGGTTGAAAAGCTCTTTCAGCCGCAGTACCAAACCGCCAACAGCCCGGCCCATCGCGCGGTGTGGGATCGTGGCCTCGATAGCGAGCTGTTCGAAGCGACACCGCTCGATACGCCGCCGGAAGTCCGCAAGGTGATGGATGACAGCTTGGAGGTCGTCCGGAACTTTCGGCGCGCGGGTACCCTGCTCGACGAAAACGGCAAACTTCGGGCGGAGGTTTTCGAGGCGCTCGGTCGGGTGGGATACTGGGGATTGTTGGTCGACAAGGAGTATGGCGGCAGCGGGGCACCCTTTCGCTCGTTCGCGGCCTTTCTGACCGAGATGGCGATGATCGACCCGACCCTCGCCGGACTCGCTTCGGTGCATGGCTGTATCGGAGCGGTCGATCCGGTCGGAACCTTCGGCAACGAACAGCAGAAACAAAAATACCTCCCGAAACTGGCCACCGGTGAGCGGCTCTCGGCGTTCGCGCTGACCGAACCGGGGGCTGGGTCCGACCTCACCGCCCTCAAGACCACGGCGCGGCTCGACGGCGAGCATTACGTGGTCAACGGGGAAAAACTTTTCATCACCAATGTGCAGCCTGGCCGGACGATTGGGCTCGTCTGTCTAATCGACGACACCCCGGCCGTGCTCATCGTTGATTTGCCGGACGAAGAGAACGAGAACTTTCGGTTCGTCAAATACGGGATCTGGGCGCTCAAACAGACCCATAACCAGGGGATGACCTTCAAGGATTTCAGGGTTCCCAAGGAAAACCTCCTCAAACCGATCAAGGGAAATGGCCTGACGATCGCCTATCACGGGTTGAACCTGGGTCGGATCGCGTTGTGCGCCAACGCCGCCGGCACGATGCGGTTGATGCTGGCCAACATGCTGCCCTGGGCCAAGTTTCGCGAAACGTACGGTGAGACCATCTCGCGCCGCGAGTTGGTCCAGCGCCGCCTCGGCCGTCTGGCGGGGATGATCGTCTCTGCCGATGCCTTGGTTGCTTGGTGCTCCACCCTGATCGACCAAGGGTACCGGGGTGAGATGGAGTGCATCGTCGCCAAAATCTTCGGCAGCGAAATGCAGAAGGAAGCGGCGATCGAGCTGTTCATGAAGACCCATGGCGGTCGGTCGTTTTTACGCGGCCACATGTTCGGCGACCACGTCCACGAGTACCTGGCCCCCTGCATCTACGAGGGGGAAGGGGAAATGCTGGGCATGGCCTTCTTCAAATCGCTGGTCAAACAGCATGGGACCCGCTATTTCGAGCCCATCGGAAAGGCGCTGCATGAGGCGGGGATCAAGCAGCCCAACCCCTTCAACCCATCGCACGCTTGGGCACTGAAAGGTGCCTTGGGGCCGTATGCCAGTTGGATGATGAAGGAGTACGTCTCCGCAAAACCACGTCCGAAATTGCCCCAGATGCCGGACAACCTCAAGCGGCACGCCCAGTTCGCGGCCGAGCAACTGCAAGCCATGCCGCTAGAAATTTCCGGCACGATGCGGAAGCACCAGCTCAAACTGGCCGACCGGCAGTGCCGGATGTCGCTGCTTTCGCTCCAAGTCCAAAACTTGATTACGATGCTCTGCACTAGCTTGTATGCCGCGAAGCAGGAGAACGAAATCATCCGCGCCGCGGCCGATATCGCCTGCCAGGATCTCAAACGGGCCATCCTCACCACCGCGCCGAGCGATCGCTATTTCCGGCAGGTGACCGACTTGGGTGCTAAAATCGTTGAACAAGGGTTCCCCGGCGTCGACATCGAGACCGAGCCGATTTTAATGAAGTACGATAAGTAACGAGGAATCTTCGGATTCCGCACGACACGAAACTCGCCCCACCACGGGACCTAGTGAGGAAAAGCGTTGGGAAAATTCAGCGTCATCTTACCCGCGGCCGGGCAAAGTACTCGGTTCGGGGATCGTTTTTACAAGAAGGTGTTCGCCCCGCTGGCGGATCGCCCGGTCTGGCTGCATAGCGCGGAGCGGTTTCTCGCGCGGAACGATGTGATCCAGGTGATCCTGGTGATCTCACCGGAAGATTCCGAAGAGTTTCATGCACGTTTCGCGGCCAATGTTTTGATCCTCGGCATCGACGTAACCACCGGCGGCGAGAGCCGGAGCGATTCTATTGCCAAAGGGCTGGCGATGGTCCACCCCGACGCCGAATTTGTCGCGGTTCACGATGCCGCTCGTCCCTGTTTGGCCGATGCCTGGATCGATCGGCTCTTTCGAAAAGTCCGCGAGGTCGACGCCGCGATGCTAGCGGTTCCGGTCGCCGCCACCCTCAAAAAGGTGAATAGCGAGGGCCAGATCGAGCAAACTATCTCCCGTGAGCAGGTTTGGGAGGCCCAAACACCGCAGGTGTTTCGCAAGGATCTGTTGGTTCAGGCGTACGCCAATCGAGACAACTTTGAGGCGACCGACGACGCCCAGTTGGTAGAGCGTCTTGGTAAACCGGTCCACGTAGTCCGCGGCTCGGCAATGAACCTCAAGATCACCACCAAAGAGGATCTGATGCTTGCCAAGCACATATTGAGTGTGCTGCGGCAATCCGGCGAGCTGGAATCTTTGGGGCTTTTCGATCAGTGATCCAACCAATTTAGAGTTTACGGGTGGCATTGGTTGCTGGGTGCCATGCCCACGCCCTCCAACGTGGGCATGTTTGGGCGGGAGAAGTTACCACCGGCAACCCTCATCATCAA
>JBBDIM010000023.1:0-8081 GCA_040880405.1 Pirellulaceae bacterium | reverse complement strand
TCTTCCATCACACCCTCCCAGCCAATTCAAAACGACTTGCCCAGCTCTTCCGCGGTCATCTCATCATCAATGGTATTGACCGAACCATCGCTCCCTCAGCACATGAAACCTTGAGGGGCTGTGCCGCTTGAACTGCTCGATCCGCGAGATGATCTCTGTCGGTGAAATATCCTCCGGCTTGGTCCAGGGGAGCAAGTTTCGCGATCACGCCGAAATTGTGTTTTGGATCGGAGTTGCCTAAACGACCGCCAACATCGCCAAGTAAACACCAAACCCCACCCACAGCATCAACCCCGGCCCCGAGACGATCGCGGTAATAATTCCCGGCCGAAACAGCACCGCCCCGATTGCCGGAAGCAACACCATCGCGATGACCGCCCCGATCAACTTCTCGCCCGGGTGCCGGACCAACAACAACCAGAGTGGCCCAAACAGCCAATTGCCTTCGGGGTGAAAGCTGCCGCTCCACGGGGCAATGAGAAGGATCGCCACCGCCAAAACGGCCACGGTGACACACAACCGGGACCGCCAGTGGAGCTTGAGATAGAGATCGTAGGGATGGTCCGGGGATTCGTGGTTTGGCATGAACCAGAGGGTATCACTCTTTCCGCAGCCCGACAAACGAAATAAACTACCCAATGCGATCCGCCCAAGAGAAGGCGATGGCCAGCGATACCGATTCGTCGGTAGATGTCTGTGGTTTACGCAGACTAGGCAGCGAAAGCTCTCATTGGGGTTCGAATCCCCGCTCGGGCATTGATGCTTAGCATCGCTTAATCAATTCGGCATTTTTGAAACGCAGAGCCGCGGAGATCGCAGAGGATTAACTCCGCGTCCTCAGCGCCTCTGCGTTTCAAACTCTTAAAATCCAGCTGTCATTTCCCGGTCAATGCGCAAGTGCTTTGGCGAGACCTTTTTTAGCCGCGGATTGGGTTGGCCGCGATTCGACGTTCTACCCGCTTGCGATCCGCGTTAATCAGCGGCTAAAAAATTCAGGAACAGCGGAAACATCTTCTTTCCATTTTCACCGCCACTCCCCCGCCCAATCCGCCGCATGCAACCCGCTTCGGATCCTAAACTCCCGCAGCACATCCAACAGTTCCCGCTTCTTGGCCTGGTGCTCCGCCGAGTTCCACAGGTTGTTCACTTCCCTAGGATCGTTTTTCAGGTCAAAGAGTTGGCCCCACGGTTCTTCTAGGAAGTGGACTAGTTTCCAGTCGTGGTTGCGGACCATCGTTATGAAGTCGCTGCCGGTGAAGATGACGTCTTTGGCTTGTTCGGCGAAGACGTGGTCTCGGCCTTGCCATGGTTTTCCTTCTAGGACTGGAAGGATTGAACGGGCCTCCAGCGAACTGGGGACTTCTGCTCCGGCCAACTCCAAGATCATCGGGCCGAGGTCCATTTGTTGGATTAGGTCGTCTACTACTTGGCCCGCTTGGTAGCGTTTGGGGGACCAGACGATCAACGGTACCCGGGTGATGTCGTCGTACATCGTCCACTTTTGGCTGTGGCCGTGGTCGGTGAGGCAGTCGCCATGGTCGGAGGTGAAGATCACGACGCTGTTTTCCAGGTAACCGCCGGTCTCGAGGGCCTGCATGATTTCGCCCACCTTCTCGTCGATCATCGTCATGTTGGCCAGGTAGTAGGCGCGTTGGCGGTGACGCTGCTCGTGGGTGGGGTTGAGGTCGAGGACGACCGAGTCGTGGTCGATGTCGAAGTTGTGCTGGCGGAGTTCCTTGAAGGGTGGCGGTTGGCTGTCGAGTTCTTTCTGGGTGACTTCCAGCAGCGGCAACGTTTTTTGCAGGTAGGACTCGGCGTAACGGGGGATCGGATCGTACGGCGGGTGGGGCCCTGGGAAGCCGATTTGCAGGAACAGCGGCTCGGTTTTGGGGTAGGTGTTAATCCACCACTGGGCCATGTCGCCGACGAACATATCGGGGTGCATGTCCTCATCGAGCAGCCAATCGAACGCCCCGAGCGCCTGCCGGTAGTCGGGCAGTTGACGGTATAGCTCCCGCTGCTGCTTGATCAAGCCGCGGGCGGCCAACGCGCGGTCCCACTCGTCGAAGTAGTAACGCCCTTCGAGATAGCGATCCTTATTCTCGACGACGTATCGCTCGTCAAACCCGAGCGGCGTGGTGAAGGGCCAGGTGTGCATCTTGCCGATGTTGGTGCAGTGGTACCCGGACTCGTTCAGCAGTTCGATCCAACTCCGCCGCCAACTGTCGGCGTTTTTGAGAATGCCGGTCGTGTGGGGGTAGTACCCCTTAAACAAACTGGCCCGCGCCGGGGCACACGAAGCGGCCGTGACATGGCACTGGCTAAAGCTCACCCCCTCGCGAACCAGGCGATCGAGATGGGGGGTCTCCATGTAATCGAAACCGAGGGCGTTGATGGTGTCGTAACGCTGCTGGTCGGTGACGATGAAGATGATGTTGGGTCGGGTGCTTGGCATGGGAGGGGGTCCTACTGGGTGGATCGTCAGTTTTTTTAAAATTTACCCGTTTTCCTTTCAGGTGTTTGGGGCGGGATCGAACAGCCCCGTCTTACAACTTTTCTTAAAGTTGGCACATTTCACGTGACATCCACAGGTGTCTATGTTATTCTACTGTATTTGAAAATGTTGCTGCGATACTCAATTTTAATTCCATCTCTTTTTAAAAGGTTAAGTCCTATGCACGCTGGTTTAGACAACTTCTTTCAGGAACAAACCACGCACTATCGCAATCGCCGAGGCTTTACCCTCGTTGAACTGTTGGTGGTCATTGCGATCATCGGAGTGCTGGTCGCTTTGCTTCTCCCAGCAGTGCAGCAGGCGCGAGAAGCCGCCCGGCGGATGCAGTGTACCAACCAGTTGAAGCAAATCGCTTTGGCGATTCATAACCAGCACGACACTTATGGCAAATTTCCGGCAGGATATAATCCCGACACCGGGTGGGCATGGGGAACCATGTTGCTTCCGCAACTCGAGCAGGGAGCGATGTACGATCAACTGGCACCTGACGATCGCGTCATGGACATGGAGGATGCCGTTATTCGTGGCCTCGTGCAAACACGATTAGCCGCCTATATTTGCCCCTCCGATTCCGCGGAAGAGCTGAATGCCAAAACCGCCCCTTATGGGGCTGATCGATTACTTGCGACAGCAAACTATCTCGGCATCATGGGATCGCAAACGGTTTCAGCGTCTACCCATGTCGGCAATGGTACCATGTTCCAGAAGAGCAAGGTCCGCTTCGGCGATATCATCGACGGCACCAGCAATACTTTTCTGTTCGGTGAACGCGAATATGTCAATCATCGCGGAACCCTGTGGGCGGGTACCGCCAAGAGCTGGTCCTCGTCTCGGCACTCTAACGTTCTTTCGACGCAGGGAGTCAATGAGATCATCAACGGCACCAACATCAATTGCTTCAGTAGCCAGCACCCCGGCGGGGCGCAGTTCGCTTTAGCCGACGGTTCGGTCCGATTTGTCAGCGAGACAATCGACTCCTTCGAAGCCACGGACGCGACCATGGGGACCTTTCAGCGGCTCGGCAATCGGAAGGATGGACTGGTTGTCGGCGAATTTTAAACTTCCCTGGATGCCCCCTTTGCCTCCTCGACTACTCGAAGTTCTTAGGACGACTCACCTTCAATTGCGACCCATCGCCACAAGCCTGTCACTCACAGAGTCGCCCCCAGGCAAGGCGACCGAGTTTGGTCAGCGTGATTTAATGGAATCTTCGCATGTTCATTGCTTGACCTTCGCGCCAAGGCCACGTTAATATGGACAAAGTCAAATGTTTACGATGAATTATTTGTAAATGGATTACTTGCAATTTCAAAGGTCCCTATCATGCGTAATGTTTCACAGAGCCGAGGCTTCACCCTCGTTGAACTGTTGGTGGTCATTGCGATCATCGGAGTGCTGGTCGCTTTGCTTCTCCCAGCAGTGCAGCAGGCCCGAGAGGCCGCACGGCGAATGCAATGCACGAACCAATTGAAGCAAATTGCTTTGGCGATTCATAACCAGCACGACACCTATGGCAAATTCCCGGCCGGATATAACCCCGACACCGGGTGGGCATGGGGGACCATGTTGCTTCCTCAACTTGAGCAGGGCGCGATATACGATCAACTGGCACCTGAAGATCGCATCATGGACATGGAGGATGCTGTTATCCGTGGACTCGTGCAAACAAGATTGGCCGCCTATATTTGCCCCTCCGATTCCGCGGAAGAGCTGAACGCCCAAACCGCACCTTACGGGGCTGATCGAAAGCTCGCGACAGCAAACTATCTGGGCATCATGGGATCGCAAACGGTTCAAGCGTCTTCCGATGTCGGCAATGGTACCATGTTCCAGAAGAGCAAGGTGCGTTTCGGCGATATCATTGATGGTACGAGTAACACTTTTCTGCTTGGTGAACGCGACTATGTCAAACATCGTGGAACGCTGTGGGCGGGCACGCTCCGGTCTTGGCAATCGTTTCGGCACTCCAACACCCTTTCGACTCAGGGGATCAATGAGATCATCAACGGGGCCAACATCAATTGCTTTAGCAGCCAGCACCCCGGGGGATCACAGTTCGCGTTAGCTGATGGTTCGGTCCGATTTGTCAGCGAGACAATCGACTCCTTCGAAGCCACGGACGCGACCATGGGGACCTTTCAGCGGCTCGGCAATCGGAAGGATGGACTGGTTAATGGTGAATACTAGAGTTGCGCGGATAATTCCGCGACTCCCTCAACTACTCGGAGCTTTTAAATTGATGATTGCAAGACGATCCGGGCTATCTTTGTTGCTTCTTGCTGCCTGCGTGCTTGCAAGCGGCTGTAACGGCTCTGCGGGCGAAGGGCTAGCGTCTGTTGAGGGGACCGTCACACTGGATGGCCAACCGCTGCCCAATGCCCAAGTAATCTTTCAGCCCGCAGCGGGGCGACCTTCCACCGCTATCACCGATGCCGAAGGCAAGTACCAACTTCAGTACACGATGGATCAAGCGGGTGCCGAAGTGGGTTCCCATGCGGTGAAGGTCACGACCGCGATTGACCAACCCGATGACACACGAGCTTCCGAGCAGGTCCCGAAGAAGTACAATCTTGAGTCGGAACTGGTTGAAGAAGTCGAACCCGGGAAAAATACGATCGACTTCGAACTTAGCAAGTAGAACGCTCGCTCATGGCAGCTGTCAAACCATGGCCTGAACTCGTCTCAGGCTGTGAGTTAGACCCGACTCTAATCGCGGGTATTCTGAATTCTCCCCGCGAGGTTTCATCGACCCTCATCAATCTCAACCAAGAGAGGTATCTCTGCCATGCAGCGTATCGGAAGACGTGCAGTTCTCCAAGGCTCTACTTTACTTCTGGCCAGCACCGTCCTGGAAGGGTTCCCGCGCACACTGCTCGCAGAAGACACCCAGGCCACGAGAAAGCTTCGCATCGGCCTGGTTACCGACATGCACTATGCAGACAAGGACCCAGCGATCAATCGGCATTACCGCGAGTCGCTGGCTAAGCTGGAAGAGGCGGGCAAGGCGTTTGCTGAGCACAAGCCGAACTTCGTGGTTGAGCTGGGGGATTTTATTGATGCGGCGGCTGATGTTGCGACGGAGCAGCGGTACCTGAAGGCGATCCAAGCGCAGTTCTCGCAAGTGGCCGAGGAGCGGCACTATGTGCTGGGGAATCACTGTGTCGATACGTTGACCAAGGAAGAGTTTTTGGGGGGCGTGGGACAGGAAAAGTCGTACTACTCGTTCGATCAGGCGGGGCACCACTTCATTGTGCTCGACTCCTGTTTCCGCAGCGACGGCACACCCTACCAGCGGAAGAATTTTAAGTGGACCGATCCCAACATCCCGGCTGAAGAGCTGGAGTGGCTCAAGGCGGATCTCGCGGCCAACGATAAACCGACCATCGTCTTCGCACATCAACGGCTCGACGTGAGCAACAGCCACGGCGTGAAGAACGGCCCGGCGGTTCGCGAAGCCCTGGAGAAGAGTGGCAACGTGCAGGTGGTGTTTCAAGGGCACAGTCACAAGAACGAACTGAACGAAATCGGCGGTATCCATTACTGCACGCTGGTGGCCATGGTCGAAGGCTCCGGCGAAGAGAACAGCGGCTACAGCCTGTTGGACATTCACGAGGACGGTAGTTTGCGGCTGGAAGGGTTTCGGCGGCAGGCGGATCGGCGGTGGAGATAATGAGTAATGAGTAATGGAGAATGAAAAATGCAAAATGGGGGATGGACGAACTCTCAGGGGATGAGTCCCCTCGCTCTGCATTTAAACAAATGAAAGCCCGTCCGAGGAGTATCCAACACGGGACTTATCCCCTTTTCGCGTGACTGGCCAAGGGCCCAACCATTTTCTTACCGCATTTTCAACCGCGCACTCACTTCAACGCGGCGAGGGGGATAAGTACGATTATCGCCGGGCACACGGGACTGCATGCCTTGGCGGTTCTTGATAATCGGACTCATCCCCTGCGAGGTTTACTGATCTCGCGGGAAGCCGCAGTTCTTAGATGACTCGGGCACAAGGCCGTTTGCTGTTACACTGGGAAGTTTGCCGCAATCTTCCCGCTCAGAAATCTTGCCCATGTCCACCGGTTCCGCCTGGGGTCCCCTGCTGATTTTGCTGTTGGCTTCGAGCCTGGGGGTGATGGGTGGCGTGATTGTGGTGCCGGTGCTGGATGTCATGCGGCAAGAGCTGAATCTCAGCGAAATGGGGGCCGGGCTGATCATCACCAGCCATGGGCTGACCATCGCGTTTACCAGCCCGATCGCCGGGTGGATGGTCGATCGATGGGGTCTGCGGTGGCCGATGGCGGGCGGGCTCATTCTGTACGGCTTGGCGGGTGGGGCGGGGCTGTTTATCGACAACTACACCGGTTTGATTATCAGCCGCGTCTTCTTCGGGCTGGGCACCGCGATTGTTTTTACCATCTCGACGGTCGCGTTCTTCACGCTGTACCAAGGGTCCGCGCGGAACCGAATGATGGGTTGGCGGAGCAGCGCCACCAGTTTGGGTGCGCTGGTTTGGCCGCTGGTGGGCGGGGCCTTGGGTGGGATCTCGTGGAACGCCGCGTTCGGGACTTATTTGGTGGCGATCCCGATCGGCATCGCCACCTGCTGGCTGATGCCGGACGCGCGGCCAAGCCAGAAACGGCCGGAGGGGAACGCCTTCACGCTGTTAACCGGGTATCCAGCCATCTGCTGGGTGTACGTCCTACTGATGGCCTTGGCGATGATGAGCTTCGCCCTGGCGGTCTTTCTGCCGCAGCGTCTGGGGCAACTCGGAGTAACGCGGCCCTTGATCGTTTCACTGTATATGGTGGCGATGTCTTCCGCCGCAATCATCACTGCAATGTGCTACTCCCGCCTACGGGAACTCGCCTCCTACGAAACGATGTTGCGATTGTCGTTTGTCGCGTGGACCGCGGCGTTTCTGATATTGGGAGTGATTTCCAACCCGATGATTTTGGTGCTCTCTCCGATCTTGGTGGGGATCGGGCAAGGGCTGGGGTTTCCGGCCGTGACCGTGTTGATCGGCGAGTTGGTGCCCAACAACCTGTGGGGCCGAGCTACCGCCCTTTCGAGCACGCTGATGTTCCTGGGACAATTCCTGGCCCCGGTCATTCTAGGTCCGCTGGCCTCGGTCGTTTCCATCACCGGCGTCTACCTAACACTCTCCGCCGCCGCGAGCCTGCTGTTGTTGATCCTGCTGGTAACACGGATCTCGCCACGCCGGGCGCTCTCCGCGGATTAGGAAAGGGGATGAGTTCAATTACAAAGTAAGCGGCGGTTTGCCCCGAATCCGCGGTGCCCGTATTTGAACTTATCCCCTTTCAAACGTTCCATTCTCAACACCACAATTTCTTGCCATTCAAGCTGGGGCACTGTTTGGCCTGTAACCCGAACGAACGGGGATAAGGTCAATTACGGGGGCCACGGCCAGAACTTCTTTGCCTCCGACTCTTTGTAATTGAACTCATCCCCTAATGATGCGCCAGGCTTTATCCGGCGGTTAAAGAAGGGGTTGGCCACAGAGGGCACAGCGGGAAGCCTGAGGAACGGGTCATTTTGCATTCTCCAATTT
>JBBDIM010000022.1:0-1468 GCA_040880405.1 Pirellulaceae bacterium | reverse complement strand
ATTCGTGTCATTCGTGGTTAAAAAATCGTCCTTCGAGAGATTCGAATCGCAGTTTTGAATCACAGTTTTGAAACGCAGAGACGCGGAGATCGCAGAGGATTTCCGGCGCTTACGGGCATGGCACCCGAGGGCCTTTCAGGTGCGTGCCACTGTTCAACGATACTTGGACGGACCACGAGAAGCCACACCACCGGACACACGGCCACCACTTTCCGGGAGTGGTAATCAAAAGAGCGAATGCCTGTTTAAGCCGCCTCGCCCTCCTGGATCGCCTGCTCAGCGGGGGAGTCCGGTTTCAACTGCATCTCCAGTCGCCCCATCTCGCGGCGTAGTTTTTCGATTTCCCGCTCGCGCTCGGCGATTTCCTGCTTGAGCGCCTCGATCCGCCGCTCCGGCGAGATCCGAACCAGGCGGCTAATCACATCCAGCGCTAGAATGCCCCGCCAAACGCGCAGGGCAACACCCCGCAGCCGATAAACCCTTGTCGCCTTGGTCACTTGCTGCATCCGCAACAGGTGCGAAAGCTGCATCACGCGCAGAAACGCGAGCAGTGGCAGGCAGATGATCAGCAGGTCGACCCAGTGCTTTTTCAGGTACCGCAGCTTGTGATTGACGATCGAGAACATCACCACAAACTCAACCGTAAACGCCAACCAGGTGACGCTGTACCCGGTTTCCACCAGGATCTGCAGCCACTGATTCTCTTCCATATTGATCCGGTGACTCCAAACGAAGTCGATCGCCAGCAGCGGCAAGATCATCAGGGCCACCACGATCATCGGCCCGCTAAAGGCCCGTTGAACGTCGTCCTGCAGGTCCTCGTCAACATGCCGCCAACCCAACAGTGGCAACCACATCAGCGTCCCGGTTTGTCGATCTCGCGCGGCCAGACGCAGCGGCGGAAAGAAACAGGGGATCAGGCATTTTCGCCAAAGAGGGCTACCCAGGTGGTAATGCCAGGCCGCCTCGGCCCAAAACAGGGGCAGAAGCCCCAGGGCCCCGAACATGAACAGTCGCATCCGATCCGGAGAGTGGTACGAGCCAGGTGCGCGAAACTCCTGCACCGCCCCGGCCACCCCCACCAAAAACAGCAGCGACACGAGAAACATCGGCACGGCCATTAGCCGGTCGAATTTTCGGGTCGGGTTGGCCATTGGCTCCTGCCGGGGTGAAAGTGTTTGGGGAATCCTCTGCGGAACGCTCGATTGTAAGCGATACCGCCCCTAACACCCAACCCTAAGCCGACAGGGATCCGCCATCAGGGGATGAGTTCAATTACAAAGAGTCGGCGGTTAAGAAGTGTTGACTGCGGTCCCCGTAATTGACCTTATCCCCGTACTCATTTGGCGTGTGAGAAAGCAGTTGCCCTCTAAGTGGACGCAGCCCCGAGAATTATCGAAGGGTTTCCAACCGAGCCCGGGTGGCCGTGAAAAAGGGGTCAGGACTCTTTTTCATCAGACGTGTTCCA
>JBBDIM010000021.1:0-48798 GCA_040880405.1 Pirellulaceae bacterium | reverse complement strand
GATGCTGTGCATCGCCGCCGCATTCACTTTCGTGAACTTGAGACGCCCAACTGTACGCCACAAAAAGGTGTCGTGCCGGCTGGGACGGAATTTTTCGGTTGTTACACTTCTTTCGAGTCGATCCACGACATCAGGCTACGCAGCCGCTTGCCGACCTGCTCGAGCTGATGATTCCGCTCGCGACGGCGGATCGCCTGGAACCGGGGAGCCCCCCCTTTGTTTTCCAGGATCCAGTCCCGAGCGAACGTGCCGTCCTGAATTTCATTGAGCACCTTCTTCATCTCGGCCTTGGTCTCGGCAGTGATGATCCGCGGGCCGGTGCTGTAGTCGCCGAATTCGGCGGTGTTCGAGACGCTATACCGCATGTAGTTGAGGCCACCCTGGTAGAACAGGTCGACGATCAGCTTCAGCTCGTGCATGCACTCAAAATAGGCCATCTCTTCCTGGTAGCCCGCTTCAACCAAGGTCTCGAAGGCCGCTTTGACCAATTCGCTCACGCCGCCGCACAGCACCACCTGCTCACCAAACAGGTCGGTCTCGGTCTCTTCGGCGAAGCTCGTCTCGATCACGCCACCTCGGGTCCCGCCGATCCCCTTGGCATAGGCCAAACCGGCCTGCCGCGTCTCTTCCGAAGCACCCTCGCCCAGGGCGATAAGCGAGGGGACACCGCCACCCTTTTCGAATTCGCTGCGAACCAAGTGGCCCGGGCCCTTAGGGGCGACAAGCAAAGTATCGACGCCCTGCGGCGCAACCACCTGATTGAAGTGAATATTGAACCCGTGCGAGCACATCAGGATGTTGCCCGGCTTCAGGTTGTCGCGGATGCACGACTTGTAGATATCTCCCTGCACTTCATCCGGGAGCAAAATATTGACGAGGTCGGCCTTTTTGGTCGCTTCATCAACCGGCATTGGGTCGAACTTGTGGCTGACCGCCAGGTCGTAGTTGGGGCTCCCCTTGCGTTGGCCGATGATCACTTCGCAACCGCTGTCCCGCAGGTTTTGAGCTTGAGCGTGGCCCTGCGAACCGTAACCCAAAATGGCGATGGTCTTGCCTTTGAGAACGGAGAGATCGGCGTCGTTGTCGTAATAGATTTTCGCGGTCATGGACGGTTCCTGAAGTTAGTTAAGCGGTACTGTATGGGATTAGGCAGCGAGCGGAGGACCGGTTTAGGGTCGCTGGCCCCGCGAGGGTGCCGCCAAGGGATCTAAATTTCCTACGGGACTGGGCGTCCGAGTGAGTCTACTCGATAACCGGGGCTTCCTCGGGAGGAACCAAGGTCCCACTGCGAACCATGGCGATTCGTCCGGTGCGGACCAACTCGCCGATGCCGTAGGGCCGCATCGCGTCGATAAACGCCGTGATCTTGCTTTCGGTCCCGGACATCTCGATGACCACTTCCTGGTTGCCGACATCGACGATCTGACCCCGGAAGATCTCGACCAGTTCAAAGATCTCGCTCCGAGTGCCACCCGCTTCGGCGGCCACTTTGATCAGCATCAGGTCGCGCTCGACAAAATTCTGCGAGCTGATATCGTGGACCTTGACGACCGTGACGATTTTTTCCAATTGCTTGCGTACTTGGTCCAGCACCTGCTGGTCGCCCATCACGACAAACGTCATCCGGGACAGATTCGGATCCTCGGTTTCACCTACCGCGAGCGAATCGATGTTGTACCCGCGCGAGGCGAGCATTCCGGAAATGTGAGCGAGCACTCCGGGCACGTTCTGTACCACCGCCGAGAGCACGTGACGCATTGGATTCTCCCAATTGAGCAAAATGAAACTCGCATGATAGTTCGGCCTCGCGGCGGGAACAAGGGCCTAACCCCTCCGATGGACCCGCTACGAAAGCCACGAAACAGGAGTCACGACTCTTGGGGAAACCTTGAATGAGAAGGAAGCAGTTCCCTTTCCCAGAAAAGCCCCCCCCTTACATTTTGCGGTAACGCTGTGTGGTGCGACATTTTACGCTGTAAGATAATGTTGATATCCTAAATGACGGTTTGCCTATCGAATCTTGGCAACATCGAGCGACAGCATTCCGATGATTTAATGGTGTCGATTTATCTTCAGGGGTGGGAGGAACGAAAATGACATTGGAAGAGTATGAAAAAAAACTTTTTGATCTCGCAAGCGAGTGCCTTACCCAAGGACCCGGTTATGCCCAAGAGACCGTCGTGCTCCGCGAAGCGATGGATCGCTTCGGAGTTGACCGAGATCTTAAAGAGCAACAAAAGCTTCTTACCGCTTGGCACGACCTCTTCCATAAGGGGACGCTTTCGTGGGGATACGACATCGACAATCCTAGTGCCCCATTTTTCCATGTCGCTGAACGGTGACTGCCGATTCGCTGAAGAAACACTGAGTCGCCTTCGATTAAGGGTGGGGCATGGCCGATTCGATCTATCTCGCCGTTGGCCAAAGCCTTCAGTCCGAAGCGCAAGCCTGGTATAGGAACTTGCAGTTATTGGGCACCGGAGGAAACGCCGTAACATTTCTCGCCGTCGCGACATCCGGACCTCACCGAGGAGTTCTCTTCGCGGTCAAGGTGTTTAGAAAGCTGTCAAAGCCTGAAAGACGGAAAAGCTTTCTAAACGAGATCAAGTTTTTGCAAGGATGCGACCACCCAAGTATCATGCGGGTGTTTGACACCGGAGTATTCTACAAGGAGCATCCATTCTTTGTTGCCGAATACCTGCCCAACACGTTGGATAAGGTGATGCGAACCGGTGAAGCATCGGTTGTAGCGAAAATCAGCTTCGCGATTCAGCTATTGTCCGCACTGGTGTACCTTGAGAAACTTAAGCCGTCGGTTGTCCATCGCGATATCAAGCCGCAAAACATTTTCGTCAAGGGGCGCTCATGCGTGTTGGGCGACTTTGGACTCCTGAAACATGTGGACGCCGCGACGGATGAGGACCAGGAAGTATTTAAGGAAAGCCTTGGCGTTGGAATGCCCTTTCGGTATCGAACGCCGGATCAGGTTGCCTACTTAAACAACGAGGCCCCGTTGACCTCGAAAAGTGACGTGTATCAGTTGGGATTGGTCCTTGCGGAATTGTTCACTGGCCGTAATCCACAGAAGTCATCTACGGATTACACTGCGCCGATTGAGTTGGACCCCCTGGGCTCAATTCCAGGTTCGCTGGCGGGGGGCATAGCCAATGTCATCAACCGTATGCTGATTCCGGATGTAGCGGATCGCGATTCGGCCAGCAAATTCCTTGACCCCTGGGAAGGGATTTTCCAAAACGCCATCAAGCAAGCGCACGCCCTGGAAGGACGAGCATTCTGGTAATGGCAAGGCCAAACGTGACCCACTGGCAACCGACCGCCGACCTGGCCCTGCTCCGCCAGCGGGCGGAGATAACCCACAAAATCCGCGGATTCTTTACTGAACGCGGCTTCTGGGAAGTGGAAACGCCGCTGCTTTCGCGCGATACGGTCGTCGACATCCACCTCGATCCGCTGCCGGTTACCCTGGCCGCAGATCCCCGCCGCCCGGAAGTCGGACCAACCTACTACCTGCAAACCTCGCCTGAGTTCGCCATGAAACGGCTCTTGGCGGCCGGGGCCGATGCGATCTTTCAGATCGGCAAAGCTTTTCGTCAGGGGGAATCAGGACCACGGCACAATGTGGAGTTCACCCTGACTGAGTGGTACCGGGCGGGAGATGACTACGCCGCCGGGATGCAATTGCTCTCCGACTTTGCCGAGCACATGCTGGATCGCGGCCCGGCAAAGCGGATCACCTACCGGGAGCTCTTCCAGGAGAATCTGGGCATCGACCCCCACCGCTGCACGATGAGCGAGCTCCGCAAGGTGGCCGCCTTGCACCAGATCGCCGTTCCCGCAAGCTACACCGACGATGACTGCGACGGGATGCTGGAGCTTTTGCTGGGGGAGTTGCTGGAAGGGGATCTCGGGCGAGAGCAACCGCTCATCCTACACGACTACCCCGGCACCCAAGCCGCTCTAGCAACGATTCGCAGGGACGCCGGGGCCTCTGTGGCCGAGCGTTTTGAGCTTTACGTTGATGGCTGCGAACTGGCCAACGGTTATCACGAGCTACTCGATACGAACTCCCTCGCAGTCCGAAATGGGCAAAATAACCAGCGCCGCGCCGCCGACGGTCGCCCGAAACTTCCCGAAGATAGCCAACTCCTTGAGGCGATGCGCCACGGGCTCCCCCCTTCTAGCGGCTGCGCCCTAGGGCTCGATCGCCTGGTGATGCTGATCACCGGAGCCACGGAAATCCAGCAAGTGATCCCCTTTCCCATTCAGCGTGCTTGAGTTCCAAATACGAGTCAGCTTCCCCGGCTTGCGTTGCAACTGGTACAGAAAGGCGTATCAGGCAGATACTCCAAGCGTTCGGGCGGAATGGGCTTGTCGCATTGGATGCAAATCCCATAAGTCCCGGCCTTGACCCGCTCCAAGGCAAGTTGGACCGAGGCCAATTGGGTTTTCAACTGCCGCCGGGCGTGAAGCGAGACTTGCTCCTGCTGATAAGCATCGATGTAGGTGAGTCGTCCCACCGCCGCGTTCATCTGGGGAGACTCGGTCGCCGCTTCATTCGCTTTAATGCGGCTAAGAACTTCGACCTCTAGCTCTCTCAGCAGTCGCTCGGCCTCGGCCAGTGGGTTGGCATCGGACATTGGCTCTCGCCCTCCTGTGATTAAGCAAGATACTTGCCGAAACGACGTAACCTGCCGGTATGCCGTTTGGCTTCCCTTGCCCCTTACTCCAAATCCTCATCTTCTCGGGCGGAGTCCTTCTTGGACTTCTTCACCGTTTCCCGCCGGAAAACGGCGACCACGTCATCGACTGGGATTACGAAGAGCTGATTATCGGTCTCGAAATCGACCGGGATAGCGTCCTTGGGGTGAAACAGAATTTTGTCGTACTGCCGGAGGGGAAAATCCTCATCGTTGTCCACTTGGGTCGAGATTGCCACGATCCGACCAGTAATGGTCGGGATTTCCGACTGGTCCGGCAGGGCGATGCCCCCCTTGGTTTCCCGTTTGGGCTCATCCTTGCGAACCAAGACACGGGCACCAATCGGCTCGACATACTCAATGGGTTTACTGCGGGTCGTTCCAGCCATCTCTGTCCGGGAAAATTAAGGGCAAGCGAAAAACAGGGTACTTGCTATTCATTGTTGTTGGTTGCCTTGGATAAGCAATCCCCCCGGCCAATTGGCGGATCATTCCGCGCTGAGGAGAATTTTTTTGGAACAAAATTGTGGCCTCCGCGCTAGCGATCTTCGGTGAATCCGGGTGGACTAGGAAGAATTCGCCCCGAAACGGCCGGTTTGGCCTTGTAAACCAGACCGAGTTTGCCAAAATAACGAGTTTCCAAAATTCGGCGAATCGTGGACAGGGAGCCGCTAGGGCCATTAGCCCAGTCGCTCTTACCCACCACGAGACGTACCCAATACGTATTTCCACAGTCCGCGTTATCCAATTAAGTCGAACGGCGAAGCGATCCATGGCCGAAGTGCTCAACGTCAAACGGCGTGAACGAACCGGAAAAATCAACAACCGCAAACTCCGCGGAGCCGGTAAAATCCCGGCCGTCCTGTATGGGGCCGGTGGTGAAGTGGTCCCATTGGAGGTTTCGGCCGAGCAGTTCGGAGCCTTGGTTCGTCACGGGGCGAAGGTCGCCCAGTTGGAAGGGGATGTCAACGAGACAGTCGTGATGCGAGAGGTCCAATGGGACACCTTCGGCAGCGACGTCCTGCACATCGACTTCTTCCGGCAGGCCAATTAGCTGGCCGAGCGGAAACGAAAGCTAGCCAACCTCGGGCTGTCAGCGAAACTCGGTACACGATGAAACTGGTAGTAGGGCTGGGTAATCCCGGCAAAAAATACCAGGGCACTCGGCACAATGTCGGTTTCGAGGTGCTCGACGAACTGGCCCGCCGCACTCTAGCGGGCTCCGGTAAATCCAAGTTTAATGGAAACTTGGTAGAAACCCGGGTGGACGAGGAAAAGCTCCTTTTGCTTTACCCGCACACCTACATGAATTTAAGCGGAAACAGCGTGCGTCCGGCGTTTGACTTTTATAAACTGACACTGCCGGATGTGTTGGTCGTTTGCGACGACTTCAATCTTCCCGTGGGGAAGCTGCGGATGAGGCCTCAGGGCTCGTCCGGCGGTCAAAAAGGTTTGGCCGATGTGGCTCGCAAACTGGGAAGTGACGATGTCGCGCGACTAAGGGTCGGCATCGGACCACTGCCGGAGCGGATGGATGTCTCGGCCTTTGTGCTGAGCCAGTTCGGCAAGGCGGATCAACAGGAGATGGCTTTTGTGGTTCCCAAGGCGGCGGACGCCGTGTTGGATTGGATCCGCACCGACATCACCACCTGCATGAATAAATACAACTGAATCGATGCATTGAACGCCAGCCGATTGGTCACTTAGGGGTGCTTCCCGGGGGTGGCGAAAACAATCGCAACCGGCAACCGAATACGCGGCAATCGAATACACAACAACCGAACACATTGTTCAGTTACACTCGAGGAGATCTACATTGGCGGCTTATGTTTATGAAGGGATGTTCATCCTGGATTCGAACAAATACGCGAAAGATCCAGCGGGAGTCGCAGGCCAGATCGACGGATTTGTCGAAAAGCTAGGTGGCGAAACGCTGGTGAGTCGTATGTGGGCGGAACAGCGATTGGCCTACCCGATCGATGGACATCGTAAGGGTACTTACTGGTTGACCTATTTCCGGCTTGATGGCCAGTTATTGAACGACCTGACGTATCAGTGCAACATCAGCGATAACGTCGTGCGATTTCTGTTCGTGAAGCACGACCCGCGGATTGTCGACATGCTGGTGGCCCATGCCGAGGGGCATGAGGTGAACGGCGATTCCTCCGACGACGACGCGGCCCCGAATGACGCCGCCGCCGACGAAGTCGACGCCGATGAAGAGGCGGTCAACGCAAGCGAGTAGGAGCCTTTCGATGGCAAGTTTCAATCGAGTGATTTTGGTCGGGAACGTAACGCGGGATATCGATATCCGCTACCTGCAAAGCGGGATGGCGGTTACCGATCTCGGGCTGGCCGTCAACGATCGGCGGAAGAACCAAGCGGGCGAGTGGATCGAAGAGACCACCTTTGTCGATGTCACCCTCTGGGGAAGGACCGCTGAAGTCGCGGGCGAGTACCTGGGGAAGGGATCGTCGGTGTTGGTTGAAGGTCGACTGAAACTCGACTCGTGGGAAACCGACGGCCAGAAGCGTTCGAAGCTCAAGGTCATTGGCGAGAAAATGCAAATGCTGGGCGGCCGGGGTGGCGGTGGGGCGCCCGCCGGCGGCGGAGGTGGTGGTGGCTCTGCGCGACAGCAACGTCCCTCCGGCGGTGGTGGCGGCAACTATGGTGAGCCCGACGATTTCGGTGGCGGCCGCTCCGGTGGAGATGAGCCCTCGTACGATAGCGGTGGCGGCGGAGATGACGACATCCCGTTTTAATCCGATCGGATCGCCATATCACTCCTAAAAGATTTTGTGACGAGTGGGCTCCTTGAGAACCTAAAGTCCCCCGTCTTGTTTACAACCAACCTTACGTATTTGACTACATCCGGTGCCTGACCCCGATGCGGCGGTCAGCCCCGAAGAGGAACCGCGACGATGCCCAGCACTCGTTCCCAAAAGCATAACCAGCGTACCTGGAAACGCCTCCCTAAAGGCCAAAACGGCGGCATTGAGTTGCTGTTGATTCAATCGATCGATCACCTGGGAACCCAGGGGGATGTCGTCGAGGTTCGGCCCGGCTACGCCACGAACTACCTGATTCCACAAGGCCTGGCCACGATTGCCACCGACCACCACAAGCGAATGGTCGACAAGCACCGCGCCAAACTGCTGGAAATCGAGAAGTCGCGATTGGTCGGCCTGAAGGCGATCGCCGATCTGCTCAACCGGCAAAGTGTCACCATCGAGGCCAACGCCAATGACGAAGGTCACTTGTATGGCTCGGTCGGCGCCCCCGATATCGTCACGGCTCTCAAAGAGCAAAACTTCACTGTCACTCCAGACCAGGTCCGCCTGCAAGGTCCGCTGAAGGAGCTCGGTTTGTACACCGTGAAGATCCACCTGCACGCCGAGATCGAGGCCGAACTGAAGGTCTGGGTCGTCCCGACCGTCAGCGGCGACAACTAACGGGCCATTGCGAAGCTGGGTGCCATGCCCACGCCCGGAAAGCGTGGGCATGAGAAGTGCGAGATGATCTTTGCGCTTTTCGGGAAGACCGGACGCCGGTTCGGATTCCATTAGACGGCGTTGCCGTTGGGGGTCCGATGCGTGCCACCCATAATCTCTCATTCGATGCATCACTGGTACGTCGCGTCCGCTTTGGCGACAACCGATCGAATCATTTTCCACACGCGGCTTAAAACGATTTTTGAGCCGCGTGTTGCTGTTTCTATCGGTTAAATCAGCGCTTCACGAAGGGCCGAACCACAAAATTCGACCGCTCGTCCTTCCCCTCGACCGCTCCGTCTGCGAAATTCCTCTGGCTGCGGAGAAGCCCCGGCGCGGTACGATTAAGCAAGGGTGCCAGGCCCCAACCCAGGAGCCCCGGTGCCAACCAAGGAGGATGCCCCATGGCAAAAGAAAAAACACAAAAACGACGCTTCGACCGACCCGAGCAAATCAGTCCGGAGAAGTTGTTCGACAACCAACCCCCGTGCAGTATCGAGGCGGAATACTGCGTGCTGGGCAGCATCATGCTGCTGCCAGATGTGATCGACGATGTGATCATGGTCATCCGTCCAGACGACTTTTACGACGATGCCAACCGCAAGCTGTTCGAGCATATGCTCAACTTGCACAACAGTGGCCGCAAGGTCGATATCACGCTGCTGAGTGAGCAGATCAAGGAAGCGGGGGACTGGGAGTTCATCGGCGGGGCCGCTTACTTGGCCAAGATCGCCAGGGCGGTACCGCACGCGGCTCACGCGGAAAGCTACGCCGAGATTGTCCGCAACAAGGCGACCAGTCGCAATTTAATCAACGCCGCGACCGATATCCTGCAATCCGCCTACCAAGAGACCGGCAAGCCGGAGGAGTTGATCGGCCAGGCGGAACAGCGGATCTTCTCGATCCTGGATGGCCGCGACACCAAGTCGATGGCCAGCATGCGGGAAATCGTGACCGCCTCGATGGAGCGGATCGACGCTCGACTCCGGGGTGAGTACAACGACGACGGAGCGATGACCGGCTATACCGATCTGGACGAAATGACTGGTGGTTTTCACGGCTCCGAACTATTGATCCTCGCGGCCCGACCCTCCATGGGCAAAACGGCGCTGGCGATGAACATCGCGGAAAACATCGCGGTCCATAACCGCGTTCCTGTCCTGTTTATCAGCCTGGAAATGGGATCAATCGAACTGTGCGATCGTCTGCTCTGTTCCGTGGCCAAGGTTAACGGGCACCGCCTCCGAAATGGTACCTTGGCGGCGGAGGATCGGATGCGCTTAGTCGAAAAGTCGGCGCTAGTCGGCGAGGCCCCGCTGTATGTCGACGATTCCCCGAGCCGCACCGTGGCGGAAATCGCTGCTTCGGCCCGGCGGATTTGTCGCCAGGAAACCCGCCTGGGGCTGATCGTGATCGACTACTTACAGCTCATCGAGCCGGACAACTCAAACGACCCGCGGCAGGAACAGGTCGCCAAAATCGCGCGGCGGCTAAAAGGCCTGGCGCGGGAAATGAACGTCCCGATCCTCTGCTTGGCCCAGCTCAATCGGCAGGCGGAAGCCTCCAAGGACAATCGACCGAAGCTGAGCCATCTCCGCGAGTCGGGCGCCATCGAGCAGGACGCCGACGTGGTGATGTTCGTCCACCGGGAGGAATATTATCATTCAGGTGAGGAAAAGGACCAGTTCGCCGGAGCGGCGGAGTTGATCATCGCCAAACAGCGTAACGGCCCGGTGGGTGACATTAAGCTCACTTGGTTGAAAGACTTCACCCGCTTCGAAAACGCGTTTGACCGCGAACCAGACGACTTTTCCGCGTTCAATAGTCAGGGTGCCGAGTTCTAGACATTCGAGCCCAACTCCCAGACCGAGTGGGACTTCGAATTCGGCGAAGATGGCAAGCTAAAGTGCTTTGTGATGGAATCGCATCAATCGTAGTTAACGCTTAACGGGCGGTCGCCGCGATCCGATTTGGCCAGCTCGGTTTTCTCTGCCCCAGTTTCCTCCTTTGCGGCTTGGCGGCTTTGCGAGAGAAATTTTTTCCTCATCCCCCCGCAAAACCAGAGATGCCTACTTACGTGGGTGCCATGCCCACGCCCGGAAAGCGTGGGCATGCTTGGGCGGGAAGAGTTTCCACCAGCAACACGCATCATCCACCACCAAAGCGGCCAAGCTCGGACAACCAAAACCCTCACTCACGGTGAACCGGTGAAGACTCCATCCGCTCCGCCCCCTTTCGTCTTATCCGAGAAATCCGCGTAATCCGTGGTTCGATGCTTTTTTGTTTTTAACCACGGATTACACGGATTTCACGGATGACTTTCACTGGGGCAAAGCAACTCGCGGCTCATTTTTTTAACCACGAAACAGACGCTTTCCAGGTTTGAAACGCAGAGCCGCAGAACGCGGAGACGCAACTTGCACGTAGGTCGTCTGCGATCTCCGCGGCTCTGCGTTTCAAAAACAGACTTCGAGTAAATCGATGCTGCTCGATTGAATTGTGTCAGCCTTTTGGGCCTGGGTGAATTGGGGATAGCCCCGTGTCGGCTCATTCAGGCAGGGAGCTAGTCAGCGACTTCAGGCGGCTGAACTGTTATGAAATTCTCTTTTTTGCCCCGGTCCTCATCTTCCATTAGAATGAGCAGCAACCTAAACCCCCGAGGCTTCGACCAATGCTCAAACGACGCGACTTCTTGACCCAGGGCCTTTGTGCCGGCATTACCACGTTCACGCTAAGCCGCTGGTCTCCGGCCCAGGAGCCCACTCGTCCTCAGTACGAACTGACTCGAGACGTTCCCACCCGGCTATTCGATGGAAAGAAATGTTGGTCGCATCCCCGCGCGGGGATTGTGCCAGCGGCTGGCACCGGCCGGCAGCCCCGAGTGGTGATGACGATGAACACGCTGGACCTCTCGGGCAGCGACGTCTTCAAAGCGATGCACGGTCTGCATACCGACGACCTGGGTCAAACCTGGACAGAACCGAAGCCGCAGGAAGCGCTGGCCGTGCGGCACGAGACGCTCGATGGCCAAAAACGTCCGGTCGCCGTCAGCGATTTCTGGCCCACGTGGCACGCCCCAACCCAAACGCTACTAGGAACCGGCCACACGGTGGTTTACACGCCGGACTGGAAGGTGCCTCATCCACGACCAAGACATACCGCCTATGCGGTTTACGATGCGGCCCAAGGGCAATGGCAAGCGTGGCGAAAGATGCCGCTGCCGGAAGACCCCAAATTCCACAACGCGGGCGCCGGCTGCACCCAACGATACGACTTAGAGGACGGCACGATCTTGCTTCCGTTCTACTTTCAGCCGCCAGGGAAAAACTCACACGTCAGCGTCGCGCGTTGTTCGTGGGACGGTAAGACGTTGACGTACCTAGAACATGGCCAAGAGATGGCCGTCGAAGACAAAACCCGCGGGCTGCACGAGCCCTCGTTAACGCGGTTCGGCGGCACCTTTTTCTTGACCCTCCGCAACGACCGTCAAGGTTACGTGACGCGGAGCCGGGACGGCCTCGATTTCGAACCGCTTCGTCCCTGGCAATTTGACGACGGCAGCGACCTGGGCAACTACAACACCCAGCAGCACTGGGTAACGCACGCAGGCGGCCTGTTCCTGGTGTATACCCGCCGCGGAGCCGACAACGACCACGTCTTCCGCCACCGCGCCCCGCTATTCATGGCCCAAGTCGACCCCGACACGCTCCGCGTCATCCGTGAAACGGAACGCATTCTCGTCCCCGAGCGTGGGGCCCGGCTGGGCAACTTCGGCGTCACCCGAGTCAGCGACGACGAGACCTGGGTAACCGTAAGTGAATGGATGCAGCCCAAGGGAGTGGAGAAGCACGGGAGCGATGGGAGTGTGTTTGTGGCAAGGATCCGATGGGACCGCCCGAACCGGGCTTCGTAAATCATTTTCACATTCCGAAAGCTGCACCGGGACGCGGCACGATAGTCTGGGTGCCATGCCCACGCCCTCCAACGTGGGCATGAGAAGTGAGCATTGATATTGTCTATTCCCGGAAGTCCGTACGCCGGTTCGGATTCCATTAAACGGCGTTGCCCGTGGGGAACTTTCCCGCCAAAACATGCCCACGTTGGAGGGCGTGGGCATGGCACCCGGAAACCTGGTACCCTCGCACCCGACCCCTCGACATGCAAATTGGGCACAGCCTTACCCCAGGGCTGGTTCGACGACTGCCGCTCCACCAAAATGCTGCTTGGCCTAGGCATTTCTTCTCGTGGCAACTCGGGGGTGTGGTTTTTTGAATTTCCCTACCATCAAATTTCAAGGCAAGCTCCGCCCTTCGCAGCAGCAGGTGGTCGATCTGGTGCGGCCTCAGTTAGAGGCCGGGGAGCGGCAGCTTTATGTGGTGGCTCCGCCCGGTTCCGGCAAGACGGTGCTGGGGCTTTATTTGTGGGCTGAGTGTGTGCGGCGGCCGGCGCTGGTGCTCAGTCCGAACTCCGCGATTCAGGCCCAGTGGGCCGCGCGGATCGATTTGTTTGCCGGAGATGCGCCGCTGGGACCGGAGGTGAGTACCTCGGCTGATCGGGCCGGGCTGCTCACTTCGCTCACTTACCAGGCTGTTACCTTGCCGCGGCGCGGGGATGACGGATTGGACGAGGCGGCGATCGGGCTGTGGCAAGATCGGTTGGTAGAGGAGGGGCAGGCCCAGGATCCGACCGAGGCTCAGGTTTGGATTCGCGATTTGAAGCGGCACAATGTCGACTACTACGAGCAGCGGCTCTCTGCCTATCGCAAGCAAATCCGGGACGAGGCGGGCCAGCGGGGTGAATCGTTCGAGATGCTGCACGACTCCTCGCTGCGAACCCTTACGCGGCTGCGGGATATCGGCGTGGGGTTGATCATCCTAGACGAGTGCCATCACTTGCTCGGTCACTGGGGCCGAGTCCTGGCCGATGCGCGGGAGTATTTGAACGACCCGGTGATCTTGGGCCTGACCGCTACACCGCCGGATGGAAGTGGGGCGAGCCCGGCCGACTTTCAGCGTTATGCCGAGATGCTGGGTGAGATCGATCATGACGTGCCGGTCCCGGCGGTGGTGCGAGACGGGTTTTTGGCGCCTTATCAAGACTTGGTCTACTTCGTTCGCCCGACTGCGGAGGAACTGCGATACGTGGCCCAGGCGGATCAGCACTTGGCGCAGGTTTTAGAATTGGCCTGTGCCCCGCGTGAGCATTCGGCCGAGATGGCGGCGGTGGAGGATGCGGCCGCCGCGGAGCTAGAAGAGCCGGAGCAAGACGAATCGGAGGAGGAGAGCGCGGAGTTTGAGGAAGATCCGCTTTCGGCCCTGCATGTGATGTCGAGCAGCGAGGCGGTGTTCGATGAGTCGACCGGGGCCCCGGCGGCGTTACCGGGGGAGGAGATGGAGTTTGACGACCTGGAACCGGTGGTGCACGGCCTTGAGCGGGAAGAGTCCAACCGAACCGCGGCGTTGGCGGAGTGGCTGTTCACCGCGCTTCAGGAACGGCGGCATGCGGCGGTGCGGTTAAAAAGCTGGGGAGCGTTGGTCAAGCGAGACCCGGAGTTTTGCCAGGCGGCTCGGGCCTTTTTGCAGATGCGCGCGATTCCGCTGCCGGAGAATGTCCCGCCGCTGGAGCTCGACCAAGAGTGGTCGGAAGTGCCGGAGATTTCGATCGTGGTGCCGGTGTTGGACCGGTATGTGCGGCACGCGCTGCGGCGCTCTCCCAACCCCGCTGATCATGAGCTGGCCAAGCAAATCATCGCCGGGCTGCGGATGTTGGGTGTGCAGATCACCGAGACCGGTTGCCAGGCGTGTGCCTCGCCGGTCGGCCGCGTGTTGGCCTACTCCCAGGCCAAAGTGTCGGCCCTGCTGCCGATCCTGACCGCCGAAATGGAAGCCATGGGGGACCGACTCCGCGCGGTGGTGGTCACCGATTTCGAAAAAACCTCCGCCACGCTCGCAGGCATCGAGCACCTGCTCAACGAAGAAGCGGGGGGCGCGATCGCCGCCTTTCGCGCCTTGGTGCGAAACGAGAAGACCGACGACCTGAACCCGATACTGGTGACCGGTTCAAGCGTGCTGGTGGATGACGACCTGGCGGAGACGTTTGATCAGGCGGCCGAGGCGTGGCTGGCCGAAGGGGGCTATGACGCCAAGCTCACCTATGCGGAAGAGGAGGGTTTTCATGTGGTCTCCGGTAGCGGCAAGGATTGGTGTCCGCGGGTCTACGTGCAGATGATTACCGAGCTGTTCCAGCGCGGTTTGACGCGCTGTTTGGTTGGGACTCGGGGCCTGCTGGGTGAAGGGTGGGACGCGAACAAGATCAATGTGCTGATCGACCTGACGACCGTCACCACCAGCATGTCGGTCCGGCAGTTGCGGGGCCGGTCGTTTCGGTTGGATCCGGCCTGGCCGGAAAAAGTGGCCAACAACTGGGACGTGATTTGCCTGGCTCCGGAGTTCAGCAAAGGGCTGGACGACTATGCGCGGTTCATCCGCAAGCATGAGAATATTTTTGGCGTAACCGACGACGCGGTGATCGAAAAAGGGGTGGGGCATGTTCATGCCGCCCTGACACAAAGAAAACCGGAACTGCTCGATGGCTCGACGGCCGAACTAAACCAAGAAATGCTGGCCCGAGCGGCCCAGCGGGATCAAGTGCGCGCGTTATGGAAAATCGGCAAGCCGTACGACGGTGAACCGGTCCACACGTTCGAGGCTCGGCTCGAGCGGCGAGACTCGGAACGCGCCGGCTTTCCGCCGTTTTCCGGCCAGCGGGAAACGTGGTCGAGCGAGTCGCTCTCGCAGTCGATCGGCACCGCCATTTTGTACGCTTTGGAAGACGCCAAGCTGTTGCCGGCAGGTCGACGATTGAAAACTTCTACTCGCGATGGCGGCTATGTCCGGTTGTTCCTGGAAGAGGCGAGCGGCGAAGAGAGCCAGCGTTTTGTCCAAGCCTTGCAAGAGGCCTTGGGGCCGCTGCATCGGCCACGGTATGTCATTCCCCGGAAAGCAAAGTTCGCCCAAGGGAACTGGTTCACTCGCAGACTGCCGGAGTTTTTAAAGACGTACTTCGAACCATCGGAGCTGCGAACCGTGATGATTCACGCCGTCCCGAGCGATCTGGCCCGAAATCGGGAGCTCGTTGCGATGTACGAAAAATACTGGAACCAACTGGTCAGCCCTGGCGAGGCGGTGTTCGCCTTGCGGACCGAGACGGAAGAGGAGATCGCGGCGATGACCCGAGAGGGGTTAACCCCCGGCGGTAGTTTCCACGCGAAGGAGATCTTTCGGTAGGTGGACTTTGTACCCGTCTCGCGGAAAGGGTCATCCCCCGAGAGATTGACTTCGCAGGGGATGAGTCCGATTATCTGGAAGTGGAAAGGCACGTGGCCCCGCGAGCCCGGCGATAATTGGACTTATCCCCCTCGCCGCGCCGAAGTGATGACGCGGTTGAAAATAGATACGCCCTTGGTCAACCGCGCGGAACGGGGATAAGTCCCCCATGAACGACTCCGCGCACGGGTTTTCATTTTTTGAAATGAGAAGCGAGGGGACTCATCCCCTGAGAGGTCGGCCGGGAATCTTTACGGGTAGTCTCTTGCAGCTCAGGTTCTAGAATAAGGGGCTGCGATGGAAACCTGACAAAAACGACAACTCACTTGAGTGGAGATAAACGCTATGGAACGTCAAACCGTTCGCGACCTGCTGCAATTGCTCGTGAATTATCACCAAAGTCGTCACGACATTTATGCCAACCTGATTTCAGGCGCTAAGGACGACCGGGCCGCGATGCTGCTGAAAAAGCTGACCGACCTGGAGTCCCAAACCTTACAAGTGGTCCACGAAGAGTTGGAATCACGCGACCCCGCCAATCCTACCTATCTCAGCAATACGCCACCGGTCCACTTAGACCCATTGCCGATGCCGGCGTGCGACTTCAATGCGGGGGCGAGTTTTGAGGAGACGTTGGAGTGTGTCTGGAAGGCGGACGAGGCCTTGCCCGAGGTCATCGACCGACTGGCCAACGCGAGCTCGGCTGAGTCGGTCCAGAAAATGGCGGAACGGCTCGGGGAATTGGAGAAGTCGAAAGAGCGGGAGGTCGCCAACTTCACGCGGATGGATTGATAACGCTACCTCGGCTATTCCAATCCCTTGGCTGTCACCCTTGATTTGCCCAGCCCGTCGCGATATTCCGCCTTCAGTAGATAGGGTGGGATTTTGACATTGACGAAGTACTTGGGGTCGGGTTGGGTGTATTTACTGACCGCCGCCTGGGTCGACTCTCCCTCTTTGGTTTGCAGGTTTTGCGGCGCGCTACGGGTGTAGCCGGCGTTGAACAACGCCGTTCCGCCGGAGCTGATCGCCACGGAGTGGGTCCAAGGGTGGAAAGTGACTTTCTCCGCCGGACCCGACGGTGGACCACCGAAACCGGGCGGAGCGAAGATCGGTCCGAAGCCACGGCGAGTGTAGTATTCGACCGAGTCCTGTTCGCCCCGTTTGAGGGTAATTTCGATCAGGGTGTTGGCATCGTTCGCCTCAATCCAGCCCAGTTCGGCGATCTTGGCCTGGACCGACGCTTGGATCTCTTGCTGGACATTGGCCGGGGCGTCGCTAACATTCATGGTCACTCGAACCCGATCTCCCGGGACTAGGGCGTAGATCGCTTTGGGATCGACATTCTCGGCAGCGCGGATGGCATCGTCGTGGGGGAGATTCTGGACGACGATCGTGCTACCGGTTTTCTCTCCGATGCCACCCACCATCAAATTAGCATGAATGGTGTGCGCGCCGGGTCGTTGATAAGTCCAGATCGGCATTTCGCGCTCGACATCGTAAACGACGTCTCCCACCATCAAGTACTTACCGGCCCACTGAAACTTGCCGGATGCACTACTGGCTGAGACCGCGAATGTTTTCAACTCCGAGGCATCCTCCATGCTGTACAGACTGACCGTGAAGGCGTGGAAGACCGCCAAATGTCGACCATCGGGCGAGAAGGCGATTTCCTCCGGTGCAATCTCTCGGGCCAAATAGCCGACCATCTGGCCGTTGGAGGTATCCACCACGGCGATGTTTTTTCCGACTGGAAACGCCATCAACTCACCGGCTGGGGTCATCTCCGCCTTGCTCGCGTTTCCGGTGGAACCACGATAGATCGCCTTCGGTCCGGTAGGATTGGCCAGATCCCAGATTGTGAGCGTATGTTTTTGGGTGATGGCAGCTAGTCGATTGTTCGGTAGAAAACTGACCCAGGATAGTTCATCCCAGGAGCCGCCCCCGGCAGTAAATTCGAACAGAGGCCGAATTTCGCCCGCTTCCACTTTGAAGATCGCCAAGTCGTTCCCTTTGTCGAATCCCACGACCCGGACTGCGGCGAACGTCGCTCCATTGGGCACCATAGCCATCAGCTTCCAAGGCTCGTTGAAACTCGCGACTTGGGAATTCACCTGCTTGCTCGCGTGCATGACCAGAAAACTACTGTGGTTCTCTTCCGCTTTACGGCTTTGCCGGTAGGTGTTCAGCACCACCAATGGTGCCCTGCCGGCGGCTAAGACGCGAATCGAATCGAAAAACTCCTTCTTGAGCGGCGTGTCCATCGCTACCGAAGGGATTTCAATGTCCGGCAGGACGATCGGTTTCGGTACCTTCCAAAATGGTTCTTTGGGACTAGCGTTCAAGGTCCGAACACCCGCCTCGATCGCTCGAACTTGACGAATAGCTCCAGGCGATGACTCAGGGGCATCACCAAATGCACCTGGCGGTGAACTCATCTCCTCGCGGTTGGAAACGGGGGTTCCCCCAGCAAACGGTGACGCGGGCGCACCACCGGCGAATGGATTGGAAGGAGAACTAGCGGCCGCTTTCTCCGCGGCTAGGAACTGCTTGACAAACGCTTGATCAGGGGTGCTCAGCTTATCCAGCGGCAACTTGATCACCAGACCATCGGCCTTCAGCAGTTCAACGCCATTGTCGTCGGCCGATTGCATCTTTCCGTCGATCTTGAACATCCCGGTGGAATCAGTCCAAGTGCGGCTCGCCCCAAAGCGGGCCAGGGTTCCGGTCGGCTCACCGGCTAAGAGGGCCGAGGAGAGGATGGCACCGACCAAAAGTAAACCGACGGCACGGGAGAAAATCATTGAGGGGGAATGAAATCTCATCGGATTGCCTGCAATCTGGATTGTCTGAGGGTTTGCCCGAACTTGCGCGGAAAAGAGAATTTAGTGAGTGCTATTCTATCCGACCGACCGGCAAATAAAAAATAGTGTCTTTATCGAAAATCCCAAACAATTAGCCACTGGCATTGCCAGAGCTTGAGCAGCATTTCCCACTAGGAGTATTGATCTCATGCGTGCCGAACCGCGGCGATGTCACGTGTGTCTTACCTTAATCCGAATGGCCTATGCCCCCCTTGCTGCGTGGTTGCAAGATGTCAAGCGATAACCATCGTCGATGCTTGGGGGGCGATCACTCGTTCTTTGGGGCTCAACACGAAATGACGAAGACTCCGAAACCCATGAATTTCACGGTTGTCGCGACTCTCAACCCGCCACAAATAGAGCAGCTTCATGCCCTTTACCAAACGCAGTGGTGGTCACAAGGGCGGTCGCTTGAAGATGTCGCAACCATGCTGGAGCATACCAACGTGATGGTGGGCTTGGTCGACGACAAGGAACGGCTCGTCGGATTCTGCCGGGTTCTGACTGACTTTACCTTTCGGGCCACTATCTATGACGTAATGGTGATGCCGACATGGCAGGGGCGAGGATTAGGGCAGCGGCTGTTGGAAGAGGTGATCTGGGATCCGCGGTTGCAAAGGGTGAGCGCGATCTTTCTTTGCTGTGAGGAAGATTTAGTCCCCTTTTATGAGAGGTGGAACTTTCGCCGGTTTGAGAAAGGACCGGTCTGGATGATCCGTCCCCAGCGACCAGGCTAGGTTGCTTGGTCCGTCGCGAGAGGCGAACTGAAATAAAAAATGACCCACCCCAGTTATCGCACCGGGGTGGGTCGCCATCGTGTTACGCGTTGACCAATTCCGGGACCGGCGGAATCACCTTCGGCTCGGACTGTAGCAGTTCTGTAACGGCGCATCCTTCCAAGACACCTGGCAGGAAGTCAAACGGGAATTGGGCACCTTCCGGGTGCGAACCGCCAAACCTCCAATTGATCCACTGCCACCAATTGAGGCCTTTCTCCCATCGCCGGAGACAGGTCCGGAGTCGGATCACGGCCGGGTGGTGCTCGTCCTGTGCCTCGGTCAACAGTTCGGCCCCTGCCTGAAAGCGGCCCGCGAGGAACTGGGCCGTTGCAAAATTCACCTTGTAGACCGTCGGGGTTCCCGGTCGCGCCCAACCCGCACCCGGATCGACCACCAATCCACGGTAGAGCGACACGGCCGGCTCGAAGCGTCCCAGTCGCATGAGGCAAACCCCATGCAAATTGCACATGCTTGGTTCGCCGCCGTGATTGCTACTTAGCCTCAGCGCGGCCTCAGTTTCACCCTTGTTTAGATGCTCTTGGGCTCGCTGGTAGGTTGTCCACTGGGCAGCGGACATTCGCCCCTTCGGGGGAATATTTTGAGAACTCATCGTTGGAACTCACTCTCATGACGGCACCTTCCTCGCGTGCTTGCGCCAGAGGCGGGGAGCCGATTAAGCGTTGCGGAATTTAAGAACACCAAAAACGCCAAACGTGAGCCGGTGGTTTACACCTGCAGGCGAATTTGGAGTGTCCGCAAGGTGGGGACGATCCCCGGGGAGAATGCGTCGGCGACGGGAACCGGGATAGCGGTTCGGAAATCAGACGAAACAATATCGATCGGGAGGCGCGCAACGCACCGTTTGATCTGCTCATCCAGTATTTGTGATTGAGCGTCCACATCGGACCGAATGGCCACCCCTTCGGGCCGATCGAGCGAGACTAGTTCGGCGTCGCAGTCATCCACGCCACGCTGAAACAGTTCTACCGCTGGGGCTCGGGTGCTCAATGCCCCGACACCTGGCCAGTCCACCCCCATGGTGAAGACCGCCAGTAAGACCATCAAGCTAGTAAACCGCCGCATGGCAGAAAACCGAAACTGCTAGGAAAGAAGACGGGAAGGCGGTCGAAATACGCCGACCCCATGTGTGAACATTAGGAGTATCGTCAGATTTCGTCAATAGGTTCGGCAAGGAATCGCTCATAATTCAAGTTTTTTGATAAGCCGCTTCAGCCGTTGTTGATAATCGTAATAGTCCACTTCCAATTGATGACGTTCGGTTGCGCGGAAGGTTCCGCCCGGTGGAAGCCCCATTTTGGGGTCCTGTTTCAGTCGCTGAAACCAAGTCGCATGCCGACTGCCCGCGCGTTTGGCCTGGAGGTACCGCGTCATCAACTGGGCCTGCAGGTCGGTGATGCCCCATTGGCCACTGTTGGGCTGGATCATCCCGGAGACCAGGATGTCATCCCGATGGGGATGGAAGATATGCAAGTAGAGTCGCGGCTGTTTGTCTTGAGGATCGGCCGGAGCGTTCAGGTGAGCCACATCGATAAAGGGAAAGCTAAGTCGGTAGCCGGTGGCGTAAACGATCAGATCGAACTCGGCCGAGGTGCCATCGACAAAACGAACCGTATTCCCATCCAAGCTCTCTACATCGGCATGCACCCCCAACTCGCCATGCCCGACGTAATAGGTCACGTGCGAGTTAATAATCGGGTGGTCGTAGAACAGCGGCTTGTCCGGTTTAGGCAGTCCGTATCGCTGCGGCTTGCCGATCGCAAAGGCGATGCTCCACTGAGCGATCATGCGTCTGAGCCCCTGGGGAATCGGCAGGCGACGAAGCTTATGCCCCATGGTATCGACGGGACGCCCGGCAAGGAACTTCGGCAGGAAGTGATACCCGCGGCGCATGCTGAGTGCGGCGTGTTTGGCGTTGATGGCCGCTTCTACGGCAATATCGCAGCCGCTGTTTCCCGCCCCGACTACCAGAACTCGCTTCCCCTCGAAAATCTTTGGCTCGCGGTAATCGTGGGCGTGGATGATTTCTCCGGCGAACTCACCCGGGATTTTTGGCCAACTTGGATCCCAGTGGTGGCCATTGGCGATGACGACTCCATCGAATCGCCTCGGTTCGGCTTCGCCGGCGAGAAACACCTTCCAGCCGGAGTCTGCGTCGGCCGAGATCGGTTCGAGCCGCTCGACCGTTTGCTTGAATTCGATATGAGGGTAAAGGTCGAAATCGCCGGCATAGTCTTTCAAATATTGCCAAACCTGAAGATGGCTCGGATAGGGAGGGAGTCCTTTGGGAAGTGGATAATCCGTGAACTCGGTCATCCGCTTGGAGGAGATCAGGTGGGTCGAGGCGTAGATGCTGCTGTTGGGCGCGCCAAAATACCAGTTGCCGCCCACCTCGTCCCGCTGTTCAAATCCCTGGGCCGCGATCCCGGCAGCACGGAAATTCTTCAGGGTCGTCAATCCGGACGGCCCCATCCCGATGATGGCCCACTTGGGAGGCGATTTCGCGACGTTTCGTTCCATAGTGATATCGTAAGCCACCGCCCCACCAATCGGGAGCACACAACCTATCGGTATAACGCGCGATCGGCACTTATAGGGGAAACCGCACCCCTAGTTCGTTCACAAAACGGAGGAAAACGATTGACAATTCCGCTCTGCAAGAGAGAATAAATAATGGAACAGCGGAAAAATCTTCCTTAGATTCCCCAGCGTCTGTGAATAAGTCAGGGGATTCGGGGCGTTTTTCTAACTACCCATGCCGCCTTGAGTTAGGTTAACCGCTCAAGGATCACGGCAGAGCAGGGTAGAATCACTCGCGGGCTTGAGTCGCTTTTTTTACGAAAAGTGGAAATAAAACATGCTTAGCCCGCGAATCAATTAAGAGAAAGCTAGGTTTAATTGGTACAGCCGCTGGATTAGCGCTTAACCGGCAATTTCCATCAGGGCATCCGAGCGGACCTACGCGGCAAACCTACGGTTAGGCACGGAACAACGTTGATATTCATGATCCCTTCTGGGAATTTGGATCGGCCAGGCCAAGCAATTTGGTCGGACCAGGCGATTCGTTTTCAGGCGGGAGGCGGAAAGTTAGAGGAGAAGAGGCAAATGCGATTCAACAAGATTACTTCGGCCGACGATTTTAAACTGATCAACAGCTTCGACGCGGTGAAGCAAACCCTCCTAGAGGATGATCGCTATTCAGAACGTCTGGAAAAGCCACTCGCCTATTGGGCCTTGCCCAACGACCGGCGATTGCCCCTGGCGTTTCTCGGTCGCACGCTAGGTGACCTACTGGCGACTCCCTTTGAGGAGCTTTCAGCTACCCCGGGAATTGGCCAAAAGAAAATCAATTCGCTGGTGACGCTCCTGAACCGCGCCACCCGAGACGATGAAATCGCCCCGGCGGCGGGTGAGGATTCCCTAGCCGAGCAGGAAGATGTCTATCCGGCTCGCAATCCGACCGACGATGAGGGTCATTTCGATGCCCAACTCGTCTCGGAAGTGATGTGGCAACGGTGGCGAGAAACGGTTCGACGGCATCAGGTCGAACAGGCCGCTTTGGGACGTCTGGCACCCAGCCTGTTAGATCTGCCGACGGTCATTTGGAGCACACCGCTTGAGGCCTATCTTGAGTTGAGCTTGGCCGAGATTCGGCGTCTCAAGACCCATGGCGAGAAGCGGGTCCGCGTGATTCTGGAGATCTTCTATCGAGTTCACGAGACCCTCGACTTGGCCCAGGGGCAACCTCACTTGGCCATCCAGTTGCGACCCAAGTTTATCGCCGCGATCGAAAAGTGGGGGTACGGGGTGTTGGATGGGGATGAACTCCCGTCGCGGGACGAGATCTTGAAGAACCTGACGCAACCACTGGTCGAGCAAATCAAGCATGACGCCGGTGAGACGGTCCACAGCTTGGCAACGGGACGCCTAGGCGTCGGGTCGGCTCCCATGAGTGTCCGCATGCAATCCCGCGTGTTGGGTGTTACCCGAGCCCGGATTTACCAACTGCTGGAAGATTGCCAGAAGATCATGACGGTCCGTTGGAACGAAGGGGGACTGCTGCTGGATGCCTTGGTCGCCAAGGCCCAGTCAAGCGAAGCCTCGGAAGAGGTCGTGCAGCTTTTGACCTCGACCCGTGATCTGTGCTTTTCCAACAAGCAAGCCAGCACCGAGGAAGGCCATCTCGAGGATGCCAAGCCGCTCGGCGTGGGCTCCCTGGAAGGCAGAGACGAAGAAGACTAACCGTCTATCTCGCCGAAACTGCTTCCGTAGTAACATCACAAAGGACCGCGATTGCCGCGGTCCTTTCGTTTGCGCGGTATGTCAGTAATCAACCCGCGTTCAAAATCGATTTGAGAACCGGCTCGTAGGCGTCGGCGTAGCGCATCATTCCCAGGTCGCTGGGGTGGGAACCGTCGGTCGCCGCTTCGCCGTCTTCGCCCAGTAGGTTGGCACCCTCTAGATAGTGCAGGTTCTTCACTCCGGCGGCCTGCAAGTTTTCATAAGCCGCTTGAAACGCGGCGCGGCTGCTCGAGTTGCGCTCTCGGGCCGACCGCAGAAACGGGGCGTTGGTATAGGAACGGTCCTCGACCAACAGGATCGGCGTCTCGGGCCGGGCCGCACGAAGCTGCTTGACCAACGGCTCGGTTCGCTGGCTCACCTCGGCCGCACCGACATTTGGCAGGCAGTCGATGACATAGACCGCCGGATCGAGCTCGCACAGCAGCTCTCCCACTTCCGCTTCCAAGCGTCCATTGCCGGAGAACCCGAGATTGATCACCGGACGATTGAGCCGACGTCCGAGGATTCCACTGATCGACATTCCGGGACGCGAGGCACAGGCCCCGTGCATGATCGAAGTTCCGTAAAATACCACCGGCTTCTCCTCGCGCGGAGCAACAGCCTGGAAGACCTTACCCTCGGGCACGCCGATCTCTAGCGACTCGACGCCGTTGTAAAGCGGCAAGTAGAGCGTGTAGAGCCTGCGGTTGCCCTCCGCCGGCGCGTCGATGTTGCCGATCAGAGGGACATTGATCTCTTGCGAGGTCGGCCGAGTCACCGCCAGCCAGCGATCACGGCCTTGCTCGTCGCGGGCATACAGATCGAGCCCACTGACCCCCGTGGCCGGCATGTGGGGCATCGCCAGACGACTGCTGAGCAGCCGATACTTGGCATGGATCGCGGGGGCGTCGGTTTCAAACCGAACCAGCATCCCGGCCGAATGACGACTCAAATCCCACACTGGCTTGCGCACGGTTGCCTCTGCTTTACTTGGCAACCGATCGAAGTACCGCGCGGTGTCGTCCCAACCCTTTCCTTCAACGCCCCACTTCTGGACATCGAACCAGGCAATACCATCGGCGACTTTTGCCTCGGGTGTGATGCCCTCCGCCCGAGCAACACGGGGTAACAAGGCGGCCAAAGTGGAGGCGGTGGAGAGGGCAAGAAACTGACGACGCAAGAGGGTGTGAGTCATGGTGAACTTCTCGGATGGAAAGTGGATTGAAAACGGCGACGGGTGGTACTCGCCGGACAAGCCGCCAGTGCCACCCAAAACTCAAGATGCAACGTAACACTAGGCTGGCGGGGAATCCATGGTGTCCTTCAGCTCTTCGATCTTCATGGCTTGGCGGACCAGGTCCGGGATGTTGTCGACATCCATTTTTTTGAACACATTGTGGCGGCGGGCCTCGACGGTGCGGAGACTGACATCGAGACGGTTGGCGATCACCTTATTGGCTTTCCCTTCCATCATCAGTTTCATGACCTCCCGCTCGCCGGCATTCAGCTTGGCGTAGTTGCCTTCGGCGATTACCGCTTCGCCCGCTTCGGAACGCCACTTGGCGTCCAGGGCAAGGGCCTCGCGAACCGCCTCCAGGATCTCGTCCTGCTGGCATGGTTTTTCCAGGAAGGTAATCGCCCCGGCCCGCATCGCCTCGACCGCGATCCGGGTGTTGGCATAAGCGGAAATCAAGATCACCGGGATCCGTTCTCCCATTTGGAGCAAACGCTGCTGCAGCTCGACGCCGCTGATCTCCAGCATCTTCATATCGGTTACTACGCACCCGGAGCGGTCGGGTCGGTAGCTTTCCAGGAAGGCCTCGGCCGAGGGGAAGGTCTCGACGGCCATGCCTTGCGAGGTTATTAACATCCCGATCGATTCCCGCGCCGCGGGATCGTCATCAATCACAAACACGGTTGGTGTCGCCGACATATCCATCCACCTGCTTGAATGAGGTTGGTAGCGTAAATGAAAACAAGGTTCCCTCGCCCTGGGCGGAGGCGGCTTTAATTTTGCCACCATGCGACTCGACGATCGTCCGGCTGATGACCAGCCCCATGCCCATTCCGCCCTTTTTGGTAGAGCGGAACGCTTCGAAAATATCGATCCCGGCGGGCAAACCCTCGCCATGGTCTCGAACCGTGATTTCCACACAAGGTTCGACCTCTTCGCCGGTTGGCGGGTGCCCTTCGACGGTCTGGGCCGAAATCTCAATCTCACGTTTTGTGCCTGGAGATTGCATCGCATCGACCGCGTTCGTGACCAGGTTTATTAAAACCTGCTCGATCTGAACACGATCAACCACGACCCCGACCATATTGTTTGGGACCTCGATTTGCACGTCAACTCCCTGTTCCTTGAGCAAGGGGGCCAGCAGGGCAACCGCCTCGGAAACCAGATCCAACACGCCCACCATCTCGACCTGAGGTGTCGTGTGGCTGACGAAATTGCGCAACCGGCGGATGATTTCTCCCGCGCGGCGGGCCTGTTCTCCGATTTTTTGGACACAGTTGGAAACATTGGTGATATCCCCCTCGCCGCCGGTGCGGAGCAGGTTCTCGCAGGTGCCGGCGTAATTCGAAATCGCGTAGAGTGGCTGGTTCACCTCGTGGGCGATTCCGGCCACCATTTCACCCATGGTTGTCAGCCTGAGGAAATGGGCCAGCTCGGCGTTGCGGCGACGGATTTCCGCCTCGGCGGCCACCTTCTCGGAGATATCGTGGACTACGCCCACCACGTGTGTCGTCTTACCGTGTACGACCTGGACCGGCGAGATCGAAATCTCGACCCAAATCTCGTTCTCCTCACGGGGCGGCAGGCGAACCGTCTCGCGGGCCGAACGACCATGCTTGATCGCCTCGCCAATCCGCTTCTCGCTGGCGCGATCGCGCGGGTCGAACTTCAGCAGGGCCATGCCTACACGAAGAATGCTCTCCTGATCGCGGCCAAAGATCCGGGAGAACGCCTGATTGCCGTCGACGATCCGCGGACCATCCTCGGCCAGTTGCACGATAAAAATCCCGTCGCTGGCCGAGGCAATCGCTCGATCACGAATCCGCAGCCCCAGTTCGGCTCGTTTGCGGTGGGTGATGTCCTGAAACACGATCTGGGCGGCCGGACGACCGTAATAGTCAACCTTGGTGCGGACCACTTCGACATCGAAATAATGACCGTCGTAGCGGCGAAACCGTTGCTCGATAAGCTCCGTGGGGCGCTGGTCGGGCAACAAGCCATCGGCCTCGGGGACCAGGGGAGAACCATCGGCGATCTCCCAGAACCGATCGACGCGGTTGCCGACCACATCGGTCTCGCTCGCGGCACCCAAAAAACGGATGGCGGTATTGTTGGCCATGACGATCGTATCATCACACGCCACGAGAATCGCAATCGGCGCGTGGTCGACGAGCGTGCGATATCGCCGCTCGCTACTCCGCTGCGCTTCTTCCGCCGCTCGTTTTTCCTCGGCCAAACGCCACTGCGAGATGGTCCGGCGAGCCAAGCGAGGCAGGTCGGCGAACCCGGTTTCCGACTTCACGACGTAGTCCATCGCGCCCCGTTTGAGGGCCTCGACTGCGGTCCGTTCGTCGCCGTGACTAGTAATAATGACCAGCGGAAACGGCCCTTGCGGGGTTTCGCTGGGAACGCCCAGCATGTCGACCCCGCGACCATCCGGGAGCAGCAGGTCGACGATCACCAAATCCGGCACGGCCGCTTCAATGGCCGCTCTAGCGGCGGCTAGGGTGAAGACGGTTTGGATTTCAAACGGATCTCCTTCCGCCTTGAGCGCGCGTTGGATCAGCCGAGCATGGGCCGCGTCGTCTTCGACAATCAAAATCCTGCTCATCATGCTCCTTCAAAGCCGAAATCTTCACCCTCGCGGCTGTTAATTCAAGGAGGTCAGCGGAGTCTTGTTCCAGGAAAGCCAATACAGTCCCACATCGTGCAGCATCCGCGAGAACTCCGCGAAGTCGATTGGCTTGATGAGATAGCTGTTGGCGTTCCGCTGGTAGGCCTGCATCATGTCCGACTTCGTATCGGAAGAGGAGAGCACAACCACCGGAATGGATTTCAACTCACTGTCCTCCTTAATGGTCTTCAGCACCGTCAGGCCATCGTATTTGGGGAGCCGTAGGTCGAGCAGGACCAAATTGGGCGAAGTGGTGACCGTTGCGTAGTCCCCTCGCCGAAACAGATAGTCGAGGGCCGACTCGCCATTGTTGAGGTGTAAAATCGAACCGACCGACTCGTACTGATGCAAGCTACGCATCATGAGTTTGGCGTGCGCTGTATTATCCTCGACCAGAAGGATCTTCACTTCGCCAGTTTCAATCATATCCCTTAGCCTTCTGGACATTGCCACGTTGGTTGGGGTTTGAGCTTATCTAACCCGTTATACCACTGGATCGACGATTCCTCGAATTGATTTAAAAAATCCCGCGGGGCTCTCCTCGCGGAGGGCTGACCGGGAGAAGCATTGTCCCTTATTCGTCCGAAGTTTGCGGGGATAATTTCTCCGCGGGGATGCACTCCACCAACGCTCCGGCGGGGTTTGCCGTATTCGGCGCGTGGCCTTGAATGTGCAGCGTACCGAAGCCGATCCACAGCAGGATCGTAATGGCGAGAAATAACGCCACGATGGATGAAAGCGGCATCGGGGTGATTAGCAGCACGGTCGCCCCGCCACCCAGGAACGCCCCTAGTACCATCCCGGCCGGGAGCATGAGCAATCGCTGGCGACCGCAAAGTCCCAGCGAGCCCCCGAGGATCATCCCCAACATCCCCAGGATCATCAGGTAAGAGACGCCGCCACTTTCCAGGAACGGACTCTGCAATTCTTGATTTTCCAGGGCCCGAACCAGCGGAGTCGTCACAAACGTCAGGACCGCCATGAAGGCGACTAGGACCATCAGCGAGGCGAGCCCGAATGTCGGGGTCTTGTAGCGTGGCGTGACCATCAGGGATTCCCCTTGCGAAGCTGTCCGTCCGATTTATGTCCTAATTGCCGAAACACGACACCATCGATCGTCTCGGTCAGGACCCGTACCGACCCATCTCCCAAGCCGATCACCGCGACGTTGGGATGGTAACTGCCAATCGGGCCGACGTAGAGACGCGGATCGCCCGGAAGCTGGCCCAAGAGCGGTGGCGTACCGTGCGTCTGGGTAAAGTCGGAAAAGTCGGCCGGGGTTTTCCCGCTCGCGTCGGGCTGGGGTTGATCATCATTCGCCGCGGGCTCCTCAAGGTCGGGGCTGTCCTCCTCTTCCTCATCAACGTCGACCCCGATTCCTTGCGGATCGTGCGTCCCGGCCAACATTTGCTGGAATACCGGGTCATTTCCAAATCCCGGAACGAGAATCGCGTCGTCGGAGTTGAGCCTCTGCCCAGTATTGCGCAAGGTGTCCCGGGTGCCGGACAGCCAGCCCAATTCCTGTTGGCTATCGGTCGCCTTTCGCTCGGAAATGAACATCGTATGGGCGAGCCCGTCGGAGACCTCACGCGACTTCGTCCGGCTATTGAGGAAAAAGACCCCGGTGTTGTCGGTGTCGATTGGTAGTTCGCAGTGGTTGTGAATCGCCACGTAATGACTGACCGCGATCGAATCCGAATAGTAGGGACTGGAAGGGCACTCCAATAAACTGATTTCCAACTGGCGAACCGCGGCCTGATTTGCATGGTAGACCCCCACGTTAAAGTCGATGTGCTTGTGCGCGACTTGTTCCTCAATGAACGGCAGGATTCCGCTGATCCAGTTGTGATGGTATCCGCGCGGCTCGTTACGGATGGGGCCTTCCGCGTTGATGGTGCCGGCCGGGTAATGCAGGTGGGCGTACTCGTAGTTGTGTAAGGCTAGCAGCAGTTGGCCCTGATGAGTTGCGCATTGGGTCCGGCGGGCCGTTTCCCTCGCTTGCTGGACCGCCGGCAACAACAGGGAAACCAGTACCCCAATGATGGCGATCACCACCAACAATTCCACAAGCGTGAACGCGTAGCGCGCTGTCGATCTCATTCGGAATTCTCCGTACTCAAAAGGGACGGCACCACTTGCCGCCGAGTAATGCGTTGACCGGTGTGAGTCTGATAAGTGACCATGATTTCCAGCGCTGGCTGGTCGGGATTTGTCTCAGCCATCGCAATCTCTACTTGGGCTGTCCCGCCCCTTGGCAAATTCTCCGGAGGCAGTTCCCAGGTTTCGCCCTCGTAGGCGGAATCGGCCGCCAAGCGAGCGCGGACCAGCGATCTGCCGGCCGCGACCCATTGATCCGCCTGGATTACCTCAAGTTGAATGCGTGCCTGCTGATCGCGGACCACGAAAGCCCGCAATGCCAAAGCCGCGATCGACGTGGCAACCACCAAGGCGACGATCACCACCAACACGGCGGTCCCCTCGCGACGGGGCACCGTCATCTTCCCAGGACATTTCATGGCGACTTCCACCCTTCGATCCGCAGTTGCCGCATCGCGACCGACCGTTCATCCTTTTGCCCCGCCACATCCGGTCCCACTTCGGTCTCAATCAGTAGCGTGAGCGGCCCCGAATCGGCTGCCTCGAAGCGAACTTCACTCCGAGGCAAGCGAAAGGTGTCGTCCAGGTCCTCGGTGCCCCGCTGCTGACGCTGCACTTCATGTTCCGCCGCGAGATACTTTACGGTGTGGCCAGGCAAGTTGAATCGCAGCTCGCCGGGCGATACGATCTCCCACGAATCAGCGAGCCGGAGATCTTCCCGGAAATTCTCCGCCAGGCGATAAACCCCGAGATGTCGGTCCTGCAGTTGCTGGCTCTCGCCGGAGATCCGCATACTTCTGGCCAGCAAGGTCACCGAGAAGCCGATCAGCATGGTCAGCAAAGCGGTCATCAACAGAACCTCGACCAACGTCGTGCCGCGCCGCAATGATTGACCGCATCGGAGTTCTGTGCTCATGGCTGATCCTCCTCGGCAACCGCTTTCGATCTCCCTACTTCCGCCGCCGACGCTGCCGTGGTCTCCGCCTCGCGCGTGGCGGAGTCGCGGGCAAATTTCCAGGTACTCAGCCGATAGGTCGGCAAATGGGGTGAATCGGGAACCAAGGCCCAGTCGATCCGTTTTCCGGCCGCCGGTTGGTCGATCTCTTGGATGGTGATTTCCCAGTGGAAACGCTCGAGCAGCGCTGCATGGCTGGGATGGATTCGGAGGGTCTCGGCCCAGTCTTCGGTCAGTGCCTCGTACTGCGTGGCGGCGATCTCCGCTCCGCGGTTGGCCAGTTCCTGGCTGGCGACGAGCCGCTGCTCGGAAAGTTTCCCGCGGACCGATTGCAGCGCGCCAAACGACGAGATCGCGGCCAACAGCACACCCACCAGCGCAAAGGCCACGATCACCTCGGTGACCGTGAATCCGTGTTGTCGTTTCGTTATTCGCATTTCCGCCTTCACGAATATCCCACGCGCGGGGTTACGATAAATTCAATACCAATCCGGAGAGCATATCAATCAACATGGACATCACCAAAAACACATGGAACCCCAAAAAACCGATCAGCAGCGGAATCCATGTATCCAGAAAAGGTTGCAGGCGAAGGGCGTTGCGTCGCATTTTTCCCAGCGCGACTTGACGCAGTACCCAAGGAAGGTTGCCCGCCAAGGCGGCCGGGCGTAACAACTCCGCCTCCCCCTTGGTTACGATCTTCCCACGGACGAGCGCGTCGATCCAGACTCCTCCGGTCATTTCCTCTTCCGCTAACTGCTCCAGTCGCCGGGCCATCAGGTCGTGACGATACGCCTCGGCCACCGTTGGAAGGGCCGACGCGAGCGGGATATCGGCTTCGATAATCGATGCCACAGAGGTCAAGAACCGCGCCTCCTCGAGCGGTCCATGCAGCCAACGAATGCCCCATGGCAATCGTCGCATCCAACCGATGTAGTACAGCGTAAACAGAAAGAAATAAGCCCCCAACACCGTCAGCAGCGGCATCATCAACGGAGCGTAAAGCACATAGGTGTTCGCGAGGGTAATCGCGAATTCGAACGGAGGGGTGGCGACGAGGCCGAAATCATCCAGAATCATTTGAAACGTGGGGACCAGCTTTATTAACATAAAGCCCATTAACCCCACACAAATGATTGTGAGGGCCAGGGCCGAAAGGGCGAACCCGAAGACCCGATCAAGGTAAGGGCGGGTGTATCGATCCAATTCCGCATGCTCTCCCGAGAGATCCCGCAGCAGTTGTGGCAGATGCCCATGTCGATGCCCCAGATCGAGGGCCAAATCCGCTTCCCGCGAAGGTTTCAGATCGGCCTGGTAGGCCGCCTCGCGATATTCCATGCCGCCAGCCAGACCCCGCACCAGCACTCTGAGCCGTCGCCCGGTCTCGCCACCCATCTCCAAGCCCAACCCCCGCAGGCTTTCCACGAGGGCGATTTCGTGCTGGATACTCGTCGCAACGGTCGAAAAGACCAACTGATCCTCCGCGTGCCGAACCCGAGAGCGGACCATCACCGCCATTACGCCGACGGCGGGCAGGATGATCACCGCGAAGAAACCGGTGACCCCCAGCAAAAACCCGAACACCCCCAGCCAAACAAGGATCCAGCCCGCTAGGCGTAAGCCCGCTCGGATCGGATCACTGGCCAGTCGCTTCTGCTGCCGCTCCCGCTGAGCCACCAGAATCAAGAGCGCCAGCCCGGCGAGACTTAGCACGCCCAGGTTCGTCAAACTGTAGACAAGGCTCAACATTGGATGGCTTAAGGTCCCCTGGTTATGACAAATAACCGAGCAAGTCGATAATCGGTATCATCGCCACGAAAATTCGGAAGATCAGCCAGAAGGCGATCCCGATGACCAGGAAAATAATCATCGGGGGCAAGGTGCCTCGGAGCAGGTCGCGACGATCGTCGAGTCGTTGTTTGAGTAGGCTCTCGCACTGGGTGAGGGCTTGGATTAGTCCGCCCCGGTTCTCTCCCCAGCGGATTAGCGGGATCAGCGAGGGAGGAAAATCAACTCCGGCCTCCAGGGCGTCCGCCAAAGTCCCTCCGTTCCGCAAGTGGTCGGCGTAGAGGACCGTCTCCTCCTGCAAGGGAACCTGACGCAGCATATCCGGCAGGCAGGCCATCGCCTCCGGCAGAGGAACTTGAGCCTGCAAGAGCAACCGCAACTGGACAACCCATTCGCAGGAGGGATGCCACCACAAAATGGGCCCAAACAGCGGAACGCCCCGGATCAGCCGTCCCCAGGCCAAGCTTGAGAGGAACATCCGCATGAGCAGCAATGCGACCGCGAGCAATCCGGCGGAAAGCACCCACGAGGTCGTCGGCGTTTGCAGCATGGTGTAATCGACCGACTTGAAATCAATACTTAAATCGTCATACAAGGCGATTAGGTTGGCATAAATCTGTGGCAAGACCACGAGGGAAACAAAATCGGCGACCAGCAAGGCGAGCCCGAGCAGCAGCAGCGGATAAGCCAAGGCGGCCCTGACGCCGCGCCAATAATCACGCCGCCAGTTGTCGGCGGCGATCAGTTCTAGCAGGATCTCCGGTAAATTCCCCCGAATTCCGGCGGCCCGCAGCAAGCTCCGCAAACCGCCGGATAACGGCATGCGCTCGTCGGTCAGCAGGGTCGCCAGATCGGCACCGCCACGAAGTTGGGTCGCTAAATGACGGAGTGCCGAGCGGAGCGATTCAGAGGAAACCTGAGTCGCGGCCGATTCCAAGCCGGTCGGCAGATCAAGCTCGGCATCGGTCAGACGCGCCACATACCGCGCAAGCTCGGCCGCCTCCTCGGGTGTGAGAGGCGGACCCGGCACCGATTCCGGCGGGGTGGCGGTCTCTTCGAAATTGCCTCGCGGCGAAGCCAACGTCATAGCCTATCGGGGAGTGGTTATTGATGCTCTCGGAGTAACTGCTCGATGATCCCGATCCAGGGGAGGATCATCGCCATCGCAAACATCCCGACGACCATGCCCCCCAGCCCAAGACCGAGATATAAAGTCAGCCTGGCCCGGATCCAATCGCTTTTTCGGCTCGCCTCGCGATGGGCCGTCTCGGCGGCGATTCTCAACCATTTGGCCAAGGTCCGCGGATCGGACTGGCCACCCAGCAGCCAGCGGCCGAAGCCGGGCACCATCGGCGGCGGGTCGGATCGTTCACCCCGCTCCAGTCGCGTGGCCCACTCGTTCGTCGCCCGAATCCAAACCGAGTCTCCGGTCGACGCGGCCGCCAACCGAGCGGCTTCGGCCAAAGGGACCTGACGCCGCACAAGTAGCGCCATCACATCAAGCCAAACCGCCTGTTTGCCAAACTTCGCGACCCCCCGCAGCCCAGGCACCCAGGCAATCAAGGATCCACCCGGCAAGAGGGCTCGCTGGGTGAGCATCAGCACCGCGATGGTCCCCACCAGCAGCAACACGCCCAAGGGGCACAGCAGGCTGAGCAGCGGAGAGGCGTCTTGGAATAACTGTGTTCCCCAATTCAGCGGATGACTTGCCGGCACCCGCAGTTCGTCTTGAATTATCATCACCATGACTCGAATCACGGGGCGACCGACGACGAAGATCGCCGCGCCCGCCACCATCAGCACGATGGACGGGTAGATAATCGCGAGCAGGTAGCTGATCCGTACATCCTGCATCCGCCGCGCGACTCCGGCGACATCCTCTAGGGCGGCGGTCAAATCGCCCGACCGCAAGCCCGCCTCGACCACGGCGCGGTAGATCGGCGGCAATTCCTTGGTCTCGGCGACCACTTGATCCAACGAGGCCCCTTGCGCTAGCCGGGCCGACATTTTTTCCAGCAAATCACCCCGACGACCCCGAATCTGCCGCGCCGCCGAACGGAGGTTCCGGTCGAGCGGAATACCGGCGCGAGAAAGGGCCAGAATCTCGTCGTTGAGGGCGAGAAAATCGTCTAGGGTGTGCGACCAGTTCGACAAACGCGGGATTCCCGATGAGATGAGTGTGTTCCGGTGAAATGCATTCTAGTCGCTCCCCCCACAGGGTGAAAGCGAGATCCTCCCCTTTTTCGCTCGGGCCACCGGTGGGATATCGAACCTTCGCCCATGACGCGGTATGATATCTCGTTTGCCCCACGCCGCCGGCCTTCCCCTGGGCGGCAAATACTTCGGCCCAGCGGCGGTTCGGTCTGGAGTTGGGGGTCGCATTCACGGTCCCATCAGCCCCTTCCGTTTCGCCAGAGCATGAATATCGCGATCGCCTCCGACCACGCGGGCTACGACTACAAAACCCGAATCATCCAGCACTTGCATGATTTGGGCCACACGGTGACCGACTTCGGTACCGAGAGCGATGCCGCCTGCGACTACCCGGACTACATTGTCCCGGCCGCCCAAGCGGTAGCCAGTGGCCGGTGTGAGCGGGGAATCGTGCTGGGTGGCTCCGGCAACGGCGAGGCAATCGCCGCCAACCGCGTGGCGACCATTCGGTGCGGACTCTGCTGGAACGTGGAGTCGGCCCGACTCACAAGCCTGCACAATCAAGCCAACATGATCTCCATCGGCCAGCGGATGGTCGATTGGGAGACGGCGATTGAGATTGTCGATACCTGGCTCGCGACCCCGTTTGAAGGGGGCCGTCATCAGCGGCGGATCGAAAAGATCGACGAACTGACCTCTGGTGGGACGGCCTAGGCGGCGTCTCGCAGGACTTCGGCCTGCCGGATAAGCCCCACGGCATCGCCAAACTCGATGGGCTGGTTTTCATCAACCCACTGCTCGCTCAAAATCCCATCGGCCGGGCTCGCGATATCGAAGGTGACCTCACCGGCCAAAACCTCCAGCAGTCGATCCCCTTTGCGGACTTCCGCCCCGAGTGAGACCAGCCACAGGCTCGTGCGAATCGAGATTTCCGGTAATCCTAAGTCGGGCAATAAGATAGGGCAGGTTAAGTCTTGCATCGAACCGGTTCGTCTCTCTGGGGTTTGCCATGAAGCGAATAAGGTCGCTCGCGATCCACTCCGGAAGGCCTGTTTGACCAGATCCGGGACGGGTCGTTTCGCGGGTTGGATAGATATCCGGGATGCCGTATCGACGCAAGTCCGATCCGCCGTGATTTTCGCTGCTTCCGATCGACTGACCCACCTTTTTCGATGCGATCGTCGACGGCCAAAAGACACCTTTCCGGTGGCCTGCCCAACTTGGGAATCCAGGGATTCCGCCGCTCGTATCAAGGGGCCGATTCTGATAAGATGCCGGTTTGACCAGCAACGCTTTTCCCCCACACTGGGGATTGCTCCATAACCTACTAGCGCCAATCCTCAACCGAGATGGGAGTCGTCATGGCTGTCGACCCGTATGCGATATCACCTTGTGGTACCAACAAGAAAATCAAGTTCTACTGCCCCGAGCTGATTCCCGATATCGAAAAGATCGAGCGGATGATGATTGGCCAACAGCGGGTCGCTTGTTTGGAACATCTGCGGCGGATGTCGGAGAAGTACCCCGACCATTCGATCCCGATGTTCTATGAAGGCCTGGTCCGTCTAGAGATGGGGGAACTCGAAGGTTTTCAGAAAGTGGCCGATCGGTTCCGGGAGAAGCACCCCGGCAATCAGGTAGCCCATGGTTTCCACGCCATCTCCAAAGCGATCCAGCAAGATTTCGCGGGCGCGACCGAGGCCCTACAGGATGCCCTGGAGCAAGAGGCCGAAGTGACCCATACCGTCGTCCTGCAGGCGATGGATATGATCGCCGGAGAAACATTGCGCAATAACCTCCCCATGGCCGCGCAGGCCCTCTTTTTGCTGCTCGGGCGGTTGGCCACCGACAGCGAGATCCAGGAATCGGCGCTCGGGATGGTCGTCCGTCTGAATCGTTCCGCCGAGCTCCCCTCGCTGCTCAAGCTCCCTTTGGTCGTCGAGGAGTGCCCCAGCGACTTCCCCAACCAAGCCGTTTTCCAACAAGCGCTGGCCGACATCCATCTGGGCCGCTGGCGAAAGGCTCACAAGCAGTTTGAAGAGCTCCGCAAGTCGGCCCCCCGAAATGTCGCTATCCTCCGCAACCTCGCGACGCTGGCGCTGATGCTGGGTGACCACCCCGCCGCGATCAACTACCTGCACACCTACGCGATCGCCGCCGAGCGAAGCGACTTCGATAGTGCGGTTGAGGCGGAGGCCTTGGCTCGATTCCTCGATCAGGAATCGCCCCAAATGGTGGAGCGGACGAAATCGATTATCGAGATCGCCAATCTGGAAGGTTTTCTGGAAAAACTGCGGCTCGACAGCCGAGTGCTCATCCGTCCGATCACTCCGGAGATGATGACCCAGATGGTCGGCTACCTGCAACAAACCTGGGTGGGAGAAGGGGTGGACGAGACGCTGGTCCCCCCCAAGCTGCTCGCGGCCTTGTTCGATCGACCGGCCCTGGAAGCGGAGCAAGAGATTACTCCGGAGTCGATCCCGCATTGGATCTCGGAAGTCCTCGTGTTCGGCAAGGAGAGCGACCGCGAGGCGCGCGTCGAGTTCCGGAACGATGGCATCGGTTCTTCCGAACCGGCCGAGCGACTGATGCTGGAAATCGGCGGCGACACGCTCAATGCCGGTAGCCTGACCCATCAGCGCGACGAGGTCCATTTCCTGGCCGTTTTATTCCACGAGGAGTACAACCTCCCGGAAGACCTCTCGCTGGACAAACGCCGTGAGGTCATGGCGGAGTTGCGCCAAAAAAGGGTCTTGGAGCAGTGGGCCGCAACGCCGATTATGGAATTGGAAGGAAAGTCACCACGCGACGTCGTGGGTGATACCAATTTCCGCCTGCGACTCGCGGCGGCCATCGTCCGGCTTGAAACCGAAGCGGAAATGCACGAATGGGATCTCGACTGCGATTCGATCCGAACCGAGTTAAAACTTCCCGGCCTGATCTCTCCCTACGATCCGTTGAGCCAAAAAGATGCGTCCATGCCGCGGTTGTCGCGAGTCGATGCCTCCCAACTGTCGGATGACAAACTGGCCATCTACTTTCAAATGGCCGCCTCGCACGCGATTCGCCGCGCCGCGCGAAAATTCGGACACGAGATCCTCCGCCGTGATTTAATCGATGGCCCAAGCCGGCTGGAACTGTACGCAGAGATGTGCCGCATCGCCTTGGATGCGGAAGAGGCGATCGAGTACAGCCAATTGGCCCAGGAAGAGGCGAAGAAGGCAGATCAACCGCTGGGGATGCTCAAGGTTGTGGAGTTCAGCCTGCGGGCTCGAATGCGGGATGTCGAAGCGATGCAAACCTTAGTCGCCGACATCAGTCGCAACCATGCCCACGAGCCGGGCGTTGCCGAAGCGTTCTCGCAGTTGCTCGAACAAATGGGAATCGGTCAAGGCCAGGCCCCACCCCAGGCCGCCGCGCAAGCGCAGATGAACCCGCCCCCGGCGGATGGCGGGATTTGGTCTCCCGGAGCCGCTCCGCAGCCCGCGGCCGCTCCGGAGGGAGAAGCCAAACAGGGAGGCCTCTGGCTTCCCGGAATGGACTAGTCGGAGAAGTCACATGGGCTTTGGTCAGGCGGTCTCGGAGTGCGGTCGATGAATAACACCGACGAGGATTCCCGTTGGATGGCCTTGGCCCTGGAATTGGCTCGGCAAGGCCAAGGCCATGTCGAGCCGAACCCGATGGTCGGGTGCGTGATCGTACGCGATGGTCAGGTGCTGGGCCGTGGCTGGCATCAGCGGTTCGGAGAGCCGCACGCCGAGATCAATGCCCTTGCCGACTGCACCGCATCGCTCGACAAAAGTACCTTCTACGTCACCCTGGAGCCTTGTTGCCACCAGGGAAAGACGCCCCCTTGTGTCGACGCCGTCATCGCCGCGCGGCCCGCGCGGGTGGTGATCGCCCAGCAAGATCCCTTTCCCAAAGTGCAGGGGGGCGGGATCGCCAAGTTGCTGGCGGCGGGCATCTCGGTGGAGGTCGGCCGACTGGGTGACCAGGCCCGAAAATTAAACGCCCCCTATCTCAAACGGCAGGCGACCGGTTTGCCCTGGATCATCGCCAAGTGGGCGATGACCCTCGACGGCAAAATCGCCACGCGAACCGGCAGCAGCCGCTGGATCTCCGGGGCGGCCGCAAGGGCCCAGGTCCATGCCTTGCGGGGCCGGGTCGATGGCGTGATGGTCGGCAGCCAAACGGCGAAGCTGGACGATCCCCTGTTGACAGCGCGGCCCTCCGGTCCTCGAACTGCGGCCCGGATTGTCGTCGATAGCGCGGCGTCCCTCTCGCCGCAAAGTCAACTAGCGCGGACCGCGAGAGATTTTCCGACGATGGTCGCGGTCGGGCCTAACGCCCGGCCCGAACGCTTGGATCAACTGGTCCACGCCGGTTGCGAAATCCTACTTTGCGACGCCCCGGACCACGCCGGAAGAATCATGCAATTGCTGTCCCAATTGGGCGCACGAGGCATGACGAATATCTTGGTAGAAGGGGGCAGCCAACTCCTCGCGACCCTCCTGGAGCAACACCAGATCGATGAAGTCCATAGCTACATCGCCCCCAAACTGGTCGGCGGAGTCGCGGCCCCTACGCCAATCGGAGGCACAGGCCTCAGCGAAATGGCCGAGGCAATCACGCTAAAAGACATCGAGACGGAAACCGTGGACGATACCTTGCTGGTCCAGGGCCTGATCGACTGGGGAAATTTCCCGGAGACAGAGGCTACCTAAGACGGTACTTCCAAGACGCCTGGGTGCCATGCCCACGCCCTCCAACGTGGGCATGAGACGTGCGAGATGATCCTCACTTTTCAGAGAAGTCCGGATGCCGTCTCCGGTTCCATCGGACAACATTGCCGGCACGATAGATCTCCCCTGGCGGCTTGTCCTGTGCGTGAGAACATCACAACGATCAATTAGCCATGGGTTCGCGGTCGACCGTTTCACTGGTTGTTATTCGAGTTACCGGTGGAAAACGGGCCCGCCCAAACATGCCCACGTTGGAGGGCGTGGGCATGGCACCCGATGAACTATCCGGCGAGATCTTTTCATGGGGCGTTCCGATTTTCGGTGATGTTCACCAATCCGTGCCACCCTAAAATTAAGCCGTAACGCAGCTCGCGCTAAAACAGCTCTTCCACCACACTGCCACCATCGACCAGCGCCAGCGGTTGGTTTTGGTCGGTGATGTACTCTTCGTGCGGGTCCATGCCCAAGATTTTGCAGAAGGTGGCGAACAGGTCGCTGACTCCCACCGGTCGATCGGTCACACTGACGCCATCCTTATCGGTCTCGCCGATCACCTGTCCCATTTGCACGCCACCGCCGGACAGCGCGGTGATCCAGCCGTCGGAATAATGTTCCCGGCCGCCGTCCTCTTTGAATTTAGGAGTCCGCCCGAACTCGCCCATCCAGACAACCAGGGTATCTTCCAGCATTCCGCGAGCCTCCAAGTCCTTCAATAGCGTCGCGTAGGGTTTGTCGACTTCGCTGGCCAGGACTGGGTTTTCGGCGAAGCCCCGTTTGTGGGTATCCCAGCCTTGGTCGTTATCGGTGCCAGAACTAAAGACCTCCACAAAGCTCACCCCGGTCTCGATCAACCGTCGGGCCAACAAGCAGCCTTGCCCGAATTCGTGGCGGCCATACGCTTCGCGCAGTTTTTCCGGTTCCTCGTCGAGTTGGAAGACGTTCATCTTGGGACTCAACACAAAACGCTCGGTCTGGCGATAGATTTCCCGCTTCTCGCGGACCCGTTCCAGGCCACCCAGGTCCGCGAAGCGGTCGTCGAGCCTTCCGGACAGGGCGAGTCGGCGGCGCAAGCGATCGGCGTCGACCGTCGTCAACACGTTCTCCGGTAGTTGGCCCGCCTGGTCGATCTTGAACGATTCATACCGCGGGCCCAGCACGCCGGAATTGATATCGCGCGTGGGAATTCTCGGCTTGCCGATTCGCACAAACGCCGGCAGGTCGTAGGTCGGATCCCACCGGTCCCGCGCCACCACCGAACCCCAGGTCGGATATTGAATCGAGGGATTGATGGGATAACCGGAGCGGACCAGCTTGATCGCGCGGTGATGGTCCCGTTCCTTGCTCTGCATCGAGCGAATCAGGGCGATCTTGTCCATTACCTTGGCGGTCTCGGGGTAATGCTCCCCGATGTGGACGCCTAGCAGGTTGGTCGGAATCGCCCCGGCCGGTCCCTGGTATTTGGAGCCGATTTTGGGGTTGAACGTCTCGAACTGGCTCGGCCCGCCATCCATCCAGAGCAGGATCATCGATTTGCCCTGCTTCCGCAGGTCGGCGGCCCTAGCAATCATCATGTCGCGCCACGAGAGCGAAGTCGCGCCGACCGCGGCGGTCCCCAGCAACTGGCGGAGAAAGGCACGGCGGTGAGTCACCGCGCCCTGCTGAGTGAGGATGTTCCAGAATGAGCTGATCATGGCAGGGCCCCGTGCGGGTGAAGCGTTGATTCGGGATGAGCCGGTTTGGGAGACCGGGTTGTTTTTCTTAGTGTCGGGTGGTGAACTCCGCGGAGTTCAATAGAGCCCACAGGAGATCCTCGAAGGCCTCCGCGCGGTCGTTCACTTCGCTGACAAACTCCAGGCCGATCCGCAGTTCCTCCTCCGTCGCTGGCCGGGCCAACACGCTGCGGAACAAACGCTCGACCGCTTGGCGATCGTCTTGGGTCTCCTGCAGAATTTTCGCCAGCTTGGTTTCTTCGCTAGGGGCAGCTTTCAGTTGGGCATCAACTTCGACGTTGTTCATCAGGAACATCGCCTGCTGCATCGTCTGCGGACGGAAATCCTTGCCGAGCGATGGGTCGTAACCGAAGGCCTCATTTACCTTGTCCATCGTGCTTTTGGGAGGTGGCGGGAAACGCTGCGCGCCAGTTGCCTTTTCCTGCTCGCCTTGGATGTTCGGCAAATCAATGGCGGTAGCCAAAGACCAAAACACCACCTCGCCCCGCATTTTCTTCGGCTCCGAAGCGGCGAGTTGCCCCCGAGTGTTTTCGTCCGGGTTGATCTCCCGCTGATACGCCTCGGTGTTCATGATCAGGCGGAACATCGCCTTGGGGTTGTACTTGGTGGCGACAAAGTGATCCGCCACCGCTTGGTGAATCTTGGGCACGGTGGGGTAACCCGCCGCGTCGGAGATCTCGTCCACCGGATCGCAGAACGGACGGTCCATCAGGCGTTCCCACATCCGATTGGCGAAGGCCCTCGCAAACAGTGGGTTGTCATGATCGACCACCCAGCGGGCCAGGGTCGCGCGGCGATCGATATCGGACGCGCCCGCCTCCAGTGGTTGGCCATCGAACACGGTCGGCATCATCACCTTGTTCTTATCGACCAGTTTGTGTTCGCCACTTGGCTTGCTGGTAACCTCGATCAAGTCGCTGTCGTTCCAGGGCAGCTTGGCGTTGGAACGGACGAAGAACGCCGCCATCTCATGAAACCGCTCCTGCGGGATGTCGACGAACGGATGGTCGTGGCACTCGGCGCATTGGATCTGGGTGCCCAGGAAAATCCGAGTCGTCTCGCCCGCGAGCCGCGAGCGATCCGCCTGGTGGAACCCGACAAACATCGCCGCCGGGTTCTCCTGCACTTTGCCGGTCGCCGTCAGGATACGGTAACTCACCTCATCCCAGCCGGTCTCCGTGTTGAGTTGCTCCGCCAGCCAGCCCTTGAAGGTGTCGTAGCTGAGATATGTCAGCTCCGGTTGAGGAATCCGGTAGCTGAAAACGTCGCTCCAGTAAGAGGCCCAGTTGCGGCCAAAGTCGGGCGAGTCGAGCAGGCGGTCGATCGCGGCGGACCGTTTTTCCTCAGACGAATCCTCCAAAAACGCGGCCAACTCTTCCTCAGAGGGAATCCGGCCGATCAAGTCGATCGTGACCCGCCGCAGGAAAGTGGCGTCGTCCACCAGGCCGGTCGGATTGGTGACATGGGCCTGCTGGATGATCAACGCATCCAGGGAATTCGGGTCCAACGTGCGGGCCGATGCGGGAATTTCGGCGCGGGCGAATTCCGGAGCGGCCTGGTCCGCGGGCGTTTCCGACTTGTCTCCGGGGCCCTTACTGGCCAACTGCTTGGTTTGCTCACGCAGGGCGGCCGCCATCTCGACCGGCACGAGAACCACCGAATCGACGATCACAATCCCGTCGGCGTCCTGGTTGCCAATTTCGATTTTGACTTCACGTTCAGGGTCCAGCAAAAACTTCCCCACGCTGTGCAGCATTCCATGCACCTCCGGGGCCTTCCGCTGGTTGATCCGGACGGTGGTGTCCCCTTCGGCATGGGTGATGGTAATCGGGGCCTTGGCGGCCCGATTGGCACCGCTGTTGTACCCGACCAGCACCTCATGCTCACCCAGTTGGTCGACCTTGGCGGTATAAAGCACCGACTTGGGCTCTTTGCTCCCGGGATCGCTCGGCAGCCCGCTATGAATGTATCCCGACCCGGCATACGGCTGGGTATGGGTGGAGGGGGACCACTTCCCGGTCAACTTGGCCTGCGCATCGTCCAGGACAATCCCCGGCAGACGCTTGAGATCAAAGCCATTGGCTTGGAGCGCGTTGAAGGAGGCAAAAGGCCCCAGCGTCAACGCGGCAAATAGAACACCGAGGGCGCAACGACGAACCGCTCGTTTCAGGCTAGACTGAAGACGCATGGCGGGAAATCCCGAGGAGTGAGCTAGGGCGGGAAGGTCACCAGGCTCAATTTCACCCAGGACCATTGCGGTGGCCAGTCTATCGCAATTAGGAGGGTGGAGTCAACAATTAAATCGAGGAAATCCCGTATCTCATGTGGCCGGGTGCCATGCCCACGCCCTCCAACGTGGGCATGAGAAGTGCGAGATGATCGTATCTCTTCCGGGTATTCCGGACGCCGGTTCGGGTATCGGCAGCCGATATTGCCACAGCGACAGGGTTCCTCTAGTGGCTTAAACAGTGAGTGACAGCTATTAAGATGGCCAATTGAACGATGGTTGGCGGTAGGCCGTTTCACTGGGTTGTTAATCGAGTTACCGGTGGAAAGCACGCCCGCCAAAACATGCCCACGTTGGAGGGCGTGGGCATGGCACCCGATTTATTCCGATTCTGATCGGAGATGACCGATGCTCGACTGGAAGTATTTTCGCCGCCGGATCGTCTTCTGCTGGACCTCCTCCTGGGCCTGTTTCAGGTCGTCCAGGTTCGCTCCGCAGACTCGGCAGCCGACCGTCTCCAGGTGGAACTTCAGGTACTCCATCTCCTCGTCCGGTAAAATCTCCAGCAGGTAGCCACCCCATTTTTCCCGCGCGGGGCAGGTAATCCGGTGTCTCCGCCAGATCTCGCCGATCGTATGAATTCCCGCGTCGCGGCGGCCCAGGATCTCGACCAACTGCTGCGCCAACTCCGGTTGCTCCCGGAGCTGTTGCTCGATCTCGCTCATCCGCCCCGGGGGCAGTTCCTCGCTGAGGTAAGCCTGAAGCTCGGTCGGGTTGATGGTATCCATGGTCAGATTCCCCTTTTGACGATTCCTCACAGGGGATGAGTCCCCTCGCTTTCCAACTCGGAAAAGGAAGTCCCTTGTGCCAAGTCTCCAACGTGGGACTTATCCCCTTTTCGCGTTCCTGGCCAAGGCCGGGTCCATTTTCATACCGCGCCGCTCGCTGCAACGTGGCGAGGGGGATAAGTCCAATTATCACCGGGCACGCGGGGCAACATGCCTTGCCGCTTCCAGATAATCGGACTCATCCCCTGCGAGGCTAACCCTGCTGCGCGACCGCGTACACCTCTTCGAACGGCTGGATCACCACAAAGCCCTGCCCGTTGAACTCCATCTGGAAGGATTCACCGCTGGCTCGGCCGAGGAAGGTTTTCAGCGACACATCGGTCCGCAGGTTCGGTTGCAGGTTGCCGCTCCAGGCGACCGTGGCGTTGGGGTCGGTATAAACCGGCTGGCCTGGCGAGACCACCAAAGTCATTGGTTCGTAGTGGGTCGTAATTGCGATCATCCCAGTCCCTTGCAGGGTCATTTGGAACAGGCCGCCCGCCAACATCGAGGAGACCTTTCGCATCATCTTGATGTCCCAGTTGATCTGGGGCTCGAACGCCAAAATGTCGTTCGCGTTCACGACCAGGGACTCGTTCTTCAGATACAGGATCTGAATCTTCTTTCCCTCGTCCGCCAGATACAACTTGCCTCGGCCGGTGGCTCGCGTCAGTCGGGCCCCTTCGCCGGTGACCGCCTTCTTGAAGAACGCCCCTAGGCCTTTTTCGAACACCCCTTCTCGCTCGAACTTGATATTGCCCAAGTAGGAGATCATCGAGCCCATCTTGGTCCACATCTCGCCATCGAGATTGACCTCCAAGATCCGCTCGCTTTCCATCTCGAACAGCCCTTGGCCGCGATCACGTTGCCGGGTCTTCTCAACAAACTCTTCGATCGAATAGCGGTTGTCTACGGTTGCCATCATGCATGCCTTGTTAATTAGAGTGACAGGAGGAGAACAATTGATGTGCCATACTCATCTCACGTCCCGACGGGATGCTCGGCCTTAGCCGACATACAACTCCGGAAAAACCTCTTCACACAGTTCCTGGCTTTTCACGCTGCCGCGGAGCTTGGCCAAAAAGTCGAACTTGAAGTTAGCAACCTGCTGCTCCGAGAGGTCCAGCTTTTCGGCCACATCCTTATTGGCCCAGCCTCGGACCATTAACAGTTCAATACACTGAATCTTGCCCCAATCGCCGCGCGACTTCCAATGGTCGATTTGCGTCTGGATCGCCTTGACCAAGGCCTCCTCTTCGATCGTCCGCCGCTCGCCGCTGCGCGCGATACTCGACGCCCCCCGGGCCTTGCCTGGCAGTTCCCAGGAATCGCTACTAGAGGACTTGCTACCGCTGGCGCTCAGCGGCAAGGTGGGACGTCGTCCTTCACGCCGCAGGTGGTCGGTCAGTTTATAAGCGCAGATCGCGAACAGATAGCTTTCCAGCGAACGCTTGCCGTCGAAGTTTGGTAGGCTGTTCAGGAAGCCGATGAAGGTCTCCTGGACCACATCCTCGCTGGCCGCTCGACGTCGCAAGCGGCTTTCGACAAACGCAAGAAGACGCCCCTCATAACGATCGATCAAATCGCTCCAGGCGTCCTGCTCACCGGCGCGGATTCGTTGAATCAGTCGCAAATCGGTTTCCGAGACTCCTGGCATTTTGAATGTCGAACTCCGGCGATAACCTACGAGAGTGGATAAGTGAACGGCGGGGTTAAACCCCGCCGTGCGTGATGGGCGTGGGCTAAATCAACGGAATCGTGTTATACAAAACCACCGCGCCACTCCCGACCAGTAGTATCGCGAGAATTACGGCTGCCCGCAAGCGCCCGGGCGGGCCATGACTTTTGGTCGATTCGCCCCCCAGGCCGATGTAGAAAATGGAAAGCGAGGCCAGCACCGCCGCGAAGCCCGCTCCTAGATAAATCAACCGATTGGTTCGTTGGGCGAGCGACCATTGCCGCTCAACCTCTTCCCGAGTGTGGTCATTAAATTGCAAATGAGCGTGCGACTGCCGCATCTCACCAAACGAGATATCCAGCTCTTCCTCGTAGGTGCCGATGTGGATGTGATCGCGGATGAAGTCGTTGTCGAGAGAGACGTAGTTCGACGCCGAGGAGTGGTTCAGGTGCTCGCCGATATAATCGTCCACCGCGCGGCGGGTCTGCTCGTCGAGCGCCCGTTTGCAATCGACCGGATTATCGAACGGCCCGGAACTCACGGCCCGGAACTGGACCTTCCCTTCCCAATACGGCTCACGTTCAACCCACTCAGGCCGCCCCTCGGGAATCACCCGGCGGAGCGTCAGTTCCGGATCGTCGGAAGCGGAGGCGAGGAGCGTGCTGACCCCTTGGGTGATTTGCCGCAGGTTACGAGCATACGGTTCCAGCGGACCAGCCCCCCTGGGACCGCCGACGTCCCCGTCGGCAGCTTCTTGTGGCTCAACGGGCATCGGGCGATCGGGAACTTCGGGATCTGGCGAGGCCTCAGGCGGGTGGAATTCCCGGGGATGCAGGGCTTCCCCGATTCGCCGGAGTTCCTCCACATTCGCCCTCCGAACTTCCGATACCGCTTCCATGCGAGTGGCCGAGACGCGGGTATAGAACAACCCCGCGACTACCGTGAGCAGGATGAGGCAAAAGACCCCGCCCCCCACGAAAACCGCCACCGCCGCGACCCACTTGCGGGAAATTGCCAAGTAGACCACTAGACTCAGGCCGAGTCCCAAACCCAGTAGCACGACCAAAACAGGAACTATCGCGATCGCCATCGAGTCTGTGTGTTGGACTTCCATCATTCGACCCAGTTCCCGCGAGTCAGGGCTCGCTGCTAAAGCAACAAAAGGTTTCTGTTTGCTGCTATTCGTCTCGGCCGCGCCGATCTTGGGGTAGTTTGCGAAATTTCGCGGCAATTGCCAATGCCGACGACTAACGTGGCCCCAACCTAAGACTTCGACTTGCTGGACAGCAGCAAGGCAGCCGTTACGCCGCCAGCCACAATCAGGAGGAATAGCCCGATCGCCGCAAAGACGACCATCAACGAAAAAAACGACATCTTCTGGTTCCTTCGGAAAACGCGGAATAGTGCGCGAACAACTTAACCCTTGGACGCCATTGTCTCTTGGGCGGTTAACTCATATTGCCTACGAAGCTGGTCGCGCTCGGCGCGGTTGAGCCAAGGAGAGGAAAGCTGCACCGCTACGGAAATGGCCACCGTCAACATTAGGCCCCAAGGTTGGGCAAATGGGAAGACGGCATTCAAAACCAAAGACCACAACACGCAGATCCCGGTTGCCCACAGGCTGAGCCGCGACTTCCGCAAGGGATCGGCCAGTCTCCACCACCGGAGCACGACCATCTGACCGGCGAAATACAAGAGAAACGTCCCGATCGTGGCCTGGACATTCCCGGATTGGAAGTGACTCGCAAAACCGGGCGAGCCGCTTTCTCCCTGAAACGCCAAGGTTCCCGGCAGATCGATCATTAAGCCTTGCAACAATCCCCAAGCAATCGCCCCCAGCAAAACCCCCGCGCACAGCATCGTGAACCGGCGGATCACCTGATCCTCCGGTTGAATCTCCCACCATTTGCCGGCGATCAACACGCTCCAGGCCCCTAAGGTGGCGACCCCGGTTAACCAAGCGTAAAGCGGTGCCCAATCCAGCATCGGGCCATCGAGCCGCACATCGGCCAGAATGACCGAGAGCAGCGATACGAGCGCCGCCACCACGCCACTCACCGCCAGCGAACCGACCAGCTCCCGCATCCGCGTAACTGGGCTCCGCAAGGCGAGCGCGGCGCGTTCTCGCTTGCCCCGGCTTTGGTGCCAAGTGCCCGAATCCTTGGCGCGTTTCTTCCGCTGCATCGCGGTCGGGTGATACGGGGACTGGGCCGGGATCTCGCCATCGAACCGAGGCAGGGGCGGTTGAGTTGTGCTGAGGACGACCGACCGTATCAACAGATAGGTAAGGTACGTGGCACCCAACAGCACCCCGAGCGGCAACAGCAGGCCAATGTTGCTGACGAGGGCCAGCATCACCGCCACCAGCACGACGATCTTCACGAGGTTGTTGGTGTTGTCCTGTGCCCACCAATTTTGGATGCTACCGAACATCTGCCCGACCGCCTTGGCGATTGGCTCCTCGGTTTCATTGCCTGCCTGGGCCACGGGCAAGGGTACGACCAGATCTTCAAAGTCTTGCGCGGCGGAGCCGCCAAGATAGGGCTTGGACCCTTGTAGAGTCGACCCACTGGCAGCTACCGGCGAGACCGCCGCCGCTTCACCCGCCAAGGCAGTCAGCATATCGGTCGCCGCATGGGTCCGCTTCTCAGGGTCTTTCACCAGCGCCGCAGCGATTACATCGCGATACGGCTGCTCAATCCCTTGCAGATCCGGCGCGTCGAGCATGTGCTTGTACAGCACTTCCTGGGTGCTCTCGCCATCAAACGGCAACCGTCCGGTCACGATTTGGTACAGGATCACGCCTAGGGCGTAGATGTCGATCTCTTTGCCGTACCTACCCTTGCCGATCTCCGGGGCCATGTAATGGACCGTGCCGATGCTCTCGGTCTGGCCGCTACGTTGACTGAGCGAGATAAACTTCGAGAGGCCGTAGTCGCCGATTTTGATGGTATCCGCATCGTCGAAGATATTGCCCGGCTTGAGGTCCCGGTGAACGATCCCATGATCGTGAAGGTACCCGACCCCTTGGCAGATCGGTGTAAACCACCGCATCACCGTTTCGCGCGGCATTCCCTCGGGGTACTTTTCAATGGCATCCTGCAGGCTTTCGCCCCGGATGTACTCCATGATGATCCAGCCTTCGCCGGTGCTGTCGTAACGGATGTCGTGCAGCGAAACGAGGTGCGGATGCTTCAGATTGAGGCAGTGCTGGGC
>JBBDIM010000020.1:0-49748 GCA_040880405.1 Pirellulaceae bacterium | reverse complement strand
GAATGCACCTGGGCATTTCGACCGGCGGACACTACGTGAGTGAGGATGGGGGGCAGACCTTCCAGGCCGCCAACGTCGGCGTGGGGGCCGGTTTTGAGCCCAATCCGTATCCGGAATTCGGCCAGTGCGTACACAAAATCGCGCGGCACGCGGCCGCCCCGGGGCGGCTTTACATGCAAAACCATGGCGGCTGGGAGGAGCGGCCGGGGATCGGCGTCCTGCGAAGCGACGACCATGGCCGCACGTGGGAATCGATCGCCGAGGGACTACCGTCCGACTTTGGGTTCCCGATTGTCGTGCACCCCCACGACCCCGACACGGTGTACGTCGCCCCGCTAGAGCCTTCGACGCGAACCTGCCCCGAAGGAAAACCGGCCATCTGGCGCAGCACCAACGGAGGCCGCAAATGGAAACGACTGACAACCGGTTTGCCGAAGAAGGACAGCTACTTCACCATCCTCCGCGACGCAATGACGGTGGACGTCCTCCCCACCCCCGCCCTCTACCTCGGCACGACCACCGGCCAACTCTGGATGGGCCACGAAGGGGGCGAGCAGTGGAGCTGTTTGTTCGACTCATTACCGCCGATTAACTGCGTGAAGGTGGCGGTGGTTTAGCGAAATCACGGAAGCGTTGAGACGGAAAAAGGAGAAGAAACTCGTTCTCTGACAAAACCCGATTTCCCGCAGTAATTTATGTTGGAGTTTGCCAAAGGAACAGACTAATCTTACGGATGTGGAAGAATTCAGACGCTCTCAAGGTGGCATCCTACGTCTCGCGATTTCGTGCCAAGGTGAGGAAAATCTCGAAGCTTTTCCCCCTTACCCGATCCTCAGCATAGGGCCGATCGAATTTCAAAATTCATTCGGAGTGAACCAAATGACTCGTCTTTTTCAGGCCGTGTATCTCTTGTCCCTGTGGGCGCTGGGTGCTCCCGTGACGGCACAAGACAGCCTGCCATTTCCGCCAACTCCTTCAGGCAGCCAAGCCGGCCCGACCATTGCGGACTCGGTCTATAAACCAGCGATCCCCGTGCGTCACCTGGCGGCCGACGCGCCCAACGTCCTCATCATCATGCTCGACGATGTTGGCCCGGCGCTTCCCGATACCTTCGGTGGTCCCATTCAGACGCCCACCATGACGCGTATCGCCAAGTCAGGCGTCACATTCAATCGCTTTCACAACGCAGCGATGTGTTCGCCGACCAGGGCCGCTTTACTGACCGGGCGGAATCACCACCGAGTCGGTTTCGGGCAAATCGCCGAGCTGGCCAATGACTGGGATGGGTATTCGGGCCACTGGCCAGCGACCACCACGTCAGTCGCGAAAGTCCTTGGATATTATGGCTACAACACGGCTGCCTTTGGCAAATGGCACAACACTCCGGCAGAGCAGACGACATCTCAGGGTCCGTACGATCGCTGGCCGACGGGTCGTCTTGTCGGGTTCGATTACTTTTACGGCTTTCTGGCGGGCGAGTCGTCTCAGTGGGAGCCGGCAATTGTCCGGAACACCACCCGCATCGTAACTCCGGAGAAGGAGGGCTATCACTTCACCGAGGACATCGCGGACGAGGCCATCCATTGGATCAGACAACAAAACGCGCTTGTCCCGGATCAGCCGTTTTTCCTGTATTGGGCTCCGGGCGCATCGCATGGACCGCATCACATATTCAAGGAATGGGCCGATAAGTACCAAGGGAAATTCGACCAGGGTTGGGATGTCATGCGCGAGGAAGTCTTTGCCCGACAAAAGGAGTTAGGTTGGATTCCTGCCAACACCCAACTAACGGCGCGACCTGCCACGCTGGCCGCCTGGGACGACATCCCCGAAGGGGAACGCCCGTTTCAGCGGCGATTGATGGAAGTTTTCGCCGGCTACACGGAGCATGCCGATACGCAAGCAGGACGTTTGATTGACGAACTGGAGCGACTTGGCCTCCGTGATAACACCCTTATCTTCTATATCTGGGGCGATAATGGGTCGAGTTCGGAGGGGCAATTCGGCACCATCAGCGAACTGTTGGCCCAAAACGGCCTGCAGACCGAGGTCAAAGATCACATCCGCGCACTCGAACAGCTGGGGGGATTGGACGTTCTGGGCAGTAGCAAAACAGACAATATGTATCATGCCGGTTGGGCCTGGGCCGGGTCGACTCCCTATCAGGGTACCAAGTTGACCGCGAGCCATTTCGGCGGAACTCGGACTCCTTTAGCGATCTCGTGGCCGAAGAACATCAAAGCAGATGCGGCGGTGCGGACGCAGTTTCATCACGTGAACGATGTCGGTCCTACCATCTTTGACGTAATCGGCATTCAACCACCGCGTGAGGTGGATGGCGTGACCCAGCAACCGCTAGATGGCGTTAGCATGAAGTACACCTTTGCCAACGCCGATGCCGCGAGCCCAAAACAGACTCAGTATTTCGAGTGCATGGCGGACCGGGGGATTTACTCACCCGATGGCTGGTGTGCAGCGGCCTGGGGGCCTCGCATACCATGGGTGCCTGGCTTGCCCCCAGGAATTCGAGACTGGACTCCCGATCGGGATCAGTGGGAACTGTACAATTTAAACGAGGACTTCTCGCAGGCCACCGACTTGGCGGCGAAGCACCCCGAAATGCTCGCGAAATTGAAGCGTACCTTCGCCGAGGAAGCAAAAGCGAATCTCGTTTATCCGATTGGGGGTGGGCTATGGTCGATCGTCTGGAGCCCGCAGTCGGCCCCGCATAACCCGGCAACCGAGTTTAATTTCACTCAGGATGTCGTCGGTGTCCCGGAGTTCGCGGGCCCGAAGGTGGGATCGCGGAGCAACCTGGTAACAATCGATGTCGACCTGAACGCGGAATCCTCTGGTGTCCTGTATGCGTTGGGGGCGTTCTCCGGCGGAGTCGCGTTGTGGGTAGATCAAGGCAAACTCTGTTACGAGTACAACTTGTTCGAGATCGAACGGACTCGCCTGGAGACCACCGATAAACTGCCGACGGGAAAGGTGAAGATCGAGGTCGAAAGTCGGATCGCCACGCCGCGCGGAGCCGCCGAGGTTGTCATCCGGATCGATGGCAAGGAGGCCACCAAGGGAACCGTGCCGCGAACCGCAGTGCTCGCATTCACCGCGAATGATGCATTCGACATTGGAATGGATAGCTACTCACCGGTTTCGGAGGCATACTTCGACCGGAAGCCGTTCAAATTCAACGGAATCATCGACAAGGTCCAGATTAAGTACCTTCAGTAAGCATCTAGCCAACCTACTTCGGATTCTCAAGATGGGCATCCTAGGAGGCCACGATTTTTTGGGGCGCCGCATTTCGTCGCGAGCGGGGGATAATTTCGTCGAGTCAACGCCCCGAGTTTTGGAGCAATTGCCCCCACCTTGCCGATCGTTCCCCGACCCGGCACACCACGACCGCGATCATCAAAGCTCAGGCGAAGCGTCTTTACCGCTTGGCCGATTTTTTCCCGCCGGCGGCTCCGCTTGATTTGGGGGACTTGGCTGAGCTTTCGCTGCGAGAAGCGGCGATGTCGATTGCCTGATCGGCCGTCATCGTGGGGATCACGAAGATTTTGCCGTCTCCCATCCTTCCGGTCCGCGCCACGGCCACAATTTTGCGGATGGTTTCTTCCGCTCGGGCGTCGTCCAGCCAGACGCTGATTTCGACTTTGGGGAGAAATGTTTGGGAGTATTCGCTCTCGCTGTACTCGTCTAGGTAATTTTTCTGCTTTCCGAAGCCTTTCACTTCGCGGACATTCAGGGCCTCCAGGGGGGCTCGGCTGAGTGCCTCGAGGACTTTCTCCGCTAGATAGGGCTTAACGATCGCGATAACCTGTTTCACGCTGGCAACCTATCTCACGGTGACCGCAAGCCGGGGCGATGTTGGGAACGCGACGTTAGCTGAAGAAATTCTCGCCGAACAAGTTCAGCTCGGGGCCGGTTTCGACCTCAATATCACCCATTACCTTGGTGCAGCAGGCCAAGCGGAGCTTGTCCTCATTGCCGATGTAGGCGAAACAGGCCAACGGATCGGGCACCGGCACGGTGAATTTAAATTTCTCCACCCCGGCCACCGGGTTGGTGTTTTCCATCCCTTTGGTGATGTTCACGCGGCAGGTCCCGCAGCCACCGAGTCCATGGCAGTTCAGGACGCGGTTGATCCCCGCCCCGAAACCGTTAATGCCATAGTACAAGTTGATTCCGGCCTCCTGGGCGACTTCGCGAAGATTCGCCCCCTCGGGGACCTCGACTTCCTTCTTTTCTTTAATGAACTTAACAACCGGCATGGTGCTATTATTTCAATCGTTGAATGCGACGAACAGCCCGCCAGTGGGGCACTGTAACGGTGGGGCGGTGTAAAACCGAGACACTGCATGACCCGGCAAACCGAGGTAAGGATACCGAAAAGGGGCGGCCACCACGAATCGTAGGGGACGCGGATGTTCCCCCCTGGGCCGCCTCGTAAAGTGCGTCCCACCCACAGGCGAGATGCACCAACCCAACCAAAAGATACCAGCGCCCGGATCGCTCGTTAAGACAAGACTCCCCTGAATTTGCTAAAAAGTCCGGTGAGTTTACGGTTTGTCGCGATCCTAAACCCGGTGGCCGGAGTAGAAGGATTAATCTCGGAATTGACTCACCGAATTCCCCCATCTCGTCCGATTCGCTTTACAGCATGGCGGCGGTTTGTCAGGATTGCGGTATGATCTGTTCCGGACAACCTGTTTGTGGCACCTTGCCCAACCGCTAATATTTGCCAGTTTCAGTTTACCCGTTTCAGGCAGTTCGAAAATCGACGGACGAAGGAATCCCCACCGATGGCCAAATCGTATTCGAAGTTCCAACAAAACATCATCAAAAGCTACTACGACAATAAGGACGCGATCGCGATTCAAAAGCTCCAGGAAAACATCACCGAGCTTTACCTGGCTGAAGGAAAAAAACGAGAAACCGTCTGGAAGCGAATCATCGGCCACCTGGAAAAGCTGAGTATTCCGAAACAACAGATCGACCACCTCGTCAAATCGGACGACGCCACCCTCGTCGCCAAGCTGCTGGAACGAGAAATGGCGAAAACCGGCTAACCCGCGTTTCACACCACAACGAATTCCCCGCGCGGTTCCCAGTGAACCGCGCGGGCGACTTCCGCCAGCTTCGTAGATTGGCCCACATGATCCCCACCTGGAATTTTCACTCCGCCGGCCAATTAATCTTCGGTTGGGGCGCGCGAAAGCGACTCGGCTATTTGGCCCAGCTCGCGGGGCGCCGGAAGGTGCTCTTGGTTTCCGATCCGAACCTAGTCCGCGTCGGCATGGTTGATGAGATTGCCGGCCTGCTGAACAACGCCGGCATGACGGTCGATATCTTCGACCAAAGCGAGGCGGAACCGAGCCTGATGGTGGCCGAAGCGGCCGCCGCACAAGCTCGGGAATTCCGACCCGACGCCATCCTGGGGCTAGGTGGTGGCAGCAACATTGACCTGGCCAAAATGACCGCGGTCCTCAGCACCTATGGTGGTGATCCGCGGCAATACTTCGGCTGGGATCAGGTCCCCGGCCCGGTTACTCCACTCGTCGCCTTGCCGACCACCGCCGGAACCGGGAGCGAGGTCTCACAGTCTTCCGTGCTGACCGATACCGAGGCGAACCTCAAGGTCAGCATGCTCAGCAACTTCCTGCGGCCCACGCTGGCGTTGGTCGATCCGGAACTTACGGTCAGTTGCCCCAAGCAGGTGACCGCCGATAGCGGGATCGACGCCCTCACCCATGCCGTAGAAGGGTTTTTGGCGCGGGACTACACCGAACTGGAGATCGCCCGCGACGCGACCACACCCTACGCGGGGAGCAATCCGCTGGTCGATACCTTCGCCGAGCAGGCGATTCGTTTGGTGGGCAACTATTTGACGCGCGCGGTGGAGGATGGTTCCGACCGCGAGGCTCGCGAGCAAATGGCGCTCGCGGCGACTCTCGGCGGCTTGGCGTTTTCCAACGGAGGTGTGGCGGTGGTTCATGCCTTGGAGTACCCGATCGGCGGCGCGGTCCACTGTAGCCACGGGGCGGGCAATGGCCTGCTGTTGCCATACGTGATGCGATACAACCTGGCGGTTCGCAGAGACAAAATCGCGCGGATCGGCCATTGGCTGAACCCTGCCCTGTTGGCGGCTTCAACCGACGAAGCGGCGGAAGGGGCGATTGAGGCGGTCGAGCAACTCAAGCTGCGAATCGGCATCCCCGCGAAGCTTTCCGCGTGGGGCGTGACTGAAGAGATGATTCCGCAGCTCGCCGCCAAATCATTCGGCATCACGCGTCTGATGACGATGAATCCCCGCACCCCGAGCGAGGCCGATTTGCGGGAAATCTTGAAAGCGGCCCTGTAGCCCAGGTGGTTGATTCCACTTCCTGGGTGCCGTAAAACACGGAACTTGTCTTGAGTCTCTTTCCCGTCCAATGCGTCCTTGAGGCGTAATAAGGTGCCCGGTCCATGTTTAAATACGCCATCTGTAACGAGACCTACCAGGATTGGCCCTTGGCCAAGGCCTTCGCTCACGCCAAAAACGCCGGCTACGACGCCATCGAGATCGCGCCGTTCACCTTGGCGGAAACGGCCTACGACGTGCCCCCGGAGCGACGAGCCGAGATCCGGCAGATGGCCGAAGACACCGGCCTCGAAGTCGTCGGCCTGCACTGGCTACTCGCCAAAACCGAAGGGTTTTATCTGACCACGCCCGACATGGATGTCCGCCAAAAGACCTCACAGTACTTTGAGGAACTGGCCCGACTCTGTAGCGACCTGGGTGGCAATCTAATGGTCCTGGGCAGCCCCGCCCAACGCAACCTCTTGCCGGGCGTTTCGGAAAAGCAGGCCATGGAGTTCGCCGCGGATTGCATCAAAGGTGCGATGCCAACTCTGGAAAAGCTGGGCATCACGTTGGCCCTGGAACCGCTCGGCCCGGCCGAAGGGGACTTCCTGCTGACGGCCGAGAAGGGGCAGGAATTGATGGGGATGATCAACTCCCCCAACTGCCAAATCCATCTGGACGTGAAAGCGATGTCGAGCGAGAAAAAGCCGATCCCAGACATTATCCGAGACACCGCCCAACACATCGCCCACTTCCACGCCAACGACCCCAACAAAAAAGGCCCCGGCATGGGAAGCGTCGACTTCGTGCCAATCTTCGCCGCCTTGAAGGAAGCCAAGTACGACGGCTGGATCAGCGTGGAGGTGTTCGATTATACGCCGGGGATTGAGACCTTGGTGGGGGATAGTATCGCTTATATGCGGCAGTGTGAGAGTGCGCTGGGGTGAGTGATGTTGGCCGATCGAGATAGTTGGACAACGCCGGCTTCAACGACTTTTTTTACCACGAAATACACGAAGAACACGAAAAGCAACCATCGAAAACACCCGGCTTGAGACTTCAAACCGTTCGGTTGTCCGGACGATTCATTAAGGGCGGTCGAGAAATCGAGTCCCCCTGAATTACCTCTTGTTTTCGTGTCCTTCGTGTATTTCGCGGTCATGCTTTCCGTTGGAACCCGGCGCTGTCCAGTTCGGTGTTGATTTTAAATTTATTGCGGGTTAGCTATAATTTAGGATCAGTAATACGGTCGGTATTAATCTGACCCGGCCAACGATCAAATCACCCTAAAGGAAGAGCAAAATGGAAGTCCATCTTCAACCAGATCAACTGGCGATTGTGGAGGGCATGGTTGCGTCTGGACGTTTCGGGACCGTCGACGAAGTGATAGCCGAAAGCGTCCGCCTGCTCGCCTCCACGGAGACTCTTCGCGCCCAAATTCGGGTCGGAGTCGACCAAGCGGACAGTGGTAAGTTGCTTGACCACGAAACCGTGTTTGGCCGATTGCGCGGCATGATATCGGTGGAAGGGGACAAGTGACTCGGAAGCCAGTCTACACCGAGGCGGCCTCGACCGACTTGATCGAGATTCTCGAATATGTTGCCTCGGACAAGCCCATGGCGGCTGCGACGCTTATCGACAAGCTGGAGGAAAAGTGCCTCTTAATCGCATCCTCACCAGAAATTGGCCAGCCACAACCAGAACTGGGTTATCTAGTTCGCTCAAGCATCGTGGGGCGATATATCATTTTTTACCGACACGGAAATGATCGCGTCGAGATTCTTCGCGTCATACCTGGCGACCGAGATATCACGCGACTTTGAGCAGGGGCGTTACACACTCCATCGCCTCAGGTCATTTTCGCAGTGAGTATCCTTCGGCAGCGGGCAAAGCTCGGAAGGCGGCTTTCGAGCTCCTGCGGGTTTAGTTTTCCGAGAATCTCAAACGACTGCTTTCCCTTGGCGTAGGGGGCTTTGCATTGGCGAGTTGCGTCGGTGAGGCCCTTGAGAATCTCCTGTCGGCTCCGCGATTCCATGTCCTTTTGGGCTGGCAAAGCCTTCTCGCGAAGCTCGGGGCCATAGTGCTCCCGGAGCGCCTTTCGGTCCGCGGCTACCCAGGTCTCCATGGAGGTGGTCATCAGCAAGGCCTGATCGTCATCGGCACCCTGGGGAGCCTCCCAGCCGTCACGCGACTTTAGATGTTGCCATGGTTTTTCGGGATCAGCGACGGGGTCTTCGCTGTCGACGAGTATCGCGATGTAGTCCCTACTCTTCGATATCCGATGGGCCTCTTTGAAATCGTCGAAGGTGTCCTCGCGACTGCCACAGGCGACAATCGCGGGCATTCTGCCGCCCAAACCGCTCGACCTCATCAGCTGAGAAAAGCTTCGGCGGCATTGGATTCGTAATTCCCTGGAAGTCCCTCCACCTTCGACGTAAATTTTCGCGCTCACCAACGAGTTCCCCCGATCTGGCCGCGAATCCACAATTCCCCGAGTCGGTACTTCTCCAGCCATGGCTCGACCTCGCCCGTTTCAAGCCGCTTCATCTCCGTTTTTCCATCGTGCTTTTCGAACACGACCACCGATTCCGGAGTCTCACTCATGGTGTCGACGAGGATGTCGGAGTGCGTGGTGACGATCAGTTGCATCCGCTCGGATGCCTCAATCAGCAACTTGGCGAGGCTGGGCAGAAGGTCGGGATGGAGGCCCAATTCAGGCTCTTCGATACAGACGAGTTTAGGTGGGTCAGGATCGCAGAGAATCGCCAAGAGGCAGAGGTAACGCAGGGTTCCATCCGAAAGCCTCCGGGCGGGAATGGTAAAGTCCCCTTCCGTCAACACAACTTCGACTGTCCCCCCGACGACGCTCACATCAAAGTCGTCTAGCCCGGTATATAAGTCTTTAAGATGGCCGATGATTTCCTTCTTTACGGAGGGGGTCCTTCTCAATCGATTGAGAAACATTCCTAGATTGGAAAAGTCCTCTGCAAGCCGATCAGCGGGTATATCAGCGGGCTGTGGAGTCCGCAGGGCGGAGGATCGGCCGAAGGACCAGTCACGATATAACCCAATATTGTAGTAGGCGTGGGCAAGTCGCCCGAAGGTTCGATACTGAAAAGGATCGACACGTTGTGACAGAATTGATTGATCAAAGGCGAGCTCACCAAAAGTCAATGATTGAATATTCCCATCATCCATCCGTAGTTTGGCGTTTCCAAGCATGTAACGGTATACTTCTTCCTCAGCCTGCTCACCGGAATTCTGCCCTAGTTTCTCGATTACCTCTTGCTGCAGCGCGAAACGATTTTGAAACTCTGAGAATACAATTTGGTGACGGATCAAGTCGTTGCTTGGCTGCAGAAAAGACAAATGCTGCGGCATATGACTGATAACCGCGCTGAGCGTGGCGATTTTTTGTGTTGAGCCCTTCCAAATCCATTCCGAGACTCCACCGCCGCTAAATACGGGCTGCCAGAGTTTAATGGGCGCACTCCTTAACAGCCCAATCGCCTCAATCAAATTCGACTTCCCCGAGCCGTTCGCCCCGATCAGCACGTTCAATGGGCGCATCTCTAGCGGTGGGGTTTCTGGGCCGAAGGAGAGGATTCCTTGGAGGGTGATTTCCTGGATTAGCATCGGTGGATTCCGTGCGTTTGCGTCGGGAGTGGGTGTTGGTTCGCTGTTCATTTTACTTCAGCCGGTTGGCGAACTGTTTGCGAAACTTGTCGACCTTGGGCCGGACGACCATCATGCAGTAGGGGTTGCCGGGGTTTTGCGGCAGGTAGTTTTGGTGGTACTGCTCGGCCGGGTAGAAGTGCGGAGCGGGGCTGAGCTCGGTGACGATCGGGCTGGCAAACGCCTTGCTCTCGGTGAGCTGCTCGATGAACCGCTCGGCTGTTTGTTGTTGCTGTTCGTCGTGATAGTAGATGACGGAGCGATACTGCGTCCCGACATCGTTGCCTTGTCGGTTGAGGGTGGTTGGGTCGTGGGTTTGGAAGAAAACTTCCAGGAGGTCTTCGAAGGTCACCTCCGCCGGGTCATACTCAATTTGAATGACCTCGACATGGCCGGTGTCGCCGCGGCAGATATCCTCGTAGGTTGGGTTCTCGAGCTTGCCGCCGCTGTAGCCGGAGGTCACTCGGTGAACCCCCTTGAGCTCCGCGAAGACCGCTTCGGTACACCAGAAACAGCCACCGCCAAACGTGGCCACGGAGTTGGAATTGTTGTCATTCATCGCTTGTGCCTCGATTCTTGCCGTTCTCGAAATAAGGGTTCTTCACTGCTTAGATTACCCGGAATGAGCCGGGGTGAGAATCGCGAGAGAATTGCTGGGTGGCAAATGGGCGATTAGGGGTGGCTTTCTCGATTGCCGCCGGTTATCACAGACAGAATCGCCCCCGTTCGGTTAGGCGTCCGCAGTGATCTTGTCTTGGGAGTTGTCTAGCATGCAGCGGGTCAAAATCTTTAAGTCGGTCGAGAGTGAAGTCGAGGCCCTGGAGGAGCAGGTCAACCAGTGGCTGGCCGAGTCGGGCGCCAAGGTGCTTCAGATCTCCGGTAACATCGCGCCGCAAACCAATCCGTTGGCCGCTCCACCCCAATCAGGAGGCAGCGAGGCCCTGCGGTTTCCTCCTTCCGATGTGATGTTGATTGTGTTGTACGAAGCGGAATTGAGTTAGTCCCCCCACCGGACTCAGGCAACGAAAGCGAGACCCACACCATGATTCACCGATCACCCATTGTTCGAAGTTTGGTTGTCCTGGCACTTCTCTTGACGTCGCTTGCTGGGGCCGCTGTCGCGCGTGGCGAAGAGAAAAACCAGGGGGAGACCGTCACCCTCTGGCCCGAGGGGAAAGTTCCTGGTTTGGCGGCCGGCGAAGCCGAAGAGATTGTCGAGAACACCGACCAGCGGATCGGCCGCCGGGTCACCCAAGTGACCAAGCCGCAAATCACGGTCTACCGACCACCCGCCGAGAAGGCCAATGGGTCCGCGGTGGTCATCTGCCCGGGAGGTGGCTATCACATTTTGGCCTACGATCTGGAAGGGGTCGAGGTCGCCAAATGGCTCAACGGCCTCGGGGTCACGGGAATTGTGCTCCATTACCGAGTTCCGCGGGCCAAAGAGGGACCGGCCCACCAGTGGCCGTTGGCCGACGCCCAGCGGGCCGTTCGGCTGGTTCGGGCCAATGCGGAGAAGTGGAGTCTCGATCCCGAGAAGATTGGCGTGATGGGCTTTTCCGCCGGGGGACATCTCGCGGCGGTCGCTTCCGTGGGGCGCGAAGAAGAGGGGTATTCGGCGGTCGACGCGATCGATCAAGAAAACCCACGTCCCAATTTCTCGCTCCTGGTTTACCCGGCCTACCTGAACACCGAGGAAAAGGATACTGAGTTGGCGGCGGAGTTCCGTGTCGATGACCAAGCGCCACCCACCCTGCTAATCCACACCGGCGACGACAACGTCAGCAACACCGGCAGCATCGCGTACTATTTGGCGATGAAGCGGAAAAACCGCCCGGCCGAGTTGCACATCTTCCCTAGCGGCGGTCACGGCTACGGATTACGCCCGACCGAGAAAAGGGTGACCGCCTGGCCGGAGTTGGCCGAGGGATTCCTGCGTGAGATCAAGGCGATCCCGGGAGGTTAATCGGACATCGCCACCTTCCGCGAGTGAAAAAGGGGGGCAGGACTCTTTTTCATCAAGCGTGTTCCATTTGAAGACGTTTCGCGAAAAAGAGTCCTGCCCCCTTTTTCACGGCCCACCTTGATTCCTTTGGTATACGATCAGCCTTTCGTCTGGTCAATTTGCTATAACTAGGGATGAAAGTGTGCGCCGCGGGCGCGGGTCGAAGCATGGAGCGTGGTATCTTCCGGAGGGTTTGGACGGGAATGGCGGAAATCTACAAAATTCTGATCGCGGACGACAACCAATCGAATGTTGAGCTGCTGGAGGCGTATTTGGCGGATGTCCAATGCGAGACAGAAGTGGCGGTCAACGGCCAGGACACCCTCGACAAAGTGGCCCAGTTCCATCCCGATCTGATTCTGTTGGACGTGATGATGCCCAAATTGAGCGGGTTTGAGGTCTGTAAAAAGCTCAAAGATGAGCCCAAAACCCGAAATATCATGATCCTAATGGTCACGGCGCTCAACGAGCTGGGAGACATCGAACGAGCCGTCGAGGCGGGGACCGACGACTTTTTGTCGAAGCCGGTAAACCGCATCGAGCTGATGAAACGCGTGCAAAACATGCTCCGGCTCAAGGATGTCCAAAACGAAAACGAGCGGCTGCGGCGCTATATCGACGACATGGAAAGTGGCGAAGGGCCGGGCGCGTAGCTCGAAAACGTGCTTGGTTCAGCACCTCGAAAGTGGGGAAACCGCGCGGTTTGCCTTGTTTCCGGAGGGCCCGTCGCGGTATCTTGAAGGTAGGCATATTTGACCTGATACCTGAGTTCGCTCTGCGTAGGTGCCTCTTTGACCTCCGCGGTGATTTGCGAGCCCGGTTAGTTTCGCCCTCCCACGAGGAGCTTATTGGATGCGTAACTCTCGACGTCGTCGTTCAGCATCGATTTCCGCGAAGAGATCGGGCGGCTCGATTCGCTGGCTGTTGCTCCTCCCGACCCTGCTGTCGCCGCTGCTTCTCTTGCCGCTGGTTGGGCTGGCTCAGGAGTCCGCCCCCACAACCACGCCAGCCAAAGTAGCCACGGAGGTTAGCGAAGCGACCTCAGCCGACGACGCCACCCCGGCAGAGCGTCTCGCCCGGGTGCAGCAGTTGATCGAAAGCCTCGGGCACAACAACTTCACCATTCGCGAGCGAGCCCAGACCGAACTTTCCCGCATGGGGGTCGATGCGTTTGATCTGGTGTTCGAGGCGATGCGAGACGATGACCCAGAGGTGGCTCGCCGGGCCCAGTACCTGATCCGGAGCATCGACCTGGAATGGATCTTGCCGGAGTTCGGCGACGAGGTGAAGGCCCTGCTCACCAAGTATGGCGATCAAGGCTTGGACAACCGCCGGAGCCGGATCTTGCAATTGGCGAATCTCGGCACCCTGGACGCCGCCAAGGCGCTTGCGCGGATTAGCCGTTACGAATCGACCGAGGTGCTCTCTAAGGAAGCGGCGATCGCCTTGGCTCTCAATTTCGAGCGTCTCGATCGGGCGGAACTCGCGGAAACGGTCGATCAGTTCATTGGTGGCAGCCCGCGAACCGGCCCCACATGGCTCCAAACCTTCGCCCTCAGCTTGCGTGACCGGGAAAAGGCGATGCCCACCTGGCGAGAGTTCGTCCAGGAAGAGGCCTCCAACCTCTCTGGGAAACCCTCAACCACCAACTGGCAGTTGATTCTGGACCTGGTCCGCTGGGAGGTCCGGGAACTGCGAGCCTTGAATCGACAAGAGGACGCCATCGAGGCGATGCGCGAGCTGACCGGGATTAGTGTCAACTTCAGCGATAAGGACCTGATCGACCTCACCACCTGGCTGCTAGAGCATGACGGGGGTCCGGTGGTCGAACAATTGGCCCGCCTGCACGCCAAACCGGGACAAGATGAAGCAGTGGGTGCCGACCAGGCCGGTGCCGTGATAAGTGGCCGGTTCGCCAAGGACCCGACCCTGCTCTATCTGTTGGCCGAGGCGATCCTGGTGCAGGGTCGACCGGAGGAGGCGCAAAAAGTGGCGGACCAAGCCTTGGAGATCGCCCCCGATTCCAAAGATTCTCACCGCATGATCGGCTATCAGCTCCAAGAGCGGGGAACCTTTCGCTGGGCCGAGCGTGAGTACCGCCAGGCCTTCGAGGGGCTGGATATGACCAACATGCTCGCGGTCTCGGCCGGGACGCAACTCGCTGAGATGCTGCACGACATGGGCGATGACGCCGCCGCCGTGGAAGCCTTCAAACCGATGGCGGAAGCCCTGATGAAGCTGGACGGAACCGGTCAGCAACTCGACCCGAAGTCGAACGAGATTTTCGGTGGCCGCGTGGCCCGATATTTTTATTTCCAGGCCCGCGTGGCCCAGGAAAAAGGAGACTTGGCGAAGGCCAAAGAGCACTATCGCAAGTCGATGGAGTATGACGAAACGGAATCGGATTCGCTGATCCACATGTACGCCCTGGACCAAGACCCCGACTGGCAAAAGGAAGTGAAGGAGAAGATCGATAGCTATATTCAATTCTATAAACCGGTCGTCGAGCGGTTTCAGGAGCAGATCGAGTTCTTCAAGCGAAATGCGCGGGGACGCGATGTCATGGGGGGCGAACGAACCCAGATGGCCATCTACATGAACCAATACGCTTGGTTGGTTGGCAATACCTACGGCGATATCGATCATGCGATCGATGTGAGTCTTCTGTCGCTTGAGCTGCGGCCGGGCGAAGGGGCTTATCTCGACACCCTGGCGCACTGCTACGCCAGGAACAAGGATTACGCCAATGCCGTCAAGTATCAGGTGCAGGCCCTGCGGCAGATGCCCCATTCCCGGCAGATTCGCGAGGCTTACACCCAGTTCGCCGATCTGCACGAAGAGGAAAACGGTCCGTTCGACCGTGAAGAGTTGGCGGTGGGCCCCGATACCTATTTCGAGTAGCCCCAAAGCCAGTCATGTCCATTCACGCACCCAGCGAGCCCACTCGGGACCCGGCGGACGAATTTGTACCGGCGAGCTACGTTCAGCTTCCGCCCTCCCCCTGGCTGCATCGCGTGTTGCTGGTGCTTTCGTTGGGGGTGTTGTTGGCGGCCTTTGTGCTGAAGCGGGAGGGAACCGAAGAGGTGGCGATCGCCGGTTTGAATATCGTCCTGCCTCCGACCTGTGGGGCGCGGACCTTGTGGGGGATCGACTGCCCCGGGTGTGGTTTGACGCGGAGCTTTATCAGCCTGGCCCAGGGAGACTTGATCGGTTCCTGGCAAGTGAACCCAGGGGGCGTGTTTCTGTTTGGATTTTTGCTGCTGCAAATCCCCTATCGCGGGGCCCAACTCTATCGGATCCGGCGCGGGCTGCGAGAGTGGGATTTGATCCAACCGGCCATTTGGTTTTGGATCTTTCTGGCCCTCGTACTTCTCGGGCAGTGGCTGGTGCGGCTACCATGGTAGGATGCGCGATCCAGCATGGCATGGCACATTCGGTTCGCGCGACCACTTCAGCCCCTCATCTCAAGCAAAGGCCCCGCATGTTCAAAACAGTGACTCTGGGAGAAGACGAATTTCACGTCGAGATCCGTGGCGAAGGCCCCCTGCTGCTGCTGGTGCATGGCTTTCCGCTGGATCATCACATGTGGGACGACTTGGCGAATTTGCTCGCCCCTGACTTCCGGCTGATCATCCCCGATCTCCGCGGTTTCGGGCAAACCACCGGCTTCAGCGAGGAGGCTGCCATGCCTCAAATGGCGGTCGATTTAGAGCGGCTGCTCGAAGGGCTGGAGATTCAGGAATCGGTCACCTTTTGTGGGCTCTCGATGGGTGGCTACGTTGGGTGGCAGTTCTGGAAGAATCATCGCTCGCATATCGAGCGGCTGATCCTGATGGATACCAAGGCGGTGGCCGACAGCGACGAACAGAAGAAAGGCCGCCATGAGACGGCCCAGCAGGTGTTGGCGGAAGGGATGCAGGCCCTGCCGGAGAAAATGATCCCCAAGCTGCTCGCGGAACAGACAATCGCCGAGCGGCCGGAAGTGGTAAAAGCCCTTAGCGAGATGATAATTCGCCAACGTCCGCAAGGGGTCGCCGCGGCCCTGCGAGGAATGGCCCATCGCGCGGATGTGACCAACTGGCTGGCCGATATCGACTTGCCGGTGTTGGTCATCTGCGGCGAGCACGACGCAATCAGCCCGCCGGAAGAGATGGCCGAGATCGCCAACAACATCCCCGCCGCCAACTACGCCGAGATCCCCGGGGCCGGACACATGACCCCAATGGAAGCCCCAGAACAAGTCGCCCAGGCAATCCGCGAGTTCTTTGAACCGGCGGAAGAGGACGAGTAGGGCTGAGAAGCCCGCCCGGACAGCGCCATTTCGTACCGACCGGAACCAATGCAACCCGGGTGGCCGTGAAAAAGGGGTCAGGACTCTTTTTAGGTGCGCGTGTACAAGTGGTTAGCGGGTCGCTAAAAAGAGTCCTGACCCCTTTTTCACTCCATCGACCCTCACTTTTCAGCGATTCGCTTGGTAACTTTGACAAATTGCTCGGCCAGCCCATCCAGCTTCTTAACAACCGAGTCGTCGGTCAATTCACCCTCGTCACTGAACGCCTTATCGGCCTTCGGCACGGCAACTTGCGTGGGGATCACCAATGAGCCGATGTTGCCGAAGATCGAACGGACCTCCGCGAGCGCTCGCATCCCACCCAGCCCGCCGGGCGAGGCGCTGGTCAAGGCGATCACTTTGCCTTGGTACGCCGCCAGGTACTCATCCCCTTCGCGCGGCCGCGAGACCCAGTCGATCGTGTTCTTGAGCAGCGGCGTGATCGAACTGTTGTACTCCGGGCAGGCCAGCAGCAAGGCGTCATGTTCCAGGAATAGCTTGTACAGCTTCTCAGAGTTCTCCGGCTGGCCCGACTTCGCTTCTAGGTCGCCGTTGTACAGCGGCAGCGGATAATCGGCCAAATCGATCAGCGTCACCTCCAGCCCAGCCGCCCGCACGCGCTCGACCGCCACTTTGATGAGCATCTGGTTAAACGACCCGGTCCGAATACTTCCCGCAAACGCCAGAACTTTAGGCATGGTTATGTTTTCCTGTGAATGGTGGATGGATGCGCATGGGGGCGGTCTCAACTTGGAAGTTTACGCATTGGGGTGGGAGCGGGAAAGACCGCGGGGCGACCAAAGGTGGGTGGAGTCCTCGGAACCCACCGTGGGTGCGTGGTAAGAATTGTCTCCGCGCGCAAGGGGCCGTTTTGCATTTCCCTAGCCCCGTTGCCAGTTCCATCTTGGTTGGCGATGGTGGGTTCCGAAGACTCCACCCACCCAATATCTTACGGCATCACTACCGGCATTAACGCGAACGGTGGGAAACAGAGGATCGGGATCAGCAGCGATAGCCCACCCAGCGTGTAGCGGAACCAGCCGATGGGCACGGTGTCGTCGCTGGTTGGTGGGTGGCTGGGGCCCATGATGACGACCAAGATGAGCATCGGAATCCAGATCGAGCCCCCTTCCACGAACATCGCGAACAGGATCCCTCCCAGGATGAAGCCGCGCGCGATCCAGTGGGAAAAGCGACCGAACAGGGTATAGGTGACATGGCCCCCATCGAGCTGGCTGACCGGAATCATATTCAGCCCGGTTACCAACAGGCCGACCCAACCCGCCATGAAATAGGGGTTCAACTGGCTCTGGTTCACATACACACCCCACTCGTACCCCGGCACGTCCATCCAGGTCATCATGGCGGCCATGATCAACGGCATGTCCATTTTGAAATCGCCGGTTGGCTGCTCAGTCAGGTCCATTTGCAGGATCCCGAGATACAACACCGGAAACGCGATGACCAGCCCCGCCAAAGGCCCGGCGAGGCCGATATCGAACAGCTCCTTACGGTTGGCCCTGAGGCCATCCATCCCGATGACCGCCCCCATCGTGCCGATCGGCGTGATTGGCAGCGGAATGAAAAAGGGAAAGCTGGCGGGAATGCGGTACCTGAGGGTCATCAGAAAATGCCCCATCTCGTGGGCGAATAAAATCGCCAACAGCGAGCCCATGTACAACAGCCCCCACTGCCAGTTCTCGGCATAGGCGAGTAAATCGCGCCGCATCTCGATCGCCGGATCGGACAAGAGTGGATCGTACCCTCGGGGGGCGAACCCTGCCGGAGCGAACAGCCAACTCAACACGTGCAGCGGTTCCCAGCGGGTCATCCCGACCCAGAAAGTCGAGAGGCAGGTTGCGATAAACAGCCCGATCGGGAGGCCAACGCGCCGCTTCCGAAGCAAGGGACCGCGGCGTGAGGATGGCGAATTGGTGGAGGCGTGGGTTGCTTCTGGTGAGATCTCGACCAAGTCCTCGTGCGCTGCATGGCCAGGACGCGAGTCGTGCGAGTGAGAATTGGGAAACAATGGGTCGTGATTCATGATGGGCTATTGAGACATTTCTCGCGCTGCCTTGGGAAACCACCCCTTCCTCCGGCGGCTGCCCGATAATCAGCCAGAGGCGGCATCGTCTGACAATAGGTAATAGCCTAACATATCGCGCCCAAGTGGGGGCATGGGGATCGAAATTCACCTATGGGGCAAAGCGTTCGCTACAAGACTTCAATGCTCTTCACCCCGTTGCCACCGGAACTTTGGGCCGCGTTTGCGCAGCGATGGGCCGACTCCAACAGATCGGCGACTCGAAAGTTGCGTGGCGGCAGAGTCACCGTCGCGATGCCCGCGCTCAACGTCGGTCCCTGGTCGCCACTCAGGCGTCCGCTCCAGCGAGCCGCTTGGTCGATCACCCGCCGGGTCAATTCAACCGCCGGTTGCCGGTCAAAATCTGGGAGCAGAACCACCAACACGCCGTCCCCCCCGGGGAGCGAGGTGGCCAAGTGGTCGCTCTCTTTCTCGGCGATCACCCCCGCCAGACCGAGCAGCCGCTCGACATGATTCAGATCCCAAGTAGAAACCTGCTCGGGAAACCCAACGACTTGCAACCACATCAAGCTCAGCGGCGAGCGCAAATCTCGCGCTCGGCGAACCGCCGACTCAACGGCCGGTTCCCATCTCGCGAAGTCGGGAACGGAGGCCCGCCCAGCCGGAGAGCTCTCATCAACCACGGTCGAACCGGGCGAGACTTCGTTTGCGGATTCCGCCTGGTCTATGGCGGTCGCCAAGCGAGCCGACTCCGGCCACTCGGCCTTCTGCGCAAGTTCCGGCGCGGCGTCGGCGGCGACTTGGCCGAGCCGCTGGTAGGCAGTCAGCATCACCTCCCCGTAGTCTCCCTGCGGATCCACGGAGACGACCAAGGCCTCGGCCATCTGCAACATTTGCCGCTGGACCACGATCACCGTTTGTTCCAAAGCGAGCTCCGAGCCCCCCGCCTCGGCCAATCGTTCCAACAGTTCCGGCAAGAGGTCCGTCCGTTGCCGGACCAAGATCTCCGCCAGGAGCCGGGCCATGGTCAAAACCCCGGCCAGATCCGCGACCTGCGGGGAACTGGAGTCCGCGAGACGGGACGTTGAGCTGTCCGAGACGATTCGCGATTGGGCGATCGCCTCGGTCATCGTGGCTGGCAAGTTCCAGCTTTGCAGCAATCGCACACCGAGGATCAGATGGTCGAACCCGATGGTTTCCAGTTCCAGGGCAATCAGGTCCGCCCCTTCCCGCTCCACCTTCAGCAAAAAATCGGCGTAGCTTTCCCCCAAATCCCCCAGCAAGATCAACGTCCCGACCTCGGCCACCAACCCGCACAGCAAGGCTTCGTCCGGCGTGGCGAGTCGCAAGCTCCGCGAGATTTCCCGGGCGGCGACCGCCTCGGTCAAGGCATATTCCCAGTACCGAGCCAAGGCGCGGCGATGAAAACCCTCTCCCAGGTTCCGCGGCAGGCTGAATCCCAGGACGAGCAGTTTAAGCGGCTTGATCCCCAGCAAGGCCAACGCCTGGTTGAGGTCGCAAACCTTGCCACTGAGTCCAAACGCGGGGCTGTTGACCGCCTTCAGGATTTTGAGCGTCAGGGCCGGGTCACGCTCGATGCACTCTTTGATTTTGCGCGTATCGACCTGCCGGTTCTCGGTCAGGCGCAGCACCTCCATGGCGACCGCGGGGAGCGAGTACAGCTCGCCAGCTCGGGTCAGAAAACGCTCGATGGGGCTGGATGGGGCGGGAGTGGCTTCCTGGAGCACGACCAACTGACTCTGGGACAGAGTTGGGGACCGATATTAAATTTCGACACGGAACTATACCTCACGACCCGCCGAAACGGCCCCGTTTTGCATCTTTGGTGTTGAATTATCGCCAGGGGAATTTCGCAGAACATTTGCCAAAACCGGGTGGCTGCCTTACCCTAATAGCAGGGGAAAGTCGCCGCGACCATGGTCCGGTATCCTCTGTCGTCGCAGACAACCGGTACTGCCGACACAATCGGCACCCACTTACCCACCACCTATACCGAAATGCCGCAAACCAAGGGGCAATCTGGCTGCCGATCCAACCGAGCGGGGTTCACCCTCGTCGAGCTGCTGGTGGTGATCGCGATTATCGGAATTTTGGTTAGCCTGCTGTTGCCGGCGGTGCAAAAAGCGCGGGAGGCGGCGCGGCGAATGATGTGTACCAGCCACCTCAAGCAGGTTGGCCTGGGCTGGCATAATCATCACGATACGTTCCTCACCCTGCCCACTGGCGGCTATTCTAACGCGGCCATGCCTACCTATCTCGATGGACGACCCGGGGCCCAAGAGAAACAAGCGGCGGGCTGGGCCTTTCAGATTCTCCCGTTTGTCGAGCAAAACTCGATTTACCAAGGCATCGGCCAGGCGACCGACCTGGAACGCGCCAAGCAGGCGATTAGCAGCCCGGTCCCGGTCTACTTTTGCCCCAGTCGCCGTTCCCCGGAGGCGAACGCGGCGGATGGAACCCCCTGGTGCATGGGCCCGGACCAGCAGCCGTTCAACTCGTTTGTTATTTTTGCCCGGGCCCAAACCGACTACGCCGCTGGCAACGACGACGGAACCGGCGTGCTGGCCCGCCCTTGGGATGGGTCGTGTAGCACCGGAACGCGGACCAAACGGCTGATGCGGTTGGCCGACCTGACCGACGGAACCAGTGTCACGCTGATGGTCGCCGAAAAACAAGTCAACCGGCTTCGCCTGGGACAAAGCCCTCCTCCGTCGGGCGACAACTACGGCTACGCCGCCGGTTGGGACTCCACGGTCGACACCAACCAAGAGACCGTCCGCGCCACCACGCTGAACCCCTTGCCCGATACCACCACCGGCGAGCGTCGCTTCGGCTCATCGCACGACGGCGGATTCAACGCCTTGCTAGCCGATGGGAGCGTCCGCCTACTGACCTACCAGATCGACGCGGAAGTCTTCCGCCGACTCGGCAACCGCAGCGATGGATTACCGCTGCAACTGCCGTAAATTGTGACCTGTGGTGGGTGGAGCCCGATAGGGCGTAACCCACCAATCGATCGCGGCGGGAACTGACATCGCGGATCAGGAATTGTTTGACCGAGTTGCCATGAACCCACGCCGCTTTGCCTGACCATTATTATCTGGCGATGGTGGGTTCCGAAGACTCCACCTACCACTCCACTTGGGGATTCACCCACCACTTCTTAACAATTCGTATAAAACACCGCCAAACCTCCTTGCGAGGTCTCTTTGTATTTGCTGCTCATGTCCTGGGCGATTTCCCAGTGGGCTTTCACCACGGTGTCGAAGGTGGGGCTGATTCGGTCGTTGCCTTGTAGCAAGACCAGTGTGGCGGCGTTGATTGCCTTGTTGGCGGCTAGGGCGTTGCGTTCGATACAGGGGACCTGGACCAAGCCACCCGCCGGATCGCAGGTCAGGCCCAGGTTGTGTTCCAGGCCAACCGCCGCCGCGTTGATCACTTGCTGAGGTGTTCCGCCCACCGCTTCCACGAGCCCAGCCGCCGCCTGAGCGCAGGCCGTGCCGACTTCCGCTTGGCAACCCCCTTCCGCCCCCGCCAACGTCGAGTTGATTTTGATGATCATCCCCACGGCGGAAGCGGTTAACAGAAATTTGATCACATTGTCAGGACTGGCCGCCGGATGAAAACGCTGGAAACATTCCAGCACCGCGGGGATCGTCCCGGCCGCGCCCATCGTCGGTGCGGTCACAATCTGCCCCAGCGAGGCGTTCACTTCGTTCACCGCGATCGCGAATGCGCTGGCATGTCCGCTGAGGGTCACCAGTTGGGTGCTGGGATTGGCGGAAACTACTTCCAGGCGTTCATACATCAGCTTCGCGACCCGTTTGACGTTCAGGCCACCAGGGATGATTCCCTCGGTTTGCAGTCCAATTCGAATACTGTTTTGCATCACCTGAGCGATGTTCAGTAACCCAGAGCGAATCTCTTCTTCGCTCCGCCAGGTCTTTTCGTTCTCCAGCATCAGGTCGCTGACACTGCAGCCCCGCCGCAGGCAGAGCTCCAGCAGTTGGTCTCCCCAGGTAAACGGGAACGGCACATGGACATCCCCCACCGCCTCTTTCTGCTGTACCGATTCGTTTTCCCCGACGACAAACCCGCCGCCGATCGAATAGTAGTTGGCGTGGTAAACGACCTCGCCCGCTTCGTCGTAGGCGTTATAGCCCAGCCCGTTGGGATGCTTGGGAAGCGATTCGGCCCCTCGCCACAAAAAGTCACGGTCCCAATCGAAACCAATTTCCCGCGTGCCCCCGAGGTGTAACTTCCCAGTTTCGCGAACGCGGTTCGCCTTCGGCTCTACCTCGTCGCTGCCGGTGGTGGAGGGATCGTTCCCTTCCAGTCCTAACACAATCGCGACATCGGCATAGTGCCCCTTACCGGTCAGCCCCATCGAGCCATACAGAGTAACCGTCACCCGGGCAGTCCGCTCAAACGCCCCGACCTCACGCAGCTCCCTCAAGAACCGAGCACACGCGACCATCGGCCCAAACGTGTGAGAACTGGAAGGGCCAAATCCGATTTTGAAGATATCGAAGGCGCTGATGGCCATAAAATGCTCCCGAAGTGGGAAGGGGTAACCGGCAAGAATTCAAGTTACCACAGAATTGCAGAAGCGGGATGGGCCTAATCCGACTCGCACCCGCAGGGATGATCCGCGGCATCGGTCGTGGCATGGCATCCAAACGTGGTAAGCTCGCTTGCGACGCCACGCATGATCGACTTCGAAACCCGGGCTGAGCTTCGGCCTGCGTCCATGGCCAACCGGCAAAGCCGCGTTAATTGATCTTTAGAGGCTTCAACATCGACATGCAGACGATTGGCCGCCAAGCACCGAGTTTCACCGGCGGTCTCGGTCAGGACAATGCCGCATGTGGATAACTCGTCGGGCGTGAATGAGATGAGGTCAAGATTTTCCACCAGAGAATGCCGGTTACCATTGAGACCAACCGCAACTCGCTGCAGTTCCACGCTGGAACGCACGCGATAAAGGCTGTACTTTGAGGTTGGATCGGTCTCAAAGACTCGCTCAGCGGCATGAGCGACGCGCCCGTCGCGCGGATCGCCTGAAATACCCCAGTCGCTTCGCCGATTGAGTTTGCGAAGGTAGACCACGGGTTCGACGAAGAGAATTGCGGAGAGCTGCGAAATCGACACGGAATTTACGTCTCCCCGTCGTCGAGCACCCTGTCGTCAAGCACCTCGCGTGCCAGCTCGCAAATGAATGGATCGGCATGTTCCCCCGAGATTTCACCGAGTAGTTTCCGCGCCGCGGCGCTCTCTAAATCGCCGAGAGCTTCGACGACTCCTTCCATGAGGCCACGACTCGGGGCGCTGCCGAAGGCGGCAATGAATCGGTAGCGGACATCTTCTGCAGCATCGCAGCGAGCAATGGAGCGGAGCAGGACGTACCAATAATCATCGTTGGGGAGATACTTGATATCGAGTGAGGGATGATTCGATCGCCACATGTCGGCTACTAGATAATCCCAGGCATACTGATCGAGCAACAGATTTCCAGTTTGGGATAATACGTCGATTGCAACCTCCAGCCCATCCCGTCCACTCGCTGCGGTACAGACGTTCAACAGTTCGCTAATAAAGACGCGGGGTTCCGGGGCGGACATCAGACGCTTTAAAACTTCGTCGCGAAGGCGCTGTTTGTCTTCTCCCGCGGACCCGATGAGCCGCACGAGCGATTGTCGGAACGTCGTTAAACCGTGCGAGGTTCTGGTCAGCAGCGGATTTCGAGAGCGACCACGGGACGTGGATGGCTGGTGAGTCGATCCGGAGTCGAACGCGGATTCGAAATTAAGCGCGTGTGCCATGAAATTACTCCCATCCCGGAAAAAGTTGGGCGAGCAAGCCACGGCTTGCTGCTTGGTCCTCGGAAAACTGCCGAGCGGCCTGGATTGCGGTGCCGGTCATGTGGAGGGCTGGTCGATGGAAATTAAAAAACACGGAATCCTCGTCGTTGGTCCCGGTGGCCACCATTACCACCACTTGTGCCTGCCCATGCCGAAATGTCCCGGTCCAGACCGATTCCTCAAGTGGCAACTCGGGCCCGAAGGTCTGAGGATTGATTGCCAACAGCGGACTTAAAGGGCTATCGAACCATTGAGAAACCTTCCCTACATAATTGAAATTGTTTCCCACGGCCGTGATCGGCGTATGTGGAAGTGCCTCAAGCACTTTGGCGGCGAATTCTCCGCAGTTCTCTTCCAACGAGGAGACTACGAGCCCTTCGGTATCGATCAACCACTCCACACTAGGCGAACGAAACTGAATCCCCTCGCGGAGAAAACCCATGCCAAAGCGAACCGAGTCAGGCATCCAAATTTCCTGCCGCGCCAACCACTCGGGCGAGAGGATGTGGGGATTGAAATTGCCCCGGATAAAGACGTCGCGTCGGTCGAGTTTAAGTGACACGGAGTTGCAGTTCCCGAATGTCATCAAATGAGGGTGAACGAACGAACGAACCAACCGATCTCAAAGGGGCGATCTTGCGAACCGCCGAAGGCCTGTGCGATGGTCCAGCCCAATTTTCGGCTTGGCCCATGCATTCACCTATTTTACGCGGCCGCGGCAATCAATGCGAACCAAACACCTACGCCCGTGGCCCAATTTTATCCATTCCCATGAACGGCCGTAAAACCTTCGGCACGGTGATCGAGCCGTCCGCTTCCTGGTAGTTTTCCAGGACGGCGATCAGGCCGCGGCTGAGGGCGATGGCGGTACCGTTTAAGGTGTGGGCGAAGTGGGTTCCTTTTTCACCTTTCACCTTGTAGCGGATGTTCAGCCGCCGGGCCTGGTAGTCGGTGCAGTTTGAGGTGCTGGTGACTTCGCCATATTCGCCCGAGTCGCCGCGGCCAGGCATCCAGGCCTCCAGGTCGAACTTACGGTAGGCAGGGCCACCCAAGTCGCCGGTAGCCGTATCGACCACGCGGTACGGGATTTCCAGGCCGTCGAAAATTTGGCACTCCAGGTCGCGGAACTTGTTCAGCGTTTCCTCGCTCTGCTCCGGCAGGGTGAAGGCGAACATCTCGACCTTCGTGAACTGGTGAACTCGGTACAGGCCGCGCGAGGCCCGACCGGCGGCGCCCGCTTCGGTGCGGTAGCAGTGGCTGATGCCGCAGAAGAGTTGCGGCAGGGTCTCCGCTTCCAAGATTTTGTCGGCGTACATTCCCCCGAGGGTGATCTCCGCCGTGGCGACCAGATTCAGGTCGCTGTTGTCGATGCTGTAGATCTGCGTTTCCGGCCCCCGAGGAATGAACCCCACGCCGTGCAGAATCTCCGTCTTGGCCAAGTCGGGCGTGATGGTGGGGGTAAAACCCTCTTTCATCAACACGTCCAAGACGTATCGCTGGAGGGCCAATTCCAGCAGGACCGCCTCGTTTTTCAGGAAATAGAACCCGGATCCGGCGACTTGGGCACCCGCCTCGAAGTCGATCAGGTCGAGCTTTTCACCCAGCACGACATGGTCGAGCACCGGGAAGTCGAACGTCCGGGGCGCGGTCTTCCCTTTGGCCAATTCCAGATTGGCCTGATCGTCCGCGCCGATCGGGGCGTCGGGGTGGGTCAGGTTCGGGACCAGGCGGAGGATTTCGACGATTTCCGCTTCGAGCCGATCGGTTTCCCCTTGGGCGGCGTCTTTTTGTTCGCGGAGGCGCTTTCCTTCTTCGATGATCTTGGGCCGCTCTTCCGGGCTCGCCTTGCCGATCGATTTGCTGACCTCGTTCGCCTGACGGTTCAGTTCTTCGGTCTCTTGCAGTTTGGCCTTGCGCCCAGCCTCCAGCTCGCTAATCCGCGAGACATCGACCTGCACGCCGCGATCGACGCAGTTCTTTTGGACCAGTTCCAGGTTCTCGGCGACAAATTTCCGGTCTAGCATGATAGGATCGACTTCACGTGGAAAGTGCTTTTAATGCTTGTGGCAACGGGAACAAACGAGGCGGGTTACTTGGTCAGCTTGCCCAGCTCTTCCCACAGGTGGGCGCTGGCCTCGATGCCCCGTTGGTAGTCGGCCAAGTTGAATTTTTCGTTGGGGCTATGGGTGTTATCGTCATCTAGCCCCCAGCCCAACAGCAAGACCTCGGCCCCCAGCTCGGCAGCGAAGGTGTTCACAATCGGGATCGAGCCCCCCTCGCGCATCAACACCGGGGCCTTGCCGAAACCGCGCTCAATCGCTGCCGAAGCGGCCGACATGTAGGGGCTATCGACCGGCACGACAAACCCAGGGGCACCGTGGTAGTCGATCAGTTCCATCTTGATGCCGGGTGGGCAAATCTTTTCGAGGTGTTTTCGCAGGGCCTCGGAAACCTTGTGAGGGTCCTGATTCGGGACCAAGCGGAAACTGAACTTGGCTGAGGCCTTGGCCGGGAGCACCGTTTTGGCCCCTTCCCCTTGGTAGCCGCTGGTCAGGCCGTTGATATCGAAGGTCGGCCGGGCCCAGCGACGTTCCAGGGTGGTGAAGCCTGATTCTCCCGCCACCGCGTCAATATCGAGTTGCCGCTTGAACTCCGCCTCGTCGAACCCGAGGGCCTCCCAGTTGGCTCGTTCTTGGTCTGCCAGCGGGACGACATCCTCGTAAAAGCCGGGGATCTGCACCTTGCCGTTACTGTCGACCAACGTCGAGAGCATGATGCTCAGGGCATTGGCGGGGTTCATCACGCTGCCACCAAAGGTGCCACTGTGCAGGTCACGCCGAGGGCCTTGCAGCTTCAGCTCGAAGTAGGCGATCCCCTTCAGCCCATAGGTAATGGCGGGCTGGCCGGGGCCGAATTGGCTGCAATCGCTAATCACCACTACATCGCAGGCCAGCTTTTCTCGGTTGGCCGCGATAAACGGCGGCAGATGCTCGCTGCCGATCTCCTCTTCCCCCTCAATCAAATACTTCACCTGAACCGGCAAGACGCCGTTGGTTTGAATCCAGGCCTCTGCACTTTTCACATGGGTGAGCATCTGACCTTTGTCATCGGTCGCCCCCCGGGCATAAACATTGTCATCGCGGATGGTTGGCTCAAAGGGGGGCGTTTCCCACAAATCGAGCGGGTCGGGGGGTTGGACATCGTAGTGCCCGTAGACCAGCACTACCGGCCTGCCGGGGACCGGGGGGCTTTCGGCGTAAACGATCGGATGTCCATCCGTGGCATGGATTTCCGTCTTGAAGTCCATGCTCTTGAACTTCTCGGCCATCCAATCGGCGGCCGCTTGGACATCACCTTGGTGGCGGCTGTCGGTACTGACGCTCGGAATCCGCAAAAGTTCGCATAAATCGTCGATTGCGTGTTGCTCGTTTTCCGCTAGGAAAGTCTTCAGATTCGTCATAGTTTCGATCCGTCGTCAATTTCCGGTTGGTTGATACGGTCGGAATTCAAGAAAATACCTTTTCGACCGTCGTAGCATTACAATATAATGCGCAGGTGCCGCTTTGGATATTCCACGCTAAGCGGGAACTCATTGCTGGGAATTACCTTACGACATTGATTGAGCGGAAGAGGAACGTGGGAGATTCAGAATCAGCCGGCGCGGTACCCTGGGAAGCGACGATGGTCGCCACCAAAACCGAGCCGAAGAAAAAACATAAGCCGAAACGTCAGCCTCGGTACCACGTGCTCCTCTGGAACGACGAGGACCACACCTACGAGTACGTGATGCTGATGATGCAGCAGGTGTTCGGCCATCCGCTGGAGAAAGGTTTCCAGATCGCGCGAACCGTCGACAACGACGGGAAGGCCGTCTGCCTAACCACCACCAAAGAACACGCGGAGCTCAAGGTCGAACAAATCCACGCCTTCGGCAAGGACGAACTGATCGCGCGGTGCCAAGGTTCGATGTCGAGCACGATGGAACCGGAGTGTTAGAGAAATCAGAAGCGAAATGTCTTGGTGGCATTAAAACGGAAACGTGGGAGGCACAGTCTGATGCCTCCTACGTTTCTCTGAGCAGAACTTGGTTTGTTCTAACGAGTGTGACAAGCAGGAATACAATGGAAGCACCCGTCAGCGGAAGGGTAAATGCCCTTCGCTTTTCGCACCGCTTCCATACAACTCGCAAACGCTCCGAGATAAAGCGCGTTGTGAGATGCCGGCATCCGATCGCAGCTGTCCTTGTGGACCTCATGGTCCCCATTGGGCTGGGCGATTTTGTTCACGTAGTAGTTATTCACTTTGAAGGTTCTCCTAAGGAAAAAATAGAGGTTCCTCTCGAAATTGGTTCGAGAGGAACCAATTCCCGCTACTCAACGGTTAAAATCCCCTCGCTGTTAATGACGATGGTTTTCCCCGTAAGATCGAGTAATTTCTCTTTCGGGGCCATCAAGCGGGAGGGAGAACCAGGCGGTGCCGTATCCGAGTCCGCCTCGAAGCCCAACTGGTAGAGGGCCTCAGTTACCATGTGCTGAGCTTGTGTGCTCATTGATCTTCTCCTATGGGAGACCTAACTGAATGCGTCGCGCGAACGTCGTGCGACTGAGATGGCTCCCGTCCCCACTGGTCAAAAAAGTTGCGGGACGGGAGCTTTTTTATTTATACCGAATCCCAAGTCCAATTGCAACTTCTTCCTTTAACTGTCGATAACTTGTCATCTTCCAGGACCCACGGTATATTGTGGTTTACGGACGCGGGGCCTCCGAAACGAACTGTTTGTCTCCTGCGACTCGCAGGCCTCATTGAAGCTCGACGGTTAAGGGAAGCGCGATTTCTCTTTGCGCAACTTCCGCAGCTTGGTGCTGCGGCTCCATTTGGATCTGTCGTGAGTTTCGATTGGTCTCCGCGTCCATTTTTTACTTTGAAATGTCCACTTCGACACTACGTTCAGGGCTGCTTAATTTTTGATACACTGACAATCTCGTGACCGTGTGATTGTTCGTTTCGTGCCTTGCCCGCAAATCATGTCCAACCTCAAGCTCCGCACTTACACCCTGGGGTGTAAGGTTAATCAGTACGAGACGCAGTACATTCGCGAGGGGCTGCTCTCCGCCGGGTACCGCGATGCCGTGGACCGCGAACCGGCCGATGTCTGCCTGGTCAACACCTGCACGGTGACGGGTGAGGGGGACTCTAAGAGCCGCCAAGTGATTCGCCGGATGGCCAAGGATAACCCCGAGGCGCGGATTGTGGTGATGGGCTGCTATGCGACGCGAGCCCCGAATGAGATCAAAAAGCTGCCGGGCGTGGTCGAGGTGGTCACCGACAAGCGGGAGCTGCCCGATCTGCTGGGGCGGATGGGGGTAATCGAGATCCCGACCGGCATCTCCACCTTCCGCGATCACCACCGAGCCTTCGTCAAGGTGCAGGATGGTTGCCTGCTGCGGTGTAGTTTCTGCATCATCCCCAAGGTCCGGCCAGAGATGTATAGCCGGCCGATGAGCGACATCCTGGAAGAAGCGAAACGTCTGGCCGATGGGGGCTACCGCGAGATCGTCCTGACCGGCATCCACCTGGGGCATTACGGCGTCGATTTTAACCGCGAGAAGCCCAAGGCGGACTGGACGCGACTGGCTCACTTGGTGGAAGGCTTAGCGAAGCTTGATGCGGATTTTCGCGTGCGGCTCTCCAGTATCGAAGCGACCGAGGTCACCAAGGAACTGATCGAGGTGATGCGTGATTTCCCGGAGCAGGTTTGCCCTCACCTGCACATCTCGATGCAAAGCGGATCGGACAGTGTTCTCCGGCGGATGCGCAGGCGGTGGGGGAGCCAGCGGTTTATCGATCGCTGCGGACTGCTCAAGGAGCGGCTTCACAAACCGGCGATCTCGACCGACATCATCGTTGGCTTTCCCGGCGAGACCGACGCCGAATTCGAAGAGACCTGCGACGTTTCGCGGCAGGTCGGCTTCTCAAAGATCCATATCTTCCCGTTCAGCCCCCGTCGCGGGACACCCGCCGCCGAGATGACCGACCAAATTCCCGGCGACGTCAAAGCGGACCGCCGGGTCCACTTAGCAGAGGTGGAAGCGGAGACCAGGGCCCAGTACTACCGATCGCTCGTGGGCGAAACGTTGAACGTGCTGGTCGAGTCGGTCGAGCCTGATTCCAGCGGGATGCTACAGGGAACCTCCTGTCGCTACGCCCCGATCCGTTTCACAGGCGAGGCCAACCAGAATGGCCGGATTGTGCCGCTGCGGGTCGAGTCGACCGATGGCCAACTTCTGCAAGGGGGTTCCGCTCGGCTGAGCCCAAGGTCCGGCCAAGCGGTATCGCCGTCACGTTAAATTGACGAGCGGACGACAATTTTCCCTCAAGATTCCCCTTGTTTCCACCGGGGCGGTTTTGCTACTGTCCGCCCCACGACGATTTCGCAAAGGGTGCGCGATCGCGAAAGAAGCTTTGGGTCTTGCGTGGGAAAGTGAATCCGGATGTTAGTCCAACGATTGATGATGGTGGCCATCGCCTGTGTGGCCTGGGTCTCGCTGGGTCAATGCCTGGAAGCGGCACCCCCTTGGTCGAAAATCATTCCGTTCCAACGGATCGACGCCAATCCCAGCGATCAGTACGAGCTGGTCGATACCAACGGCCCCTGGATGGTAATGGCCTATTCATTTACCGGCCCCGGCGCTCAAAAAGACGCGCACAATCTGGTGTTGGAACTACGGAAGGACTTTAGCATGCAGGCTTTTGTCTTCCACCAGGACTACGACTACACCGAAACGGTCCAGGGCCGCGGCTACGATCGCTACGGCGAACCGAAAAAGATGAAATATGCCCGGGGTGTGAGCGAAACGAGTTACGCGGTCCTCGTGGGCAACTTCGAGTCGTATGAGGATAGCGGCCTGCAGACGACGCTTAAAAAGATCAAAACGATCCACCCCAAATCCCTCAACAATGGCTACAGCACGACCAACGATTCCGTCAAAACCATGCGGCAACGGCTCCGCGAAACCATCGGTATTTCGGAAGAAGACAAGCATCTCGGCCCGATGGGCAATGCCTTTGTGAGCCGCAACCCTCTGCTGCCGGAAGAGTATTTTCGCCCCCAAGGGCTCGACCCGTTGTTGGTGGAAATGAATCAGGGTGGGGAGTACAGCCTGCTGAAATGCCCCGGCAAAATCTCGGTGCGAGTTGCCACCTTCCGCGGTGCAATCGAGATTGACCAGAAGAAGATCAAGGAGATCGAGCGCAACAACAAAGGCACCGGAGAGCGGCTCGCCAAAGCGGGTGAGCAAGCGGAGAAACTCGCCAGGGCCTTGCGGAAGCAGGGGGTCGAGGCGTATGTGTTTCACGATCGATTCGAGAGCATTGTCACCGTCGGTAGTTTCCCCTCCGTCGGCACAGAGCGCCGCGATGGTTCGCTGGAGATGAATCCCCAGTTGGCCCGGGTAATCCAAACCTACTCCGGATCATTGGAGACCGGCGCGGGTGCTAGTTCGGCTACTTACAATGGACTTCCTGCCTTCAAGGCCAAAATGGTTGCCGGTATTCCGTTCGATGTCCAACCAATTCCAGTGGAAGTCCCGGAAGTGAGCTTGGCGTCCAACTACACGCGTCCCGCGGGACTGCAATAGAACGCTCCGAGCGTCGGCCTCAACTCATCAAAAAGCTTCGCCCATGGCGAAGCTTTTTGCGTTGCGCGTAAGTTAAAAACCACGTATAGGTACAGATTTTCTCGAATAAGTAAGGCCAGGAGCCAAGGCACTCGGCCCACGAATGCGTTACGAAGTCGCTTCCGCTAAGATAGAGTTGACCCAATTTGGAATGTTCAATACGCAGCCCCTCAAACTTTGGAAATCTACCGGATGTCCGCTCCTCGTGTGTTGGTTTTAGGAACCGGAAACCAGAAGAAACGGCGCGAGTTGGAAGTCCTGCTCGCGCCGCTAGGGTTCACGCTTCAGACGCTCGCTGATTTCCCCAACCCGATTGAGGTGGTGGAGGATGGCGAGTCGTTCGCCGAGAACGCCGCCAAGAAGGCTTCGCAGCAGGCCGTGCATCTGGGGCACTGGGTGCTGGGTGAGGATAGCGGGTTGTGCGTCGATGCCCTCAAAGGTGCCCCGGGGATCTACTCCGCGCGGTTTTCAGGGCCGGGGGCGACTGACGAGTCGAACAACGCCTTGCTGATCGAGAAGCTAAGCGGGGCCCCCCGCGCCAAACGAACCGGGCACTATGTTTGCCACATGGCGATCGCCGCGCCCACCGGCGAGATCGTTTTGACAAGCGAAGACACCTGCCACGGCATTTTACGAGAACAACCATCCGGCAGCGGTGGGTTCGGGTACGACCCGCTATTCGAGATCCCGGAATACCGTCGCACATTCGGCGAGCTGGGAGACAGCGTGAAAAGCGTGCTTAGCCACCGCGCCAAAGCGAGCCGAAAACTCGCGCGACGGCTCTCCGCACGACCTGAAGTGGGATTCCCGGCAACCGAGGCGGGCTGAGCTACGCTTGAGAGCCAGGTGGATGCACGAGATGCGTGTTCAAGAAAAAATGTGAGCGAGACCCCTTGGATAAGTTTGAGGACTCGCTCCGAATGAAATTAGACCGTGCAATGATGAAGTTTATGTTACCGCAGACGCTATAATCGATGCAAGTGGGATATCCCGAAATTTTTCGCGAGAGATTGTTATGCGCCTTTGTCCGCCGCTATCCACGCTATTTACCTTGTTTTTCGGGGCTGTTTGTTTCCTAAGCTTTTCACACGCGGCATCCGCCGAACCCACCGCGACGATCCAGCGGTGGCAGACGGAGCAGTTGGAAGAGCTGATTGAAATCTACCGCGAGTTTCACCGCACTCCGGAACTCTCGTTTCAGGAGGAGCAGACCGCCAAGCGACTCGCCGACCACTGGCGTGCCGCCGGCTATCAGGTGACGACCGGGGTCGGCGGGCATGGGGTGGTCGCCCTGATGACCAACGGCGAAGGCCCCACGCTGATGCTGCGGACCGATCTCGACGCGTTACCGGTCACCGAAGAGACCGAACTGCGGTACGCCTCCCAGAAAACCGTCACTGCCGAGGATGGATCGCAAACCGGCGTGATGCATGCCTGCGGGCATGATGTCCACATGACCAATTTGGTAGGGGTGGCTCGGTATTTGGCGGAACATAAAGACCAGTGGAGCGGCACGATCATGCTGATCGGCCAACCGGCCGAGGAACGGGGTGCCGGGGCCAGAGCGATGCTTGAGGATGGGCTGTTCGAGCGATTCCCGAAACCTGATTTCGCGCTGGCCCTGCATGTCGACGCGTCGCTTGACGCCGGCAAGGTCGCCTATCGCGCGGGGTATGCGATGGCGAACGTCGACAGTGTCGACATCACCATGCATGGCAAAGGAGGTCATGGTGCCTATCCCCAGTCGACGATCGACCCGGTGGTCATGGCGGCCCATCTCGTCATGGACCTGCAAACGATCGTCAGCCGCGAGATCAAACCGGTAGAGCCGGCGGTGATTACGGTTGGCTCGATTCATGGGGGGACCAAACACAACATCATCGGCAACCGCTGCCACCTGCAATTAACCGTCCGCAGCTATACCGACGAGGTCCGCGAGCATCTCCTGAGCGCGATCCAGCGAAAGGCCAAAGCGGTGGCCCAAGGTGCTAGCGCCCCGGAACCGACCATTGAAATCTCCGAGGGGACGCCGAGCCTCAAGAACGATGAGCAGTTAACACGTCGGATTGTGGAAGTATTCCGCGAGGTCCTGGGAGCGGAGAATGCCTTACCGGCCGAGCAGTCGCTTGGCGGGGAAGATTTCAGTCAATACGGAAGGGCAGGCGTGCCGATCTTCATGTTTCGGCTCGGATCGGTGGAAGGCAAACGCTTACGGCGGTTTGCGGAGTTAGGCCAAAGCCCACCCTCGCTCCACTCGCCGTTGTACTACCCAGATATCGAGCCGACCCTCGCCACCAGCCTCAAAGTCACGCTGCACAGCGTTTTAAACCTGCTGCCGGTCGAGGTCGAGGAACCGTCGCCACCTGAGTCGGCCAAATAGAGAGGCTACTTTTATCATGGGACGTCGCACCGGATGGATACTGCTCGGCCTCTACCTAGTCCTGCAAGGGGTGATGGTGGTCGCCCTGTGGCAAACACGAACTGCCGTGATTCGGCAGTTCAGCCAACCGGAGGAACTTGCGCGATGGAACGAGTATCGAGACTCCATGGCAGCGAAATCTGAAGAGCCAGGTCCGGTAGAGCGGCGAGGCAACCCCAGTGAGAGCCCCCCAGTGTTGGTTTTGTTTGATGAAAATTTTGTCACGCTGGTTGCCGGATCGGTCATTTTTTCGAGTATCCTGTATTGGATGTTGGCGATCATGATCTTGGGGGCGATTAACACGCCCAGCCCGATCGTCGAGCAGGAAGATTCGCCCTAACAATGGGCCTCCATACCCTTCGGCGGCCCCCTTGCGTGGTAAACGGAATGTCACCTTCCAGTCGTGAACTCGACGCTCAAACACCGGAAATCTCCGTCCTCCATTGGCCCATCCGGGACGAATGGCTGGGTGGTGGGATCACCCTGGGGCTGTTTCTCCTGTTGTCCGTACTCGCCTACTGGCGAACCGAGAGCCTCTGGCTGACGATCGCGCTGGCCGGAGTGATGCTGATTTCCGTCTGGCGAATGCTGCTACCGGTTCGTTTCGATCTCGGCCCCCGCGGAGTGGTCCAAAAGTCGCTACTCGGGACACGCAAGACCTCCTGGCGAGAAATCCACCATTACCGGATGCATGGCAAAGGGGCGATTCTCTATCCGTCCACGGAGGAAGGCATGTTGGCCAACCTCTCGGCCATCCAGATCTCCGCCCCGCAAACCCTCCCCCAACTGGAAGAGGTAATCCACTACTACCTCGACGTCCGCCGCACCGTCACCGGATCATCCATCGTCCGCCACGGCTCGACCTCTGGGAGCGAGATATAGTGCGTCAGGGATAAAATCGGGGCGAAGACGGCAGGGATAAACCCCGCCGCTCGGGGTTGCAAAAACGAGCGGCGGGGTTTATCCCCGCCGTGTGCTCCTGGCATCTTGCTAAAACTCAGTTGAAGCCAAATCCCACTCCTAAGAAAAACCAAACGCGTGATCCGGAAGGCCTTGTGGCCCGCCGAATCACGCGAATGGACGCGTGAGCGCGACTTCACGCGTGGACGAAAATGGGGGAACGCCGGGCGGCGGGGCCGTCCGGCGAACATCCTCTTACAGGGCGAAGCTGCTATTCAGTTTTGCTCGTCTCGTAACGGATCATGTGTTGATCCATCTGCAACTTATCCGCGGTGATGCCGGGAACTTCACGGAACACCAAGTGCATGACCGTGCCGAACCGCTCTGGCAAAATCCGATAGAAATTGTTCTTGCCATCACGACGAGAATCGACCAAGCCGGTCGCCCGCATGAGGGCCAGATGGTGACTGACGGCCGGTTGGCTCTGATCGAGCAGTTCGCACAAACTGCGCACGTTCAGTTCCTTAGTCTGCATTAAATAGCACAAAATCCTCAGTCGAGTCTCGTCAGCCAGTAGCTTGAAGACCTGCACCAACTGCTTGGCGGTCGGTTCGCTCAGGGTTTTGAGGGCCGGCTCGGAAAGGGCCGTCGGCTCTGTGCGAATCGCCGCCGAGGAGGGAGTGGCCGGGCTCAGCGGTCGGGGAAGGACTACCGGGACCGAGTCGCGCATGTCATCGTCCGTGTGTGTGTTTGGACCCGATTCCAGTGCGGGTCGCGTGGATTCGAAAGTGAATGCCATAAGGGTAACAACTCCTGCGTCGTAAGGCGAACTCCCACGCGACGTGTGTGCCGTGCGAGAGCGGGAAAAGAAAACGCCGCACGTGAATGAAGTTGCCTTGAGCGCAACACCGACCATCAGACGACTCGCCCCAGGGGTCCGGGGAAAATCAGGTCGGTGCTTGTTCCAACGAAGCGCCGCCAGCTAGTTCACGAAGTACGGCACGCTACCAAAAGTCCGGTGCAAATTTTCGCGCGTCGCACCGACGCCTCTGGTCGCGGATCCGTCCCACCGAAGTAGCAACGAAACCGCACGTGTCTGCCTCTGAGTATGAGGCAAATCCATGATCACCGCAATTTATTTTGATGCCTCCTCCCAGCCGAATTCCATAGTTCACCCTTTTTCAGCCTGAATGGCGCAAACGAGAGACCATTTTTTGCCCGTTTTGTGCGTGTCGTAACCTGTGGAGTTGTTTGCTAAAATCGCGAGAACTGCCGACTCACCACTTTGGCTCAATCGCGTCAGATGTCGCAGCTTGCCCAGATTCGCCAGAGGTTGTATCTCTCTCGACGTACTTTAATCCGGAATAATTTCACGAGCGACGCGTACCGCGTCGCACGATCATCTGGTCCTCCAGCGGAAGTCCCGGTTTATGACACATACGCTTCGCACGTTCTTTCCCTACGTGTTTCCCTTCCTGTTTGTGCTGGCAATGTTGCCGGTTTTTCAATTTAGTGAATTACCCAAGGCAGATTTCACGTTCACCAACGGCACGGAAATCGAATCGCTCGATTCGGCGCATGTCAGCGGGGCCCCGGAAGGGCGGATCATCGACGCGATGTTCGAGGGGCTGTATCGCAAGCTGCCCGACCCGGAGGATCCCAACAAGATGCTTCCGGTACCGGCGATGGCGACCGGCTATGAACTTTCCGAGGACCAACGAACCTACACCTTCACGATTCGCAAGGATGCCAAGTGGAGCGATGGCAGCCCGGTGACGGCCCACGACTGGGTTTTCTCGTGGCAGCGGTTTTTGCATCCAGAGACCGCCTCGAAGTATTCCTACCAACTTTGGTACCTGAAGAACGCCCAAAGGTACACCGGCCGCAAAATCGAAGTGGGCGATCGCGTCGAGATTGAACGAGACGACCGTCCCAATCCGGCCCAAACCTACCCCCGGGGGACGATGCTTGCCGGTGTCGTCAAAGCGCAGGAACAGTTGGGAACGGAAGACGATCCGATTTACGTGTACGAAGTGCAGTTGGTCGCCGAGCAAGCTGGCCAACCGCAATGGGACCAACCAGGCGAGACCCAGCGGTTTGTGATGATCCCCCGGTTCGACGAGCGGAAACATGCCGAACATGCCGCCAACCTGGTCCGGCAGGTTTTACCGCACTTCAGCGAAGTGGGTGTCTACGCCGAGGATGACCACACCTTGGTCGTGACGCTGGAAAACCCGACACCGTACTTCCTGGAGCTCGTCTCGTTCTATCCGCTCTACCCGGTGAACCAAGCCTGTGTCGAGCGGCATGGTTACCCCGACTGGACCAAGACGGAAAACGTGGTGAACAACGGGCCGTACAACATGGAGTTTCGCCGGATTCGCGATCGGATTCGGCTCCGCAAGAATCCGGAGTATTGGAACTCAGGTGAAGTAAGCCTGGAGGTGATCGACGCCTTGGCGGTGCAGTCCGAGACAACCACGCTCAACATGTACATGAATGGCCAGGTCGACTGGGGGACCACGGTGCCTACCTCGATCATTCCGGAGTTGATTGAGCGAGACCAGGAAAAGCTCAACCAGCCGGGCCGCGAGAAGGAGCAACCCGACATGCGGATCGAGCCGATGCTGACCGTCTACTTCTATCGCGTCAACACAACCAAACCGCCGCTGGACGACGCCCGCGTCCGCAGGGCCCTCAACCTCGCGATTGATAAACGAGCGATCGTGGAGTTTGTGACCAAGGCGGGCCAAGTGCCGGCCTTAGGCTTGGTTCCGCCTGGGCTCGCAAAGTACGAGCAACAGGTGAGCGGCGACTTCAACCCGGAAGAGGCGCGGCGGCTCTTGGCCGAAGCTGGCTTCCCCGGGGGCAAGGGCATGCCACGGATCCGCCTAGTGTACAATACGCTCGACGCCCATCGCGATATCGCCGAGGTGATCCAGCAGCAGTGGAAACGTCACCTGCAAGTCGACGCCGAATTGGTCAACCAGGAATGGGCCATGTACCTCAAGCGGATGACCGACCTCGACTTCGATGTGATCCGCGCCGGCTGGATCGGCGACTACCCAGACCCCAACACGTTTCTCGACATGTTCGTCACCGATGGCGAGAACAACCAAACCGGTTGGTCCAACGCCGAGTACGACCAGTTGATCGAAGAGGCAATGAGCGAGTCGGACGAGGAAAAACGGATGGAGATGCTGGAGAAGGCAGAGCGGATTCTGCTGGAGGAGATGCCGATTTTGCCCATCTATTTCTACGTCTCGCAAAACATCGTCCGCCCCTACGTGAAAAACTTTTACCCCAACCTGCAAGACTTGCACCCGCTGCACATCTTGGAAATCGACGAAGCGCAGCGTGACTTTATTTTGAAAGCGGAGGGTGTCCGTTGATTGAGTTTCTCGTCAAACGCTTCTTCTGGCTACTGCTGACGCTGTGGATTGTCTACACGTTCAGCTTCTTCCTGATGTGGAAGGTAGCGCCGGAAGGGGCGAACCTGAGCGAACGGAAGTTTCCGCCGGAAATCCAAGCCAACCTAGACCGCTACTACGGGCTCGACAAACCGCTGATTGAGCGGTACTTCCTGCAGTTCGGCAAGGCCCTAACCCTCGACTTCGGGCCAAGCATGAAGCTGATGGACCTGCACTCCAGCCAATTAATCCGGCAAGGGCTGCCGATCTCGATTTCGCTGGGGGCGTTGGCCTTGAGCTTCGCCATGCTGCTGGGGTTTTCTACCGGGATTGTCTCCGCCCTGTGGCGGCAGTCTTTGCTGGATGTGGGGTTCCGCCTGCTGGCCACCTTGGGGATCGCGGTCCCGAACTTCGTGCTCGCGGGCTTTGCGATCATCCTGTTCGTGTTCATCCTCAAATGGTTTCCCGCGGCCGGTTGGGGACGTCCGATCGACTTGGTCCTACCGGCCCTCTGCTTGGCCGCGCCGTTTGCCGCCTACATCGCTCGACTCACACGAACCGGCATGTTGGAAGTGCTGGGGCAAGACTACATCCGCACCGCCTACGCCAAAGGGCTGATGCCGCGAGTGGTCGTGCTGCGGCATGCCTTCCGCGGCGCGATCTTGCCGGTCGTCTCGTACCTCGGTCCGGCGACCGCGGGCATTTTGACCGGCAGCCTGGTCCTGGAGCGAATCTTTTTCATTCCCGGTTTGGGCACCCACTTCATTGAAGCGATCACCCAGAAGGATCATCCCGTTTCGCTCGCGGTGGTCATGATTTACACGTTGCTGCTGTTCACCATGAATACGTTGGTCGATCTCTCGTACGGGCTGATCGATCCTCGAGTCAAACTCAACAAATAGCCGTCCCACCCAGTCGGGCTTATGAACGCACCCAAACCTCCCCCGCACCAGGCGTACGACGCCGCCTTCCCGCCGCTCGAAAAGTACGAGACGATGCTGGGCGAAGCGGAGGCGATCCACGGGATCTCCCTCTGGCAAGACGCCTGGCGGCGCTTGCGCCGCGATTGGGTCTCGATGACCTCGCTCGGCTTTCTGCTGCTGTTGGGACTGCTGGCGATCATCACCCCGCTGTTGCCGCTGCAATCGTTCAAAGAGCAGGACCTCAAGCGCCGCCAGTTCTTGCCGCCGACCCTCTCTTCCCAAATCGAAGAACCGATACCGGTGGAAGCCGAAGGGGACGTGCCGGAAACCGAAACCCGCCGCGTCAGTTTGGCGATCACCCAATTTCCAACCGACAGCGATGAATTCCGTCGCCGCTACGGCGAGATTTGGGAGAATCCCAATCTATTAGATCAAGCGATGATCAGAGCACGACTCACGATCTTCGGCGATTGGTGCCTCCCCAGTTTATGCGGAACCGATCACCTTGGCCGCGATATGCTCTCCCGGCTGTTTTGGGGTGCGCGCGTCTCGTTGATTGTGGGTGTAGTAGCGACGCTCGTCTCGCTGTTGATCGGGGTGAGCTACGGCGCGATCTCCGGCTATGCCGGCGGCTGGGTCGACGATGCCATGATGCGCGCAGTCGACGTGATGTACTCCGTGCCGTTTATCTTTGTCGTGCTGTTTTTGATCTCGATCCTCAGCGACGACACCGTCAAGACCCGGCTCGCCGATTACGGCATCGACCGCATGGTGATCCTTTACCTGGTGATCGGGGCGATTTACTGGTTGACGATGGCGCGGGTGGTCCGCGGACAAATTATCAGCCTCAAGAACGAACAATTCGTCGACGCCGCGCGGACGATCGGCGCGCGTGGTGGGCGGATCGTGTTTTTGCACCTGGTGCCCAACGTGCTGAGCGTAGTGATTGTGTACCTCACACTGACGATTCCGGCGGTGATGCTGTTCGAGGCGTTTCTGTCGTTTTTGGGGTTGGGAGTCGAGCCACCCAATGTCAGTTGGGGACAACTCGCCAACGACGGCCTAAAGGTCATCACGCCGATCCGGATTTACTGGTGGCTGGTGGTCTTCCCGGCCATCGCGCTGGCCGCCACGCTGTACTCCCTAAACTTCCTCGGAGACGGCCTTCGAGACGCCCTGGACCCCCGCATGAAAAACCGATAGCAGAACCAAACAAGTAGCTACGGTCGCCAAGACCGTGGGAGCGTAACGGGTTGGGTGTGCCCCTAGGGCGAAGCAGGTGAGCACTTCTCCCACGCTTTTGCAAGCGTAGCTACGAGAAATCCTTAGGTAGCCACGCTCGCCAAGAGCGTGGGAGAGGCTCGAACCAATTCACCACTTCGGGAAAACGTAAAAGCAGCTCCCCCACGCTCTCCGCGAGCGTGGCTACGAAGAACATAACGCGTCCTAAGATATTTCAAGAGTGACATCACCCATGAATCAACCTGAGACATTACTCGAAGTCCGCGACCTGTCGGTTGAGTTCCGCACCGATGATGGGGTCGTGCAGGCGGTCCGAGGTGTCGATTTTGATTTGCGCCGCGGCGAGACATTGGGGATCGTCGGCGAGTCGGGCTCTGGCAAGTCGGTCACCAATTTGGCCCTGCTGGGGCTGATCCCCCAGCCACCTGGCAAGGTCACCAGCGGCACCGCCATCTACCAAGGCCGCGATATCCTCAAGCTCTCCGTCAAGGAGCTGACCAAGATCCGCGGCAACCGGATCGCGATGATCTTCCAAGACCCGATGACCGCGCTGAACCCCTTCCTGACGGTCGAGGAACAACTCACCGAAGTCACCCGGAAACATCTGGGGCTGAGCCGCAAGGAGTCGATCGAGCACGCCACGGACATGCTCGAAAAGGTGGGCATCCCTGGGGCTCGCAAACGGTTGTTCGAGTACCCGCATCAGTTCTCGGGCGGGATGCGGCAACGGGTGATGATCGCGATGGCCCTCTCGTGCGATCCCGATATCCTCATCGCGGACGAACCAACCACCGCCCTGGACGTCACCATCCAGGCCCAAATTTTGGAGCTGATGCAGAAGCTGCAAGAGGAAAAGGGGACCGCGATCGTGATGATCACCCACGATCTGGGCGTGATCGCAAGCGTCGCCCACCAAGTGATGGTGATGTACGCCGGCCGGGTTGTGGAGCGAACCGGCGTCCGCAAACTGTTCGCCGATCCGCGGCACCCCTACTCGCTCGGCTTGCTCGAATCGATTCCCCGCGTCGACGACCTCAACTCGCAGCTCCGCCCCATCCCCGGCCAGCCGCCGGACATGGCCCACCTCGGCGGCGGGTGTTCGTTTTATCCCCGCTGCCCCTTTCATATCGACCGCTGCCTGGCCGAGGACCCGCCGCTGTTCAATGGTCCCGGCGGCACCGAGTTCGCCTGCTTCGTGAATGTCGACACGGCCCCCCGCACCGCGTCGGAAATATCCACTGAAAGCCCGTAGTTCCACCTTCCGAGAGATGCCAGGGAATCGATGATTTCATCCGTCACACCCGCCAATCCGACCGAGCCGCAGACCGAACCGATCCTCCGGGTCCGCGATCTTAAGGTGCATTTTCCGTTCCGCCGTGGCAGCCTATTCAATCCCGAAGTCGGTGCGGTGAGGGCGGTCGATGGTGTCAGTTTCGATCTGGCCCCAGGCGAAACCCTGGGCCTGGTGGGGGAGTCGGGCTGCGGCAAATCGACCACCGCCAAGGCAATCCTCAACCTCGTGAAGCCCACCTCCGGCGAGATTTACCTGCAAGGGAAGCGGCTCGACAACCTTTCCGCCAGCGGCATGCGTCCTCACCGCGCCGATCTGCAAATGATCTTCCAAGACCCCTACGCCTCGCTCAACCCGCGGATGACGGTGGGCGGCATCATCGGCGAACCGTTGGATATCTTCGGCCTGGCGAGCGGTCGGCGGAAAAAACTGGAGGTGATGCGATTGATGGACATCGTGGGGATCAACCCCCGCTACATCAACCGCTACCCGCACGAGTTCTCCGGCGGCCAGCGGCAACGGATTGGCATCGCAAGAGCCTTGGCGGTTCGGCCGAAAGTGATTGTGTGCGACGAACCGGTCTCGGCCCTGGATGTCTCGATCCAGGCCCAGGTAATCAACCTACTGATGGACCTGCAACAAAAGCTGGGGCTCTCGTACGTCTTCATCGCCCACGACCTGAGCGTGGTCCGGCACATCTCGCACCGGATCGGGGTGATGTACCTGGGCCGCATTGTAGAACTGGCCGATTCCGAACAACTTTTCGCCAACCCCAAACACCCCTACACCCAAGCCCTCCTCTCCGCCATCCCGGTCCCCAACCCAGAACCGGACCAACAACGGCAGCGAATCGTCCTGGAAGGAGAAGTCCCCTCCCCCGACAAAATCTACCCCGGCTGCCCCTTCGCCGACCGCTGCCCCATCGTCGCCCCACCCCTCTGCCAAAAAAGCCCACCAGCACTAGAAGGCGGAGAGCATAAAGCGGCGTGCTTTAAGGTGGACCACAGCCAACCAAGCTAACCCATGGGACCGCCGACGTCCCCGTCGGCAAGAACCACCACAGACAACGCAGGGCGAATCCGGGTTCCGGGTGCCATGCCCACGCCCTCCAACGTGGGCATGTTTTGGCGGGTAAGTTTGCCACCGGCAACTCTAATTAACAAACACTGAAACAACGGAGCACAGACAACCGAGACCCTCACGGAGTTGTCGAGCCGACCTCGAAAACTTCACCCGCTCTGCGATCATAAGTCTTATCCGTGAACATCCAATTGCGGCGAACGAAATCCTTTTACTGTTTCCAATAAATTTGAAAAGCCTTCCTCAAATTAGTTCCCAACGGCCCTTTAGGGATTGTCAATAAAGACATAGGGAACAATATCATTGGAACCATTAAGGACGACTAACATGAGTCAACAAAACAACATCCACGTCCTGATCATCGATTCACCATCCCCCGAGGAATCGGCGATTGGATTAAACGAAGGCAGCACACTCGTGGCGCACTTGGAAAACGCTGGAATCGAGCACGTCTACTGTCAAGCCAAAAATCGCGAAGAGTTTCGCAATGCCGTTGCTCACCGTAAATTTCAGCAGCAACACGGTTTCCAAGTCACTCAAATTCTACATTTGAGTTGCCACGGAAACAGGGATGGCATTTCGCTTTCAGAAGGATCCTTTTTGACCTGGGAGCAATTGGCAAGCGAACTGCGACCACTCCATGAGGTTTGCCCTAACGGACTTGGCGTTTGCCTCACAAGTTGTTTCGGAGCATATGGCATTAAAATGGCGGAAGTTCTGTCGCCGATACAAGTTCCATTCACGTGGCTGATCGGAACGCGCAGGCCACTCCGCGTGCTTGACGTCTGTGTTGCCTTCCCTGTTCTGTACAACTGCTATTTGCGAGGGGATTCGCCGAAGAATTCGATTGCACTTCTTCAACAGATTTGCAGTGACGATGAAATCCAAATGATCTATGGGCCGACGACCCAGCAGATTTATACCTCAGCATTTTGGATCGCTTTCGGTGTATGGGTTGAGGGAATCATTTTCGGGTCGGCAAGTGCGACCTCCGAATTAACTGATCGTCGAGTGGCGTTACCCTCGATAAACTACCGGTAGAAAGACGGAATGCCGGAATAGTACGTCATAGACCCAACGATTGGCAACTCACCCATTCTCAAAAAATCAATGCTTTCCCAAGATTCAAGTCACGTACCTCGGCCTGATGTCGGTTGATCTACACGGCCGACGTAGCAAAGTGGCCTTTACCGTTGCGGCATCGGAACCCGACCAATATTCCCTCTCAACTTGTTTCACCGTTTGACAAATCAAAATTGCCGAGATCGTACTACACGGCGAATGTGTGGTAACGTTACCACGCGTCGGCGGTTAAAGTCACGCAAATTTTCGTTATCCTTGCTCGCACGGAGATTTAATATGGCAGGTCGCGCAGTTACACAAGTTGATGTCTTGCAGCAGTACGTGACTGGGGTCATGGATCGCGCGGATCATCACGCAGGCAGCGTCAACGAAGTGTGCCTTACAATCGCGGGTGCCCTGATCTGGCGCAAAAATGGAGACATCCATGTATTCGAGCGCGAAGGAAACTTGACGAATGCGCTTTGGGTTAACATCGGAACAAATCGCTATGCCATTTCCTACAAACATGAGACCGGAAAAATTGAGATACGTGAAAACAACATGCGAGGAAAGGTTTTGCGGGAATTCGACAACTCAGATTCGGCCAGCGATGTTCGAAAGTTTTTCGCGACTCTATGATTTTCGCGACGAACGTGCGACTGTTCGAAGACTCCCAGCGAAAGATTTGCAATTTTAATCATGTGGGAACGAGGACCCTGGGTGCCTAACCCGTTCTCACAAAGCGCCAAACTCTCCACCCTTCAAGCCCCACCAGTAACCGCCTTCGCAATCGCTTCCCGAATCCCCAGCGGTCGAATCGGGAAATCGGTTTCTGCCGTGGGATCGGCGACGGTGGTTGGGTTTTTGAGGCCTTCGATCAGGTGGCGGCCCACTTCGGCCGAGGCGGGGGTGACCAAGCCGAGCCAGAGGCTGGAGAGGTAGGGGGTGAGGACCGGGACTGGGATCAGCAGGCGGCGGAGTCCCTTTTGTCGGGCGTATTCTTCGATTAGCCCGCCGTAGGTGATCACGTCCTCGCCGCGGACCACCTCCACCGGATAGAAACGCCCTCGGGAGAGTTTCTGGGCGGTTTCTGCCAGTTGTTCCGGTTTTCGGGCCAGGCAGCGAACCGGGGTGCCGCTGAGCTAGAATTAGGGATTAGGCAGCGGTAATGCGGTAGCATATAGGGGCACATAGTCGAATCACGAAGCAATGAGGGGGAGATTGCCATGAGCATACGACTGACAATTCGAGCCGGCGGGGTGGTGAGGGCCTGGATGACTAATGAGTGGTCTGTCCTGGTGGCATTGGCCACGATCCCGGCGGGACCGGAATCACTGGCGGAGTTCTATACGGCCCTCCGCCGGTATGAAGAGGAACAGAGTTGGAAAATTCTCTGTCAGGCGACGGCGATCGAGGATTCTTTCCGCCGCGACAAAGCCGCGTGTCTGATCGATCTCGACTCGCGGTCGGTATTGGCCGGAGGCGGGTTTGAACTTCCCGACCGGTGCGACGCCTTGCAGGCGGATGAGGACGACCACGCCGAAGGATTTCCGATTGTTTGGCTCTATACCCCGGACGATTGGCTGTATGAAACGGTGCCCGCCGATTGGATCTCCCTCCTCGACAGCCGGGCCAAGGCCCTGGAAGGACGCCGCTCGATCGATACTCGCGCGGTTTTGTATGGGCCGCCGATGCTCTCGTTTATCGCACACCGCGTGGCCGTGGTTAGGGCCGAAGGGAGCGAACAAACTGCCTCCGATCAGATTCGGGCGATCCATGCCGAGTGGTTAATGACACCGCGTGAGGATCTCCTGGGACGCACTCCGCGCGAGATCCTGCTCCGCGACCGAAATTCGATTGTCCTGGACATCGAGCGTCGATCCCAGCAGTGGTCGAGGCAGGGGTTTGCTCCGCCGCCGCTGGCTGAAGACTCGTCCGCGTACCGCTTTGGCGGGTCGGGAACCATTGAGGTCGTGCTGTACTTCGACCTGATGCGAGCGCTGCTGGGAAGCCTCTGGGATTGGACTGAGGCAGCCACAATACCTGAAGACCAATTGCTGGAGCGGCTAATCGAACAACGCGAAGCGTTCCTGAATCAACCGCCGGAGGGGGAAGGCAGGAGCTTGACGGTCCGCCAGCTCATCGAAAGTGAACGGCGGCGGATGCCGATCACGGCCGATGGGAGTCACTTGGATTGCGACTGCCCGGTGTGCCAGATGGAGGCCGACGGGGTATTCGGCTCTGGTCCCATGTTTATGTCCTACGATGGGCATCAGCTCGAACTGGAAGACGAGTTTGCCTTTTCGATGACCGAGACGCGCGAGAAATGGGAAAAGGAGCAAGAGGACTTCAAGCGATTTAACGCAGAGTTCAACCGTGAACTGGCGGAGCGCGAAGCCTCCGGCGACTCGTCTGAATCCGCCTGGAATTCCAGCTTTGTCGACTGGGATAACATCGTCGGCCAGACTGACGCACCGGTCTCGGGCAAAATCGCGCTCGGCTTCCTGCTCGCGGAAATCGTCTCAGGGCTACAGCAAGCCGGTGCCTCGCAAGGTTCCATCGACGCCCTGAACGAGGCGTATTCCAACTTCCGCCGAGCCGACGAGCCTATTGTGGAACAGTCCGCGGCCGAAGATTTTCGCGCCTCGCTGGAACACATTGCCCAAAATCACCCCGAGCTCACCTCTCAAAGCGCTGACCTGCAAAGCCGGCTAGATGAGATTCTGAGGGGGTCTGGCGATGATGGAGGGTAGAGCAAGAGAACGGTAGAGGGGAAAAGGTGAGTGAATCGCTTTTGGAAGCAGCTTTAAATCTTCGCAGCTTGGGAATAGCCCGCTAGATGTTGGTCGAGTGACCAAATATAAACTCGGAGCGACTCATTCAGACGACATAGTCGCTTCCAATCATGAATGATGGAGAGGTCGCCTAAGCCCATTCCCCGCGACGCACAATCCGGGAACTCCTCCAGCCATTGGCGCAGATGGCCGGCCTCAAGGAAGTCGATTGGGCGGAAGGGCGATTCACCTTGGATCGCCTGATTTACTTGTTTCACGAAACGTTGGGCGACGCTACGCCGTTGATTGCCATTGCCGCATTGGCCAATATGATTCCCGGTTTCGAAAATCGTCGCCATAGGCAGAAACAAGACTTCCTCTCGTTGTAGCTTGGCTTCAAGATCGGCCAAGACGGCCGCATGATGACTGTCTTTCGTAGGAACACGGAGCACGTTTACGAAAACTGTCGTATCAACCAAGCAAAGGGCGCTCACTCCGCCACCTCCGACTTAAAGCCTTCCAGCCATTGGAGTGATTGCCGTTTTCTTTGCTCTTTGGTCGTCTCATCCTTTAGAAATCGGTCAAGAACACGATTGGTCACGATTTCACCGAGCGTCCCCAAGGCGACGACTTCCGGATAGCGTGGCAGATCCCCCAGTCGTACAACGCGGCTGTCACCCTTTTCTGGATCACGATAAGAGCAAAGCACGTCCGCCAAGGCGTTATCAGGCAACGAATCGAGCAAGGCCGGGTTATGGGTCGTTACTAAGACTTTTAGGTTACGCTCTTGCGATATCTTTTGAATTTGCCGTACCAGGCCATTGGCACGGCTAGGATGCACGCCATTATCGATCTCTTCGATAATCACAAGCGACTCCGCCGGCGCGCTCAGGAGGATGGCGGCGACCGCCAATACTCGCAATGTCCCATCCGAAAGCAACGGAGCATCTATCGTTTTGTCGACACCACCAAACGATTCGACCAAGCGGACCATGACGTCGCGTCGGTCGGTTTCAATGAATTTGATATCCGCAATGTTCTGCTCGGGAAGTGATTTGATGAATTCCAGTAGGTCCGCTTTTCCCTTGCCTTCTCCCCGACAAATCTTGAACAGCACACTGGAAAGGTTCCTACCATCCTCCTCGATCTCATCATTTTTTTCGAAGGAGTAACCTCGCATCGTTGAGGGTCTTGGGTCGAGAAAAAAGACGCGCTGCAAACTTTCGCGAATTCGCTTGCATACGTCAGGAATTAGCTTTCGCGATTCCTCATGCTTTTTCTCGAAACGGCTCGGCGTTTCCAATTGGTGAAAAATGGCCATTCGATTGGAACAAGGTATGTGAGGCTTGTTTCCTCCTTGCTTGAAATTGTTGTACATCACGCGAATCTCATCCGTGTGGGGATTGGCGATCCCGTCGATCTTGTATAAAGGCAAGTCGCTATCCATCGACAGGATGCCCGGCTTGGAAACCTTTTCACCGGAAATTACCAGTTGATCCGCGAGAAGACGGATCTCGACATCCAAGCGGCTCCAATCCTCCGGCATCGGGCTGAATTCGCACCCAATACCCAAAGGTTGATTCTCGCGGTGATAGAGGTCCGCAGCCTGCCCCCGCACCAAGGCATCGGCCCCTTGGATCTCCTTAGCGATCTGGTCCAGTCGCTGGCCTTTTGCGAGCCACGACAGTAGTCGGATGGCCTCCAAGGCGTTGCTCTTTCCGGATGCGTTTGCTCCCACGAGAAACGTTAAGGGAGCGAGAGGAAGGTCCGCGCTGACGTAGCTCTTGAAGTTCCTAATCGAGATCGTCGAGATCATGGGTAGTGCTCTCCAACCGGATCGTTAAGGAATCTTCGCCGCCATACAAAACCCGAGTCCCCTTTGGCCGCCGTTACAGCAAGCTCTCCAGCAGCAGACGCATCTTGCGCATTTCGGCCATCTGGTCCGTATCGGGCAGGGGGGGTGAGTGGATGGTGAGGGCTCGGTTGTAGCCGATTTGTTCGAGCTGCGTGATTAGTTTGCCGTACTCGACTTCCCCTTGTCCGACCCGCACGTGCATGCTTTTTTGGCTGGTGTCGCGGAGGTAGACGTGGCGGACGTATTTCAGGACCTTGTCGTAGTTTTTGGGTCCGTCTTCACGGCAGATGAAGTGGCTGGGGTCCAATGTAATGCCGAGTCCTTTGACGTTGTCGCAGAGCACCTGAATCGTGTCGCAGTCTTGCGACATCCGGCCGACCTGGGTGTGCATGCTGACGACGATGCCGTCGGTCGCGGCGATTGCGACGAGGTCGCGCAGATGCTCGACCTCTTCATTGAACGGGGTGCCCAGTTCGCCGGAAGGGATGGTGATCGAGGCGACCTTCACCGCCTTGGCCAAGCGGCACAGCCCTTCGAACTCGCGATAGCGATCGTCCCCTTGAGCGGCGGAGATATAGCGGAAGTTCGAGATGATGAGGCGATGCGTATCGTGACAGATATCGATGGCGCGTTGCAGGTCGTCCAGCACCTCGGACGGTTTGAGGTGCCGTCCCCCTTCGTCGATCGTCATGTCGACGGCGTTGAACTCCAGGTCGACCAGCTTCTCCATACTTTGGCGAAGTGGTAAATCGGGAAAACACTCGGTCGAGGCGGAAACGAACACAATCTGGCTCCTTGAGTTCCAACAGCTACAGGCGACAATCCATC
>JBBDIM010000019.1:0-8262 GCA_040880405.1 Pirellulaceae bacterium | reverse complement strand
AACCCCGCCCGCATGAGGAAACAATCAACTTGACAAGCGACACAGTCGCTCTGCGGCTCTGCGTTTCAAAAATGCGTTTCGAGTAGATGGATGCTGTTGGGTTGAATTGAGGGTGATCCCTGCATCGGCTAATCCAGGCGCATATGCGCGGATCGCTCCCGTTTGCGTACCGATGTTGCCGTTTATGACGATCTCGCCGGCTCGATCGGCTCTTGGGGATTACGGAACGCCGCTTCAATCCGCGAGAAAAAAGGGACACGCTCCCTCATTTCGAAGCTACCTTTGATGAGCGACTTTTCCTCTATTCGCAAAAATTCAAGCCGCTTGGGGCCTTCATGTCGATTGCGTCTCCCACCGCCAAGTTGATTCGCGTAGCGATGTCCGGGATTGGCTATGCCGCTGGAGACGAGGTCTTGGAGACCCTGCTGGGAAGCTGTTTGGGCATTGCCATTTGGTGCCCGATCTCGAAACGGGGCGGATTGGCCCATGCGATGCTGCCCGACAGCCTGGGGCACCAAACCATGCCGGGCCGGTTTATCGATACGGCCATTCCGGGGATACTACAAGAGTTGGAATCCCACGGAGCGAAACGCCGCTGCCTAGTTGCCAAACTGTGTGGCGGGGCCAACATGTTCCCAACCCAGGGCCTCGACGTCGGCCAGCGGAATCACGCCGCCGCCAAGCAGCTCCTGGCCAGTCTCCGCATCCCGGTGCAAGGGGAACATGTCGGGGGAGGCGCGGGCCGAGTCATCCGCTTCGACGTGAGCGACGGATCAATTCAAGTCCAAGTCGGCCGCCAGATCGTCGCGACGATTTAGCTGGGCCGTTTCCCACAGCCGATTTCCCGTCGTTTACTTCCAGGCTGCGATTGCGTGGCCTTCCAAGTTGTCCGCCAAACTCGACAGCCGGCCGGTTCCCCTGGCGCGACGAATCAGCCCAATTCGGATTTCAACCTTGTGACAATGCTCTCGATCTGTCCTCGTTGGGCAGGGGAAGAGGTGAGGTGGGGTGACGCCATGAGATCGTTGCAGATCCCCAATATCGAGAGGGCCGTTTTGGTCGTCGATATGAGGGACAACAAGGAAACGGGGCCTTCAGCGACCCTGTACACCTCTGCGATCTGGTCGATCTTGATTTGGTATTCGTCGACACGTTGCGTGTCACCTGCCCTGTGGGCCTTCAGTAGCTCCGTAAACAAGCGCGGGAAGAGGTGCGGGCCCATATTCACTCCTCCCGATCCTCCGTGGCGGAGGGATTCGGCCAAGTGCGCTTCGGCTCCGATCAGAAACGACCAGTCGGGGCGGACCGAGCGCAGCGTCGTTAGCTGGCGGAAGTATTTCATGTTCTGGCTGCTGTCTTTGATCCCGACGATCTGTTCATGCTGAGCGAGTTCGGCCACGGTTTCAAACTCATACCAGAGCTTGGTCATGGCGGGCATGTTGTACAGCATCAGCGGCAGGTTGGTCTCTTTGAGGACCGCGCGAACATAAACTTTCAGCTCGGCTTGGCTCACGGGAAAGTAAAACGGAGTGGTCAGCACGACACCGTCAGCCCCCGCCTCGGCAGCCTCGTGCGCAAGCTGGACCGTTTCCACGACGGAGTTGTCGGTGATGCCCACGAGCACCGGCACGCGGTGAGCGATGTGACGGCATCCTTTTTGGATCAACTCGACCCGCAGGCGATGACTTAAACTGACTGTTTCGCTCGATGAACCGAGCAGAAATATGCCATCCATGCCTCCTCGAATCAGGTGCTCTAGCAGTCGTTCATAGCCCCCTTCATCCAGCCGATCGTAGTCGGCCAAGGGCGTCAGAATCGGTGGAATATTCCCTGTGAAATCGGGACGCTCGTTTGAATGAGGGAGTGAGGTCAAGGCGTGCTTCCATTTAATCGCTGGGGATCACAAGTCGCGGACCCCGGAAAGGAGAGCGTGCTCGATTGCCGGTGGGGCTGCGAGGCGCGCCATGCGAGATGTTTCGGGAGGAGACTTCCACGACGCCGGTCATTTAACCGAACAGTTTGGCGATCGGCTGTCCGTTATCGGTAATTGGAATCGGGCGATCACCATCGTAAAGGTATTTCGCATAGTCGACTCCCATCGCCGCGTGGATCGTGGCGAAGAGATCGGGGACGGAGACAGGGTCCGCGATGATTTTCTGCGAGAGCTCATCGGTTTCGCCATACGCACCTTGATGCGTCAGGCCTCCCCCGGCGAGCACACAGGTAAATGTCGAACCTTGATGCCCCCGCCCGCCGCCACCATCGAAATGGGCAGGTCGGCCGAACTCGGTCGAAATAACCACCAACGTCTTATCCAAGAGCTTGTGCGTTTCGAGATCACGGATTAACGTCGAGACCGCATCATCCAATTCGTGGATCAGAGCATGTTGTTCTAGAATCCCCTCGTTATGTACGTCCCAGCCGGTACCATTCAGGAAGTTCAGGTTGTGGGAAACCTCGATGTAACGGACTCCGCGTTGCACCAATCGGCGTGAGAGCAGACACCTCTGCCCAAACTCACCCCCATAGCTCTCCCGCAAATCGGCCGGTTCGTTATCGAGTTGAAAACTACGCATGAATTCTGGTCCGCTTAGCCGCAGGACTTGTTCGGCCGCGGCGTCGTAGTTGCGAAGGCGCGGATCTTCGGTGGGCGTCTGAACGCTGCGAAGTTGCTTTAGATAACTTTCACGGCGAGCCTGCCGTTTCGCATCGATGACTTGGGGGCTGGTCAAACCGGCCGGGCCGCGACCCGTTTCTGTTAGGTACAAATAGCCGTATTCGGCACCCAGAAATCCGGGGCCGCGCGAACTATTGGGGTAACCAATGAGAACATAGGCGGGGACGGTCTCCGACGTTGAACCACGTTCATGGGCAATGATTGAACCAATCGAAGGATAGAGAACCGTGCCGCTCACTGGTCGTCCCACGTACATCCAGTTGGTTGCTGCGGCATGCTCATCGATGACGGAGTGGTTTACCGTCCGAACCGCCGTAATGCGATCCATCAGGGTGGCCATTTTGGGAAGGTGCTCGCACACCTGAACCCCATCGACCGCGGTCGGAATGGCGTCGTAATACGAGCCCGCCTTTTTGGCTTTGGGATCTCCCTTGCGTTTGGGGTCAAAGGTGTCGATCTGCCCCATGCCTCCTCCCAACCAAATGGAGATGACATGTTCTGCCTGGCCACGGAGCAACGCTTGAGGGGGCATGCCGCCGACCGGCATCGTGTTCAAAGCCACCGCGGCGGCACCGGTCGCACCGGCGGCAAGAAACTTCCGACGATCAAGGTGATGGGTATTCATAGGTTGACCTGCATTATCTTCAGGGGCTTTATTCTCAAGCATTGACTCGTACCGCACCGGATGTCAGGGCATCCACACAAATTCACGTAGATTGACGACGCTCCAGACAAAATCCTCATACTGCTGACGCCACTCGGGTTGCAGCCGAGGATCTGCCGGTGGGCCTTGTCGGACCCGTCGCCCGTGTTCCTCTTGGATCGTGTTTGCTTCCGGACGCACATGGTTCGACCAAGTAACCCGGGGAAGCTGCTCCAGTGGCTGCGGCTGCCTGACGCGATCGATTGGAACCAACCGTGACTCGAAACCGTTTTGCAGCAGGGGCACAAAGCTGGCTCTTTCTTCCTCCGTCGGAAAGCGACTCAGGAAGCGAACGAATATCGATTCCACAAGCTCATCGGCTGATTTTGCTTGAACCGCTAAATCTGCCAATGTGCTCTCATGAGCGGCCGTCGTGAGCCACAGCGTAAGATAGCTATTGGCCATAACCGCGGGTTGGCGAACGTTGGGAGCTATTTCGCGGTCGGTCCGGGGTGCCTGCCTTTCGGCCGACCAGCCAAAGGCGCTCAACACCTCGGCCACCATGGCGGCCCGCGGCAACGTCAGGCTGGGGCGGTCCCGTTCATTGGAAAGACTAACGAGCATCCAGCTGCGGTGAGGATCGCCAAACGTATTACGGCGCGGCGCGGTGCGGCGCCCGACCGGGTCCATCGTCATTTCCTCGACATCCATTTGGCGGCCTGCGGCTACATGCAGGGAGTCGACGATTTGCTCGGCCGTCATCCGACGTCGTTCCGGGGCGATGAACAATCGCTGGGGTGCCGCGGCGTGCAGGTTTTGACCGATCGCTTGCTGTTGATACAGCGACGAAGTCATGATGAGCTTCGTTAGATGTTTCACATCGTATCGGTTGGCCATTAACTCTTTTGCCAGCCACTCCAGCAATTCCGGATGGCTAGGATCGTTGCCCTCCCAATCGTACGGCGGTTCGACAATTCCTGCCCCGATGAGTCGCCGCCAAACCCGGTTGGTGATGACCTGCGCAAATCGAGTGTTTTCCGGAGACGTGATTAAGGCGGCGAGTTTTTCGCGGGAGTCCATTGGATCCTGCATTAGGCCACGCAGCGCGTCGTCATCCTCCACACCCGTTTGTTCGGCAAATGGCCAGACGGGCGGGATGCTTTCGCCCGGTTTCAAGGTCACCTTGATCAGCGATTCGCGCTCTTTATCTTCGAAAAACCCGGCCGGTACGGTACTCGACTTCGGCACGCTCACCGGCTTTCGCGTAAACATCGCGGCCAGAGAATAGAGGTCTTTCTGCAAAGTGGAGTGGTACGGGGAATCGTGACAACGCGCACACTGCAACTCGATTCCCAGGAAAGTGCTCGCGACCACATGTCCCTTGGCAGCAAGGGGTGAGTCGTTTTGGGCGGCCAAGGCAAACCCCGCGCTTCCACCATCGTGGGCCCCGCCACGCATCAGGATCAGTTCCGAGGCCATGCGATCAATTGACTTGTTATCGCGAAAGGCATCATAGAGAAACCACCGGAAGGGACCGGTGCTATTGAGCGAGGCATTGAGCAAGGTGGGGTTTTCCGCGAGCAGGTCCTGCCAATAGCCGACCCAATGATCGGCCCAGCGAGCATCCTCCAGCAAGTGATCGATCAGCCTTTCTCGTTTGTCGGAGGACTCATCGGCCAGGAATCCGCGGACTTCTTCCTCGGTGGGGACCACGCCGACCGTATCGAGATAGGCCCTTCGAACGAACTCGGCATCCCCGATTATCGGCGCCCTTTGCGTCTGCAAAGTGGACGCGCGAAGCTGCGGCCAAGGGGCCCCGGCGGTGATCCACTTTTCCAGAATCTGAATCTGTTCTTCCGGAAGCGGCTTTTCGGTCGGGGGCATCCTCAGGCCAGCATCGGTGCTGCGGAGACGCGCGATCATTTCACTCGCGTGCGGATCGCCGGGTGTGATCGCCGGCTCGCCGGAGTCTCCCCCCGTGAGGGCGAACTCGCGCGTATTCAGTGCGAGCCCTCCGTTGAACTTCTCTCCATGGCAACGGAAACATGCGTTCTGTAAGATGGGCAGCACCTCTGAGTGGAAGTGCTCCGAATCCGCTGCCGATACATCGATGGAACTCGCTTTCGCCTCCTCAATCCGAGCACTTATAAACGCGTCGATCGGATGGGGCACGCCATCACGCGTTTTAGGGACGGCCGGCGGTGGATTCTGCTCGACCCATGCTTGGGCCACCTGGTGACGTTTCTGCCAGTATTTGTCTTGTTGGGCTGCGGCCGCATGACGTGTCTGATCGTCGAGTTGCGAAAGAGAACGGGCAATGCGCTCGAGTTCCGCTTCCACGGCAACATCGGTAAGCGGCAAAAGATCTTGGTTCAGGCCCGCGGGTCGCAATACCGAATACGACGTCCCATCTTCACTCCGCAGAGCCAGCGTCAGTTCTCCCGTCTCCGGACGAAAGTTTTTCCCACCGGCGATCGCCTCGACGACCACTCGGACGGGACCGTCGTGCTTAATCTCGACTTGCCCTGTCACCTCTTGATGTGCATGCAACGCCACCCGCTGACCCGGTGCCGGCGGATCCGCCACGGGTATCATCGCATCGAAGCCATCGGACGCACCGGCGAGCGGCTTGGCGCGTCCGACCAGTTTGCCATCGACCCAGACCCGGGCAAGCCCTTGCGATCGCATGAGGAGTGTCTGCTTCCCCTTGGGCAGAACCACGTCGGCCGCCATCCGCACGGCCACAGGGGCATTCCAACCTTTGCGAATCCCCCAGTCGTCAAATCTCTGGGGCAGCCGGTCGATCAGGAACGAGGATCCAGACCAACTCGAAGTTGCCTCGGGCCAGGATTCATTTTCCATCAGCCAACGATTGTGGGCGGGGAGTCCTTCATGAAAGGTCATCACCACTTGATCCGCGGGAAGCGAACCGATTTCCGGCATCGTTTCCGGAGCGGGGCCAATAACCGTCGGCTCGCCCACGCGATGGAATCGCTGCTTGAGAATTTCGTCATCCAAAACTTGACGGTGGATCGCGATCTCATCGAGTGAACCCCGAAAGCTCACGCCGTTGCCGCCACCTATGGAAGAGCCAATCCAAATTTCATCGTCATCAACTACCGGCGGCTTTTGAGTCGGCCCACCTGCATCCCAGAAACCTGGGATCTTCCCGCCATCGATCCAACCCGTGATACTTTCGGGTTCGCCAAAGCGGTACGTAATCGCCACATGATGCCAATCATTGTCAAGGATCAAGCCGCTGCTTGTCGTCCAGCGATGCCAGTCGTCGTCGGTGGCACCATCTAACCGCGTGCAAAAGAGAAAACTGAGACGGATCTGCCCCTCCAACTGGCGAACTCGAAGGGACCAGGTTTGATTGTTAAGGGAATGGCCAGCTCGCCCAGTTCGTCCTTTTCCAATGATATATGCGTTTTGTCCCTCCCGAATGTCGCGGACCTTGATCCACGCTTCCAGCGTAATTTCGTCCCCGTTGCTGAAGTCGAATGGACTGTCGCTCCCCGGATCGGCCAACGTCAGCCGCGCTCCACTGCCATCCAGTTGAACCGCCATGTTGTTCGCGGGAAAATCTGGAAAGCTGGGGGGACGGGGACCTGCCACATCACGACGCACGCCACCGTGCGGAGTGAGAGGAATTCCACCCTCGGTCTCAAACTCCCAACGAGCGACCGGTTCTTCAGCGACCAAGTCGGTCGCCACCATCGGCCAAATCAGAGCCGCGCCAACGAGTAATAAAATTGACAAATGAGATCGACGCTTCATATCACAAATTCCAAGAATCAGCAGGTATCTAGAGAGCATTACGAGGGAGGAAAAGAGGGAGGGAGGGAGCGGACGTGGATCGAACACTTGTCACGATAGTGCATGCCGCTCGATGGTAGATGCCATGAGATGGCATCGCAGCGATCGCATGCATTTACTCCAGGATCGTGCAGGTAAACTCATTTTGCTCTCCCTCTACGACTTTGGCCGTGAATCCGCTGGTCGAGCAGCTTGTGTATCTCGTCGCTTCGGCACATTCCTGTATTTCCCGGCACTGCCGCGATCCAAGCGGCCGTCAAGCCATCCTGCCTTGCTTAGAGCGCTCGTGGGTGTCGGAAGCCCCCTTACCGTTAGGGGATTTGGTGGGATTCTTTACCTTTGATCGTGGCGATCGCGCGATAGACGTCGAAGTTGATCGTTTCCGGTAGGAATTGAACGCTTCCGTCGGCCGCGGCAAAGTTCGCGCCGCCGGGGTGCAAGCTGCCGAATGGCAAGTGGTTGAAGCCCACGCCCATCACCCGATCCCGGGTAGAGTTGATCGTGTCCTGGTAGATTACCTTGGTGCTATACAGACCTTTGTCACTGCCAGGCCCCGTCGTCTCTGTTGTGCCAGTAACCCATACTCGCACATTGCCTGGGCGGCCAGAGTTGGTGCCAGTGCGATCCTGATGAACAAACTCTCCGATCATGACGGTGTTGCTGAGCCCGTCGGTGATCTCCGCGGCTCGCCGCGGCCCATCAAAGCGGAAGACACCATTGCTGGGAATGTTTCCAGGGTCGGCCTCCGTAATGGCACTATCCAAATTTGCGTCGTTATAGAACACACCGGCGATCCCTTGATAGGTGAATAGGGCTCCGTCGGAGTACGTGTTCGTTGACGTATTATTGGGATCGCCGTTGAAACTGGGGCAGAAAAACGCATCGACCTGGGAGCGCCGCACAACCGCGTTGCCCGCGACTAAAGGATCAATCGAGAAGTCGTACAATTCGTACAAAGCATTCTGCTCCAGAAACGGCAACATCGCGACCGCGAAACTGTGCGATCCCTTTTTTGATGCGTGGTAGAACGAGCCCGGCGGAAAGTAACTCTGATGCGTATCCAGGTAGTTATGGCATGCCAGCCCCATTTGTTTGAGATTATTGGAGCACTGCATCCGCCGAG
>JBBDIM010000018.1:0-8292 GCA_040880405.1 Pirellulaceae bacterium | reverse complement strand
TGCCCGGTGGTGTGGGAGGGAAGGAGCCGCAAGGCTCCTCCCTATCCCGATCGAGCAAAGGCTACCCCCAGGAGATCCGCGCGGGTTGGCGGTACTCCCACGCTTCTGGCAAGCGTGGCTACGACAAAGCTCACGCACTGCGACGTTCCAGTGCGTGAGTTGCGTTTAAAAGATTTCTATTGACAGCGATGCTAGCGAGACTAGCTTGGCATCTGCTCGACCACTTGGTCGATCAGGCCATATTCCGCGGCCTCATCGGCTGACAAGAATCGGTCGCGGTCGGTATCGGCCTCGATTTGGTCGATCGGCTTGCCGGTGTGCCGCAGTAGGATTTCGTTCATGCGGCGTTTGATCCGCTTGAACTCGGTGGCGTGGATCAGGATGTCCTCGGCGGTCCCCTGCATCCCGGCCAGCGGCTGGTGGATCATGATCCGCGCGTTGGGCAGGGCGAACCGTTTCCCCTTGGCCCCAGCGGTCAACAACACAGCGCCCATTGAGGCGGCCTGACCAATGCAGTAGGTGGCCACATCGCAGGTGACAAACTGCATGGTGTCGTAGATCGCCATCCCGGCGCTAACGCTGCCGCCTGGCGAATTCACGTACAGGCTGATGTCCGCCTTGGGATCTTCCGATTGCAGGAACAACATTTGGGCCACAATCAAGTTGGCCATGTCATCGTTCACCTGGCTGCCCAGGAAAATGATGCGGTCTTTCAGCAAGCGGCTGTAAATGTCGAAGACGCGTTCCTCGCGCCCGCTCTTTTCGACAACGTAGGGAACAAGTGGCATAGTGATGAAGCTCCGCTGATGGTTTGGGCTAAGGCAATCCTGACAAGGCACGGAAGCGGGGCGGAGGTTACTCCTCCTTTTCCGCTTCGACGGGTGGCTTGGTCAGGATTTCGTCCACGATGCCGTAATCTTTGCACTCTTGCGCGTTCATGTAGAAGTCGCGGTTGACGTCCTTGGCGATCTTCTCGACCGACTGGTTGCAATGCGCGGCGAGGATCTCGTTCAGCGTGTGACGCGTCTTGATGATCTCGTCCGCTTGGATCTCGATATCGCTGACCTGTCCGCCGACACCGCCATGCGGTTGGTGGATCATCACCTTGGCGTGCGGCAGGATAAACCGTTTGCCGGCGGTCCCACCGGCCAGCAAAATCGCTCCGCCACTCGCGGCCAAACCGACACAGTACGTGGCGATCGGGCACGAGAGCATATTCATCGTGTCGTAGATCGCCATGGTCGCGGTCACGCTCCCGCCAGGCGAATTGATATAGAAATGCACCTGCTTGCGACGGTTCTCGCTTTGCAGATACAAAAGCTGCATCACCAGTTGATTCGCGTTGCCGTCGTGAATCTCCCCTTGGAGAAAGACGATTCGGTTCTCAAGCAACAGGTCGCCCAGCGTCATCTGACGCTGGCGTTGGTAGTCGGCGTAAGCCATGGCCTCGGGCCGAAACGGCATCTCGGGAAAAGCTGGATTCATGGGCAGTCGATCCTTCCTAGGAAACCTGTTCCGGTCTCCTGATCCTCGTGGGACAATCCCCGCGAAACCAGTGGCCGGATGTGGCAAGTCCTTGTTATTGTCTCCAACTTCGGGTTAAAGACAACCGCAGTGGGCTAGGGCATGAGCTTGAGGGGCCAAGTTTGCTCGGCCAGGCCCGATCTCATGCCTACAATGCGAACAGCCGCACCATCCCGAAGAACGTGCGGCTGCCCTGTTATTCAATTCTCGCCGGGCCATTTGGACAGACAAGATCTCCAAAGGCGGCTTATTCTTTGTCGCCTTCGTCGGCTGACGCGGCCTCTTCCGTGCTGACCGGAAGCGACTGGGCCTCACCACTGATCGCGAAATCAACACCCGCCACGTTCGTCTGCTGGAGGTCGGCCGGGGTCTCGGTGAAGTTCGCCTCGGAGGTAATCAGGTCGATCACCTTCCGCTCGATAATCTGGTTCCGCAGGGCATCCATCATGCCTTGCTTCTCAAGCCGCGCTCGGACTCCCCGGGGCGATTCAGCCCGCTGGTTGGCGAGCGCCATGATTTCCTGATCGTAATCCTCCGGCAGGTCCTCGACCGCTTGATCCTCGGCGATTCGCTCCAGGATAAAGTGCTCGGTCAACGCCTTGCGAGTCGACTGGAGACTGTTTTGACGCAGTTGGTTTTCGTAGGCTCGGATCTGGTCATCCTCGAAACCGGCGGAACGCAGTTCCAGCACCGCGCGATCGAGTTCCCGCTTGGCCTGCCGCTTGAGCAGTTCCGGCGGCAGATCCCAGTCGGCGGTCTTGGTCAGGGTTTCGGTAATCTGCTCGCGGAGACGACGCTGCGAGTAGTAGGTGAGCTGCCGTTCCATGTCTTGTTTGACGAAGTCCCGCAGGTCCCCTTCGCTCTCGAAGCCCCCGATTTTCTTAAGAAATTCGGGGGTCATCTCCGGCAACTCGGTCCGCTTGATCTCCAGGATCTCAAGCTCCATCTCGACCTGCTTGCCACGGAGGTTTTCATTGTCCGCTTCGTCGGTGACGGTTAGGCTAACGGTCTTGGTGTCGCCCGCTTTCGCGCCGGTCATTTCCTTACCGAAGTCATCCCAGTTGGCGTCCTGGAAGCTGAGCTTGTCCTTCAGGCGGATCGATTCCTCGTCCAGGCGGTCAATCTCTTTACCGTCATGCTTGAAGACGGCGTTGACCACCAAGTGGTCTCCCATCTCGGCCGCGCCTTCGTGCGGGGCGATTTGGGCATAGCGGTCGAGCACCTTCAGCAGGTGCTCGTCGATATCGGCCTTCTCGAACGATTTGCTCGGCTTCTCCAGGTTCAGGCCCTTCCACTGCGGCAGGTCGAACTCTGGCCGAACCTCGATGTTGAATTCAAAGGTCAGCGGCGCGGCGTCTTCGATCTCGATCGCCGAGAAGTCGAAGTCGGGCTCGCTAATCGCCGAGAAATCTTGATCGTCGCTGGCCTGGGTCATGCTGTCCATCAACAGCGAACCCTTGACCTGATCCTTGACTTCACTGCGGAACCGCTTTTCCACCAACTTCTTGGGGGCGTTTCCCTTGCGGAAGCCGGGGACATTGACGGTCGGGAGCATCTCCTCGATCGCCTTCTCGAAGTACCGCTGCACATCCTCTTGCGAGATCGTCACAGTGACGTGCCGCTGGCAGGAGCTGGGGGCTTCGACCTTGATGTCCAAGTTCAGCTTTTGTGGGGCATCTTCCGGGGTGGTGTCCACGTCGGAATTTTCAACGTCAGGCGAACTCATTCAGCGTATCCGCTACATCTGGGGGTCAGCAAAGCAAGAAACCCGACATGCGGTGTCGGGGACGTGTCGGCGTCGGGAAGCTATAGGCCTCAAACCAGATGCGGGACTCGTAACTAACGAAGCCACGTAAATCGAGACATACTACGAAGATCCGCCGACTCCCGCAGGTGGCGTAAGAAGACCCGACTTTCAGGACTTGCTTCTTAAGACGCCGAACAAAACACTCTTTCACAACTACTTCTCAGGCCGATTCTCAGTGCCTCCCTCAACAGGACACACCCAATAGCCGACTCGAAGAGCGGGTGAAGGGATTCGAACCCTCGACAACAACGTTGGCAACGTTGTGCTCTACCCCTGAGCTACACCCGCAAAACGCTCTTCCATAAATTATCCCACGGAAAAAAGGGACGCAAGGGACCTCGCCTCAAAAATCACGCGATCGGTACCCATTTCCCTCATTCCCAGACGGGAATCAGGGAGTATCCCAAAAACCGGCCCGCTTGTCAAAACCCCCTCCCGCCGCAATTGAGCGTTCTCACCTGCCGTAGTGGGCCCCAACACAAAAAAACCGTCCCAGCCCGCACAACCCGATCCTGCTAGCGAACCCCCACCAAGTGAGGGTCAGCAAGCCGGCCGAGCCCAATCCCGTGCGGGGCCGAGGGCGGAGATCACTGAAGTACGCCCAGCCCGCCTCGGAGGTTCGAAAAAAAAACACCATTTCTTCAAGCCCGCGTGATCGTCTCGAAAGTAGGAGGGAAATATTGATCTGACAGAAGGATGTTGAGTTTTTGCTTTGATTTTCGACTTGTTGAGGATCGTGTGATTCGTGGTTGGTATTTGAACTTTGCGCGGTCCAGCCAAGTTGGATTTAAAGCATTTGAAACGCCAAGGCGCAGAGACGCAGAGCAGTCCCCCTGCGTCCCTGCGCCTCGGCGTCTCTGCGTTTCAATCCCGTCAAACTTGGAAGTTCTCAAAAGCCTCCACGAGATCACGCGATCAATCATCGACCGGCCTTGGGCCTTGGCGGCTTTGAGCGAGATCTTGTTCGCGGGAAAATTTGACGCCGTCGCGCCGATGCGGGATGATCAAACAATTCCCACGTTACCCCCTTCCCGACAGGTTCCCACCGATGTCTCGCTTCCTTTGCGGTTTGCTGCTCCTGGCTTGCCTCAGTCTGCCCCCCTTCAGCCAAGCCGAGGAACCAGCCGAAGGCCAAAACCGGCTGGCGTTGGAAACCAGCCCCTACCTCCGGATGCATGCCGAAAATCCAATCGATTGGTACCCCTGGGGTGAAGCGGCCCTGGCCAAGGCCAAAGCGGAGAACAAGCCGATCTTCCTCTCGGTCGGCTACGCCAGTTGCCACTGGTGCCATGTGATGGAGAAGGAGAGCTTCTCCGATGAAGAAATCGCCAAGTTCCTGAACGAGCATTTCATCTGCATTAAGGTCGACCGCGAACAGCGTCCTGATGTCGACAACATCTACATGACCGCCGTCCAACTCATGATCGGCGGTGGCGGGTGGCCTCTCTCGGCGTTTCTCACTCCGGAGGGAGAACCCTTTTTCGGCGGCAGCTACTGGCCACCCCGCGATGGCGACCGGGGCGTGGAGGTCGGGTTCCTCACGATCATCCAAAAGGTGAACGAGTTCTGGACCGGCGACGAGCCCCGCATCCGCGAATCGGCCACCGCCATTGCCGAAGCGGTTCGTAAGTCACTCGACACCCCGCCTGGGTTCCCTGAAGTGGACCTTTCCAGCAAGCTGGTCGAAAACCTCGACGCCGACTTGGCGGAAGAGTTCGACCCAGAGCATGGCGGGTTCCAGTTCGACGAGGAAAACGCCCAACTGGCCAAGTTCCCGGAGCCCTCCCACCTGGCTTTCCTCCTCCACCGCGCCAAGTCGGGTCACGAGCCCTCGAAAAAGATGCTCCGCCTAACCCTCGACCAGATGGCCGCCGGTGGGATTCATGACCAACTCGCCGGAGGTTTTCACCGCTACAGTGTCGACCGCCGCTGGGAGATCCCCCACTTCGAGAAGATGCTGTACGACAACGCCCAACTCCTGAGCGTCTACTCCCAGGCGGCGATTGACCTGGAGAACCCGGAGTACCGCCGAGTCGCCAAGGGAATCGCCGACTTTGTCTTGACCGAGATGACGGACGCGGAAGGTTACTTCTACGCCGCGATCGACGCCGACTCCGAAGGAGAAGAGGGGACCTATTACCGCTTCACCCCGGCCGAGCTGAAACAACTGCTCAGCGACGAGGAACAAAAGCTGGCCCGAGCGGTGTTCGGGTTGGGGGACCAGCCTAACTTCGACGAGAAGTACGTCATCCCGCGGTACACGGCCAACCTCACCACCCTGGCCGAAAACTGGCACCTCACCCAAGAACAGCTCACCGGCCAAGTCACCGCCCTGCGGCAAAAACTGCTCAAGCACCGCGAGCAGCGTGAACGGCCCTTCACCGACCCCACCCTCCTCACCGCCTGGAACGGGCTGATGATCGGCGGCCTGGCCGACGCCGGTCGGCTGCTGGGAGAGCCGAAGTACACCGAGTCGGCCGAGCAAGCGGCGCGGTTCGTGCTGAAGACGATGAAGTCGGAAGAGGGACACCTCCTCAGGGCGTATCACCAGGGAAAAGCCTCCCACGGCGCGTACCTGGAGGACTACACCTTCCTCGCCCACGGCCTGCTCTCCCTACACCGCGCGACCGGCCAGCAGCAGTGGCTGGACGAGGCCCAGTCGCTGACCGAGCAAACCATCACCCAATTCCACGACCCCCAGCGAGGCGGCTTCTTCTTCACCTCACACGACCACGAAGCCCTACTCGCCCGAGGCAAGGCCTTAACCGACGGAGCGATCCCCTCCGGCAACAGCCTAGCCGCCACCAACCTGCTATACCTGGCCAAACATCTAGACCCTTCCAACGACAAAGCCACCACCTACCGCGACCTAGCGAAAGAAACGATCCTCGCCACCTCGGTCTACCTCGATCGCCAACCAACCGCCGTCTCGCGGATGGGCGTGGCGGTGCTGGAGGTTTTGAAGTGAGGGATCGAAGGGGCCGCGAGTGGCACACGGCGGGGATAAACCCCGCCGCTCGTTTTGCCCACCCCGAGCGGCAGGGTTTAACCCTGCCGTCTTCTCGCCGATTTATAAAACGTCGGCATAGGTTCGTAAGGCCAAGGCGATTTGCTTCAAATTGTTCGCCGAAACCGTTCGCGGACTCCGCTCCGGATGAATCGTCGTATGGGGAATCAAAGCGAACAGAAAGATCAACCCCAAGACTTCCAGCGAAACCCACCACAAGATATTACTTTGCTTCGGTTCCTGGACGACTTGCGACTGGAGCGAAAGGTTCGGCGGGTCAGACTTCGATGTCATCTCGACCCGTAGCTCCAAACCTTAGGTTTTTCACTTTCTGTTTCCGTTTCCACGATCGGCAACTCCAAGCCCTCGTGGCCGGAAAGGTAAAGCGTCTTCTCCAATTCCTCCGACGGGAGATCGGCCGGGGCGAACCGGATAGCTGCGTCGGCCGTCAGAACCAAGTACCCACCATAGATGTTTTGTTTCAGCTTCTCATGATTCGCCACAATCCACTCCGGCGAGACATCCTCCGGCTTGGTCCAGGGGACGGTGTGGTCATGGTTCTCGATGTGCGTGGCCACATGAATCAATCCCTTATAAACGTCTCTAAATCCCGACGGTCGGCTTGAGGTTTTCAACACCGTGTCATCCCCCGCGATCGCCATATAAGGCGTCTCCCCTCGCACCGCCGCGCTTTTGGCAAAGGGGGAGGCGTAGGCCTTGGGCATCCGCTCTAGCAGTTTCAAATTGTCCGGGTGGTCCCATGGCTTGTTTTGATCGTACTCTTTGTACAGTTCCTCTTCACCGATATGCGGCAGCAAGGCGACCCGCCAAGAGTGGACCGGTGTCCCGTCTGCTTCCAGGCGGTAGGCCCATGGAAATACCTGATAGGTATCATGATAGTTATGCAGGCCAAGACCGATCTGCTTCAGATTCGCCGCCGAGGCGTTGAGCCGGGCTTCGAGAATCCGGGGGACGAACACAAACACGAAGACCACCCCCAGGACGATCATTCCCACAAACCCGCCCGCCAGCCAGGCAAGCAGCCTGAGTTGACGCTGGTTCCGCCGCTGTTCATCGAAGTCGACCGTCTGTGAAGAGGCCTCGTTGGACATCGATTGAGCTCCTACAAAATAGTGAGACAACTACGGCACGCCGCTAGAACGTCGCTTGATGACGCTTCGCCCTGCCAAGTCTTCCGGAGGTTCCCGCAGGTCGACGGCCCGAACCGAGCCATCGGCCTGAATCGTCACGCTGGGATACTTCTCATTGTCCACCATCCAGCCATGCAGTGCCACCCATTGCCGGGGTGAAATGTCGGTCGGCTGAGTCCAGGGGATTGGCTGTTGAAAGTTGCCGACCACCACCGGGATCTCACTCAAGTCTTGGGAGATGTCGGCCCGTTTGGCGCCTTCGGTCGTTCCCAGCACGGTGCCCACGGCCGAAAACGCCACACAGGGCGTGAGTCCCGGCGGATCATCTTTCGAAGTCCAGGGAGACTCGTAAACCCCCGGCGTTTTCTCAAGCAGCGGTAGGTTGAGAGGGTGGTCCCATGGTTGGTCGAAATCGTACTCGGCGTGAAGGTCGGTATGTTCCAAATAGGGCAAAATCAGCACTCGCCAAGAGTGCATCGGGCGACCCTCTTCGTCTGCAATGGTGGCCGGTGGAAATTGTCCGTAATCCGCTTCATAGTTGAGCAGCGCAATTCCAATTTGCTTCAGTTGGTATTGAATATGTGCCCGCCGCGCCGCCTTGCGCGCCCCCTGGCTCGGAATCAAAAGAAGAACCAAAACACCGATGACCACCGCCGAAGCCGCATAAAACGCTACCCGGCCCCAGACCGGATGCCTCAGCAGCGCGCGTTCCTCCTCAGGCACATCCTCCGGCCGGGTCGATTCTGCGTCTTCCATCACACCCTCCCAGCCAATTCAAAACGACTTGCCCAGCTCTTCCGCGG
>JBBDIM010000017.1:0-8315 GCA_040880405.1 Pirellulaceae bacterium | reverse complement strand
GGTTGCCTTGATGGTCGCGATCGCCATGGCCACCCACAGGTCCGCCTTGCCCAGGTCGAACTGCGAGCTCCAGACAGTCACGATCGTCAGTACAATCAACGCGGCGAAAGTTCCCAGCAAGATGGGAATCGGCATCACGTGCCCCATGCCATGATCGTGATCGGCGTGCAAAGGGACATATTCGGCGTCCGCCTGGTGCGGGTGCGGTGCGTGTTCGGTGTGTGACATCGGTATCGCCCAAATGGGTCGTTTAGTGAATGAGGTACAACAGCGGGAACAGATAAATCCAAATCAAGTCGACCAAGTGCCAGTACAACCCGACATAATCGACCGGGCCGAAGTACATGCTGCTAAAGTCGCCCCGCACGCTGCGGAACAGTAACCAGCCGATCGCAATCATCCCCCCCACGATATGCACCCCGTGCAGCCCGGTCATCATGAAGTAGATGCCGAAGAAGATGTGGGTGTTGACCGGGGCGTCGCCGGTTGGGCCGTGATGATGATCGTCAAGCTCATCGTGCCCTGCGAGCTGCTGCTCGGCAGGAAGATCTTCCACCTTCTTGTAATCTTCCAAGGCCGCTTCCGGATCTTCGTCCGCTGTTTCGACCGCCGCGGCGCTCACCGCTCCTGGTTCGATTGGATAGTACACGTTGTAGCGGCCGGGGTAGAGGCCATGTTCGAACTTCGCCGCGTACTCGAAATACTTAATCACCAAAAACATCCCGGCGAAGGCCAACGTGGCGGACAGCATCCACACCAGCAGTTTCTTTTGGTTGAGCTGCGCCGCGCGCACCGCCCAGGCCATGGTCAAACTACTGAGAATCAACACCCCGGTGTTGATCGCCCCCATCTTCCAATCGAGGTAATGGTGCGCGTATTTAAAGATCTCCGGGTGGTTGGTCCGGTAGATGATGTACGCGACAAATAGTCCGCTAAAAAACAAGATCTCCGTCACCAGGAACAACCACATTCCCAGCTTGCCCGAGTCGAACTGCTGCTGCGGCGTTTCGAAGTGGTGCGCTAGGAACGGCGGATGATCGTGATGGGCATCACCCGCTGCGTGGTGTTGCTCTTCCGCTGTGGGTGTCGCGGCGGTCATTTTGGGCCTAGTATCCTACGGGTCTCGGTTATGTATTTTTAGCGGGTGGGACGGGAGGTCCACAGCATTAAATTCTTAGCCCCAACGGGGCGTCTCACGATAGCCCAGGACGAAGTCCTGGGTCATCCGTCAGCATAAAAACGAAAGTCCTGAAGGGACGTTTCAATCGTCGCTTCCTGTTTGAATCGTCCCTTCAGGACTCATGAATTATCGTGAAAACCTGAACCCAGGACTTCGTCCTGGGCTGTCGTTAAACGTCCCTTTGGGACTTAGGACTTAGTGGTCCGTCGCCCCGGCTCGACGGGCTTTGGGGTCCGGGACATAGCCGCCAATGCTGCTGTCGTATTTGAACGCCTTCAGGTCGTACGGAGGACCCGCGTGCGGTACCTGCTCGAAGTTATGGTGCGGTGGCGGGCTGGTGCATTGCCATTCCAGCGTCGCCGCGCCCCAGGGGTTATCCGGGGCCTTCCGGCCTCGGAAGAGCGAGTAGATCAACACAATGACAACCCCAACCATTGCGAACCCTAGGATTAACGCCCCGACCGTCGAGATCTGGTGGAAGATCTCATACTCCGGTACATACCGGGCATACCTTCGCGGCATCCCACGCAGCCCCATCACGAACTGGGGGAAGAAGGTCAGGTTGAACCCGATGAACACCAACAGGCAGCACAACCGCGCATACGTCTCGTTGTACATCACGCCGAACATTTTCGGCCACCAGTAGTGCAGTCCACCGACAAAGGCGATCAACGTGCCGCCCATCATCACATAATGGAAGTGGGCCACGATAAAGTAAGTATCGTGCAGGTGAACATCGACGGCCAGCGCTCCCAGGAACAGCCCGGTCAGCCCGCCGATCGCGAACAGGAACAGGAACGAAAGAGCGTAGCACATGGGGGTGTTCAAGCTGATGTTCCCCTTGTACATCGTCGCCAGCCAGTTGAACACCTTGATGGCCGAAGGGATCGAGACACTGAACGTCAACCCGCTAAAGATCACCGCCGACATAGCGGACTGGCCGCTGACAAACATATGGTGACCCCAAACCAAAAAGCTAAGCAGCGCGATCGCGATCGAACTGTAGGCGATAAACCGATATCCGAAGATCGGCTTGCGGCTGAACACCGACATGATTTCGCTGATGATACCCATCGCCGGCAAAATCATGATGTACACGGCCGGGTGCGAGTAGAACCAGAAGAAGTGCTGGAACAGCACCGGGTCGCCCCCATTTTCCGGATCGAAAATCCCGATTCCCAGCGTGCGTTCCGCGATCAACAGGAGCAGCGTGATCCCGAGAACCGGGGTGGCCAAAACCTGAATGATGGACGTGGCGTACAACGACCACAAAAACAGCGGCATTTTGAACCAGGTCATTCCCGGGGGACGCATCGTGTTGATGGTCACAATGAAGTTCAGCCCGGTGAAAATCGAGCTAAAGCCGAGAATGAAGGCGCCCATGGTCGCCGCGATGACGGACGACTCCGAGGTCGTGCTACTGTAAGGCGTGTAAAATGTCCAACCGGTATCCAGCCCACTGGTCAGCAAGGCGACCAGAAAAAACACCGCTCCGAACACCCACAAGTAATAACTCGCCAGGTTCATGCGAGGAAAGGCGACATCTTTCTGCCCCAGCATGATCGGCAATATAAAGTTGCCCATGGCCGCCGGGATGCTGGGGATGATGAACAGAAAGGTCATCACCGCGCCATGCAGCGTGAACATGTGGTTATAGTCCCGCTCGGACAAAAACCACTGCTCCGGGAAGAACAGCTCCAATCGCAGAATCAGCGCGAAGATGCCCCCCAGGAAAAAGGACGCGAAGACCGAGACCAGGTACATCACACCGATCCGTTTATGGTCCAGCGTGAAGATCCAGGAGCCGATGCCGTGCGAGCAGTTCAGGTAATGCTCACCCAGGTGGTGAGGTTCATCCGCCGCGGAAAACGCGTCGCGGGTGGTGGTGGTCGCCATCGTTGTTCCTACTTCAAACTTTTGATGTACGCAATGATCGCGGTGATCTCTTCATCGGAAAGCCGTTCGCTGCCGAACACCGGCATGACCGCCTTAAAACCCACGCGGACCTTAGCGTTGGGAGCCCGGATCGACTCGCGAATATAGTTCTCGTCGATGGTGATCGTTTCCGGAGCGGCCCCACGTCCACTGCTAACCTGTTGGGCGGTTCCAAACCCGCCTCGCGGTTGAGCCAGTCCCCCCGACAACAACGGAGGGCCATTCATCGTGCGGCCAAGATCCGCTTCGACCACGGCGTGGCACTGTTTACAACCGCGGCTGGCGAACAATTTTTCGCCCGCTTCAGCGGGGGGATATTTCTCCAGTAGATTGCCCGCATCGACCAGCCAGGCCTCAAACTCTCCCGGCGGATGGACGTAGACTTTTTTGTTCATCGTGGAGTGTCCATCTCCGCAATACTCGGCACAAAATAGGTCGTGTGGTTGATGTCCAGTCAGGTCAATCCCTTCCCCTGTCGGACGTTGGGCTTGAAACCACATCTCTGTGTATCGCCCCGGAACCACATCCATCTTGGTGCGAAACGCAGGGATGAACATGCTGTGGATCACGTCTTTGGATTGCATGACCAAGCGGACGGGACGATCGACGGGGATGTGCAAATTGTTGTCGATATGACCGTTGGGATAGGTGAAGCTCCAGTTCCAGGTTTCGCCCAAAACTTGAATCTCGTAGGCATCATCGGGTGCCTGACGGATGTTCATGTAGCCCGTGAATCCCTGCCAGAAAATCACCAACAGGATGAGGCCGGGAACGATGCTCCAGGTGATTTCCAACGCATTGTTATGCGAGGCGGAAGGCTGCTCGGTGTGACCGGGGCGGCGATGGTATTTGAAGACAAACCACGCCATCACCGCGACGATCAACACAAAGAAGAACGCCGAGATCCAGAAGATCAGGTCGAACAGGTTATCGACCGTGCCGGCGACGGTCGAGTTCGCTTCCGGAAAGAAGAGCGAACCGCCTGACTCCGCCAGCAGCGTCATCATTTGAGTAGCTACAAGATTCAACATGGATCGACTAATGTGTGGAATGGGTAAATGGACCGGCGAGGTCGTGCGCCGACTCTTCGGCCTGACGGGCTGCCTTCGGTTTGCGGGTTCGAAGCCAATAGGGGATCAAACCAAGCAGCAGCAGGGCGACCGTGATCCCGCCCCCGACCTTCATTTGATTTCTCGCCATGGGGCCGTACCGCCCGGTCGTTTCATCGTGTTGGAAACAGAACAGCAGGAAGCGATCGAGGGTGGTGCCCACTTTGCCTTCACTCGCTTCCACTAGGGAAAGGCGAAGCGTGGCTGGATCGAAGGTGACTCCATACACATAACGCGAGATTCGGCCACGTGGCGAGCACAACATGAAAACCGCCGGGTGGACGTACTCTTTACGATCCGAAAGGTAGCGATACTGAAAGCCAGTCGCCTGGGCGACGGTATCAATCGCATCTTTCCGACCAACTAAAAAATTCCAGCCATCGCCACTGCCCGCTCGGTCGTACATTCGCAGGTACTTCTCTTTGGTCTCTTGGGCCCGGGAGGCGGGTTCCAACGGGTCGATGCTGATCGAGACAACTTGGTAGTCCTGACCGGCGGTGAGTTGGATTTCCTTGAGGGCTTCGACCAATCCGTTGAGCTGCAACCGACAAAGCATCGGGCAGTTCGAGTAGTTGAGCGACAAAATGACCGGTTTGTCCGATTCGAAGTAATCTCCCAAGCGAACGGACTGGCCACCATCGTTGGTGAACGTCAAATCCAACGGGAGCGGGTCGTTCAGATGTTCCTGGACGTCTAAACCTTGCAGTTCCTTTGGATCCTCGCCCGGCACGGCAAGCGCTACCAGCGGACAGGCCAAGAGGCCAATCAGCGTGAGGATCGTCGGCGTTATTGGATTTCGGGTCGGCATAGGAAAATGCATTGGGTGTGAAAAAGGGGTCAGGACCCTTTTTTCCACACGCGCGAGGTAGGACTACGGTGAAGGGTAGCCAAAAAGGTTCCTGACCCCTTTTTCACACGGACCGTTAGTTGGTTTGCGAGGCTTCGTTGACGACGACATCCATCGCCCGGTCGATCGGCATCTTCACAATGCCTTCTTCACGGTTGACCCAGCCGTAGCTGGCCAGTTGCGACTTTTGGCTATCGATGGCGCTTTCGACCTGCTCCAGGCGGATATCGACCACCTTGGCCTGTTGCAGGCCCCGGTCGTATTGCAGGTAAGCGGCCTGGAGGCCAAAGATGCAGACGAAGGTGACAATCGCGCTGACGAAACCGACCAGGGCGATCATTGGCGTGTTCAGGTCGTCGTACGACGGCCCCGCGTGATCCGGCGATCCTTGTCCGATGTGCTCGGAAGGGACCAGGGTCTCACGTCGATCGAGAACTTTTTCTTGGGGAGCAACAGCCACCATGGGACCATCTCCTAAACTTGTTTAAAGGCCAAAGATTCGGACAACCAAGGATCTTGCACCGGCACCAACGGCCGGTCGGCGGCAATCCAAATCAAGTTGCTAATATAAAAACCGCCAATCCCGAGCAGGCAACACAGGTCGATCAGACCGAATGTGAGCCCTTCCGGCGAAACTTGCGGCATAACCAACCAGTAAATATCGATCCAGTGCATCACCAAAATCCAAACACCCCACGCCGCCAACAGCAGCTTCCGCCGCCGGACATGCCGCGACATCAATCCGAGGAACGGTAGGATGAAGTGCCCGAAGATCAGCACCAGGGCGATATACTCCCAGCCGTTGTTCTGCCGCACCAAAAACCACTCGGTCTCTTCCGGAATGTTCCCATACCAAATGAGCAGGTACTGGCTAAACGCGATGTAAGCCCAGAACATCGTGAACCCGAACAGGTACTTGCCCAGGTCGTGGTAATGGTCGGTGGTGATCACGTCACTCAGCTTGCCGAAGTGCTGCAGTAGCACCGCCACCACCGCCAACATCGCGAAGAACGAGACGATCGACCCGGCGAAAAAGTAGACGCCGAAAATCGTGCTAAACCAGTGCGGGTTGAGTGACATCAGCCAGTCGAACGACGCGAACGTCACCGTCAGGGCAAACAAAATCAGCGTAATTGGGCTCAGCTCCTGCATCTTCAGGGTCCGGGCCGCGTCACCCGTTTGATCCTGGGCAAGCGAGTTGCGAAGGAAAAATCGCGCTGCGACTCCCCACACCAAAAAGTAGAAGATCGCCCGGATCGCGAAGAACCCGGCGTTCAAATAGGGGGCCTTGTGGGCAACCAATTCGTCGGTGGCGACCTTCTCCGCGCTGTTCCAGACATACAGTGAGCTGGCGGCTTCGGTACCCATCAGCATCGGGCCCAAAATCGGGAGGAACAAAATCGCCATCGGGACCAGGGCCGCGGCGGTGATCTCGGAAATCCGCCGCACGGTGACACTCCACCCGGCCCGCACCAAGTGTTGCAGGGCGACGAAAAACAGGCCACCGAGCGACAGGCTCACGAAGAAGCAAAAGCTGATCAGGTAGGAGTGGAAGAACCGCGCAAAGGCGTCCCCTTCCAGCATCCCCAGCAGCGCGCCTAACAGCACACCAACCAAACCGACCGCCAAGAAAATCATCCGCAGCATCTGCGCGGGTTGGCCCAGACGGATCGTCTCGTCGTTATTGACCGTGATCGGCGCTGTGTTGTGGTGACCCATGGTTAATTCGCTTGACTCTTCAAGGTGTTGCCAATTTCCGCCGGGACCTCTTCCAGCGAACCGCTCCGCATCTTCTGCAAGGCCCGCAGGTACATCACGATCGCCCACCGGTCTTCGGGGGAAATCTGCGAACCGTAGCCCTTCATCTTGCGGATACCATGCGTGATGGTGTTGTACAATTTGCCAGCCGGCTGCTCGACGACATGTTCCGCGTGAATCGGCGTCGGCTGCACCCAGGTCGGCTGCTGAAGCTCCATCGCCCGACGAGAAACCATCCCGTCCCCATCACCAGCCAGTCCGTGACAGACCGCACAGTAGACGTTGTATTGCTGTTGTCCGCGAAGCATCGCCGACTTGGAAACTTTCACGGGAACTTCCACCAGCCAATCTGGCTCGTCCTCTTCCGTGACTGGTTGTACACCGTCTTCGCCCGCCATCGGATCGGCGGGCATCGGCTCGGCCGGTTGTTCCGCTTCATTGGCGTCCGCGGGCTCGGTCTCTTCCTCTTCCGCGATCAACGCGACTTGCGCTACCGCTTCCGCGAGAGGTCGAATCCCGGTCAGCAAGTTCGAATCAAGCATCTCCCCCCGAGCCACCGTGCCGGAAATCCGCGGACGTGAGGCCCGGCCATCGGCGAATACCGTGCTGGTTGTCTGCGACTTGTTCTTCCACTGGGTGAACATGTCCTGAACCAAGCGAATCCGTGGCTGGCTGCTCGTGCTGTTCTGGGCCTTCCAAATCACGACCGGCGGGACCAACATCAGCGTGGCGATGCAGACGCCGGTCACCCACACAAACCGGGGCAAGGCCGCGGGGCTCGGATCGGCCGGAATCTCGATGATTTCACTCGGCCCAAACGTATCGAACAGGGCCCGAACCTTCGTCAGTTGGTACTTGGGATCGTCCGCCGAGATGCCCAGGAAAAACTTATCGTCGGTCGCGCGGGCAAATTGCGGAATCCGAAACAGCGGGTTGGAGAACAGCGGCAGCTTGTTCAACCCCAGCATCCCCAAAAACACGCCGAAAGCCGACAGCAAAATGATCAGTTCAAAGGTGACCGGAATATTGGCCGGCAGGCTGAACAGCGGCTTCCCTGAGATCAAATAGGGATAGTCGACTGCGTTCATCCAGTACTGCATCGCCAAGCCGCCGACACCGCCGATCACGCCGAGGGTGAGGACGATCCAAGGCAGGATGGTCGCTTTAATTCCCAGGGCCTCGTCGATGCCATGCACCGGGAACGGCACATAAGCGTCGGTCTTGGTGTAGCCCGCGTCGCGGACCTTTTCGGCCGCCGCGAGCAAGGCGTGTGGATCGTCGAACTGGGCCAAAAGTCCCAGCGGTTGATCGTTCGTGTTGTTGACTTTGCGAGCCATTGCGGTTGCCGTCTGCTCGCCCCCATAGGGGCGTTTCTATCCTAGGAGTGTTGTTCCGGGTGGTGGTCGTCGTGCGGCATGATCGACTTCACTTCAGCCATCGCCACGATCGGCATGAAGCGGATGAACAGCAGGAACAACGTGATGAA
>JBBDIM010000016.1:0-8357 GCA_040880405.1 Pirellulaceae bacterium | reverse complement strand
TACTGAACCAACGGGCCAATTCCTAAAGGGCGTGCTAGCTTCAAAGCGGTGGGTGGTGTTTCCTCAGCGACGATCAAACGGTATCGCGCGGTGAAAACGCACCATGTGAAATTTTGCCGCGAGGAAAAAATCACCTACTGGAACGAATTAGGTAAAGCAAACTTGCGGAAGTATGGACAAACTCGCGAGAGAAATGAACGGGCCGCGGCCCGGACCGTTCATTTTGAAATGCGGGCGGTGATGAGCGTGAACCGGTGGTTGATCGAGGAGGAGTTGCTCCCTGAGTCGGCTCGCGTACGGCTGAAGCTATCCAAACCTCAGGGCACGGATACCTACTGCTACACCCGGGAGCAGGTCACGACGATGGTCGTCTATTGCCGTAGGGCCCAGGGTCTGAATTGGTTGGGAGACGTGATCGTCATGTTGGCCCACACCGGTTTGCGGATTTCGGAGCTGGTCGACCTCCGCTGGGAGGACATCCACTTCCAATCGCAGACGATTCGAATTGCTGACGAGCGTTCGAGCCGCGCCAAGACCAAGGCTGGTTCGGCCAGGACCACCAAGGGAAAGCGATCGCGAAGCCTCCCGATGCATCTTCAGGTTGAAGAGTTATTGCAAGCGATGCCTCGGCACCGGGATGGATTTGTACTGCACGCGGCGCGGGGCGGCCGCTTGCGGTCTCGCAATGTCCTTCACGATTTTATTGAGAAGGTAATCGAGCCGCTCACGCCACAGTTCCCGACCCCGGCCGGGGAGATCGGTTTTGCCGAAGGGCGACTCCACAGCTTTCGGCATTACTTCTGTAGCCAAGCTTTTTTGGGTGGGGCCGCTGAGGCGGAGATCCGCGATTGGCTAGGGCATGCCGAGTCGAAGATGGTGGAACATTACCGTCACCTCCGCAGCGAAGACGCGGTGCGGCGGATGCGAACGTTGTCATTCCTGGACGTGGGCGAGGACAAGGGTTCCTCAGCGATCCAGGAATAGTTTTTTGATCTCGTAGTGGAAGGCCCGATGCGAGGAATCGACGGCCAACAAGCCCCGCGGGGGCATGATGCAACAGAACTCAACGACCGGTGGACTCACCGGTCGTTCGAGAAGCCGATTGGGGGCATTGATTGTCCCAATGATTGGTACAGTTCCCAGGACGTCGTTTTTGCAATCAACCTAAACCGTTACTGCCAAGCAACTTACAGAGCAGCAAAGATCTTCAAGCGGAGAGAACGGGATTCGAACCCGTGGAACGGTTTGACCCGTTCACCGGTTTAGCAAACCGGCGCATTCGACCACTCTGCCATCTCTCCTGGGTCGGAAGTCATGAGTCTACACTGGAACATCGGTTCACTCAACGGGGACTCCATGCGATTTTGGACAGGGGAAAGGCGTTTCAGGTTCGGGTTGGGGCGGTTGTATAGTAGGCATGGTAGCCGTCGGGGTCGAACAACGGGAAGGAGCAAGCGGATAACGAGACCATAGAGGGGAGAGAATGCCGTTTGTAATGGATGGATAACATGGGTATGTGGTCAAAAAGTTAGCGGGCAAGAAAGTGGATAAGTTGGTAATCTGCAAAGGCCGATGGCAACCACTGATCAGGCGGCCGGGGCATGCGAAGATGTGACGAACCATTTCGAAACGCTTGGGGGAAGAAACGATGCCGCGGGTAGGATTCGGGTTGGCCGCTTTGGTACTTTGGTGTTTCTCGGTATTATCGGCTTGGTCCGAGGAGCGGCCCGCAAGTCCCACTGAACTTCCACAAAGCGAATCGCCCCGTCTGGAATCGACAGACTCGGCCCGGATATCTCTCTCGGCCCTGGTAGAGAAATTGTCGGAAGAGCGGATCAAACGGCATATCGACGTTTTGGCCGATGACAGTTTCGAGGGCCGAGAAGCGGGTTCACGAGGTGGTCGGGCCTCAGGGAACTATATCGAGCAGCTCCTTGCCAAAAGCCCACTTCAGCCAGCGGGGGAACAGGGTACGTTTTTTCAGGAGTTCCGAAGTGGCTACCGCAATATCCTGGGGATCTTGCCTGGTAGCGAGGATCCGGCGGCGGGGCCGATTGTGGTGCTTTCAGCCCACTACGATCATGTCGGCTATGGTAACGCGAATAATAGCTTTGGGCCGATCGGCCGGATTCATAATGGAGCGGACGACAACGCCAGCGGCACGGCAGCGCTGCTAGAGATTATCAAAGTCATCTCAAACACCGGGTGGCGGCCAAGACACTCCATTTTGTTCGCGTTTTGGGATGCCGAGGAAAAGGGGCTTTTGGGTTCAAAGCACTGGCTCGACCAACCGACGCTTAATATCAAGCGAATCGGGCTCTGCGTCAACGCGGACATGGTCGGACACCTGCGGAATCGCCGTGTTGAGATCTATGGAACGCGGACCCAGCAAGATCTGCGGCAGTGGGTTGCCCGGGCCAACGAGGGAAGTGACCTACAACTCGACTTTTTGTGGGAGATGAAGGAGAACAGCGACCACCATCCATTTTTCGAGAAATCGATCCCGGCCTTAATGATTCACACCGGATTGCATGACGACTACCATCGCCCCGGTGACGACCCGCATTTGATCAACTTCCCTGGCACACTTACTGTTACTGAGCTACTACTCAGCTTAACCGCCAGTGCTTCCACGGGTGAGCTTCGCCGTTCATTCCGCAATCGCAGCCGCCAGGAACTGAGTCTCGACCGGAATCGATTCGAGATCCCAGACAAAACGCCACGGTCCCGCCTTGGAATCCGGTTAGAGCGAATGGCGTTGCCAGAGGGAGGGATTCGTGTGAGTGGTGTCGCACCGGATTCTCCTGCCGATCGAGCCGGTTTGAAGGTGGGACACGTGGTGACCCACTTCGCCGGCCTCCCGATCGAGCGAGTAGAACCATTCCTAGCCCAGGTCCAGGCGGCTCCGCGAGAAGTTGAAATCACGGTCGCCCCAAAGGTTGGTGATGATGAAGCGGCAGGTCCGCGGGTGGTTCAGGTGACGCTCGACCTAGAGCCGTTACCTTTGGGAATCGGCTGGAAGACTGACGAGGCGGAACCGGGGAGCGTGGTTCTCGATCGGGTCACGCCTGGGTCTTTGGCGGCAATGTCTGGGCTGGTGCCTCTGGATCGGGTTTACGAGATAGGTGGCCTTGCGATTACCGATTCCGACCACTTCCGGGGGATGGTCACCCGATTCGACGCCCCGATCGAGTTGCTCGTTGAGCGAAGCGGAAGACTACTGAGCGTAGAAATCGATACCGCGATCATCCGTCCCCTACTCCCACCGTCCTCCGAGAACGAGGAAACTGTGGAATCACGTTAGTTGCGGATCAATCGCCGCCTAGGGAGAAGAGATCCAAAACAGCCTGGACGTATAAATCCCAATGGGGTGATATATCGTTCTACCCACAATGACAGCCCGAAAAAGCCGCTCAGAGTAAACAACGGGAAGGGAGATTCCCTTAATCACCTCTTGGGGTGTGAACATTGCATACCACCCTGGGGCATGTTAAGCTGAATGTGACACTAGGGGTTCCGCGCAAGCATGTCCCATCCCGCCTTCTAAAATTATCCACCTTTCAGCAGAGATTTCGCCCATGACGACACCCACGCCTCCCGCTGGTGACAAACAGCCGACGCACTCCCGCCGTGACTTCATCAAAACAAGTTCCTCTTTACTGGTCGCAGGTGGCGCGATCGCCGGAAGTCTCAGCCTGGCTCGCAGCGCTCATGCTTTCGGAAGCGACCAGATCAAAATCGGCTTGGTGGGCTGTGGCGGCCGGGGTACCGGCGCTGCCATTCAAGCGATGAACACCGAAGGCAGCACGCAGATCAAGGCGATGGGGGATGTCTTCCAGGATCGCCTGACCTCAAGCCTCCGCTCAATTTCCAGTCGCCATAGCGAAAGTGTCGATGTACCGAAGGATCGGCAGTTTATTGGCTTCGATAACTATAAGCGGGTGTTGGATTCCGACATCGACTTGGTGATTCTGGCGACCTCTCCCGGATTCCGTCCGCAGCATTTTGAAGCGGCTGTCGATGCCGGCAAGCATGTCTTCATGGAAAAGCCGGTTGCGAGCGATGCCCCGGGTGTTCGCCGCGTGCTGGAAGCCAATAAGAAGGCCAAAGAGAAGAATCTAGCCGTGGCTGTCGGCTTGCAGCGTCACCACGAGAAACGGTACATCGAAACGATCAATCGCCTTAAGGACGGCATGATCGGCGACATTATCTTCTGCCGGTGCTACTGGAATTCCGGGGGAGTTTGGACTCGTGAACGATCCGCTTCGCAGTCTGAAATGGAATACCAAATGCGGAACTGGTATTACTTCAACTGGCTCTCGGGCGATCACATCGTGGAGCAGCACATCCACAATATTGACGTCATCAACTGGTTGATGGATGGGTATCCCAAGTACGCGCAGGGACAGGGTGGTCGGCAGTACCGTAAGGGTAAGGATCATGGCGAAATTTTCGACCAGCACATGATCGAATTCACCTATGAGAACGGGACCAAGCTGCTGAGTTGCTGCCGTCACAACGAGGGCTCGTGGAGCCACGTCGGAGAGCATGCTCATGGTTCCAAGGGTTACTGCGATATCAGCGGATCTAAGATCTATAACGCCAAGGGTGAGCTGGAGTGGAGCTACGGTTCCGGCGGCGGCGATGGACACCAAGAGGAGCACCACGACCTGTTCGCGGCGCTCCGCAAGGGAGAACGTCCCAACGAAGGTGACTACGGTGCCTTGAGCACAATGTCCGCCATTTTTGGACGGATCGCCACTTACTCCGGCGGTAAAACCGAAAAGGGTGGCAGGATTCTGGAGTTCGAAGAGGCCCTCAACTCCTCCCCTGCCCTGGCCGACTTCGACAAGCTGGCCAGCATGGATGACGAACCGCCGGTCAAGCCAGATCCCGAAGGAGTCAAACGACAGGCCGAGCAGTCTCCCTACGTGTTGCCCGAACCTGGCCGGACCCTGGCCTACTAACAGGTGGCGTAGTTCACGTTAAATTTGAATGAAGATAGAAGAGGTGATTCCCGTCTGGGAGTCACCTCTTCGCGTTGATGCACAAGGATTGATTGCCTCGACCGCAGAACCGGTCGGTGCTGTCACCCTCTCGCCAAAAGCCGCGGCGCGCAAGTAAGATAACCTTCAATATCATCACTTGGCTCGTGCGGACTATGTCGTTCATTGATTCGAATCGACGAGAACGCAAGATCGGGCGGCAGGCATCTCACTGGTTGCTTTTGACTCGATTAATCACCTTGCACCCTAATCCTGAATCGACCCGGCGAAGATGATTCGACTACCATTTGGCAGACGGGTATTCGCAGCCTTCGCAGGGCTCGCGATCTTGGGGGGCATCGGTTTAATTTTGATCGCCCGTGGCAATCAGGCCGGTATCGAGCGTCAGGCAACCTTAGATCGACTGTCCGCGATCGCCAATCTAGTGGGACACGATTTGGCGGAGTTTCTACAAGAATCATCCGCCGAGAACCGCCTTCAAGAACTCGTGGAAGCGCGAGCCCACGCGACGAACACGCACATCACAATGGTGAACGAGGATGGCCGAGTTCTCGCGGACTCGCAACAAAACCCGCGTCGGATGAGCAATCCGCTCATGGATCCGGAATTCCAGCAGGCGGCATCTGAGGGTCGTGGCGTCACGCAGCTACGTGAAGAGAATAGCGGCGACATGCAGTGGTTCGTGGCCGTTCCGGTGACTCGGGAAGCGGCTACCATCGGGTACGTCCGGGTAGGGTCTTCGCGGATAACCCTCGAATCATCGCGATTCTGGACCCAATGGGCAGTTGCTGGATTCGTGCTATTGGTCATCGGGATCGGGTACAGGTTTGGCCGATCGCTCGATCAACAACTGCGTATGCCACTACAGCGTTTGACCTTGGCCTGCCAGCAGGTCTCGCAAAGCACCACGGCGGTGGACGGATGGCCGATGGCCCAGGATGATATCGGCGATCTTAGTCGCGAGTTTCTTGAAATGTGCCGTGCGGTACATACGCGGGAATCGAAACTGCGGGATCAGAATAATCGCGTAGAGACGGTCCTCGGCAGCATGGTCGAAGGGGTTTTGGCCGTCGATGCCCACCAGGTCGTGTTGCTTGCGAATAACGCGGTTCGCACCCTCTTGGATATTCGAGTCGCCCAAGTCGTCGGAAGGCCGCTCCTGGAGGTTACGCGGAATCGATCGCTCGACGAGTCCTTCACCCGGGCAATTGATAGCCCCGAGCCAATTTCGGCCGAGATCGAGGTGGTGGGACCGAGCCGTCGGCTATTGAATTTGCAAGCGAACCGCTTGCCGGGCACTCCCAGCCCTGGGGTCGTGATGGTTCTACATGACGTGACCGATCTACAGCGTCTGGAGAACTTGCGGCGGGAGTTCGTGGCTAATGTCTCCCATGAACTGAAAACCCCCTTGGCCGCGATTCGGGCCTACGCCGAGACGCTCCAACTTGGCGCGGTCAACGATGTCGAGAACCGAGATTATTTCCTTCGGCAGATCACCGACCAAAGCGACCGGTTGCATGAGCTGATTCTGGATATGCTCCAGATCGCGCGGATGGAAGCGGGGCAGGAGGTATTCGAGATCACCGATGTCGACGTCGCGATGGTTGTTGAAAAATGCATGGACGCCCAGCGTGATCCAGCGATCGCGAAAGATATTTCACTCACCTGCCAGCCGAGTGACTTACCGCTCGCGGTTCGGGCGGATGAGGAAGGGCTCAGGACGATCTTGGGCAATCTGATCGACAACGCAATCAAATACTCCTCCGCGGGAGGTGCCGTCATCGTCGCCTGGCGGCAAATCGACGAACGGGTCGAGATTTCGGTGGAGGACCGTGGCATCGGCATACCCGCGCAAGCCCTGGAACGGATCTTTGAGCGATTTTACCGAGTGGATAAGGCCCGCTCGCGCGAGATGGGAGGGACCGGTCTGGGGCTCTCAATCGTCAAGCACCTGACTCAATCATTCGGGGGGGATGTCGGTGTCGATAGCGAGGTGGATCGGGGTACGAGATTTCACGTATCCCTGCCGGCCGCGAAAAAATTGCCCTAAATCTTCTTCCGAATCGATACAGATCCTTACGCAATCTTAACAATCCTGCGTTAAGATCTGACATCGTTGAATATCCGCGTCTCTCACATGGTGGATTACGGACCGATCGGACAATTCGGTTCGTTTGATGTTAGGGCACAATATGGGGCTCCCATTACAACAGGATTTGGACCAGTTACATCGTGAGATCCTCTCACTTTCCGGACTGGTCGAGGAAATGGTCGAGAAATCAACCCGGGCCCTCGCGCGGCGTGACCTCCGACTGGCGGACGATGTGATCGATGCCGACGAACTGGTCGATCGGCGGGAAGTCCGGATTGAAGAAAATTGCCTCAAGGCGCTCGCCCTACATCAACCGGTGGCGGCCGATTTGCGGCGAATTGCCACCATACTTAAAGTCGATCATGACAAACTTCAATGGTTTATCAACCGTATTTGAAAACGCCCCGGACGGGACCCAGCTTATGACGCGGATGAAGATTTTGATTGTCGAGGACGACCGGGCCTTGGCGGAAGTACTAGCGTACAACGTACGGCAGGCAGGGCATGAGGTCTATTCCGCTTTCGACGGACAGGACGCGCTGACGCAAGCCAGGGCAAAGTCGCCCGACATGATCATCTTGGATCTTATGCTCCCGGTGATCGATGGCCTGGAGGTATGTCGACGATTGCGGGCCGACTCGGTAACCAAGGATGTCTTGGTCTTGATGCTGACCGCCAAGTCCGAAGAGTCTGATCAATTGGTCGGATTCTCGATGGGGGCGGATGACTATGTGGCGAAACCCTTCAGCGTGAAAGTGCTTTTGGAGAGAATCAAGGCTCTCCAGCGGCGCGGCAGAGGCACCGATGCCCCTGAAAACGAGGTGATTAGCAGTCAAGGAGTGACCATCGACCGTCGCCGTCATCGCGTCACCTTGAAAGGCATACCGTTACAGTTGACGCGGAGCGAATTCCGATTGCTGGAAACCTTGACCCGGCAGCCAGGTCGGGTGTTCGATCGATCCGAGTTGATCGACGCGGCACTGGGTGAGGATACGGTGGTAATGGAACGCACGATCGACGTCCATGTGAGGGCTCTCCGCCGCAAAATGGGTGACGCGGCCGATCTGATCGAAACGGTGCGCGGCGTAGGCTACCGTTTCCGCGACCCGACTGCTCCGGCGGAAACGAGCATGGAAGTGTAGTGGCCTAGCTCAATGGATCCTCGACCCCTTGGGTCACCCGGGGGATGGGAACGCGCGAGTGGCACCCTACGCCGTTAACCCTTTTTTTTCATCTTCAAAGCGGCAGCATGATCTCTT
>JBBDIM010000015.1:7949-8406 GCA_040880405.1 Pirellulaceae bacterium | reverse complement strand
GCTTCGTCTCCGCTTACTGGAACACCCCGTTCGAATGTGCCTGGGGCGACCTGGGCGTGGCGACCCGCAACTGGAACCCGCTGGAGGTCAACTGGACCGCCTCAGCCCTTTGCCACAAGCCGCTCTACTTCGAAGAACGAGCCCTGGAACGGTACGGCCACATGACCGGCCCCTTGAGCCAGCCGCTGGTCTCCGGAGCCCACTTCTTTGTGAGTGCCGCCCTGCTGCCTTACAAAATGGGGATGAACCCGCCCAACGAGTGCATGTACGCCCTGGGTTATTATCGACCCGGCAACTGTGCCCCCTACCTGGTTCCGCCGGTTCCGCTGAGTGCCCGCGGAGCCGCAGCCCAAACGGCCGCCGTGTTCGGGGCGATCTACTTGATCCCCTAACGGCCACCACACATCACGATCTACTCTACTGGGAGCGATTGGAACGAAGCGGCAAGTGGGCCAGT
>JBBDIM010000015.1:0-7939 GCA_040880405.1 Pirellulaceae bacterium | reverse complement strand
CAGTCCCACTTGCCGCTTTCATTATTTCTTGCCATGTTGGGTGGCATTCGCCTCCTCCATTTCTCCCCGGAGAAGCTGTTCTATGCCCCCCGCCAGCCGTGCTTCCGACATCCACTATCAAATCGAGCCCGACCTCTCCGGGGAGGCGTTTATCGACCTCTTGGAGCGCTCAACGCTGGCCGAGCGGCGGCCAGTCCGCGATCGCGACCGGATCGAGCAGATGCTCTACGGGGCCGATGTCATCGTCACGGCCAGGGCAGGGGAGATCCTGGTTGGCGTGGCCAGGGCCATCAGCGACCTGGCCTACTGCACTTACCTCTCGGATTTAGCGGTCGACGTCCACTTCCAAAAGCAAGGCATCGGCCGCGAACTGATCCGCCAAACCCACCAAGCCGCCGGAGAGCGAACCACGCTGATCCTCCTCTCCGCCCCCGCCGCCGAAAAGTATTACCCGCACATCGGCCTGACCCAGCATCAATCCTGCTGGTACATCCCGGGGAAGTAGATTTTGCGACGATTCACGCCTGCGGCATAAAAAAACATAAAATCTTCGTTAGATTCAGGCCCCTTCGGCTGCATATAAGGGACGTCGCCTTTACTATTTCCCCATTCGGACGTTGGCCGTGGACCGAAACTCTGATTCAGAAGACATCATTCGCCGGATCACCCAGCGGCAACGGCAGTTGTACAGCTACATTTTCTCACTCGTGCTGAATGCCGACGACGCGCAGGAAGTCCTGCAAGAGACGAATCTTACCCTGTGGCGAAAGCAAGACGAGATTCCTGATGTGGCAAACTTCCCGGCTTGGGCATGCCGCGTAGCCTATTACGAAGTCTTAGCGTTTCGCAAACGCGCGGCGCGAGACAAGTTGGTCTTTTCTTTCGATGACGAGCTTCTTGCCCGGCTCGCGGGAGAGGCGGAAGGGAGTTTGTGGCAAGATTCGCGTGCGGCCCAACTGCAGGCTTGCCTTCGAGCCTTGTCCAACCCCAGCCGCGAGCTGCTTCAACTGCGATACGCCGCATCGTTGTCCATTGATGAAGTGGGTCGCAAAACAGGACGATCCGTCGCCGCCGTTTCGCAGGCGCTCTATCGAATCCGCAAACGCTTACTGGACTGCATCACCCGCAAGGTGATCTCGGAGGCGGCACCATGAGCTACGATCCTCCACCTGAACTCGTGGTTCTATTACAAGCGGTGCTGGAGGGTACGCTCACGCAGCCCCAACGCGCGGAGTTGGCGTCAATTTTGGCGAGCAGCCAGGAAGCACAGCGTTTTTTCGTCGACTATCTGGGGCTCCATGCGACAACTCAGTGGCAAGCCATCGAGCTCTTTGCGGAGCCCGATTCCTCCGAGACCTCGTCGCCGGAACCGGCTGTCTGCTTGCTGTCCGTGGAAGAATCGGTTCCGCCCCCCACGCCTAAATTTGCCTGGGCGGCCTGGGGCTTGACCTGTTCTCTATTGATGGCCTTTCTCCTGATGGTGTTGAGCGGTTCGCCTCCGCCAGAACCGGTAACCGTCGCGATTGTAGCGTCTCAACCAACTCCGAAACCGGAGGAGGCCGCGACAACTTTTGCGGGCGTCATGAGAAAATCCGACAGTGCCCAATGGGCCGCGGAAAGCCCCCATAGGCATACCGATCGATTGCTTCCACGCGGGATATACCAGCTTCACTCCGGCGAGGTCGTGATTGATTTGTTTGGAGGCGGGGTTATTTCAGTGCTGGGGCCATCGGAATTCGTCTTAAATAGCGGCCAATCGCTGACGATCAACCGCGGCAATATCAACATTAATATCCCTGATGAAACCGCGAACTTGATGGTGAACACGCCGGCGGCCGATTTCCTACATATGGGCACCGAATTCGCCGTTTCTGTCGGGCCGGATGGAACCTCTGACGTGATCGTGCTGGATGGCGCGATCGAAGTTCAACCTCGGTTGCGTGAAAAGCTTTATAGCTCGGGGCAACTGGTGCGTGCGGAAAACGGATTCCGGATCTCACCCGATGGGCGATATGAAACACTTTCGGAGGATCTGGAGTCACAACTCAGAAATTCCTTTTCGGTTGGGAGTCTCCACTCCCTCCCCTTGCCGGTGCCAACTATTTCGCCTGAAGGCTTTGAGGTCCGATATGTGAAAGTCGAGCCGGACGAAAATATCGCCCTGCTGGAACTGAGCCTGGCTGATGATCTCCTGGAAGGCCGTTTTGCCACGAGAGAGGATGTCACGACGTCAGGAATCACCGCATTGGATTTCGAGGAACGAGGGGATGGGAAAGGCTCTGAGAATCTTTTCCCGCTGGATGCCCATTTCCCCGGAGACTCGGAAGGCCCGATCGATCTGGACGACGGGTTTGCCATCCAAGCTACGGCGACGATGCTCGTTTCTCAACCTTGGATCTATTCCTTCCTGACAAATTCAGACGATGGTGTCCGTTTACGCATTGATGGTCGTGACGTGATTGTCGATGACGGGTATCACCGTCCGACCGTCAGTGTCTCCTCCATTCCCTTGGAAAAGGGGAAATATACGATCGAGGTCACTTATTACAACCTTCACCGGGGCGCGCGCCTGGAAGTGGGCGTCGCCATCGGCCAATGTAGCGAGGTGCCGAAATTTAAATTACTGTCTTCCGTTCAAGACTCCGAGCAATAGGTCTCGTCCTTTAACTTTACTTTCCTCCCAATCTTGATTCCACGCACTGGCCGGCCTAGTCCGGTTGGTCCTCAGCCCCAATTCGTTTTACCAAAGGAAACCATCATGTCAGGTTCACGATTCCATGCACACGTTCGGCGCGCATTCACTTTAGTGGAGCTCCTCGTCGTCATTGCCATTATCGGCGTGCTCGTCGCATTGCTGTTGCCGGCCGTACAGCAAGCGCGGGAAGCGGCGCGTCGGATGCAATGCACCAACCACATGAAGCAAATTGGACTCGCACTGCATAACTATCACGATACCCTCGGCTCGTTCCCACCGGGCTGGATTCCTTATTCCGATTACTCTAACAGCACCCCGGCATGGGGTTGGGCGGCGTACATTCTGCCGTTCAAGGAGCAGGGTGCCCTACACGAAGGCTTGCGGGTCGGCGAGGTTGCCGTTCCCGGGGGCCCCGGCGGCAACGGCTCGCAGGCACAGCCCTATTTCGACTTGGCTCAGACCGTTATTTCCACGTACCGCTGTCCCTCGGATACGGGCCCCGATCTGCACCCGGAAACGAGTAGCGACTGGTTGTATCAGACGTCGTTGAACAACTATGTGGCCGCCGTCCGCTCCAACAGGGCCCCCACCGACGATACGCACGTCAACGCTGGTGATCCGAACCGCGGGGGGTTCTATGCCTACTCCAAGACCAAAATGCGAGACCTGATGGATGGCACCACAAACACCATCGCGATTAGTGAACGAGTTTGGGAGTTCACCGGAGACCATGGCTTAGGGCCCGCTTATGCGGGCACTTGGGTCGGCTGCGGCCGCACGGACAAGGATCATCGGTGTGTGCAAACCCTGGGGTTTGCTCCGAGGCGTCCGATCAATAATGGGGGGCGATCGCACACGACGGTCAGCAGCAATCACCCTGGCGGGGTGAATGTTTGCCTGTTCGACGGGTCGGTTCGATTCATCTCCGAGAATATCGATCATCGCCCCACGGGGAGCAACACGGATGATCCGATCGATAGTGTCTTCGAACGCTTCATTGCGATTGCGGACGGCCAACCGGTATCACTTCCCTAGCCGTTGGGCTCGGTTCACTTTTCGAGTAGGGGACGCGCGCGATGGATGCGCGTCCCGCTGATTGCCGCCCCTCCTCCGCCCGAAAGTCGAGCCGGGGCGAAATGCCGGGAAGTCCACTGCGGTTTGACGCCGCTCCCATGTCAGTCGATTCACTTCACCCTCGATGGATTGCTTAACAATGATAACGAACTTTTTCTCACGATCAGGTGTCCGAGGTCCGGTGTTTTCGAGCCACCTTTTGCCGCTCATTGCCCTCATGGCAATTCCTTTGGTCGGCTGCTTTTCCTCAAGCGGCGATCTTCCTGACATAGGTGAGGTGCAAGGTACCGTCTCCCTGGACGGAAAACCGCTGCCCAATGTGGAATTGATGTTCCACCCCAACGAGGGTGGTCGCATGTCCATTGCCTCAACCGATGAAAACGGTCACTACGAACTCGAATATATGCGGGGCGCGAAGGTCATCTACGGCGCGAAGGTCGGAGAGCACAAAGTGATTATCCAAGCCGTGGAAGAGGACGACTCGGACGAACCGACCGCGGTAAGCATTCCGAAGCGTTACCGAGGCAGCAAGTCGGAGTTGACGGCCACGGTCGAAAGCGGGCGGAACGATCCCATCGACTTTGCGCTAACGTCGCAGTAACCAACCACTCGTCCACGGAAACTCGCGCCAGCGCCACAGTAATCACCAGTCCACGGAAAAATTCGATGATAATCAAACCCAAAAGTGCCGGAGTACGGTCGCCGTTGCCGTCGGTTCAGGCATCCCTGACGGCTGTGCTGCTGTGGGTGGCGATGATGGCCTCATCCGCCGAGGCTCAGCAGCGGACGTACGACTTCCAACTGGTGGCTCGCGGTGCCGTCATCGCGCGGGATGGACCAAAGACCGGTTTCCCCAGTGTCATCCGCGTGCCGGAATGGGTTGCCGCATCCCAGCGCGCCGCGCCCCAGGCGAACTACTATCTCTATTACGGCACGCATCATGGAAACTACATCCGGATGAAGTGGGCCGAGTCGATCGACGGCCCGTGGACGGAATACAACGTGGGTGGGCGTTTCAACGGCGTTTCCCGCCGAGGTGTCTTCGATGTGACGGCCGATCCCACGCGAGAAAGTTACGGGCATATCGCTTCCCCCGATGTCCATGTGGACCACGCCAACCGGCGATTTGTGATGTTTTACCATGGAGAAAACCAACCTTCCACGGTGACGCGTGATGGCACCCAGGTGCCCCAGGTTCATCAAAATTTTGTGAGCACCAGCGGGAATGGCTTGGACTTTCACGACCCCCTGACCGCCGGAGGGCAGGAAAGGCATGGGCCACGCACGGTAACCGTCGACGGTATTACCCGAGACATCTGGATCGGACCCTCGTACCAACGCGCGTTTCAGCATCGCGGTCACTGGTATTCCCTTTCCAAACGAGCGGTCATGTCGAAGGCTCGCGAGCCGCGGAAGCCTTTCGGGCATAATGTCACGGATCCTTTCGGCCAAGCCTGGACAGTGGACGGGACCCCGGATCGGTTATGGCACGAGGACGCATCCCGCGTTCAACCAAGTTACTTTTCACCGGCCGCGAGTTTTCTCGCTTCGGATGAATTCGCCGAGCACGCGAATAACCCGCATCCCGGCACGAAGATCCTTTCCCAAAAGGAACGGATCAATCACGTTAGTTGCCGCGTGCTTCCCAACGAACGACTAGAGATCGTCTTCTATGTTCGACTGGACCCGGACGATCGATACAATGCGCTTTACCGCCTGGAGTACGACATCAGCGCCCCGGATTTCGAGCAATGGGAGGTCGCGAGGGACGAAGCGGGCAAGGTTTTATTCGAAGTCATCCTTTCGCCGGAGGAGTTTGTGGATGCCGTAAATTCGGTGAATCCCGGCTTCAACCCGATTTATACGGCGGACCCGGTCTCATTGGGCAGTTCCACGATTTTCGTGGACGACGATTCTCGAATCTACCTGTTCTTCTCGTATGTCTCCCAACGGTTCAGTGGGAACGATGGCGAGGGGCAAATCACCGCGGTCGAGCTTGTTCCGCGATAACAGTCCACGCCGATATCCGGGCAAAACCCCCTAACACAACCTTGCTCATCGGCTCGACTGCCTCGGGGGAAACGCTCGCTTGTGGGGTTAAGTTAGGCGCACTAAGAACAAGGGACTCACGGGATGATCCAACTTTTTCGACTGCTGCTGGTGACGGTTGCGATTCACACGTCCGCGGCCCTCGCGTTGAGTGAAACGTACCAAGTCGAATTAGTACGAGATGGTGCCGTGATTGCCCGAAAGGGGCCTGATACAAGATTTCCGTCGATTATCAAAGTGCCGGCCTGGATTGCTCGCGACGACCGAGCGGCACCCGAAGCGGAATACTATCTTTACTATTGCAGCGACCACCGTGAAAACGTTCACATGAAGTGGGCCGAATCACTCATGGGGCCGTGGTATGAATTTAATCTGGGGGGGGTTGTCAACGGGCACATGCGGCGAGGTGTCTTCGACCTGCGCGCCGCCGCCCCACCGACCTCCCGTAGAAGGGTTGCGGGAGCGGATGTCCAAGTCGACAACCAGGCGAAGCAGATCGTTTTGCTCTACTATGGCAATAAACGCATGCCTGACGACCCCGGCCCGGTGCCATGGGAAGGGTATGGGCTGGTTGCTACAAGTGAAAACGGCTTAAACTTTCACGATCCAGCCACTGATGGCGGGCAACCCGGTTATGGTCCTCAAATGGTGGAGTTGGACAGCATCAAACGCGACATATGGCTTGGTCCAGCCTATCAGCGTGCCTTTCAGCACCGCGGACAGTGGTACTCCGTTTCCCAACGAGGAATTCTTGCCCAGGCTCCTGACTCACAGACGCCCTGGACCGCCAGTCCCACAAACCGGTCCGCCATGGCATGGATCACGGAATCCCAACCCGAGAAACATGGGCGTGAAGACGCCGCCAACATTCAGAGCGCGTATATCTCACCCGCGGCCACCTTCCTCGCCTCCACTCAATTCGCTGGACATCCGAATAATCCGAATCCTGGTGTCCGTTTCAATTCCACCGAGCAAGGGATCGATCAGGTAAGCGTCTGCCTTCTTCCGAACAACCAGTTGGAGATATTCTTCTGCATTCGCGACGACCCGGGCGACCGTTACGACGGAATTTATCGACTTGTCCTCGACTGTAACTCAGAGGACTTTCGTGACTGGGAACTCGTTCGCGATGCGACGGGCACCATCTTATTTGAAACGGTGCTGAAGCCAGAGGATATCCACCAATTGGTTCATTCCAAGGTGTCTGATTTTGATCCGATCTACCACGCCGACCCCGAGTCGTTAGGCGACCCGTTTATATTTGTCGATGAACAAAAGCAAAGGTTTCTGTTCTTTTCGTATAAATCACAGCGATATAAGGGGTACGAAGGCCGCGGGCAAATCTCATCTGTCCGGCTGATTCTTAAGCATTGATTGCACCCCGGCAGGGTGATTGTTGGCCGATGGCTGGGTGGCACTGTCTGTCGGATTCCAAGAAAATCTGAAACGCCGCAGAGAGCGCGGAGACGTAACGTGCGCGATTGGGTCTCTCTGCGACCTCCGCGGCTCTGCGTTTCAAAAATACGCTTCGGGTGGATCGATTAGCGCGCGATCAAGCCCATCCGCGGCTCCCCCCTTCAACCCAGTTTTTCAACCACGAATGACACGAATGACACGAAAATCAACCCGCGAAACAGGCTGCTCTCTAGGCTTGAGCGGTGGCGGTCGAGAAATTGTGAGTCCCTCAAACCAACGCTCCCATTCGTGTCATTCGTGTAATTCGTGGTCATTCCTTCCTCTTAAGCCTGCTGCTGCCGCGTCCTCTCATATCCGCGCTAATCCGCGCCGATCCGCGGCTAAATTTCTTCCTTAAAAGCGGCAGAAGCCGCCTTCACTTATTGAAAATTAGAGTTGCCGGTAGTTTAATTTTCCCGCCCAAACATGCCCACGTTGGAGGGCGTGGGCATGGCACCCGTTCGTTCGTTTTTCGCCCCGTTTAATGTCTAGGGCAGTGCTGCCGACGCACGACGTCGGCGGTCCCAGGGGTTTTGCGAACTGCCCGGTATAATGGGGGTGGTTCTTTGAAAATTTGCAGTAGGCGGCACTGGGTAAACATTCACAAAAATCCAAACGCAAAGGATCTCGTGTGGGATCCACAAGCCCTTGGCCGCGCGGCCAAGG
>JBBDIM010000014.1:0-50971 GCA_040880405.1 Pirellulaceae bacterium | reverse complement strand
AAGCCGATGATAGTGCATACCAGTGCGAAAGTAGGTATCGCCGGATTTATTTTACCTTTCAAAGCCCTTGGACTTACCTCCAAGGGCTTTTTTTGTGCGCCTATTGAATTCTTCGGAAATAGGCATCCCAAGCGTGGCCCAAATCCTACCGCGAAAGGGTTGATTCAATCGTGTGTTACTTGTATCAGAAGCTCGCTGAGAAGTTCTAACGGTAAACCCACCACGTTGCTTTCGCTCCCCCTCACAACGTTGACCCAACCCGTTCGGTCTTGAATTCCGAACGCCCCAGCCTTTCCTTTCCATAGCCCGGTATCAAGATAGGACTCAATCTCCTGATCCGCGAGATCCGACATGCGGACAATGGTTTGGTCGATGCCCCGGATCGTTTGATCCTGGGGTCGCAGCCAAAGGGCGATTGCGGTCCAAACAAAATGTTCTCGTCCTCGCAATGAATGCAGAATTTCTCTGGCATGATCTCTATCTCGCGGCTTGCCAAGTGGGTTTCCGTCGAGTTCGGCAAGGGTATCACCGGCGATTATCAATCCGTGATCGACCCGCTGCGCTACATTTTCCGCCTTTTCGGTCGCGATACGAAGAACCGAATCGTGCGGCGACTCGCCGGGCCGGGGAGGCGACTCCGCGTGATCTTCGGGTAGAATCACTTTGAAAGAGTAGCCAGCTTCGCGCAGTAGTTCTTTCCGCCGAGGTGATTGGCTAGCGAGTATTAGCGGGACACTCGGCATCGATGGTCCGCTCCTATCATCCAAATTCAACGTCATTCACGATCACTCATGCCGTTCGCACTTCCTGACAGAAATCAGACGCCGCGATTACCTGTTTTGTACGAGGACAACCACCTGCTGGTCGTTTCGAAACCTGCCCCGTTGCCGACCATGGGGGTTCGGCCGGATCAGGCGAGCGCCATCAGTATCGCTAAAGAATACCTCAGGCGGAAGTATCACAAACCCGGGAATGTCTATCTGGGGGTGGTCAGCCGCTTGGACGCGATGGTCACCGGTGTGCTGCCACTGGCCAAAACATCGAAGTGCGCGAGCCGCCTGAGTGCTCAGTTCCGGGAACGATCCCCGGCAAAGACATACCTGGCCATTACCCCCCGGTCCCAGGCTCTGGAACCGGGCAAATTAAGCGATTGGGTCGTGAAAGATGAGGTCCACCATCGGATGAAAACTACCACTCTTCAGACATCCGGAGCCCAGCGGGCCGAATTGGAACTTGTAGAAATTCACGAGATTGGAGAGCTTTTCTTGCTCGAGATCCGCCTCCTCACCGGGCGAAAGCACCAAATTCGAGTACAGCTTGCCAGCCGTGGGGCCGCGATCATCGGCGATCGAAAATATGGCAGCCGCCAACCGTTTCCAGGTGGTATCGGCCTACACGCGAAAAAGCTGGAGATCGAGCATCCAACAACCAAACGCAAGCTAGAGTTTACCGCTCCCAATCCGCCGACCTGGGCTACTTACCTCAAATAACAGAGCGATTTATTGATCAATTTCGCTACAATGGTTGGTTGTCCGCGCAAATTTTCGGATTAGCCCTCTCCTCCCCCTTTCACTTCCAAACTACAATAAGAGAACTTTTTTCACTTTATCATTTGGTAGGTTCGTGTCGAATCCGGAAATAAGACGATTTCAGGAATCCGCGCTTTCCAGCGGGCTCGTGAGCTCAACACAGCTTGAGAGCACAATCGCGACTTTGCGCGACGAGTGCATTGTTGATGAGTTAACTGACCGAGACATCGCTTCTAGTTTGGTTGCGTCGGGCCATTTAACCCAATATCAGGCGGATCAACTCGCCAAAGGTCTCACGAAACTGACCCTGGGCCCCTACGTGATTACCGACTGGATCGGGCAGGGAGGTATGGGGCAGGTGTTCAAGGCGGAACACAATATCATGGGGCGCGAGGTGGCGATCAAGGTCTTGCCACAGCAGCGATCGACGCCTGAGTCGATCGGTCGATTCCTTCGCGAGATTCGGATGCAGGCCCAGCTCGACCATGCCAATCTAGTGAGAGCATACGATGCCGGTCAGGACGGCAATGTCCATTTCCTGGTAACGGAATATGTCCCCGGAACCGACCTGCGACGGTTAGTCAGGGCTCAAGGGCAACTCACGCAACATCAGGCCGCTAATATCATCACCCAGGCGGCCTATGGACTAGCGTACGCCCACGAGAAGAAGCTAATCCACCGTGATGTGAAGCCGGGCAATATCCTAGTAAACCCCGAGGGTAAGGCCAAGGTTTCCGATCTTGGGCTAGCGGACTTCACCAATGAGCATTCCGAAAGCACGCGTCTGGGGAAGATCGTCGGCACCATCGACTACCTAGCGCCGGAGCAAATTCGGGACCCGCACAATGTTTCACTGCGATGGGATATTTATTCGTTGGGCTGCACCTTCTATTATGCCCTGACCGGAAAAGTTCCCTTTCCCGGCGGGACGGTCAAGGAAAAGGCTCGGCGCCACTGTGAGGAGCCCCCATTGCACCCACACCGATTCAATCCTTCGATCGACCGGGAGTTGGTGGAAATCATCGCGGAGATGATGGAGAAGGATCCTAGTCGGCGGATATCCTCGGCCCACGAGGTCATTGCCCGATTAGAGCCGTGGGCCGCGGACCATCGGGCATTGGAGTTTGGCGGTCAACCTGTGAAATCGGCGTGGCAACCTCCGCCGCCGGTTTATAGTGGCGACCCACCGCGAATGAGCGATACCGAGCCTGGTTCCAACGCTTCCGGAATCTCGACTCCGGAAGATATCAGCCAAACTTCGCAGTCGACGGCCCCCTCGCTATTCGCCGAACAAGACACAAAGATCATCGCTCAAGCTCGCAAAACAACCGGCGATCCTTCTTACACGCCTTCCCTAAGTAGGGAGCCGGAGCAGTCCAATCGAGAACGCCAATTGATGCTCGCGTTGCTTATTGGACTGCCAGCCGCTGCGATTAGCGGAGCCATCATGACTTATTTGGCAATCGCGCTGGGCAAGTAATTCGTCGTAATCTTATTCGTCGGAACCGAATTGCCCCGCTTTTTGATCCAATTCCGCGGCGGCTTTTTGCATTGCCCTTACCAATTCCGCCTCTTGCTGGGCGCTGCGATCCTGTGTGACGAGCGTCTGCCCCTGCTCAAATAGCTCATCAATTCGAACCTTAATCCGAGGGTCGATATCGCGATCACGCAAGAAATACCCCTTTGCCTCTCGAAACTCGAACGCCAATTCCCCGACTGTGGTGCCGGTTTTAAGTTGGCTTAGCCAACGATCCGCAGCCTCGAGATCCCCCTCCTTGAGTTCTTTCCGTACCCGAACCCCCAGGACTTGCCGCATCGCGATCGTATCGATCAGCTTGTCACGCCAACCAATCACAAATCCCTCCGCCTCCAATCGACGCGTGTCGTCGGGAACCCGGGCGGAGAGCTCCTCGTACATCCCTGGGACCATCGGTAGCCGCGCCAGAAGATTTCCGCCACTTCGGACGTAGAGAATCCGCAACTTACCGGACTCGGCCGGACCGACCTCCACGATGCCACGGTGATCGGTCGTTCCGACGAACACAGTTTCCCCGTCTTGTCCGCTGTCCTTGGAGTAGACTTCGTAACCCTCCAAAGGAGTCGCTGATGGGGATTTATCCGCGATAATCAATCGGGTCAATGGCTTTTGCGGTCGTGTCGCGATGGCATATCGCTGCATTCGGATACTTCTTCGTCCACCTAGGGGGTTTCCAAAGCCGGAAGCGATTTTTCCCACCACCCCACGCCAATCCTTATCCACCACGCTCACATAGGTCCACTCCAGAGGCATGATGCCACCTGCCATTAACTGTCCCTTCCGATCGTTACGACGAATGATCGGAAAAAAGGCATCACCCGCCTCCGACTGGCAAGGCATCCGTGGAGGTGATGGATTGAGCCAGGCGGCATCGAACTCCTCATCGGCGGCCATTTCCTCTCCGGCAAGTTTCGATAATGAAACCGCACGATCCTGAATTTCGATCCGTTTGAGCCGTTCCTCTTCAAGCAGCATATCGGCCTTCGGTTCCAGAATGACGTCATCGCGATCGACATTGCCGATCATCGTGATCGGAGCGACGCGATCAAACATCAGTCGAATAAGTTCGTTGTCCAATAATTCCACCTGCCCAAAGGAGCGGGAATGAACTTGGCCCCACATTCTTGTGCGACAGTCGAGCTCGCGGAGGCTGACTTCCCATTTTCTGTCTTGACCGATCCGGACCAAGAGAATCTTGTCGTACCGCTCCAAAAGGGACTCATGTCGGCGTTCGACTTCCGCCAAGGGGATCTCAGCCAATCTGCCGATGACCAACTCACGGAGCGAATCGGGGACCGATTGGATTGAGCACTTCCAAGTCGAACCAGCAATTTCCCAGGCTCGATTCTCCAAGTGAGTGAATAATCGCCGTGTGTACTGTTCATCGAGATGTGAATCATCCGCGACAGCCAAGTACACCATGATCCGGTAAGGATCGAGCTCCCAAGGTCGGCGTTCTTCACTTGAATTGGCGATCGCGTCGAGGGGACTCGCGACGATGGCGATCCAGGCGGCAATCCAAACGAATGGGAAGGTGCGAAACAACATAAGGACCAGGTCGGGAAAAAGTTCGCGGGTGAATTCGCGGGAAATCTCTTGCGGTTAATCGTTGCGAGCCAAGCCGCCTACCGCGGGCGCTAGATCCCAGCGCTCAATCTGTTGATATAGGTTCATCGGCCGATAGCCTACGCCCGCCAGCGTGCGAGAGTAGGCGAAATAGTCCTGGATTTGGTAGAGAGGAATGATTGGTAGTTCATCGTGCGCCAACCGGTGGAATGTCCAGAATCGTTCACGGGCCTCCTGCCAGGTCCGGGACTGTCCCAGTTCTCGCAATGCCAGTTTAAAGTACTGACTGAGGTGCTCATCCGGCAGGTATCGCTCGAACAATCGAGGAACATCGACCAACGGCTCTGTTAGTAGCAACTCGACATACAGTAAGTCGACCTCCGCTTCGGTGGGACTGGTGATCTCCGAATCAACCACCTTCAGTTCGCAGTCAATACCGACACGTTCCAGATACTGGACGATCGCAGTACAGGCTTCGCGGGAGACTTCGGAATCCGGGTGGCCCAAGATTACTGTTCCCAGTTCAGGTACCTCGGTTTCATTCTCCTCGGCGGCCTTTTCCATCTCCACTTCAGTCAAGCGTCGCAAAGCCACAGTCATCTGGGGCTCATAGGGACGGGGCGCGAGCGAAGTATCGTAACCGTAGGCAATCGGATCATCCGCGTTAATCCCAGCCGGAATAGGGGCGCTAATCAACCGACTCCCCTCCATCTCCTGGTCTCCCAATAATCGGCCATTGAGGATCGCACTGCGATTGATCCCGTACGCCAACGCACGACGGAAACTGCGTTTCTTCAAAAACGGATTCTCATAATTGGGAACCAGAACATGAATGGTGGGCGTACGATACGCCTCGACCACTAAATCGTCACGAGTTTCGGTCAGCAGGCGCTGGGCGGTGGCGGGGTACAACCGATCAATCACGTGGATCTCGCCGGAACGCATGGCATCCAACCCTTGCCGCGTGAATTCGACCTCTCGGTAGATGATTTCTCGAGGCTGTTGCGGCCCAATTAACGCGTAGTCATCGCGGATCAGGAAGTGAGGCTCCTCTTCCTCTCCACCCTCTACCAAATCATAGGGACCGTTGGGTTGAGGTTGATCCGGCGAGTGATTTCCATTCTGAGGAATGATTCGCAGCAATGCCTCAGGCCTCACATGGGGAACTCGGAGTTGAACGCTCAGCCGGCGGACACCTTCGACCGCCATGGTATCGATCAACCTCGGAAAACCGGTAGTGGAAACACGGTTTTGCTGATTGGCCGCGGCCATAAACTGACGCGACAAGTCGTACCCGGTAAGTGAAGTTTGGCGTGGTCTAAGTTGTAAGGCGATCGATTGACCATCGGCGCTACGAACCACCGTTCCAATGGGAGATGTGTATTCACCTCCCTCGGCACCATATCCGACAATCTCGCATAAGGTGCGATTCAATAGACGGGAGTCTCGGGCTGCAGCCCAAGTTAGAGAATCGGGCGAGGCGTCCATCGGCCCACCTGCCGTCGCGGCTACGTAGACAATCGGATAACGGCGGATTACATCGTTGTAGAATTCGGGACCGCCAGGCAGGGTAGGGGATACCTCGATCATCTGCTGTGCAAAACGATAAGCGGTACGCTCATTACCGGCGTCGATCGCCTCTTGCGACTGATCGCGTAGCTTGCTCGCCATGTCGTTCAGTTGATTTTCCCAATGAGCAATAAAGGGAAACGCGGCCTCGCGGTTGGTGGCCTTATAGCGATCGATGATGGTCCGAGCGGCGGCGTAATCCTCTTTCTCTACGTATTCTCCGACCAGTGCTTGCGCGACGTTGGAAATCGAGCGATCGATATTGGGACGACTTTGATTAATGCGTTTCGCCTCTTCCAGAATTCCCAATGCCTCGGAGGGAGAGCCTGCCTGGAATCGCTCAAAGGCATTTTGGACCAAAAAATTCTCCCAAAGCGGCTGAATACCCTTGTGATCCGGATAATCACGTCGCAGTCGTTCGATGTATTGATAAACCAAATCGAATTGTTTTTGCTGAAGCAATGTGTTCGCTTCTTCGAGAAACAAATCCTCGAATTGCTGATATTCGCGAATCACCCGCCATTGAACCTCGTACTCCTTACCAGGTACATCAAGCAACTCAACCTTGATCGAATCTCGCGGGTTGGGACTCTGCGGCGGACGACCTTCGGGAAAAAAGAGTGGTTTGATCTTGTGGGTATTTACCCCGGTTCGCTCCGAGACGCTAACCTGGTCAAACGGTTCCGCTTTTAAGAGCGTGCCTTGAGCGTTTCCTGGCTGAACGAACATTCCGACGGTCAGCAAAATAGCGAACATTGCCAGAAGCGAGAATGAAGTTCCGCGGGACGCGATCACAATTTTCATGATGTTTCCCTTCACGAGGATCCCCCTGATTGCAGGGAAACTTGGTGAACGGTTCCGTCGAACCCATAGACCCATAGTTTATCACCCACGACCGACATTCCTAAAATTCCCGGTTCTTCAATCGATGTCTGGTGTAGCCGCCGTCCGGATTCCTGGTCGATAAACCAGATCGCCCCATTGTTCATTGCAACCGCCAAACCTTGCGGTGTTACGACCGGAAGGCCGACGACCCGATTGCCTTCCAAAGGCATGGACCAGGCGATTGAGAAATCCTCGCCAACGCACATCAACCCTTCATCCTCGGTCGCCAAATAAATGCGATCCCCCACACCCGTCGGATACAGGTAAACATGCCCTTTCAGCGAAAGGGACTCTTGCTGCGCCAATTCCGGCAATTGAAACAGCACGAGTTGCTCACCCTCCTCGCCAGCGGTGATGGCCGCTAAAACCAAGCCTGCGATCCCCAATCCTCCTTTAATGGGAACATCCAATTCAACACTACTGGCCGATCCCAAATTTGGCTCTGGATCGGACTCGACCGCGAGTCGGTAAATCGTACGATCTCCATCTGAAATCATTACCGAGGGATTGATTCCGGGTAAAACGACCGGGCTGCCCCAGTTCACTTCGGATCCAAAACTCAATTCAGGCTGGAAAGGATGAACTCCGCTCGCTCCGGTTAGAGGATCGATGGCGAATACCTGCCCTGCTTTGGTCGGCATGACCACTCTGTTTCCCAGTAAATCAGGAACCATCTCTTCATCGGAAAGAGGAGTTTCCCACGTGACGATTCGCGCCGCGGCCTTTCCACCTTGCGCTCGAATGACCAACGCCCGGGCGTCGTCGTGGCGGGGATAAAATATCCGCGTGGCGTCATCCAGATTAGTTCCCCGGCGGAAATCAAATCGCTGCGTCGTGTAATTGAAGCGAATATCGGTGGTGTCGATGACTTTACTGGCGTCAGCTTCATCTCGCGGCATGCCGAAAAGCGTCCCCCGAGAGGTTACCATGCCTACGTCGGATAGCCCCGTGATCTCAAAGGCTTCACCCGCGTTGGGGACGGCGAAGATCGTTTCCCAAACTCGCTTAAGGCCAGTTGCTTCAATCTGATCGGCCACGACCAGCAGGCCGTCCATTGTTGGCTGTCGGCGGACGTGGACCAAATAGTTCCCGAAAATATGCGGACTACCCAGGAATTGATCAGCGTCGTAATCGACCAACTTTCGCACGATCGCTCCGCGCGACAATTGCATGTCGTATCGAGTCAGTCGACGATCGGCGACCCACAGGGCCCCTCGATCAAGCGCAGTGTAACTAATTTGAGGTTCATCTCGCTCGGTTTTTGTCGCGGCGGCCAAGCGGACGGGATTTGTGGCATCTCCCGGATTTACCTCGAAGACAAAAATCGATCCTTGATCATTGGTAGCGATTACCCTGGAATCGGCGACGATCGGCTTAAGCAGGACGCGGCCTGGAACTCGAATTGGAGCCTGAGCCAATTCGGCCTCGCCACCGAGTGCGTTTGTCTTAAACACGTGCAACAGCGAATGATCGATACCTACATTTTCAAATATGAATAGATGCCGCAAAGTACCAACAGGAGGGCAAGTTATCGTGCCCGACTCGTGACCCAACGGGATAATTTCCGTGGAACTTAGGTCGTCCAGCGATATCAAAAAAAGGTTCGAGTGTTCGGCAACCGCATAGGCAATCTGTCCATCGGGCAAAACTCCCAACGAACTAGAGGTTGGCTGAGGCAACTGAATTCCCAAAGCAAACTCACCAGACGTGATATTTACCTTTCGAACGATGCCATCAGCGCTAACGGCCAGCAGATGACCATCATGTTCCACCGGAGTATACGGAAAAGATCCAATCTCCACTCGCCAAACCAACTTGCCACTCGTGATGTCGACCGCGATGAGGGAGTTTCGCACCGAATCGACCATGACCGCCAATTGTCGTCCATCATCGGTTTCGACTTTCAGTGGTTCGTTCAACGGCGCGACGCCCACATATCGTCGCCACAGGAGTTTCCCGGAACTCAACTCAAACGCGTAAACGACGCCTTCCACTCGAAAGAGGCCAATTTGCCGTTCGAGCGCTGCAACTGCGGTACCTTGGGTGTCGGCCATCATGATTTTTGGAATGGTGGAGAGGGCCACGAATTCCTGCGTTTCAGGCGGATCACTCTGGTCGACCGTTTTGATCTGGGTCAGTAACTGCTGCGCCGCTTCGGCAATCGCCCCCAACAATTGCTCGTTATCTCGAAGGGTGGGATAAAGCTCCAATAGTTCCCGCCGATGGGCATAGATCTCCTGAAAATTTCCTTCCCGCGAACTCGCCTCAATCGCGGTCAGAGTGGCCGCGAGGTGTTGGTCTCGTTCAATCCCTCGGCGGACCCGCTGGAGATCGGCGGTGATCCGATCGATCCGAGCCTGTTGCACCTCGCGCTGTGATGTCGGCAGGTACGAAGGGTTATTGATGAGTTTGAAAGACTCCTCCGCTAAGTCAACTTTCCGCTTCTTTTCATCAATAGAATTCGCCTTCTGAGCCGCCGTCGCGAGACCGGCCGAGATATCGGGTAGCAATGTGGCGAGTTCAGGGCGGGCATCGGCGAACATCTCTAGCTGTTCGATCGTCGGCAAGATTTCCTGGGCCGTATTTAACGCCTTTTCAAAATCGGAGGTTCCATCCACGGCGCGGCGAAGATTTGACATGCCCAATCGCAACTCCGCCATCGGGGCTTGAGGATGGGTCGAGAACGAACCTAAAAACGTTTCATACTTCGCCGCGGCCTGGACATAGGAACCCGCCCGGTAATCCGCCTCGGCCTGTTGGAATAACTCGTCACCGGTATCCCAGGTTAGCCAGAAATAGAGCAGCCCACCCAACATAAACATCAAGACCAAACCACCACCACCCAGAAGCAATAAGGGTGAATCCCAAGGATTGGCCCGTTTCTCTTTTTTCTGGTACTTGGAAGCCTTTTGATATTTCTTTTTCTTTCCCGGGGACGCTTCATCGTCCGGTTCGTCCAGTTCATCGCCCTCCAGATCTACCGCTCCAAACGGGTCGTCCTCTTCCTCAGAGCCAGGAATATCGTCCAAGGCGACGAGATCGTCGTCCCCCAGTTCGACCACCTCCTCGGCCATTGGATTCGACTGGAGCCACTTTTCCTGGGCGCGACGCCGCCCTTCACTCAATCCGGTAGTCGCCGCGAGTCCGCCACCACGAGACTCGGCGATCAAGCGTTTAGCCTGATACTTCGTTAGATGCTGTTTCGCGAGCAACAGACCAGCGATCTCCTCCGGTGTCAGATTGCGTCCTTCTTGGACTAACTGACGACGCAGGGCCGCGACCTGGTTGTCCGCCAAATACTCATAATGTTCGATCAGGTTGATAAACTCTTCGGGCTTCATCGGCTGCGAATCTGTGCGAGTGGTTCGACTTGGTCGGGACGACCGGAAATTCATTTGCAATAACCGGCATGGACATGCGAAAAACGCCTACCCTGGCGGGGCGGACGATCCGCTAAAAATCCTCGTCCTCGGAAATAATTAGCTTGATCGCGTCCATTCCCACGGCGCTACCGGCGTCGAGAGCCTTCACCACCCGACCATGCATTGCGTCGACATGGGCCAGCACAATCAAGGTGCGTGGTGGATTGGACGGATTAGCGGCCTTCGCGTCTCGAATTTGCTTGTACATCTCTTGCTCGCTCGGGGCCTCCCGCTCTTCGTCCCAGGCGGCGTAACTCACGAAATACGTACTCAGCGGATCGACCCGCACGACAATATTGTCCGGGTCGTCCTCCGGTTCTTCAATCTGCTGCGCGGCTGCGCTTGGTGAATCATCTTTGGGGGCGGGCACCTCCAAAGACTTCTGAATACTGAATGAGGCCGTGACCATAAAGAAGATGAGCAGCAAAAACGTAACGTCAACCATCGGTGTGAGGTCGAGCTCATCCTCTTCCGTTTTCCTTTTATCGCCAAAAGTGACTGCCTTTTCCTCGGCAAACGCCGGTTCCGAAGAAGCTTTCGGAACCGGTTTCGAGGTGCCATTTGACGGAGCAGGTGGTTCGGTAGGCGACTTACCAGGCAGCGAGGCGGGACGCGGAACTTCCAGGATCGTGCCACAGTTAGCGCAGTGGGTGTTCGCCCCGATCATGTCGACGCTGGCCGACAAAACGTCGCTGCAGGCCGGACATCGGAAACGAAAGACCGAGCCGCTCATTGATCCTCCTTCACGCCGATAAACAGCGTGCTAACCTCAACATTTTCACCACCTCTCGCGGCAGCCAGAGCAACCCGATTCAGCTCGCCGGAGCGGATATCCTCGGCCGCTTTGATCAGCACAAATTGCTTGGGTGGTTCTCCTCCGGGCAGCTCGCCGGCGAAGGCCATTGCCACGTAATCAGAGATTTCCTGTTCCTGGACACCGATATCGGCATCGTCCACGAACATCTTGTCATCCAATCCATCCCCTTTAAATACCTTGGCACGCCCCTCCCGACCTCCTTCAATCATCGTGATCACCACCGATTCAGAAATCGCGACATGGGAGGCGTACTGAGCGGTGGGCATGTTCTGTACGGGATCTGAGTCTAGTTTCGATGCCACGATGAAAAAAATTAGCAGCAAGAAGGTAATATCAATCATCGGTGTAATATCGAGTTCAGACTCTTCCCGAACCCGCTTTCGCGGCATGATGTCCGACTCATCAATCTCGATTAGTTCCGCCATCGAATTCCTCTTCGCGATCCGCGTCTCAGGCTAAATCTGACCAGCTAAACTGTGATCTCTTCCAATTCATGCATCGACTCCTCCGCCATCGCCTTGCGGAGGATCGACATAAATCGAGTGACACCCACCGCGACCAAATCCTCCATTTTGCGAATCCGAACATTGACGCTCGCTAGACAGAACACCAGCGGAATTGCGATCCCCAGCCCGCAAGCGGTAGTGATCAGTGCCAGGCTGATATCGCTCGCCATGGCGGTAGCGTCCACTTGGTCCGCGGAGGCCAATTTGCCAAACGCACCCATCATCCCCGTCACCGTTCCGAGCAACCCGACCATCGGTGCCCCCTTTATCACGGTGTTAACCCAGCTGATCCGATGTTCCAGGTCAGCCAGCACATCTCGTTCGAATCGATCGAGGGCCAGTTGCTTGACCTGTGAATAACCGATCGCGCGATTCTTAATCGCAAGATATGCCAACTGCGGCACCGCGCGTGGGTCCGCCTCGCAAATCTCCATCGCTTCATCGAAATCGCCTTGCGCCAGTGGCTCCTCGACCGCTTCCAGGAATTGGTCCTGTTGGTCCTCATTTCGAAAGCGCTTTTGGGCAACCCGACTCCAGACCATCACGATGCAATAGGCACCCCAGAGCGCAATTGCGCCGAGTGCACTGTAAATCAAGGTCGCGACGATGTCGGTTAAGCCGCTAATGTCCATTCCTGTTCCTCGTATTTTGGTTCACGGGTCGCTGAATCACTGGTGTCCAACCGGGCTGCCATTCTCTCAGTTTAATTAGCGACCCGGCGTCTCGAACATTCACCGGTCGGGCGATTGTCGCCAAAGGACGAGAATGTATCACCTAGCGTTTCGTTTGATTGATGACAAAAAATTCGTACTCTCGCCCCTGGGGCCGGACACCGAAGACCGTTTGTTTGACTTCGGTTAGAGCTGTATTGTTGGCCTTCATGTACTCGCTCTCGACATAGGCGAGCAAGTTCTCTGTTTCTTCGGGATAAAATTGCATCATGATCCGACCTTGAGTCGAGATCCCCGCACTGCCCAGCAGGTCTTGATCCGCCTCCCTGAGGGCACCACTTTTCCAAATCATGTAAAGCCGCTCCTCCCCATCCAAAGGGCCCTTCCGCGTGGTCGATCCCCCCTTGCCAAAGCCGACTGCGTACTCGATTTCCGTGCTACCGGCGCCGGCTACCCCTAGTTCGATCTTAAAAAAATCGAGCTGCCGAGCGTAGGTTTGCATCTCCGTGGCTGTGTACTGAATTTGCCATCGCTCATACCGAGGAATAATATCGGCGCCATCACCCAACGGACCCGGCGGGCGACTGTCTCCCAACCCACCGCCGCCTCCGGACGCCTCGGCGTTTCCATCAACGGCGTTCAAGGCCGCCTCGTTTGACGTGATCGCGTCGGTAATTGCCTCGAAGGATGTCTCCATTTGAGGTTCAAGGATGTCCTCCAGCTCCTCCAGACCAGGTGCCTCTAGATCTCGGGCCGTACCAAAGGCATGATCTCCTCGCCCGGCGGCCTCCTCAATGATCACCGGAATCGCGATATTCCGCTTCCAGGACCGCGTAGTTAGAAAGATTAAGAATAATATTCCGACCCCCAAGCCGACCAATACCAATAGCGATACCAGCATCCCCGCGACTTGGTCGTACAACGAGATTTTTGTCTCACGCGAAAGATCCCTCGCTATTCGCCGATCGGCTTTAGACTCAGTAGAACTAGCCATGGGGGAGGAGATACCTAATTGCGAATCGATAATGCTGTATGGTTAGTCCAGGAAAGTCGCATCGGGGCGGATCGAAAGATACCACTCTCGCCACTTCTTCACGGCTAGTGACTTATCCGCGGGGGTGGGCTCCGAGGGCATTCCGACACCATCGAACTTGCGACTAATAAATCGAAGGGCGCTGTCCGCCCCACGAGCAACACGGATATCGGGATCCGTCAGCGCAAAAATCAATACCGGTACACTATCAAAATCACGCGCCTCCTTGATCGTCTGGACCGCCAACATCCGAGCCGCGTACGAGCCGTTCGTGAGCTTTCGACGCAGCGCGATGATAATCTCGTTTCGGCCACGTTCGTCTTGACTTAAATCAAACGACACCCCTTGATCGAGCAAGTCGCCCAATTGTTCGTCATCCGACTCCATTAAGGCCAAAAACTGATCCGTCTCGGGAGGTTCCTTTTTCGTTATGATCTTCCCATCCTGAACCTCAGCCGAATCAAAGTCGGTGGGAAGTCCTCGACCACCAGTCAGAAGCCCGTCGTCAAAAGTGCGGGCTGCCTTTTTGACCGAAAGAGCCGTGCTCCTGATCAAAAACAAAATCCCGAAACAGGTGGCCATTACCGGGCGTTCATACTGAGGACATAAAAAACTACCATCAGCCGAATGGTTTTTTTCGAGGAATTCCACTCCTTGATTGTACCAATCGGGCTCTTTATTCGGATTAGTTTCTTCCATTTCCCGGAACGCCTGCAAACGTTCCAAAGCATAGAGGTAGTAATACTTCCAAATGCCGCCATCGATGTTAAATCGATTTGCCATCCAGGAGTTGGCCATGCTTTTAGAGTTGGCGAGCATCTGAGTATTGATGTTCTTACCCCTCGGTTGATTTTTGGCGACCTCTTCTGGATCTTTTACCTCCGTGAAACCAACGGGCGTAGTGTCCTCGACTTCCTTTTTGCGACTTTTTTTGCCTAGATTCAGGAAATCAGCGGAAATGTAGAGTGAGCCCATGCCCGCAGCGACCAAGCCGATCCGGACCATGTCTTGACGCTTACGTAGCTGCCCTGGAGCGGCAATGACTCCCTGATAACCAAAAGCCCCCTCAGGGTCTTGTACCGCCATCACCCAATTCAGCAACGATTCCACGGTCGAAACCTTGACCTCGAAACCGTTACGATCCGCTAACCAGAGGCCCAAGGCGGCATACTGAGTCATCGAACCATCACCGGTTTCTTTTTCCTGATAGCCAAATCCACCATGCGGCTTCTGAGTGGTCTCAAAGTACTTTACCAGGTTCCGAATTTCTGGAGCAAATTCCTGCGGATCGTATTCACACAAGAAGATAAGCACGATCCCCGCATCGTAGTTCGAATCGTGGCTGAATTTGGGAACATCCTTTGCATACGCCTTGGCCGCGTCAATTCCAGCTTTCACTCTTGGGTGCTCGGGGGATACTCCGGTCTTAAGCAGTGTCATCGCCACCAGGGCTTTTCCACCAACACGATAGTGTTCACCCTTGTCCTTCAAAAAGTCGACCGCTTTTGCGACCATCGCTTTGACCTTGGGACTTTCTGGCGTGTATGCGTGAGCAGGAACCCAACAGAAGTTACCCAATGTGAGTATCACGAGCGAAAAAGCAATTGCCCGAATCAATCCAATCCGTCGACTCGAAATGGCTCGCATATTAACTCTCACCTCCGCTCCGCAGTTATCGGCCAGTGATACCCCACCACCCACCAGGGCGTTGGAATTCGCTACGGGTTCAAACGTACGATTCACTCATCTGCCATGTTTTAGAGCACGCCAATTTCGATTAGCTAGAAAGAATGAATCGAGCCTACGATCAATTCCAAAGAATTCGCTCCGCAGTTTTGTGATAAGCTGTCAAGCTAGGAGGATTCCCGATTGCTGTCAAGCAACTGGCTCGGAACCATTCACTTCCCAAGAGATGTCTCGTCAAGTGCGCACTCTTAAGTCGAGCACCGCTTATTTAAAGACACCGCTTATTTCCGTTGGACCCACGTGCGGATCCACGAAACATGCCAACGGACACAGTGCGAATACAACGCCCATTAATTTCCCCTTAGCCCGATTTCCCGGCAATGGAAAGGCGCTACAAGTAAGCGAATCTCGTACTTTCTATCGCGTTAACGAAACAAGCAGGGCCTCATTTCGGGCACTCCTGAAACGGGGCGTTTCAACCCACGTTCATCACGTGGTGAGGAGCAAGCAAATTTTGAAGTGGTGAAGTGATAGCTTTCTAGAATGTTGCCCAAAATTTTGCCGGATATTTTGCCGGATGTGGATGTGAAAATTCCTTCGGTCGGGGCCCAATTGACAACCCACAATCTGAGCCGTAAACTTGCGAACTTTCCTGCTCAGGGTCAGATAGCTCAGTTGGTAGAGCAATGGACTGAAAATCCATGTGTCGCCGGTTCGATTCCGGCTCTGACCACTATCTTCTATCTTCGATAATCTTAGTAACCTCGCCGGCGAACTTGGGGCGATACGGGATTGTCTCAAACTGTCAAAAAGGCCCCTAAAGTGAGGGCCTTTCGTCATTTCTTGGCGCAAAATAAAACTTTCGGTGCGCGAAGCACACCGAAAGTTTTAAGGTCCAATTCGTAACGTGATCGCCCGCCCTGGGCGGGCCAGACAGAAGCCTTTAGACTTCAACGCCTCAAACTATTGCCAGATTAGGCCATGTCTTTAAGGCTCTTGAGGGGACGGACCTTGACTTTGGTCGAGGCGGGCTTCGCCGCGACATCCATCAATTCACCCGGTTTGAACGGGTTCGGAACCCCCTTCTTAGCGGGACGTGCAGGAACTTTCTTCTTTTCGATCTTGACGATTCCAGGAATCGCGATCGCGCCCGCGCCACTTCGGCCCAGGGCTTTCTCGATTTCCTTCGACAGACCGTCCAAAACCGCGGCGACATCCTTCTTCGCGACACCCGTCGCTTCAGCGATGTTCGTCAGCAGTTCGGTCTTGGTAGGTGGCTTCTTCGGTGCAGCAGCTTTTTTTGCCATGTAGGTTTCCCTCCTTGCGAGGCCGTCCGGTTAGTCTTTAAACAATTCCGCGTTTCGGAACGCGTTGATTAAAAAAGCTTGCCACGGTTTTTCAAGACTGCCAAAGGCCAAAATGGCCTAAAACGGGATAAATACCGAGAAAAATCGTGTTTTAGGGATTAAAACACCAAAATTCTCAGCCTAAATCGGCTCCCCCGCGTTCGATCGCGATCTCATCTGTCACACCGAATCCGAGCGGTAGTCGACCTTCGCCCACCTCAAAACTTACAAGAATGGGTCCTTTTGACAGTATCAATCGGGGCTCGCGAAAGCCCCTTATCCGCAGGTGCGGCTCGCGAGCCGGCAAATCTCATCTCAAACTGGCGTTACTGTGAATTCTGCTCGGATCGGACATTATCGATTGGTCTATTTTCCTCGATTAGCGTAAAGTACAGTTTGGATTAGAGAAATCTCGTCTCGGGGGAGTGCCACTTCAGGGTAGTCGCCTCGGGGCACGACCTCTTCAGGCAGCGGTTCATTCCGCAGGGAAACCAAGCAAGCATGGCAAGCACGCAGTTTCACCCCCCAACTCTCAAGCGACCCATGGTCCGCCCGCTCCTTTTAGCGCTGGGAGTTTTGGTCGTTATCCCGACTGCGATCACCCAGGCCGCGGACGCTGTCTCCTTGCGAATTGCATATTCCCAGACGGGACTCGGGCAGTTTGGAGAATTCGACTTCCGACCCGACGAATCGTTATTTCTCCCGGTCCCGCGCGAGCAATCGATCCGGATCGAACGAATTCGAACCGCCGCCGAGGACAAACGGTGGACCGACGCGGCCCAGGAACTCGCATCTATTCTGTCCGATTCAGAGTACGAAGATTACGTCACCCGCTCCGAAGTGGGCAAACCCGCCAACGAGAGCCTTAAGGCATATATTTCCGGAATGATGGCTGAGCTACCCAATTCGGTATGGGACGCCTACCAATTGCTGGTTGGGGCGGAAGCCCGGGCAATTCTCGATGAGGGCTTGAAATCCCAGGACCCGGAAAAGCTGGGGGAGGTCATTCGCCGTTACCTGCACACCAAAGCGGGTGAAAAGGCAACGATCATTTTAGCGCGATTGCTGATGGATCGCCGCCAATGGGAAGGGGCTTATCTCTTGCTCAGTAAACTGGAGGATATCCGCCCCAATCGCCGCGACTTGGTCATGGAATCAGAGGTCTTAAAGATTGTCTGCCGGGCCAGTAGTGGTGATCGCAAGTCGGCCTTGCAGGACTTGGAGTCCTTCCTAGATCAACACGGTGCCCAAAATCGCCTACTCCCTGAGATCCCCAACGACAAAATGGGGTGGCAACCGGAGAAACTACTGGATCAACTCGTTCGGATACATACCTCGCTCGGCCAAAAGCCGTTTACCTGGATGCTCTTTCAAGGTGACGCGACCCGCAATGCCCAGTCGCGAGGAAGCGAACCGCTGCGGGAAGTCATGTGGAACGTCCGTTTGGCACACAGTCGCCAAGAGCAGGAACGGATCCAGAAAGCTAAGCAGCGCCTGCTGGATAATCAGTTGCCGGTGATTCCGGCGATTCAACCATTGGTAGTTCAAGATCAGGTAATTTTTCGCACCCCCAATTCCCTGTTGGCCACCGATGTTCGCAGTGGCAAAATCCTATGGAAGTTTCCATGGGATAGCCTCGATTCAGAAACCAACGATCCTCCCACCGCTGATCCCGCGTTTAACGCCGACGGCAGTGGCGACTTACTGGAATACGCGATCTGGGCCGATAGCGCCCGGGGCCATTTGTCTTCTGATGGGGAGCGGGTCTTTTTCGTGCATGAGGATCCCGTGGCCAATGGTTCCGCTTTAAGAGTTGGCAATGCCAATTTTATGATGCGCGCGACTCGTCAGATGAAACAAAACAGTCTAATGAGCCTCGATATCAATCGTGAAGGCGCTACGGTTTGGATGCTGGGCAATTCGGAAGAGGATAATGGCGAAGGACTTTCTGGAGCCCGGTTCCTGGGGCCTCCCCTTCCGGTTGACGGGCAATTGTTCGCCCTGGCCCGAATTATTGACGAGACGAGGCTACTTTCGCTTGATCCGGAAACCGGGTCGGTCCTGTGGTCGCAGCAACTCTCCCATTCCCCGGCTCAGCAGGATTTGACTACCGATTTTAGCTTGGCAGCCTCTCCTTCGTATCATGGCGGAATCCTAATCTGTCCCACGAACGCCGGTGTATTGGTCGCCATTGATACGGTGAGTCGAACGATTCTTTGGGGCTATCAATATAAGGAGATCGAACAGGCTCGGAATAACCGACGGATCACGATCAACAGTCGGACAAACAACCAAGACGAGTCGTTATTCGGTAATCGCTGGACCGATGGAACCCCAGTTATTTATGGTAGCCACGTGTTGGTGACCCCACCCGACTCGGACGAGCTTCTTTGTCTCGACCTCTTGACCGGAAAACAACGGTGGACTCGCCCCCGCGATAACGGCCTAACAATCGCCTGTGTCGAGGGCGGAATTTTGCTCCAAATCAACAGCGATTCGCTGATTGGAATCGACGTGGCTACCGGCGAGCCGGCATGGCGGGGCGGGGAAACCTCCCTGCCGGAAGGCACCGCCCCCGGTGGATACGGCTTCCGTCGAGAAGGGACGTATTTTCTCCCTACGACAAAAGAGACGATCCTTCCGATCGATATCAAATCCGGCGAGTTCGGCCAACCGATAAGTTCGGGAGGTGAATTGGGGAACCTGGTTTGCTACGACCAATTTGTACTCGCGGTGAGTCCGGAATACGTTACCGCGTTCAAACAAATCGATGCCTTGCGACGCGAGGTCGAACAAAGGTTAGCAAACAATTCGGACGACGCCGAGGCGCTTCGGCATCAGGGTTCATTGCGGCTTCACGATGGCAATCTCACGGATGCCCTAGCCTCACTCCAGCGATCCTACGAATTGGACCAGGTGGACGAAACCCGACATGCTCTAGTGTCCACCGGCCTGGCGGCTCTACGGGCCGACTTCGATGACCACCAAAATTTAATCCCCCAGCTCGAATCGTTGGTGGAAACCGCCGAGGACCAGCTACTTTTGGCTAGGCTTAAAGCCACGGGTCGGCATCGTCAGGGGAAAACCCTCGAGGCTTTCGAGGCTTATTTGGAATTCGCGGATTTGGCGGAAGTTCTGCACGGAGATGACCAAACCGCGGAGGAACTGCACCTCGACTCCCTCGAACCCGACTTGAAAGCCCACCATAGTCGAGTACTGCGGGGCTACATGGTGGAGCTCGCTCCTACAGCGGAGGACGCGGAGCTTGAGAAAATCGAATCCACACTCCAGGCGCGGCTTGATGAAATCGCTTCCGGCGAAGCGGATGAAGTTGAACGATTACATCGTTTTGCGACGCATTTTCATCCCTTTGATGTGTCCCGCGAAGCGCGAATCCGCCGCACCGCGCGACTATTGAAGGATGGGCGCCTACTTGAGGGGGAAATCGCGTTGCGAGGGCTTTTCGTAGATCAGGTTCCCGCACAGGATAAGGCTCGCTTGATACTGGCGCTGGCAGAACTTTGTGAGACCGAACAGATGCCAAAACAAGCCACCAAATGGTTCGAACTGCTTGCAGAGCAATTTTCCGATATCGCGGTACGGGGTAACCAATCCGTCTCAGAAGTCCTGGCGGAGAAAACTGGGGATGGGCGTACAGGTAGTGGGGCGATGGCGCAATCTCGCTGGGGCTATCGAGACTACACCGTGCGGTCTGAACAACATACTCCGATCATCACTCGCCAAAATTACTCGATCCGACTCCGGGAGTTGAATCAAGTCGTCCAAAGCGGATTCGGGATTCGGCTCGACAACCAGTCCAACCAGTTTTTGGTCAACGATTCCTCGGGCGAATTGACGGTCAGAATTCCATTCAATACGGAAAGCGGCAAGCAACTGTACAACCCGCAAATCGGGGCGGTCTACGCCGAGCAACTCGGTCACTTGTTGGCCATTTCGCTGGGGGATGAGATTCAGGTCTTCGACACGCTTCCCAGGCCTGCTGGTTCCTCCGAAGAACGATTGTTATGGAGCGTGCAGCTGCAAAATGAGGTTCCAGGGTCTCGGGGTCGCACCGCTCGAATTACTGCCAAGTCCGGAGAAAACCCGTTCGGCGAACGAGTGACTAAAGCCAACGACGGAGGGAAACCGATCGGACAATTCAGTCTGACAGCCCATGGAACCATGGTTTACCAACTTGGCGCAAAAGTGGTTTGCGTCGACCCGCTCAACGGAGAAATTCTTTGGCAGCGAGATCGAACTCCGATCGGCTCTCAATTGATCTGTTCCGAGCGATACGTCGTAGCTATCCCCCCCGGGCGTTCTAATTCGGCGGGTCCCGATGTCCGGGCCTTGGTGTTTTCCATCGACAATGGAACGCTTGTCCGCGAGATCGACCTCCCCGATCCGCTTCGGATTTGGACCGATCACGAGGGGATTCTCGTTTGCTGGAAGGAAAGCTCTCTACCGGACAACAATGACCGCACTTACGAGATTCAGGGAATCGATGCCGAGACAGGCGAAACGGTCTGGCAGCGTCAACCGGCAAATGGATCGCAAGCCGCACTCTTAAACCGACGAAACCAGTTGGCGATTCTGCAACCCTCCGGCAAATTTGAAGTTTTGAATCTCGCTGACGGCAAATCACACTTCACGGACCAATTGGAGTCAGGAACGCTTCAACGAGTCAAAATCCTGGAGGGATTCGGTGAGCTATTCCTGCTGGCCTATCGGCCGTTCGAGGCGGATCGCCGTCTGCAATTCCGCTGCGTTCCCCACGACAGTTCCGAGTCGGTATTGCGAGGCGAGGTTTACGCCTTCAATGCCCAAACGGGAGATCGTCTGTGGAACGAACCGGCTCGGGTCTCCGAAACCTATTTTGTTGAATCGCTGCAGCCAATTGAATTACCGGTGCTGACGTTCGTGGCGAGGTTGAATCGCCCGATAGAAGGGAGTGCTCAATCAAAACCGATGCTCTCCGCCCTGATTCTCGATCGGCGTGACGGGCGTATTTTGTTTCGTGGTGAGTTTGGCGAATCAAGTCTCAGCTATGTTGTTTCGGGCGAGCCGGAGAAGGGACAGATTACCCTCCGATTCGATTCACAGTCGATTCTGCTTACCGCAAACGACGATCCGCGAGCACCTGCCCCTCCGGCGGCAAATTCCATGAATTTTACATTCCCACCCGAAAGTGCCCCCTCGATCGAATAAACCATTGCAAGGCAAGCCGAATCGAGAGGTGGTTCCGGAATTTAATGTTCCGGTAAATAGGAAAAATCAAGTTGTAATGGTAGGGTCGCAGCCGGTAAATTTAAGAATTTAGAAGAACACAAACGAAAGTTAGGGTGTTAAACTGAACTGGTCGTGCCGCGTGTTCTTAAGAATCGCGAGTGACAACCAATGTAGGCATCGAAGACGCAGATCTCCAGATTTGTTCAGGCTTTCACAGGAAAGGACGGGATGTCCAACTCAGATTCACTTTCCCAAAATTCTTCCATTGAGAAAATCGCACTCGCTCGAACCCGAATCCAGGAGCAACTGGGGCAGGTGATCGTCGGGCAGACCGAGGTGATCGAGGAACTGTTAATCTGCTTGATCGCGCGTGGCCACTGCCTGTTGGAAGGGGCACCCGGCCTTGCCAAGACCTTAATGGTCAGCACTCTTTCAAAGGTGTTGGATCTCAGCTTCAGTCGGATCCAGTTCACCCCGGATCTCATGCCGGCCGATATCACCGGTACGGAGATTATCGAAGAAAACAAATCTACCGGTTCCCGAGAGTTTCGGTTCTTGGAAGGGCCGCTTTTCTCGCACGTAATTCTGGCGGATGAGATCAACCGGACTCCACCAAAAACACAGGCCGCTCTGCTCGAGGCGATGCAAGAGCGAACGGTGACGGTCGGCCGTGTCCGGCATGAGCTTTCTGATCCGTTTTTCGTTCTCGCGACTCAAAATCCAATTGAACAGGAGGGGACGTACCCGCTGCCGGAGGCGCAGCAAGATCGGTTCATGTTCAAGGTGTTCGTCCGCTACCCGTCGTTCGCAGACGAGTTCGAGATTGCCCGTCGGACCACGACGGCCAACCATTCGCAGCTAGAAACGGTTCTCACTGCGGAGGAGCTCCTCGAATTGCAAGCGATTGTGCGCGAGGTTCCCGCTTCAGATCATGTGATTCGTTACGCGGTCTCCATCGCTCGCCAGACCCGGGTCGGCGAACCGGGGATTCCAGATTTTGTGAAGGAGTCGGTCAGTTGGGGCGCCGGGCCCCGAGCGGTTCAGTTTTTGATCCTGGGCGGCAAGGCTAGGGCCCTACTCCATGGCCGGACTCACGTGACCACGGATGACATTCAAGCCCTGGCCAAACCAGTATTGCGTCATCGCTTGGTGATGAACTACAGCGCCGAAAGCGAAGGCATGACCTCGGACGATGTGATCGAGAGGATCATTCAGGAAACGCCCGCGAAGGAGGATGAATTGTCGAGTGATGCCCGATTCCAAAAAATATTTGCTTCCTGAGGCGATCAACCAGATCGCTAAGCTGGAAATTCGCGCACGCCATGTCGTGGAGGGTTTCCTCTCCGGAATGCACAAAAGCCCCTATTTTGGGCAATCGATCGAGTTCCTTCAGCACCGTGAGTACGCCTACGGCGACGACCTCCGGCATGTCGATTGGAAGGTCTGGGGCAAGCAGGACCGGTTTGTCATCAAGCAATACGAGGAGGACACGAACCTCCGCTGCATGCTGCTGGTCGATGCCTCGGCCAGTATGGCCTACGGCAATGGTCCGCTCAACAAGTACAACTACGCCGCCACCGCGGCGGCTTGCCTCGCTTATCTGATTTTGCGGCAACAAGATGCCATTGGATGTGCCGTCTTCGACAGTCAATTAAGGGCCAAAGTCCCGGTTCTGACCAAGAGGACCCACCTCAATACCGTGATCGATTCCCTCGGCGCTCGCAAACCGGCCGATAAGACCGACTTGCACGGAATCTGCCGTGAGTTCGCCGAGGCCTATACCCGTCGAGGAATGGTGATCGTGATCTCCGACCTGTTCGGCGACGTCGAGACGACCATCAAGGGGCTAAGCATGTTGCGAAAGCGAGGGCACGATGTCCTAGTCCTGCACGTGATGGATGACGACGAGCTCGACTTTCCATTCGGCGGGCCGACTCGATTTGAGGGGATGGAGCAAATCGACTCGCTGACGTGCAATCCGAAGGCCCTCCGTGAAGGATACCTGGAAGCTGTTGAGGAGTTTTGCGGTCAAATCCGTCGCCGATGTGCTCAAAACATGGTCGACTACGCCCTAGTTCGCACTAGCGACTCGCTGGGTGGGGTCCTTGCGAGCTACCTTTCCAACCGACTGGGAATGCACCACCGGAACTAATCCAACTCGATGCAGTTTATATATCCAGCTTTGGCGTGGGGCTTCGCCCTACTAATGATTCCCGTGTTGGTCCATTTGATCAACATGATGCGCCACCGCCGCGTGAAGTGGGCGGCGATGGACTTTCTGCTGCAAAGCCATAAGAAGCTCAAGCACTGGATTCTCCTCCGTCAATTGTTGCTGCTTGCCTCGCGACTCGCCGTGGTTGCGCTGTTGGTGGCTATGCTGGCCGGATTGATCACCACCGAGCACTGGACGAATCTCTTTGGCGACCGTATCGTCCATCACTACGTCGTGATTGACGATAGCCTCTCCATGCGAGAGCGTCTGGCGGGTAGCACCGCAATGGAAAAAGGAGTAATCGCTACCCAGCGCATTCTCGAAGAAAGCAGAGAGCAGGATCGGCCTCAAAGGGTCTCACTGATTTTCTTTTCCGATTTCCTCCGCTCGCCCGAGAGTCTCCAAACCGAGGCGATCGCGAGTCGCCGGGATGTCGACTCAAGTTCGCTTACCCGTCTGCACGAACGGCTGGAGGGTCTCACCGCCACCGAACTGGCAATCAGCCCCAAATTGATTTTTGAACGCCTCGCCGAGATGCTCGAAAGTGGTCAGGATACCGAGGCGGCCGAAGTTCATCTCGTGTCCGACTTTCGCCTCATAGACTGGGGCAACGACGCCGAAATCCGTCCTGGCCTCGAACGCATTTCCGCCCTCGCGGAAAATCTTCACCTGATCGATTGTGCTCGCACTCAGCAACAAAATCTCGCGATCACCGAGGTAACGATAGGAAGCGGGACGTTAGCGGCCGGTGTCCCGACGATGGTCAAGATCACCGTCCAGAACTTTGGAGCGACCGCCGCGACCAACGTCCCGGCCAATGTCGACTTGATGATCGCCGACGACAGCACGGATATCTCGCTCGCGGGCAAGTCGCTCTCCGATTCAATCGAGCAACCGCCGCTGAACTTCGACGAGATTCCACCCGGTCAGCAGGTCACGCGTCAGACGCAGATCGTTTTTCCGAGATCGGGTGAGCATGCACTGAGGGTTCGTTTGCCAGACGACCCGTTAGAACTAGACCATCGGCGGTATGTGGTCGCTAAGGTCGATGACTCGGTACCAGTCCTGATTGTGGATGGCGATGCGCGGCAATTTAGCGCCTATTTCCTGCAAACGATTTTTAACCCCGGTAGCAGCATCACAACGGGGATCAATCCGGAGGTGACGACCAACAGCTTCCTGGCGACGGCCAATCTTGAACGTCTCAAAAACTTCGCATGTATTTATCTGATCGACCCGGTCCAGGTCGACGATCGAATCGCCGTGATGTTGAAGGAGTATGTAGAGCAGGGGGGCGGTTTGGCCATCTTTCTGGGAGAGAACGCCCGGCCCGAGGCGATCGCCAAACTCGAAGAGGCGGGGATCACTCCCCTGCCGCTGGACCGTCCGCGAGAGCTGCCGCCAGACCCTCGATCGACGACAACCCCCGACTTCCAACCGGGCGATAATCCTGTGTTTCGCGTCTTTCTGGGAGAGACGAATCCGTTTTTGCGGCGGATGTCGGTCTCCCAATACTATGCCGCCCATCCAACCTGGAAAGCCGAGGACGCGCCGGGTGTCGAGGTCCTGGGCTCATTACGTAACGGTGATCCATTAGTCGTCGAACGGCGTTTGGGCGAAGGTCGCGTCGTGGCGGTGTTAACCTCACTAACCCCCACTTGGAACTCCTGGGCCACCAATCCGAGTTTTATCGTCGCGATGTTAGAATTGCGGGCTTATCTTTCGCCCAATCGTGCCCGCGATAACGAGTTGACCGTCGGCCAGCCATTGGAGTTTTCGCTTTCCGCGGACGAGTATCGTCCTGATGTCCAATTCTACACCCCCGGCCCCAATCGCATGCCGACCACCCGAGGCGACTTGCAAAAGCTAAATGCCGACGGGGAGGATGATGACCTGCGGGTCGCGCTGACCGGTTTCGATGAAATCACCGGAACCTCACGCTCCGGTCAATCGGGTGTGTACGAGGCTTGGCTGACACGTAGTGATGGCACCAATTCAGTCCGCAGGTTCGCCGCGAATGTCGACTCCCGGGAAGGTGCAAGCGCGATTGTCAGTGATGCCGATTTGCGGCGGCTCTATCCCTCAGTGCCATTTTTATATCACGCGGCCGAGACCATGGAATATGGCGGCCTGAATCAGGATACAACCCATTGGCAGGGTGCCCTACTGGCCCTGTTGATCGTCTGCCTGTTGGCCGAGCAATTTCTCGGCTACCTCACGAGCTTTCATCCTCCACTTAGGGGAGGAATCGTCGGATGAACGACACCACTTCTAGTTTGACCACCTTCGAGTTGGCCCGGTTCGCGGAGCTCACACAATGGATTCACTGGGCCGCGCTGCTGAGCATTTGCGCAGCCGTGGTGGCGTTTGTCGTCTGGTGCTATCGCCGCGATTCGCACACCCTACCGGCCGTCACCGCGAGTCTCCTCACGGGACTGCGGATCACGGCCTTTTGTGGGCTGCTGTTCTTCTTTTTTGACCTGCAGAAGAAAACCGAACGGGAAGTTCGCGAGAATTCTCGCCTTTCCGTCCTGATCGACACAAGCCAGAGCATGGGCCTAATTGATTTGGAGTCGAGTGGCGCGGTTGGTGGCCAATCGCGGAGCGACCAAGTGGTCGAGATGCTCTCGGAAGGAACTTTGCTGCCAGCCCTGAACGAGAACCATGACCTCCAAGTATACCAATTCGACGAAGCGACCCCGCCGCGGCAAATCGCGAGTTTCCCTCGAACGGTCCAGCGAGATCGAAAGGACGAGCAGAGTCGCTCCCAACAAGCGGAACTAGCGGAACTTCGCGTCTTTCTGCTCGCCGGAATGATTTTAGCCGGATTCTCTTTCGGATTTCTGGCGATTGGTCTGGTGAGCTACTCGAGCGGACATGGTTTAGCCATGCATTACTGCGGCGCGGCAAGCACAGCCTTTCTTCTCGCGGCAGCGATTACGATGGCCACGGGTAGCCTGCGAAACAGTGCTCTTCCCTTGGCAGCGGCGGTCACCGGAAACCTGGAAAAACCGCCGGAATTCGCCCCCCGCCAAACTCTCACCGATCCCACGGCCGAGGAGGATTCGTCTCCTACTTACGCCGACATCCCCTGGAGTCAGGAATTGCAGCCAAGGGGCTTAGAGACCCGGATCGGCGATGCGGTGGCCCAAATCGTGGCCAAAGAACGTGGTGGTCCCTTCTCTGGAATGGTTGTAATTACCGACGGAGTCAGCAACGCCGGCATCGAGCTAACGGACGCGATTCGTATGACGCGGGAAGTAAACCTACCAGTCGTTGCGATCGGCGTAGGGAGCGATCAGCGTCCCTCAACCGTACGGATTGTCGATGTCGAGGCCCCCGCCAAGGCTCTCCCGGGCGACGCATTCCGCCTGCGTGGCTACGTACAGGGGTTTGGTATGCCGCAGGAATTCGTCACGGTGCAATTGGCGTCGGGGACCTCAACCCGCGAGGGTGTCTTTCAGGAACAGGCCCTCATCGGGAATCCGCAACGTGTTCAATTAGGTACCGATGGTGAGGTCGTCCCGATTGACTTTGATGTCACCCCGGACAAAGTGGGTGACGTCACCTATCAGCTTCAGATCGTGGCCTCTTCGGCCGCCGATGTCAGCCCCCGCGACAAACAGAAGTCAGCAAAGGTCCAGATCGTTGACCGCAAATCTCGGGTCCTCCTCATGGCGGGAGGTCCTATGCGGGAATTCCGTTTCCTGCGGAACCAACTCTTTCGCGACAAGAACATCGAGCTTCACGTCTACCTCCAGACCGGGCGGCCCGGAATCTCTCAGGAATCGGACAAGTTGCTGTTTGACTTTCCCGACGACGCCGCCACCCTGTTTGAGGAGTACGACACGATTATTGCTTTCGATCCAGACTGGACGCAACTTGACGCTGAGCAGTCACGCAATTTGGAACGGTGGGTCAGCGAGAAGGCAGGTGGTCTGGTGTTGATTTCCGGACCGGTCAACATGCCCGATTGGGCCAGCCAACGCCGGGGGGATGCCAACATTGACCTGATACGAGGACTCTACCCGGTTCGCTTTTTCAGCCGAGGTGCCAGTCTCGGATTGGATCGATACGGATCCGAAACGCCTCGCAAGTTGGCGATAACCTCTGACGGTGGAAAAACGGAGTTCTTGCTGCTGGATGAAGACCCCTCGGTAAACGCGAAGATTTGGGAGCAGTTTGCCGGGGTATACGGCTACTACGCAGTGAGCGGCGTAAAGCCAGGCGGTACCATCCTTGCCACCTTCGACAATACTGATTCACCACTCTCAGACCAAAGCCCTCTCTACATGGCCTCTCACTTTTATGGAGCGGGAAGGGTCGTGTTCTTGGGCAGCGGCGAAATGTGGCGGATCCGCTCGATGGACGACGCCTACTTCGAACGCTTTTATACGAAGCTAATTCGATACGTCTCGCAAGGTCGCTTAATGCGGGATTCCAGCCGCGGGTTGTTAATGGTTAGCTCCGATCGGGTCTCGTTGGGCGAGAACGTTGAGGTTCGGGCTCACCTGACCGATCAGCGTCATGCCCCGCTGACCGACCCACTGGTCGAAGCCCGGCTGATCCGGCCCGATGGCGAGGAGGAATCTCTCGTCCTACGGCAACTGGAACAGTTTGAAACGGGACAGTACTCCGGCCGATTCGCGCCTCGACAGGATGGAGACTATCGGATCGAACTTCAACTCGATGGCGGAACCGATGACGCACTGCTGGCCCGCGAAGTCCGGGCTCGGATTCCGGACAGGGAAATCGAGAATCCGGAACGGGACGACGCGGCCCTCGCTCAACTGGCCGAAGAAACCGGGGGGACCTACTTCGTGGGAACAGAGCGATTCCTCGGATCACCACTCGACCCTGACACGTTGTCCGGACTTGAGCTCGCGCCCCGCGATATGTTCACCTCGCTACCCGACCTGATCGATCGCGATTTCCAGCAACTCCTGCGAGCCTGGCTGCTGGGGCTGATTGCCCTGACGCTGACCCTGGAATGGGTCGTTCGCCGCCTCGTCAAACTCGCCTAAGCCATGATTTAGCCACCTATGCAAGCCCCTGCGCCAGCCCGACTTCCCGACCCGATTCGAGCCACCCTCGACTCGCTCCGGCGGAAAATCCGCGGATACGTCTTTCAGGAGGGGATCGCCATCGTGGCGATCTGGCTGATCGCCGCATTCTGGATCGGTCTGGCGATTGACTACCTGCCGGTAACTTTGGGTGCGAAAGAGATGCCGGTTGCCGCACGAGCGGTTCTTCTGGCAGTTACCGGAATCGGCCTCCTCTATTTGACGTACCGCTACATCGCCCGTCGCATCTTCGCCCGCATGCGAGACGAGAGCCTTGCCCTTTTGATTGAGCGTCGATTTTCTGATTTTGATGAGAGCCTGCTCACCACGGTCCAGGCCGCGGATTCACCTTACCTCGGCGATCCGATCGAAACGCAGCTGCTGAACGAAACCCGTGTTTACGCCTTGGCGACACTCCCTTCGGTTAATCTCAAGAAGATCTTCGACCCGACCCCCCTTTGGCGAAAAGGGACCGTCGCCATCCTGCTGATTCTCTCCGTCGTACTATTCGCGACGGCGGCCCAGGATGCCTTCAGTTTGTGGACACAACGATTCCTCCTGCTCGCGGATTCTCCCTGGCCCCGAATGGCCCAGGTGGAGATTGTCGGCCTGGAGATCGCCGATTTCCAGGCTCGCAGCGGGAGCGACGGCGAGCCCAACGTGGTGTCGTTCAATGAGGATCGGACGATCAAAGTGGCACGGGGTAGTTCCGTCCGCCTGCTGGCAAGGGCCAACACCGATGCCCCGGTCGTGCCACGTTACTGCACCCTCCGGTATCGATCCGACGACGGTGCTTCCGGCAGCGTGCGGATGCAACGTGTCCAGGTCAGTGAAGACCAATTCCAAAACTATGTGTTCGACCGCAAACCCCTCTCCGGCATGATGGCGTCTCTGCGGTTCGACGTGGTGGGCTACGACCACGCGGTTGAGGATTACCGGATCGAGGTCGTTGACCGGCCTTCAATTTTGGAGGTCTATGTCGATGCCAAGTTACCGGAGTACACCCAACTGCTACCACGACGGGAACAACTTACCGGGGCGACCCGATTGCCAATGGGAGCGACTCTGAATCTAACCTTCCATAGCAATAAGCCGATCACCGAGGCGACTTTAATCGATCTAAAAACCCAAGAATCCGAGACGATTGCCTTCGATTCTCCCGCCACCTCGTTCGTTCGAAAATACGAATCAATCGAAACTGATATTGCGATGGAGGTCTCGTTGCTGGATAACGATGGTGTCCGCAGCGAGTTTCCCCATCGCATTCAGATCGCCGCGGTACCGGATACCCCGCCTTCCGCCCTATTAGAAGTGGAGGGATTGGGACCCGCGATTACGACCGACGCGATCATGCCCCTGGTTGGCCAAGTAACGGACGACTATGGCGTCGCCCATACGGAAATCAATCTCCAAGTGATTGGCGGAAATACGCTTTCCCAAAAGTTGGGGCCCAGCGGTGATGGGGAGGTTCGCATGCCAGTCGACCTGAAAGAGCATCAATCGGGCGATGGTGTATTGAAGCTCAAGGCCGGCGATAAGCTCACCGCGCAGCTCTCCGCGACCGATCATAGTGATCTGGTGGACGGAGGCAACATTGGGACCAGCGAGCGGCTCCAATTCGATATTGTCACCCAGGACAAGCTCCTCTCGCTTCTGGAAGGCCGTGAACTTGCTTTGCGGCGGCGGTTTGAACAAATCCTGGAAGAGACGATCCAGTTGCGGGAAGAATATGTTCGGGTCGGACTCGACGCGAAACGATTCCAACAAGGCCCAGCGGCCTTCGCGCCGACCGATGATCAATCGCTCGCCCCAGAACAGTCGCCCACCGATACGGCCCAGACGCGATATGAGCGAGCCCTAGATCTCCAAAAGCTACGCATCCAGCGGGCGACTCAGGCCAGTCGTAAAGCCCAAGAGGAACTGCAGGGAATATCCAATGGGTTTGAGGAAATTCGCCGCGAACTGACCCAGAACCGATTGGACACCGCCGCACGGAAAGAGCGGCTGGGACAAATGATCATCGAGCCAATCACCCGGATCGCTGACGTGATGCACTCGGAATTACAGGAAACAACGGCTCAATTGGAACGTCAATTCGACCAACCGAACGAATCCCTTTCCATGTCAAATCAAGCGGTCCAGGAAACCGAGCGTATCATTCTGGAGATGCGAGAGGTTCTGGATAAGATGTTCGACCTGGAAACCTTCAACGAATTGGTCGAGCAGATGCGGGAGATCATCGAAGCACAATCCGAACTTCGCGAGGAAACGGAAAAAGAACGTAAACGGCAGATATTGGAATTGCTAGAATAAACTCAGGCCCGAAAGATTCCTCAGCAATCAGAGCTTGTCGTTGAACCACGCGCTTTTGCGGGTTCAAAATAACTTATCGGAGAAGACCATGGATCGTTCTCGAATCATCGCCCACCAGTTGAGTATGGGGTTACTTGCGGGAAGTATCTTGGTTGGATTGTGTTTCACAATCCCCGCTGCCGGTCAGGACGCCGCGTCTTCTCCCGGAGATCAATCAAAGCCGACGCTTAATCTTCGCCAGCGGCAAATCAGCCAAGCTTTCGATGAACTGGAGCAGTTGATGCTCAAAATGGCTGACATCGACGAGTCGGGCAACCCCGATCGGGCAAACCTTCTACGCGACGCCGTGCGCCAAAGCAAGGAGCAACTAGTAAAGGCCAGGATGAGCGAGACCGCCAATATCCTTGAGGGGGGGCAGCTCAAACGAGCCAGCGACCAGCAAACCACTATCGAGACCGATCTTCGCAATCTTCTCCGCTTGCTGCAAAGCGAAAACCGAGACGAACAACTCAAATCGGAAGAGGCTCGCCTACGCGAGTACATCAAAGAAACGCAAAAGCTCCTGAACCGACAACGGAGCATTCAGGGACGAACCGAGTCAAACAACGACCCCAAGCGATTGGCGGAGCAACAGCGTGAACTGGGAGAAGATTCAGGCGATCTAGCCAAGGAAATCGCGCGAGAACACGAAGGTATTTCCGACAGCGAGGTGCAGGAAGGGGAACCCGGCGATGCGGACCCGATGGATGGGGCCCCGTCCGAAAAAGAATCTGCGGGTGATGAGTCGCAATCAGGTGAGCCCGACGAAGGTCAACCGATGCCGGGTGAGTCAACGGATGGCAAGCCGATGGACGGTGAACCCAAGGATAATGATGCTTTGGAAGGTAAGCCGATGTCAGGCGAGCCATCCGAAGGGAAGCCGATGGAAGGTGACTCTGAACCGAGTGACCCCGCCGAATCGGATCCGAAGGCAGGAGAAGCCCAAGCAGGTGAGTCGTCTGAAGGTGATCCTATGCCCGGTGAGCCGATGTCCGGAGAGCCAATGGAAGGCGAATCATCCGACGGAGAGCCAATGTCGGGTGACCCAATGCAAGGCAATCCGATGGGTGGTGAGCCTCAACAGGGTGAGCCTCAGTCGGGAGATCGACCGCAACAGCAGCCTCCGCAATCCGACGAATTCTCGCCTCGTAAACGGATTGAAGAGGCCCAGCGCCGAATGAAGCAGGCGGAGAAAAAACTGGAAGAAGCGGATAAGGAAGGTGCCACCAAGGAACAGGACGCGGCCAAGGACGAATTGGCTCAGGCGATCGCCGAACTGGAGCAAATCCTGCGTCAGTTGCGAGAAGAGGAGATTGAACGAGTTTTGGCTCGTTTAGAGGCGCGATTCACCAAGATGCTGGAGATGCAACTGAGGGTTAATGATGATACCGAGCGTCTGGCGAAGGTCTCGGAGGACCAACGGGGCAGCAGTGAGGACATTCAAGCCGGTAAACTCAGCTTCGCCGAAAAGCAAATCGTAGTTGAAGCGGACAAAACCCTCGAACTGTTGCGGGAAGAGGGCTCTTCGATCGCCTTTCCGGAGGCGATGGACCAGATCCGTGAGGATATGGTTCAAGTCACCGAGCTATTGGCTCAAACGAAGGTGGATGCGTTAACCCAGACGATCCAGGCCGACATCGTCGCCGCGTTGGAGGAACTACTAGAGGCGATCAAGCAGGCCCAAGAGGAACAGGAGGATCGCCGGGAACAAGATCCCCAGCAACAGCAGCAACAACAAATGCAGCCGGGAGACGAATCCCTCGTCAACCAAATTCAGGAACTGAAGCTGATTAAATCGATGCAGATTCGAGTAAACAAGCGAACCGATGGTTACGCGAAGTTGTTGGAAGACGCCGACGACGCGGTAGGGCAGGCGACCAGCGAGGACCTGATCCGCCTGCTTCGCGATCTGGCTGAGCGGCAGAATCGGATCTATCAAATCACTCGAGACAATGTGCTGGGGAAAAACAAATGATCCGTGATATATTCGCTTCAGCCCTAGGCGTCTCGCTCCTATTTTGCAGTTCGGCATGGGCCGCTGACTTGGAGCTTAACCCGGCTAAACGGTGGGCCCCTCCTTCGGACTCGTCTCTTCGCCAGGATGTCGCTAGTTGGGCGAGTCATCAAAATCTGGACGTGGAGACCACCGCTAAGTTAGAAGAACTCTGGCAAGTCGAGGAAAGCAAAGAGATCGACCTTGCTGCGCAGATGTGGAAGACACTGCTTCTTCTGGCCCCGGAAATGGCAGAAAAAATAGACCGGGTTCAAACCCAGTCGGCTTATGCCGGACCGTTACAACCAGAAGATACCGACCTGGGCATCCCACCCTCTCTCTTGAATCAGGCCCGGTTTTTGTACGGAAGCCGCTTGGCAGAGCAAGGCTTGTATGATGAGGCACTCCCCGAATTGACGGCTATGAATCCGAGCCTAACGCTCGATCCCGCCGCCATGTTATTTTTCAAGGCGGTCTGTCAGCATCACCTGCTGGAAAAGGAAGAATGCCTGACGAACCTGAAACGGCTCCTGGACCGTCCGGAAGGGCTGCCGCGGAGGTATCTGGTCGTTTCGCAATTAATGCTGTCCGACATTGAACCGTTGGAGGTAGACTCTCTGGACGAAGTTGCCCGCCTGATGCGCGACATTGAACGCCGACTCGACCTTGGCCGTGCCGGTAAGAAGGTCCGCCAGACCGAGGAGGATGTTGTCACCAAACTTGACAAGATGATCGAAGAACTCGAAGAACAGCAACAACAGATGCAACAACAACAGCAACAACAGCAGGGTGGCCAGGGGAATTCCTCACCCTCGAGTCCTCTGGAAAACGGCCAGGGTGGGGATGTCAGTGGCCCAGGCGAAGTCGATCCCCGCAAATTGAAAGATGGCGGTGACTGGGGAAATTTACCACCCAAGGAACGCCAGGAGGCCCTGCAGCAGATATCGAACGAGTTCCCATCGCACTATCGCCGTGTGATCGAGGAGTACTTCCGGAAGCTCGCCCAAGAAGGCGATTCCAATTGATTTCCCGTACCTAGAAGATTGACAGATCGGCTCATGGCGTCCCTTACCTTATTTCTAGCGATGACGGTCCTCTCCGCGAGTCCCTCCGTCGAGATTCAACTAGCTAGCAGCGATTCGCTCAGCGGCGAGCTGATCGACATCGACGGGAAAGCTGTGACGGTTCAGCTCGCCGATGACCAGAAGCGAGTGATCCCCCTCAATGAGATCTTCACCGTCTCGCTCAAGCGAGCCAAGGAAGCTTCCACGACGAGTAGTGTCCCTCTTGAGGTCTTGTTGGTCGATGGATCACGAATCAAAGGCCGTAGTGTGGAGTTTGGCGGTCGTGACTTCGCGATCCAAACCGCGAATGATACCCTTCTGACCCTCACCAAGACACATGTTCGCGGCATGCGTTTCCCAAACGCTGATCAGGGAGAGGAAATTGGCGGCGAATCCCTCACCGCGAACTGGACGGAACTCCTCGAAGAACCGATCCTCGGCGACGCGATCGTCTTGGTTCGGGAAGGAGAATTGACGCATCAGGAGGTGATAATCACGAACATTGAGGGGGAAAACATATCGATTCAACTGGACGACATTCAGACCGATGTGAACCGAGAAAAGCTGTTTGGCCTCCTATTTTATCAACGTCAGGAACGACGTTTGCCAATCTCGCTTGGAACGTTAGAAACGCACGATGGTTCCTCATGGCAACTCCGTGACATGAAGCTCCAGGAGGATCAACTGGAAATCACCTCATTGTCGGGCGTACGGCATCAAATTCCCTTATCGCAGGTGGAGTCGTTTGATTTCGCGGCGGGCAACATTCTGTTTTTGACCGAAATCTCACCCGATCGCACCCAGTGGAATCCCTTCATCGGTTCATTACTTTCCAAAGACGAGCTCGCCCTCGTGTATGCCCCACGATTCGACTCATCGTTCCGGGAAGAACCTCTTTCCTTAGAACGAGACGGAAAACTACAGAACTTCGCAAAGGGCATCGCCGCCCAGGCCAAGACGGAAATCATTTATACGCTGCCCGAAGGCTTCCAACAGTTTCGGGCCCTAATCGGTCTCTCGCCCCGTGGTTCACACAACGGAGGCCTTAAGTTCAGTCTCGTGGGAGATCAGCGGATCCTCGCGGAGAAACTTCTCACAAACGATACCGTACCACAGGAACTAGTGGTCGATGTCTCTCAGGTTCGCCGTTTGCGAATTATTGTCGACTTCAGCGAGTCGAGCGGATGGGGAGACGTATTGCACATCTGCCAACCTCGGATATTGAAATGAACATGATATTCCAGCGTAGCATTAGGTACCTTCATCCTTTCGCGGTGATTCTATTGCTGGCGAGCACCGCACCGGCGGAACCACTCGATACCGAGACTTTGGCAATCGTTTTGGAGGGGGAGAAGCACCGGATCGAAGCGGTCGCCAAGGCCTCCGAACCTAGTATTTCGATCTTCGCCGGTGCCGCCGGCGGTGGAAGTGGCGTCATCATCAGCCCGGATGGCTACGCCCTGACCAACTTTCACGTCGCGGATCCAGCCGGTAACTTCATGAAGTGCAGTTTGCCCGAAGAAGGGGGCAAGGTGTACGACGCAGTGATCGTAGGGTCCGACCCGACCGGCGATGTCGCCCTGATCAAGCTCCTCGGCCGTGACGACTTCCCGGTTGCTGAAATCGCCGATAGCGATACCGTCCGGGTCGGCGATTGGTGCTTTGCGGTGGGCAACCCTTTCCTGCTGGCCACCGATTTACAGCCCTCGGTCAGTTGGGGGATCGTCTCCGGAGTTAACCGGTACCAGTATCCCGCCGGAACCTTGCTGGAGTACGCAGACTGCATTCAAACCGACGCCGCGATCAACCCCGGGAATTCCGGTGGCCCGCTGTTCAATAGTGAGGGGCAGTTGATCGGCATTAATGGTCGTGGGTCATTCGAGAAGCGCGGCCGGGTTAATGTCGGAGTCGGCTACGCCATCTCAATGAACCAAATAATGAATTTTCTAGGATACCTTAAAAGCGGCAGGATCGTCGATCATGCCACTCTTGGCGCGACGGTTACCGGCGACACGGATGGTCGAGTGACGGTGAGCAATATTTTGACCTCCTCCGATGTCTACCGCCGGGGACTTCGCTATGGCGATGTACTGCTTAGCTTCGGTGGCCGGGACATCGCGTCGGTCAACAGTTTCAAAAATGTCTTGGGGATTTTTCCTAAAGGTTGGAAGGTCCCGCTTACTTATCGGCGCGATGGCAAGCGGGAGACGATTCACGTGCGACTCGCCGGAGTCCATGCCCGGACGGAATTGCTGCGGAAGCTCGGTAGCGTGCCAATTCCTCCCAGTCCGGAGGAAGGCCCCAAAGGACCGGAAGAGGAGGAGGGCGAGCCTCGTCATCCCATGATTCCATCGCAAGGTCCACCCAAACAGCCTCCACCAGAACAGTGGAAGCACTTGCACGAGGAACGAACCGGTTACGCCAACTATCACTTCAATCGGGCCGCCCGCGAACGTATTTGGGAGGCCTTTTCCGCCAAGTCCGATTGGTCTACTGCTGGTTCTACATGGAGACTCCAGGCCCAGCTTGCTGATGGAGACGACGCGGTAATTGAACTCTCCGAGCACCGAATTCAAGCTCAATTCGCCGGGCAGGGGGTGGAGATCGAGTTGGGCGGCGACCTGACCACCCAACTCGATCCCCGGGGTAGTGGTGGTCTATTGGTTGCACTCGCCAGTTGGCGACGCTTGCTGGTGGTGGGCCCGGAAGACTATGGCGAGGTTTATTATCTAGGAACTGCCCCGCGGAATGACTCTCAGGTGCGTTATGACGTTTTGATCGGTTTGTTCGACGCCCTCGAAACCCGGTTTTATTTCGATCAGGAATCGGGCGAGCTTATCGCTCTGGAGATGTATCCCGATACCGACTCCGACCCATGCGAAATCCTGTTTTCCGAGTGGCGGGAAGAGGGAACCGCTCGGTTACCGGGCCGGATGGTCGTTGTTTTTGGCGACTCTCCATTCGAGGTCTTGACCATCGAATCGTGGGAATTGAAGTCCGGATCCGATGAGAACGCCGCCCCCAATAAGGAGACTTAAGGTGCGTGATCGAGCATTCAATAAAGTACCGATTCACGCATTGATCTATCGTGGCTTGGAGGTCATGCTTGGCCTGATTAGTCTCCTCTGGTTTGCGCCTATCGGTTCCGTTTCGGCCGAATCAAGTCTGGCCGAGGTCATGGACCAAGTCCATCCGAAGATTGTGAAGATTTACGGCGCGGGGGGACTCCGCGGCCTGGAATCGTACCAATCCGGGAGTTTCATCTCCTCTGAGGGGCACATTCTGACCGCCTGGAGCTATGTTCTGGACAGCAGTGTGATCACCGTGGTGCTCGACGATGGCCGCCGTTTTGTAGCGGAACTGACCGGTGCTGATCCACGGTATGGAATCGCGGTCCTCAAGGTCGAGGTGGAAGATGTATCGTTTTTCCACCTCGACGAGTCGGTCGAACCTCGCAAGGGAGACCGAGTCCTCGCGTTCAGCAACTTATTCGGCATCGCCAGCGGGGCGGAACCAGCTAGTGTACTCAAGGGATATGTCTCGGCGATCACCAATCTCGACGCCCGCCGCAGCGTCTTTCCCATTCCTTACAAAGGGAAGGTCTACATCGTCGACGCGGTCACCAATAATCCGGGTGCCGCTGGGGGCGTTTTGACCGACCAACAAGGCCGTCTTGCCGGATTGCAAGGCAAAGAGATTCGTAGTTCGCTCAACGATGTTTGGCTAAACTATGCCGTTCCGATGAGCGAGCTCCGCGAGCCAATCGAAGATCTGTTGGCGGGCAAGTCTCGCCCCGCGCCGACCGATGCCGATACCCCACAACCAGCCGCTCCCTTGAAGCTAAACCATTTGGGTATTGTCCTGATCCCCAACGTCTTGGAGAAAACCCCACCATACGTCGAGCGATCGCTATCCGAGTCGCAGGCGACAAAGCTGGATATTCAGCCCGACGATCTGATCATGTTCGTCAACGGCGAGTTAATTTCCTCCCAAAAGGACCTCCATCAGGCTTTCCGCTACCTTGATCGGGACGATCCGGTTCAGATCACGGTGCTTCGCGACGGAGAACTACTGGAATTGGGATTTAACGAGATCCGTTAGTGAAACCGAGCAGGTTGGGGGCACTGGTCCCAAATGACTCAAATCGAACAACAACGGGGCGCATAGCGTTCGCCTCTTGAGAGTATTGAACCAATGAACGTCATATCCATGCGGCTTATCGCGGCGACACTCGCCCTTGTAGGCTTGGGGATTGGCCTGCTGCCCGTTCCTTCGGTGGTGGCCCAGAATTCCGAGCTCAACCAGGCGGAACAGGCCGCAATCCGCGCCGCGGTCGAGAAAGCCCAGGGTTGGGTCGTCCAGATAGAGACGGTCGGTGGCCTGGAACGCGTGGGGGAGACACTCTTGACCAACAGCCGGACCTCCGGCACGATCATCGATGAAGACGGACATATCGTCACCAGCCTTTTCAGCCTAGTGACCCAGCCCTCTTCGATCTTGGTCACCCTGTCCGGCGGAAAGCGGCTACCGGCCAAAGTAGTCGCGCGAGATCACAACCGTATGTTGGCGCTCTTGAAAGTCGAGCCGGACGAGCCGCTCGCCGAACCGGAGATCGTCCCGCGAGATGAACTTCGTGCCGGACAATGGACGATCGCCTTAGGGAAGATTTTCTCCGCGGAAGATGCCAATCTCTCGGTCGGAGTGCTCAGCGCCACCGACCGGGTCTGGGGCAAGGCGATCCAAACCGACGCGAAAATTTCGCCCAACAACTATGGCGGGCCACTGATCGATATTCAGGGACGCGTTATGGGCATTCTTACACCCCTCTCACCGCAAGATACCGGCGAACTTGCGGGCGTCGAGTGGTACGATTCCGGCATCGGCTTCGCGGTGCCCATTTCAGATATTCTACCCCGGCTTGACGTCTGGAAAGAGGGGACCGACCTCCGGTCAGGCTTATTGGGCGTCAGTCTTAAAGGGAACGACGTAATCGTCGATCCACCCGCGATCGGTGCCGTTCGCTACAATTCCCCCGCCCAACAGGCTGGAATTGAAGCGGGGGATGTCATCGTGAAGGCCGCCGGTACCGAGATTGTCCGCCAGGCGCAACTCAAGCATATTCTGGGAGGGCTTTACGCCGAGGATACCGTGAACCTCACGGTCAAACGGGGTGAGGAGCAAATTGAGGTGGAGCTGACCCTCGCGGGCGAGCTCGTTCCATACGCCCGCCCCTTCCTCGGGATCCTGCCTGAGCGAACTGGTCCTCGACTTGAAGAAGCCGCCGACGCAGATGGACAGGCTGGGGATGAGGATGTCCAGCCAAAATCGGACGATCCCGCCGCCGGGGCTAATCAAGAGGATACCAGCGGCGACGAAAACGGGGACCAGAGCAATTCGAGTGGGGTCGTCGTTCGCTATGTCTACCCTGACAGTCCGGCTGCCATGTCGGAGCTCAAGGCGGAAGATACCATCACTCACCTCAACAACGAGCCGATCACCGACGCGGCGGCTCTGCGGATCGCGATTCAGGCGATCGAGAAGTCGGAATCAGCCCAGAAAATGACCGTCATCCGAGCAGGGGAAACTCTGCAACTGGAAGTCACGTTGGCCGAACACCCTTCCAAGTTACCCGAAGAGATCCCCGCTCCTCAATTTCCTGAGGGAGCCGCCAAAAATGAGGGAATCGAAGTCGGCGACATTGAATTCCGCTTGCCGGAAGAACCGAATGAGGCGTTCGCTTGGGTTCCCGACTTGGCTCAAACCGGCGTGCCTCTGGGGCTAATCGTTTGGCTAAACACCGATGGTGAATCGGCTAACAAGCTTATCCCTCATTGGAAAGAGCAATGTGAAAAGTATGGTCTGGCCATCTTGGCAATTCAGCCCGCAAACGATGGCCGCTGGAATCGATCTGAAACCGGGGTGGTTCGCAAGATGATTGATCGGATGACCCAGGGCTATGCCATCGATCCCCTCCGAACCGTGATCATCGGTGCCGAGGGTGGCGGGGGACTGGGATTCCTGACCTCTTTCGAAAACCGTGACGTGCTGGGCGGCGTCTTGGCGATAAATTCCCCCGTCCCCCGGGGTGCGAGTGTCCCGGACAACGATCCACTTTCGTTTCTGGAAATTGTTGCAATGTATACGCCGGAGACCCGGTTGGCCCAACCGATCATCGCTCAACTGGAGGCGATGGAAAAGCTGAAGCAGCATGTTCTCAAAGTAGAACTGGGCACCGGTCCCGAACTCACCTCTGAACTAGAGCCGACCAATCGACAGTGGATCATTCGCTGGATTGATTCGCTTGATAGGATTTGATTTCTGACCATACTATGCGGCCGAAAAGGCGTGAGCATGCCCATTCAGTGATTTCATTTCGTATAAAACACGTCAGTTTCACCTCGGCCCTGTAACGCTTGAATTTTCAACTACGAATCGCCTCTTTAAATATCGCCCCCCTCTTCAAATTGATTAGCCTTAGGACCAAAATCGGAGTGATTGCAGTTGCCTGTCTCCTAATCGCGGCGGGTTTCTATATTGCGGGTGGCGAGACTGCCATCCGCGTTCCCGAAATGCAGGGTGCCCTGTTCAAAGTTGGGCTGGTCATGGCCGCCATCTGGCTCGCATACCCCAACCTGAAAAGATTGCCCGCATGGCTGGCGGTAGGATGTTGCGTCAGCGCGATCCTGATCGCGATTCATCGCCGTCTGGCGCTGTTTGTCATCCCACTATTGGTATTGGCATGGTTTCTCCGGCCACGAAATACGCCACCAGCTAAACCCCGCAAAGCACCCGTCTCATCCAACAAGGCGAGTGCTGACCGCTAGTCCCAAACCGCCTGGGGACAGTTGTCGGATCATCAACCGGCGCAGGGAAATCAGCGACTATCCCAGCAGCTTGGCTTTGAGCTCGGTCAACAATTGAACCGCTCCGCCCACTTCCTGCTTCTGACGCTGCGGATCCTGGGGGATTTCCCGTTCGATCGTCAGCGGGCCGGTATACCCGATGTCGAGCAATGCCTGCAGGTAGTTTTCCATCCCCACGTCTCCCTGGCCCAAGGGGACTTCCTGACCCCATTCTTGGCCCGGGTTGGCCGCCCATTTGGCGTCCTTGCAGTGAACACTTCCCACGAATTTGCCAATCTTACGGACCGCCTCAATCGGTTCACCGGTCCCGTACAAAACCATGTTGGCCGGATCGAAGTTGACCTTTAGGTTGGTTCGATCGGTATCCGCGATGAATTGCAACAGACCATCGGCCGATTCCTGTCCCGTCTCCAGGTGCAGGGCCTGCGAGAGAGACTTGCAGTGGTCGCACAGTTCCCGCGTCACCTCCACAACCTCGCCGTAAACCGGATCGGACGAATCGTGGGGAATGAAACCCAAGTGCAGCCCGACAGAATCGCACCCGAGTTGCCGGGCGAAATCGGCGATCGACTTCATGTCCTTGAGGCGCTCAGCGCGCGTCTCGGCCGGTACCAGGCCGACGGTTCGCTGAGTCGTAGGAATATCGGCATAACTTTCCCCCTCGAATCCGGCAAACACACAGGTCAGGCGAATTCCCATCTCCGAAAGCTTCGCCAAAAACTTCTCGGCGTTCTCCGGCGTGCGAGACGCGGCGCTTGGGGCGTGCAATTGAATGGTCGGAATTCCCAGATCCTGCACCACTTCCAGATGCACTCCGAGTCCTGCGTCGATACTGGCGAATACACCGATGGGCCATTTTTCCATGGCTTGTCCTTTCAGGTTGATTTGCGCGGGGAAAATCGAGAGGCGAGCGACCGCGAGTCCCACGTGGGGGCGAATCGTCTCCGAAATTTAGATCACCTTCCCTCGAATTACAACCTGACACACCGGCGTACCCGGCACTGGGCGTAGCATTTGATGGCCTGAAGTACCTCAACCTTGGGCGAGGCTTTGCGCAGACGAGGATAATCCAAATTCCGGCAAATCTTCAATCTTGGCACTTCACGGAAGGTAACGATTTGAATCATGCGGCGTGCAAATATGGGTGCAAGTTCACTCAATTTAAACAGACTCGACTTGTCGTCGTTCGTTAATTTTCACAGGAATTCCGGCCTCACTGGTGAGTTCGCGCCTCATCTTTTCCGTTTACCCATGTTACAATAACGACTTATTCACCGGCCAGTCTCTCAGTCGACAATTCCCTTGGAGCCAACACCATGAAATTCGCTTTCCGATATCTCGTGTTATCTCAGCTTTCTCTGATCGCTTTTGCGCTCGCCATCTTGGCGGTGGTCACCTCGTCCGCTGGTTCCGCATCCGCAGAGGAGCCCAAACCACCAGCAGGTTTTCGAGCACTCTTTGATGGCGAAAGCCTCTCGGGTTGGTACGGCTTGAACCCCCATAGCGTCGTCAAACTGGAGGGGGAAAAGAAAGAACAAAATCTGGCAAAGCAGCGGGAAGAATTTTCGCAATATTGGACCATCGAGAACGGAGAACTGGTCAACGACGGCAAAGGCCCTTACGCGACGACGGAAGAGGAGTTCGGAGATATCGAGCTCCTAATCGAGTACAAGACAGTGGCCAAAGCCGATAGCGGCATCTACCTCCGTGGCACGCCCCAGGTGCAGATTTGGGACTGGAACCAAACCTACGATGAGAAACGCCCCACGCGGCGTCCCCATCTCGGCTCCGGCGGTTTGTTTAACAACCACCCCGAAGCACCGGGGCGTGACCCTTTGGTATTGGCCGATCGGGACTTCGGCCAGTGGAATGAGTTTCGCATCCGCCAGATTGGCGACGTCACCTGGGTCTGGCTCAACGATAAGTTAGTCGTGGACGCCGCTGTTATGGAAAATTACTGGGACCGCTCCTCGCCGCTTCCCGCGAAAGGTCCCATCATGCTTCAAACGCATGGCGGTGAAATCCGCTGGCGCAACCTCTTTGTCCGCGAGATCGGCGAGGAGGAGGGAAAGAAAATCCTCAGCGAGGCGGGCGTGAAGCGGATGTAAAGGCGGGGCGACACGCAATGGGGCGAGTTCATGCTGGTTTAGCCCCTTTGGTGTTCATTCTCGAATTGCTTCAGCTCTTCGATCCAGAGTCTGATTTCATTTTCGTATTCACTGGCCAAATCACCTTTGACCAGTTGACGATGGAAGGCGGCGGCACCTCCGCTACGAAAGTCGGCGTCTTCAGCAGAAGGGAACCTTCGGGCCGGGTCGGGTGCGATTAGGCGACGGCAGAAATTCATCAGCAGTTCATTGCAGGCCACTTCGTCTGGCAAGAACTCGTGCAATCGCTGGGCCAGGAAGCGTTTGGCCTCTAGCAGGTCACGATAATTGCTGATTTGGCCGAATAGGGACTGGCCGGCCAATAGTTCCAACAACACATAGCCCAAGCTTGCCAAATCGCTGCGTGGAGACGCCTCGTTTCCCTCCAATACCTCGGGCGAAGCATAGGCGGGGGTACAGGTCCGCGAACCGGGAGGGTTGTCGATTTCAAAGGCTGAACCGATATCAATTAACTTGGCCGCGCCGGTTCGCTTGAGCATGATATTGGAGGGTTTAACGTCTCCATGCACGATTCCTTCACGGTGTAAAGCCGCTAAACTCGCCAGACAGTCGCGGACAATCGCAACCGCCACGCCAGGCTTGAAGCGAGGTTGGCTGGGACCGGTGGTGACGATCACTTCGTTGATGTAACGCCAACGTTCTTCTGTGATTCGCCCCCGAATGCGTTCGACCATTCCGGGCGTGCAAAGCTGCTGGAGGTCGAATCCGTCCACGCATTCCATAATCATGACGCGGATCGACCGGGAGTCGAGAAAATTGTGGACTTCCAGCAAGTTGTGTTGCTGGATCTGAGCGACACGCGAGGCAACGCGTGCGATCCGGGCCATCGCCTCTTCGTAAAGTGCGGCCGACTCGTACCGTTCCGGCGAGAAAATCTTTACCGCAAGCGGTATCGTGAATCCGTTGGCACCTTTTCGTTCACTGAGAAAGACCAAACCTTGGCCACCGGAGCCAAGCAGTCGCAACAGGGCGTAGTGCTCTGTCCAACTCGATCGCTTGGCATGGACCAGTTGTTCGTAGCGGTCAAGAAGATCTGATGGACACTTTTTGGAGGTATTTTCCTCCAACGCTATTGTTGGATGAACGTTTTGTCGAGTCGTGGTAAGCATGCGAGACGACTTCCTGTCAGCATCGGAGGGCTCGGGGGTAGTACTCACGATGGATTTCAATCATACGTGGCCGAGATTGGATCGGTCCACAAAGTTTGGGGCATTTTTTTTCGGCTCCTTGGGGAGGGGCCGTCGGCGGATACGAAACCGCACGATAGTAATGGGCTCTTCACTATTACGACTTGCCTTTGATAGGACGAGACCGTTTGGGAAAACCCAACTTCTTATCTACCAGATTAATCAACGGTTCGCTGCGTAAGTAGTGCTTCAGATTTTCGCAGAAAAGATCGGTGGCGTCGTCGTTGCGGCTGGCGCTTTGGGCTCCTACGTGCGGAGTGATGATCGCATTTTCCATTTCCCACAACGGACTTTCCTCTGGAAGGGGTTCAATTTCCGCGACATCGATCCCGATCGCGGAGAGTTTACCACTTTGAACGGCGAACACCAAATCGGCCTCTTTGACGACTTGGCCGCGGGCAACGTTAATAAAAATTGCGCCGTCACGCATCTCATCGAACCGCGTTTGGTCGAACAGGTGATAAGTTTCCGAGTTTAGCGGCAGGGCTAAGACCACAATATCCGAATTGTTCAATAGCTGTTGCAGCTTATCGGCGGGCCAGAGCTCGTCGACGGATTGCGGCTGATCATAGGGAAAGAGATCGGTCGCGAGGATCCTCGTCTGGAACGATTTCAGGACCTCCGCAATCCGCCGACCATTGCCCCCTAGTCCGACAATTCCAACCGTTTTGCCATGGAGGTCTCCGGTCGGACGGCGGATATATTCCTTCCGCTGTTGCTGACGAAAAAAAATGGGCAAAGAGCGAATGAGTCCCAGGAGCAAGGCCAACGTCTGCTCCGCAACTTGATTGGCAAAGACACCGGAAGCGCTGGAGACGAGGATATCCGATCCGATGACCTCCGGCACCAGGCAGTGATCCATGCCGGCCGCCGAGGATTGAATCCACTTCAGTCTTCCCTGTTCCACTACTTGGTTCCAGGGGATGGGGACCTTGGCGTGGCCGAAATAGATGTCTGCGTCCAAAATCGCCTCGGCGATCCCCTCTTGCCCCGCGTCAATCACGCGGGCATTAGGCACCAAAGCCTCGATCTGGCGAACATGGTGCGGTTGGGTTTGATAGCAGAGTGCGATTGTAAGGGGGGACGTCGACATCGGTACTTTCCGGCGTGCTATGCGCCGTTTTGACTTGGGCGTAATGGGTGAAAGGGATATGTTACGCAAGGAATGTTCAACACGCTATGCGGATGCTCTCCCAATTTTCCGTGGGCGTGCGGCGAATGTGGCGTAAAGGGGGTCCCCAGTGGAATTCAGGTGAACCATCCAGGGCCTCGTCTGTCTGTTGAAGTAAAGATAGGATGGGCCGTTTGTTCGCACACGAAGGGCCTGCTTCGGCCAAACCAATGCGACGGTAGGCACTCGGCGGAAAACGGATGACTCAGCACGCCCTTAATGCGACCCCCAGCTGGTGGGCTCGCCCCTGTGGAATCCGCGAATTGTTGTGGATCGCCCTTCCGTTGGTGGTATCTACCGCCTCTTGGTCGATGACGAGTTTTGTCGACCGGTTATTTCTCTTCTGGTACTCTCCTGCAGCGATGGCGGCGGCCCTTCCCGCAGGGATGCTGCATTTCATGGTGCTCTGCTTTCCGATTGGGCTTGCCTCCTATCTGAACGTCTTTGTCGCCCAATATGATGGCGCGAATCAGCCGGAACGGATCGGTGGAGTGATCCGAGCCGGAATCCGATTCGGCCTCTATTCCGTGCCCCTTTTTCTGCTGTTCATTCCGATGGCCGGAATCATCTTCGAAGCAACCGGCACCGATCCTCAAGTTTCCGTGCTTGAGGCCCGATATTTTCGGATTTTGGCTTTCGGATCCGGCGCCTCGGTCATGGCGACCGCCATGTCCTGTTTCTACACAGGGCGGGGTTTTACTCGAATCGTGATGCTCGTGGAGATCAGCTCCTGCCTGCTAAATGTCATGGTCGACGGCGTGCTAATCTTCGGCTTCCTGGGGGCATGGTTGGAAGGAATTACCGGGGCCGGCATCGCCACCGCGTTGAGCCAATGGTACAAGGTGGCGATCTACTTAATTCTATTGCGTCAGGATGCGCGAAACGACCAATTTCGGCTTCTGGGAGGTGGACCACCAGAGGTGGGACTGATATCTCGGATCTGGAGATATGGGGCCGCCAACGGGGTGCAAGTTTTCCTGGAGGTGGCGACGTTTACCGCCTTCTGCTTCATCCTCCGAGGATTGGGAACGCAGGCCCTGACAGCGACGAGTCTGGCAATCGATATCAACGCGTTGACTTTTGTACCGCTGATTGGGATCGGGATTGCCGTAAGCACCTTGGTCGGTCGAGAAATCGGCAAGGGTTCGCCTGTCACGGCGGAAACTGCTACCTGGTCGGGGCTTGCGGTTGCCATCGCGTACAGCGGTGGCATGGCACTCGCCTACTGGCTGATTCCGGATCTATTCTTGATGGCCCATAGCCTGGGAATGCCACCAGAGGAATTCGCCGAACTACGCGCGTTAGTTGTGGTGCTACTGAAGTTTGTCGCTCTGTTTTGCGTCTGTGACGCTATCAATTTGATCATGGTCAGTGCCTTGAAGGGAGCGGGCGATATCCGCTTTGTCATGCTTTTAAGTTTGTGCGTTTCGACGCTTCTCATTTTGGTCGCGGGGATTGGACTGTACCTCAACTGGGTAGGCATTCATGGTGTCTGGGCCATGTTCACCGTCTGGGTGTTTCTGCTGGCGTCGATTCACTTGGCCCGCTTCTTGGCCGGATATTGGAAGACAATGCAGGTCATCGATCCCGCCTGACGCGGCCCCCAACCGCTCAGTCTTCGCGTTGTCTCGCTAGGAACGTGAGCGGTCCAAATCTTGTGCATTCGACGTCGGTTTCCCACGTTTGGCAGGGAATCAAAGTCCAATTTGCGGACTTTTGGGCGTAGAAATAGGCATACTCCCCGGGAAAGGGGTCCATGTAGCCCTTTGATTATTGGCAAAAGCGGGTAAAATTCAAATTGAGCCTTTAATCATCCCCTAGCTATGTGCTAATCGTTTGCCTTCATTGTTTCAGGGCAGTTGATATTGGGCCAACGGATCTCACCTGATCCTCTGCTGCCGCACAGCGGTCGCGTCGACGGAGCCGGATTTGCTCCGCGACGAAATTCGAACCCCGGAGCGGGTTCGCAATCCGCACAAGCGGATTGGGGGCAAGGGCCCTTTGTTAGCTACCCCACCACGGACGCTTGCCTGAGGAGACGATTCCCTGAGTACGTCAAAGTATCAAATAGGTTTACTCACAGTCATCATTCTGGTGGTGCTGCGAGTCGTAATTGGCTGGCATTTCTTTAAAGAAGGATCAAAAAAGATCGTCAGCGGAGATTTTTCCTCAACCGCGTTCTTGCGATCGGCGAAGGGGCCATTTTCCGAGCAATTTCGAAGCTTGGCCCACGACCTGTACGGTCATCAACGCTTCGACCCAGAATACATTAAGCAGCGTGGTCAAAAGTATCACGACCAAGCGGTATCCCGCTACAACCTGAATGACGACGGAAAAAAGGTCGCCGAAACGCTCCTCAATTCGTATTATGGGCGGATCGACTATTACTTGGCCGAAAAAGAGGAAGAGATTCAGGAATACTTCCTGGAAGTTGAGCGTTACGAACAAGATCGCCAAAACAGCGGCAAACGCGGCATCCCGTACTACGAGGATCGTCTCGCGAAGAAAGATGGCGAGTTGTACGGAAAACTTAACCGCTGGACGGGACCTCTGGCTCGGTTCGAGGTCGATTTTGTCGACGACTTGAACCGCATCGGTCAGGAGTTAAGTACCGCCGATCAACCCCTCGTTTCGACGACGAATCCCGCCCAAGGACGCACCGACATGATCGTCACGTGGGTCGTGTTTTTGACGGGAGTACTGTTAATTGTGGGGCTCGGAACACGGTTAGCCGCCCTAGCAGGGGCTGGATTTCTGCTGCAAGTGATGGCCTCTCAGTGGCCTGGAAGTTACGGAGCCGACCCGGTTTATTATCAGTCGGTAGAATTTGTTGCGCTACTACTACTGGCCGCTGTAGGTGCGGGCCGGTTTGCTGGGTTGGATTTCATCGTTTGGAATCTTTGCTCAAAATGCTGTCAAGGTCGCACCCCCGTTCAAGGAGACGAGAAATGAATTTGACCCCCGAAGAAATCGCGGTTGGTAAAGGTAACTTCAGCGAAGCTCTCGGCGTCTCCCGGCGTGACTTCCTTAAGGGCGTGGTCGCCGCAGGTGCGGTCTCCGGAGCCGGTTTGGGTGCCATGTACTTTGGCTACTCGAAGGTGAAAGATCCCGTTCGGATTGGCGTGATCGGTACCGGTGACGAAGGGAGTGTCCTGATTGGTGCCTGCAACCCCGACTACGTCGACATCGTCGCCATCTGCGACATCCGCCCTTACAACATCCACCGTGCCTTCCACGGCGACCATGCGAGTCCCGCGGCCTACGCGGCTCGGCCCGGTATCCTCAGCGTCTACGGGTACAACACCGAGGACGAAGCGCGTAAACACGTCAAGGTTTACGAGCAATACGAGGAACTGCTGAAAGACGACAACGTCGAGGCGATCGTCTGCGCCCTACCACTCTTCCTTCACAAACAGATTTCGATGGACGCCATGGCGGCCGGCAAGCACGTGCTGACCGAAAAGCTGATGGCGCACACCGTCGGGCAGTGTAAGGAAATGGGCCGCATGGCGGCCGAAAAGGACCTGCTGCTCGCCACCGGCCATCAACGCCATTATAGCGTGCTGTATGACAATGCGGTGGACCTGATGCGGTGGGGCCTGCTGGGCGAAATCCACCATATTCGGGCTCAGTGGCATCGGGGTAACTTGCCTGGCCGTGATAGCTGGGCCCAGCCAATCCCCGGTGGTGAAAAGCTCCCCAATGGAAAAGTCCTGGACGACATCGCCCATAAGATGAAGGTCTTCACCGAGCGTGCCGAGAAGGAGACCGATCCGGTCAAACGAGTCCAATGGAAGGACTTGGCGGCCATGTATACCGCCTGGAACAACGACCAAAACGTCGATGCCGGCAAATATGGCTACCAGGACTTCTCCATCTCGGATGGAAGCGGCGGACAGCGAACCGTCTCGGCCCTGGAAGAGCTCTGTCGCTGGAGATTGTGGGACCGAACCGGTGGTGGCCTGATGGCCGAACTTGGCAGCCACCAATTGGATGCCGCTTCGATCTTCATTAGCTCCCTCCGCAAAGATGGCAAAAAGGCTCATCCGATGGCGGTCCATGCCGTCGGTGGACGTCACCTGTTCCCGATGGATCGCGATGCGGACGACCATGTCTACTGCACCTTCGAGTTCCCCGGACCAGGCTACGATCCGACTTTCGATGTCGGCTATTACGACGAAAGTCGCAACTGGCCAGACAAAAAGGCCGGGGTTCCTTCGTACGATGAGGACCCGAACAAGCGGATCGTCGTCACCTATTCGTCGATCAACGGGAATGGCTTCGGCGGTTACGGCGAAGTGGTGATGGGTACCAAGGGCACCATGGTGCTCGACCGCGAAGCGGAAGTGATGCTGTATCGCAACGGCTCTGCCAACGACACCAAACTGGCCGTCAAGGATGGTGCCGATGGCCCAACCATGGATACTCAAGCCAGTGGGGGTCCTTCAACCGCCTCCGCGACCGCGACCGCGGCCGCGGGTGAAGGTCCACCCAGCCGTGGTTATACCGAGGAAATCGAGCACTGGGCTTACTGCATCCGCAACCCGGACCCCGCCAACCGGCCGAAGTGCGAACCGAAGGTCGCCATGGCCGATGCCGTCATCGCCCTGACCGCCCGGCTCGCAATCCAGCGGTCCAATAAAGGCAAAGGGGGTTACGTCGAGTTCAAGGACGAATGGTTCGACATCGACCATCCCGCTACCCCGGAAGAGGATCTGGCCTAAAACCACTTCCCACAACCAACGGAACGGAGCCCCTCACCATTGGTGAGGGGCTTTTTTCGTTCTTGGGCGGGCAAATTGAGTCGCTTAATCCCCTCCCCAGGGCTGCTCGATTGAGAATTCTTTACCCCTCGTCTGGTTTTTTCCTGGCCGCCCCTCGGCCAGGTGATTGGCCCATTCGGGGGTCGTACCGGTTGTGGTGTCGAGCCCGTTTTAGGCCCTGTGAGCGCTGTATCTTGTGGACCCCCGATTGGGGAAACGCGCGGCCAAGCGGCCGAGAATTTTAAAACCGCAGCCGAGGCCCTCTTCCCTTAATTAGCTCTCACGGCCAACAAGGGAAAACACCAGGACCTAAGCCACCCCCATTTTGGTGTTTTTTCC
>JBBDIM010000013.1:0-8501 GCA_040880405.1 Pirellulaceae bacterium | reverse complement strand
TTACCGGACACGACGTCTCTGGCGTGGTCGAAGAAGTCGGGCCGGGTGTGACGACCTTCTCTCCGGGAGACGAAGTCTGGTACACCCCGCAAATATTCGACGGGCCAGGAAGTTATGCCGAGTACCACGTTGCTGCTGAAAGCATCATCGGAAAGAAGCCTGCCTCGTTGAGCCATCTTGAGGCGGCCAGCCTCACCTTGGTTGGCGGGACGGTGTGGGAAGCACTGGTCGTCCGTGCTGCGCTGAGAGTGGGGGAAAGTATTCTGGTACATGGCGGCGCGGGAGGCGTCGGTCATGTGGCGATCCAGCTCGCAAAAGCCATGGGAGCGAGAGTGTTTACGACCGTGCGCGAAGCAAACTTTGAGTTCGCGCGAAATTTGGGGGCCGATTTGACCATCGACTACAAACAGGAGGATTATGTCGACGTCATCATGAAGGAAACAGGCGGCCGCGGAGTCGATGTCGTGCTGGACACCATCGGCGGCGACACCTTGTCGCGGAGCCCCGACGCGCTCGCGCAACTTGGCCGCGTCGTCTCAATCGTGGACACGGCCCAGCCACAAAACCTCATTCAAGCCTGGGGCAAGAACGCGAGTTATCACTTCGTTTTCACAAGGCAAAACCGCGGCAAGCTGGATGAGCTGAGCGCATTGGTAGACCGCGGTCAGTTGCGGCCACACGTTGGCGCCGTCTATTCCCTGGCAGACATTGCGCTCGCCCACGCCAAGTTGGAGACACCCAACAACGGAGTTCGAGGAAAAATCGCGATTGCCGTCGACCCACGGCTTATTTCGTAAGTGCGCACTTTACCGCCGCGTGATCTCCCGGAACCGCTTCATCAGTTCCTTGGTGATTGGCCCCGGCCTCGCGTCGCCGATTTGACGGCTGTCGATCCGGACCACCGGGATCACCTCGGCGGCGGTGCCGGTCATGAAGCACTCGTCGGCGACGTAGACGTCGTGCCGCGTGAGGGTCTTTTCCGCCACGGGAATCTCCGCCTCGTGGCACAGTTCGATCACCGTGTCGCGCGTTACCCCTTCTAGAATTCCGGCGTCGGAGGGTGGGGTGAGCACTTTGCCATCGCGGACGATGAAGATGTTATCCGCGGTACACTCCGCCACTTCACCCTTGTGGTTGAGCATCAAGGCCTCGAGACAGCCCGCCTTAAGGCACTCGATTTTCGCGAGGATGTTGTTCAGATAATTGAGCGATTTGATCTGCGGAGAAAGCGCCCCGGGGTGGTTGCGGATGGTGCTGGCCGTGACGATATCCAGCCCGTTCTCGTAATACTCGGCGGGGTAAAGCGAGATTTTATCGACGATGATGATCACCTGCGGATTGGACGTGCGGTTTGGATCCAAACCCAAGGTGCCCGCCCCTCGCGTCACGATCAGCCGCACATACCCATCGGTCAGGCCGCTCTGTTTGACCGTTTCGTACACGGCGTCGGCCATTTCGGTCTGCGTGATCGGGATTTGCAGCCAGATTGCCTTGGCGGAATCGTACAAGCGGCGCAAATGCTGCGACAGCTTGAACAGCTTCCCCTCATACACGCGCAATCCCTCGAACACGCCGTCGCCGTAGAGCAACCCATGGTCGAACACGCTGACGGACGCCTCTTCGGGGGCGAAAAACTTACCGTTGATATAGACTTTGGCTGCCATTGGTTTCGTCTGGGAATGCCTACTGGACGCCTGGGGGATGGACAAAGACTGGGTCATTATAGCGAATTTCGGTGGTTCGTAATGAGGGAGCAAAGAAAGATTGGCCCTAATCCCCTTCGGCCAGTACCACCGTCACTTTGCCCCGCTCTTCGTTGCGCTCGACGGTCACCTCGACTTCTTCGCCTGGGTTCTTGGCTTCCACGAGCGTCAGCAGATCGTCCGCCGTGCGGACCGGTTTTCCGTCGATCGCCACGATCATATCCGCTTCGCTTCGGTCGACGCGTGTCTCTTCAAACAGGAAAGGGCCCCGCCGGACCTGTTCGCGGACCAGACGAAACCCTTGCAGCCCCGCCTGTTCGGCCGGGCCGCCTCGGGCGACCGTGGCGATCATCAGCCCCTCATCGGTCTGGTAGACCCGCGTAATCCCGATATCGGGCCGAAGCACTCGGCCGTTCTCGATGAGCTGCGGGACCACGCGGTTGATGGTCGCAACCGGAATGGCGAACCCTACGCCGGTGTTCTCACCGGTTCTAGAGGCAATCGCCGTGTTCATCCCGATCAGCCGAGCCTGGCTATCGAACAGCGGCCCGCCGGAATTCCCCCGGTTCAGGGCCGCATCGATTTGGATGATCGACTTCATTGTGCGTCCGGTCCGCGAGGGGAGCACCCGGTTCAAGCTCGAGACGATCCCGGTGGTCATGGTCCGCTCAAGGCCGAACGGATTGCCGATCGCGTACACCTTTTGCCCGACCTTTAATTGGCTGGAATCACCCAAGGTCACCGGTTGCAGGAGGTCTCGGGGAGCCTCGACCTTGAGCACCGCGATGTCGTTGACCGGGTCTTGCCCTACCAATTGGGCCGGATACCCCTCGCCATCGTGAAAGGTGACGCGGACGTCCCGGGCCCCTTCAATCACATGGTAGTTCGTCAGGACATGCCCCTCCTGATCGAGCACCGAACCGGAACCGGAGCCGGCCGAAGGGGTCTCCGCCATAAACAGGTCGTCGACCTGGACACTTCGGGTGGTGATATGCACGGCGGACCGGTTGCCCTGCTCGTAGACGTAGATGTTCCGCTCTTCATCCGGGGTGAGCCCCATTTCGCCTTGAGGCCGACCGGCGTGGGTATCATCGATCAGGAAGATATTGGGCCGCGGACTGGCTTGCAGGGGGCGTTCGAGTTGGGCCGGTGGCTCGCGCTCGCTCTGAGGCAATCGAGGGGTACTAGGAAGCGGCTGAGCCTCCACCGGAGTAGCAGATAGTAAGACGAGGACCGCGACCGCGGCGAATCCGGCCCGGCACAAACCGGGGAGGGCTTGGGCGTCAAGAGATAGCATGGCACCTGCTCCTAGGTTGAACTTCAATTTGCGTGGGTTGCATCCTCCATTCATATCGAAAAAACCCGCGACGTCAAAAGGGGCAGCTTCTTCGTTATGGAGCCACGGAGGGTTCCCGGTGGGGCTAGTCCGAGGTGTGCCGCTAGTTTAATCCCCATAAAAAACATATTATTCGCCGTGGATATGGCACATCAAAGGGATAAAATTCCATTAGGATTGGGGATGTGGTCGGTATGAAGTCCATAACCTTACCCTTGCCCCAACTGAGAAGAGATTGAAGCGGCCTGAGTCACTGATCGGTGGCTGCCCCTGAATGCTGATCGTTCCTTGACGATGGCCTCCGTAATTTCTCCCGCCCCCACACAAGTTACCCCCCGCAACCCACCACCTTGGCGTGCCTGCCTAAGCGTTCCGCCGGGCTTAGTTTGCGCTACGGAATATTCCTTCCTAATTGTTTTCCTGTCATGCATTCGGAGATTTGACGATGCGTACTCGCAAGAGTGGCTTCACCCTGGTGGAGCTGTTAGTAGTGATCGCGATTATTGGCGTGCTGGTCGCGCTGCTGTTGCCGGCCGTGCAGCAGGCTCGGGAAGCGGCCCGGCGGATGCAGTGCAGCAATAACCTGAAGCAAATCGGGCTGGCCCTGCACAATTACCACGACACCTTCAATACCTTCCCTCCAGGCGGGCTGTGGAATTTGGATACTCCCTGGATGCTTACCGACGGCGGCAGCAACATGGAGAAGGGAACGATCATGGTCTTCCTCTTGCCCTTTATTGAGCAGGGAGCGATCTACGACTCGATCGACTTCAGCAGCACGACTCAAAATACCCGCGACCAGTTTGTCGACCCCCCGGCCAATACGATTCCGGTTCGGAGTGTTGTGGTCAACGGTTACCTTTGCCCCAGCGATACGCACGATGGCGGGCTTATCCCAGGGACCGACCGCGCCTTTAGCAACTACGGTGCCAGCCACGGACCGAGCAGTATCAGCGGGGGCGGTAACTCGGCCTGTCCTTGTGCCCAGGGAAATGCCTGGAACGCCTTTCGTCCCAGTGTGGTCTACGGTGCCGGTGGAAACTATGACGAAGCCAATGCGGCCGGGCCCTTCAGTCGTCGAGGGAACAAGTTTACCTCGCGGATGGTCGACGCCACCGATGGCTTGTCGAACACCATCTACTTCGGCGAAATCCGAGTCGATTGCTCGAATCACGCGAACCATGGGTGGGCCGATTCCAATGGCGGCCAAGGGTTATTTAACACCCTGGTCCCTATCAACACCGATTCCTGCAACCCGCCTGATACCGCGCCCGGGGGCGATACTTGTTTCTCCCCCTGCAACTACAACAACGAGTTCGGATTTCGCAGCCGGCATCCCGGCGGGGCACAGTTTCTGTTTGGGGATGGCTCGGTCACATTCCTTCCGGAAACGATCGATCACGCCGTTTACCAACTGCTCGGCCAGCGAAATGACGGCCAGCCGGTTTCGCGTCCGTAACTCCTCCTGGAACTGAATCGACCCTTCGTGGAAAGAGATTTGGCAATGAAACGATACCTTTGTGGTATGGCCTGGGGCGTAGTGGCCCTTGGCCTGATCGGATGCGGCGGTGACCCGACCGTCGCCAAAGTCAGCGGCACGGTCACCCTCGATGGCGAACCAGTGGAAGGGGCCTCGGTCATCTTCTCGCCGATCGGTGGTGGTCGGCCCGCGACTGGGCAGACAGACTCTCAGGGCAATTTCCAGCTCAGCACGTACGGTTCGGCCGATGGGGCCCTGATCGCCGAGCATCAAGTGTCGGTCGTCAAGGTGGAGGAGACCAAGACCGCCGAGGCCTATGTGCCGGAGGGGGAAGAAGCACCGGAGGACCAACGCGACGCCCTTTCCGGTGACCTGGGTACCGGGGGCCGTGTCAAGTACCTCGTTCCGATGAAGTACGCCATCGGCAAGACGTCCGGGATCAAGGTTCAGGTCGAACGCGGCCTGGAGCCGGTTGCCTTGGAGCTCACCTCCAAATAGGCCAACTCTGGCAGATCGCCACCGCTGGCGATCCGCGCAAAGTTCAATCCATCCCACGCCGCGGAGTTCCGAGATATCAGGCCCGGGGCGTTTTTCTTTTGGAGCATCATCCGGCCTCACTCCGCCGCTGGCCAGTCCTCTACTAGCACCGTGTCCTCATGCTCATACCCCGGGGCGCAGCAGCACAACAGCCGCAGCGTCTCCTGACCGGTATTGGTAATTTGATGCACGGCCCCCGGCGGGATCGCGATGGCATCTCCGACGCTCACCTCGCGGACCTCATGGTCGATCTGCATCCGCGCAGTGCCGTGGGTGATGTAGTAGATCTCCTCGGTCAGCGGATGAAAATGCGGCATCGTCGCCGTACCTGGCGGCAACCGAGCCTCCGCCAAACTCTGCTTACGAATCCCAGAATTCCGATGCGCCAAAAGCTCCCGAATCTCGGAACCATCTTTGGTAGTAAAGGGGGCAGTTTGATCTAAATTGACGATATCCATAGGGGGAAGGTCCTTTCGAGAAATCGAGCTTAGCGCGTGAAAAACCCGGGCCGAAGTGATCGGCCCGGGTTTTAATGGTAGTGGGAAATCGTTGATTCGCGTACAGCGGACTCCGCAAGGAGAACCTGAACCAAGGCTTGATATGACCAAATCTGTTGAGGCCAAGCACATCATACCGCGAATCGAATCAACCGCTATGGGGCGGCAGGAGCGTCGGCCAGGTCAATCGTCAGATCTTTGTTCGACCCACTAATTTCATAGACAAAAGTGGAGGAACTAGGGCCATGCTTACCATCCCATAAATCCACACCTTCGGAACCGTCGCCCCCGGTGCCGATGTTCTGAATTCCTACGCGGTAGCTGCCCGGTTCAATTCCACCCCCTAGGTTTCCGACCATAGTGAACGTGCCATCTTGCCGCACATTCGCCATCTGGGCGGCTTGCTCGATCGCGCTCCCTGATTCATCTAACTGGACAAAGATCACCCGCAAATTGTTGACCCCTTCCTCGTAATCAGGGACATCAATTGGCTGCCCGTTTTCAACGACCTTTCCAGTAACCGTTATCAGCCCCATCTCGCCCCCGCAACCAATGCCGGTAAGGCAAATTGAGGCTACTAGCAGGGCGAATCCTAACTTATTAAAACCTGGCAAATTTCTGACTCCCGAATCTAAAGCTGGCATTCAATGAAACGACCCAAACTCACTTACTGCGGCATGGTGTAGGAACGGCCATCGGCGACGTGTGACATCCTTGCCAGCGTCACGAGATCGACGCGATAGGAAAGGTGTTTCACGCTGCCATCACCAAACAAAACATTGAAACCGGCGGGGTGAGCCGAACCCATGGCAGAGCTGTTCGGGATCGATGGCAAATCGGGCCCGGGCGGAACATCGGCGCGGGAAACGGTGTCGTTATCCCAGCCGATAATGTACCCGTTATCGTCGGCGCTTTGATTGTTGCCAATATTGTTGGCGTGCAACCGTTTCTCGGAAGCGAAGAGGGTAGTAGATGAACCATCGGAAATGCTGGAGAAGGTCCGCAGTCCAACGCCTCGGGGGCCGTCACCATGGAAGTATTCCGTTCGCTTGCCAAAGCCATACCCATACGCCATCCAGCGCAGGCCCACCGCATTCAGGGCGTCCTCATCGGGAAATAAGTCGGGCAGAAAGGTTTGCAACTGATCGGGACGGTCAGATTGGCAACAGACGGTGTAGTCGCTTCTTCCGATTAGATGTTCGCCGCCTGGCGCGCCGATGTCTTGGCCTCGATAAATGGTTTGCCGATACGAGTTGCTGATCGGCCCAGCGGAACGACGACTGGGGCAGTAATAGTTCGGGATGATTGCTTCCGCAATTCGAATTCCACGGTCTTGTGCGGTCCCATAGCTATCCCCTTCCCAGACGAGCTGCTGTTCGATGAACGGCAGGATCTGATAGAGGAATCCCGCTTCCTGCTTCGCTCCCACTTCAGGAAAACCGCCCTCTTGGCTGGCGTCAACCGTAAATGTGGGATAACGGTCCCAGCCTCGTCCCGCGGTAGGAAAGAAGTTGTGGGTGTCGTGATGGTTGTGCATGGCCAGCCCAATTTGCTTGAGATGATTGCCACACTGCATGCGCCTCGAAGCTTCCCGAGCGGCCTGGACCGCCGGCAATAGTAAGGCGACTAGAACGCCGATAATGGCGATTACCACCAAAAGCTCGACTAAGGTAAAACCATTAAGTGTACGGGTAGTTCGCATAAAGCACCTCCGAAGTGGTTTAAGAATCAAGTCCTTGTTTCAGTAAAAAAGATAAGAATGTCAACTAACATCCATGGCAATTGCCACCATTCAGACACGAGAACACCCGGTTCGTACTCCAACCGGGTGTTCCATCGAATTAAAAAATTCGCAGGCCCAAGTTGTCTACGTCCAATGCGGAAGTAGAACTTTACTGCGGCATTGTGTAAGAACGCCCATCCGCAATATGCGCCATTCTCACGAGTGTCACGAGATCAACTCGGTATGAAAGGTGCTTCACGCTGCCATCACCAAACAACACATTGAAACCGGCGGGGTGAGCCGACCCAAAGGCCCTGTCGTTCGGGATCGATGGAATATCGGGGCCCGGCGGAACATCGGCCCGAGAGACCGTGTCGTTGTCCCAGCCGGTAATGTAGCCGTTGTCGTCATTTCCTTGATTATTGCCAATATTGTTGGCATGCATCCGCTTCTCCGTGGCGAAGATAACGGTCGAGGAACCATCGGAAATGCTGGAGAAGGTCCGCAGGCCGACGTCGCGGGGGCCATCATTGTGGAAATACTGCGTTTGCTTTCCAAAGCCATACCCGCCAGCCATCCCGCGAAGGCCGACAGCATTCAGAGCGGCTTCATTGGGAAATAGATCGGGCAGATAGTCTTCCAAGTCATCTGGACGGCCGGAATTACAACAGACGGTGTAGTCGCTTCTTCCGATCAGATGTTCACCGTCCGGCGCACCGATATCTTGGCCGCGATAATTGGTTTGCCGATACGTGTGACTGATTGGCTCAGGCGAACGACGACTGGGACAGTAATAGTTCGGGATGATTGCTTCCGCAATTCGAATTCCACGGTCTTGTGCGGTCCCATAGCTATCCCCTTCCCAGACGAGCTGCTGTTCGATGAACGGCAGGATCTGATAGAGGAATCCCGCTTCCTGCTTCGCACCCACTTCAGGAAAACCGCCCTCTTGGCTGGCGTCAACCGTAAATGTGGGATAATGGCTCCAGCCCCGCCCCGCGGTAGGCAAGAAGTTATGGGTGTCGTGGTGGTTGTGGAAGGCTAGCCCAATTTGCTTGAGGTGATTGCCACATTGCATGCGCCTCGAAGCTTCCCGAGCGGCTTGAACCGCCGGCAATAGTAAGGCAACTAGAACACCGATAATGGCGATGACGACCAGAAGCTCGACAAGCGTGAAGGCGGGTCGTCTATAAAGAAGAGCTAAACGGTCACCCCTGGCTAGCGG
>JBBDIM010000012.1:0-1532 GCA_040880405.1 Pirellulaceae bacterium | reverse complement strand
ATCCCAGCCTCAATATCGTCTCTCTGTGGCCTCTGTGACCTCGGTGGCTAAAAAAAATTTCACTCGGCACTGCTCGATCAATCAATTTTGGATAGCCTTCCGCGCGCTTCAATCGCAAATCGGCCGCTAATTGAACGAGTGGTCCGAATTCTCCCTCACGAGGCATCTTTTTTCCGCCTCACGCCGATGTCATCGCTTCGTCCTGTGCCACCATCTGGGCTCGTGCGGTATAATTTGGCGCTGCTGCGAATCCGCAGAGGATGACGCACGTTGAGCGATCCACAACCGCCCCATTTCGATTTCGTTTGAACATCGGGACACCTCCATGCCCACCACCGCTGCCATTGAATTGTCGTTTCTCGCGGACGATGTGGCCCTGCTCACCTTCGATCTACCGGATAAGGGGGCGAACATCCTCACCCAGGCGGTTCTGGGGGAACTCGCTTCGCATCTGGATGAGCTTGAAAAACGAAAAGATTTGGTCGGATTGATTATCACCTCGGCCAAGTCGAACATTTTCATCGCGGGGGCCGATGTCACCGAGTTTGCCGCGTCGCTCGACTATCCTCAAGAAAAGACTCAGGAAATGTCCCAGGCGGGGCAAAAACTTTTCCAGCGCCTTAGCCGTGGCCCATGGGTCTCCGTGGCCGCCATCCATGGGACCTGTCTCGGCGGAGGAGCGGAGTTGGCTGTCTGGTGTGATCGGCGGATCGTCTCCGATAACGAGCGAACCGAGATCGGGTTCCCTGAAGTCAAGCTGGGCATCTTCCCCGGTTGGGGCGGAACGGTTCGCTTGCCGCGGCTTGTCGGCCTGTCCAATGCCGTCGAGATGATCACCAGCGGCAACTCGGTCGGACCGCGAGAGGCCTATGCAATGGGTCTGGCCGACGATATCACTTCACCGGAAGATCTCGTGGATGCCGCGGTCCGCCTGATCCGGCAAGAGGCCGAGTCAGGAGCCTACCTGCAAGATCGGAAGCTCCGGGAAGAAGCGGTCGAAATCAATGAAACCGAGTATGGATTTTTGGGGGCCACCGCCTCCGCTTACATCCAACAGCAAACCAAGGGGCAGTACCCGGCCCCGGGAATGGCCCTCGAGACCCTGCTGGGTGGGGCGATTCTATCCGCCCAAGAAGCCCTGGGCCTGGAAGCGATTGGGCTCTCGGAGCTGTTTGGCTCTCCGGTAAGTTCCGCTTTGATCAACGTCTTTCTTTTGACCGATCGGAATAAGAAGGATCGCGGCGTTGATCAGTCCAAGCCCGAAGTCCAAGAGATCAACCGAGTGAGCGTGATCGGCGCCGGAATCATGGGGGCGGGCATCGCGGCGGCAAACATTAAACGAGGAATCCATGTCAAACTGAATGACGCGCGGGATGAGGCATTGGAAAGCGGCATCAAGGAAATTCTCGATGAAGTCTCCTTCGACAAAGCCACCAAATCGAAGCAAGTGCAGCGGGCGATCGACCACGCGGCCCTCTTGATTGGCACCCGGAGCCAAGCGGAAATTGCCGATGTCGATTTGGTGATCGAAG
>JBBDIM010000011.1:0-8708 GCA_040880405.1 Pirellulaceae bacterium | reverse complement strand
GGTGAGCAGTTCCCCCACGCTTTTGGCAAGCGTGGCTACGCTCACGCAGGCGTGGTGGTGAGGGGGAGGCGTGGTTGTGTCGAGTTCTCTCGTAGCCACGGTCGCAAAGACCGTGGGGGTGCCGCGGGTTTGGTTGAACCCTGGGGTAAAGCGGGTTCGCAGTTCCCCCACGCTTTTGGCAAGCGTGGCTACGCTCACGCAGGCGTGGGGGAACTGCGGGTTGGGTTGAGGATGGGGCGTTTCACAGGGGGATAAGTACAATTACGGGTGCCGCGGATGAGGGTTCTGTGCCGCCGACTCTCTGTAATTGAACTCATCCCCGTACACCTACTCTGGCAACTATGCCGCGCTAGGGAGATGCCTGAGAAGAGGCCGGTGGCTGCCACGGGGTGGTGCCTCCGCGTTGGATATGCAAGCGGAGGGCCGTTTGTAGCTCCCGGGCGATGCCGGGCCGCTGGCCGATGAGGTTGGTTTGTTCCTGGGGGTCGTCTTTCAGGTTGTATAGCTCCAGCGGCTCGAAGGGGGTGTTTTGCAGGAGCTTCCAGTCACCCCGGATGAGCGCCTGGTAGCTTTTGCCGTTGTAGCGGTGGCCTCCCTCGCGGCGGACGAAGTACAGGTCCCGCTCCGGCTTCGGCGGCGGGGTATTCCCTTGTAACATCGGGAGCAGGCTGACCGCGTCCAGGTTATCCGGCTGGTCGGCACCGGCCGCGTCCAGGAAGGTGGCGAACGTGTCGAAGGTTAGCCCGGCGTAATCGCTTTGCGAGCCGGGCTCCACCACACCAGGCCAGCGGACCGCGAACGGGACACGGAGGCCGCCGTCGTAGTGGCTTTGTTTGCCGTCGCGCCAAGGGTCGTTGTTTTGGGCGTGCGGCAGCGAGCCGCCGTTGTCGGAGGTGAAGACGACAAGTGTGTTGTCCGCCTGACCCGTTTCCTTCAAAGCGGCCAGGACCTTGCCGATCGAGTCGTCCAGGTGCTCGACAAAGGCGACGTTTTTGGCTCGTTTTTCGTCGAGCTGTGGATTCCTTGCTTGCACCTTTTGGAGCCAATCCTGGGGCGGCTCGATCGGGAAGTGAGGTGCGTTGTAGGCCAGGTAGAGGAAGAATGGGTCGGGCGCTTCGACCCGCGAGCGGAGGTACTCGATCGACCAATCGGTAAACAGATCGGTGGCGTGCCCTTCCGCTTCAATTACCTGATCGTTGAGCCGCAGGTAGTTGTTGTCGTGGCGACGATGATGCCAATAGCTGTCCATCATGTCGCCGAGGAAGCCATGGAAGTGGTCGAAGCCACGCTCGTTGGGCGTGTTGGGAGACTCCAGCCCTAGGTGCCACTTGCCGACGATCGCCGTGTGATAACCGGCGTCGCTCAGATGATCGGCCAAGGTCGGGACCGCCGGGTCGAAATAGCCCCAGGAGTTTTCGGCGTGGGTCCGGATGACGCCCGGCACGCCGACTCGGTCGGCATACCTGCCGCTTAAAATCGCGGCCCTCGTGGGGGAACAGACGGTGCAGTTGGCCCGCATGGTGGTGAAGCGCATCCCTTCGCTCGCGAGGCGATCGATGTGCGGGCTGCGGACATCGGAGGCACCGTAGGTCGAGACGTCGCCATAGCCGAGATCGTCCGTCAAAATCAAAATCAGATTGGGACGCGAGGCGGGCTCTTCCGCTTGGGCGGGAAGGCAATAGATGCACGAGAACAGCACGCAAAATCCGAGCAGCAAACGAGGCATGACAAGGACCGGGGAGGAGGGTTTGAAAAGGAGGGAAACCTGACGTGATTTTGTTAATGTACTTCAATCGCCGGGCCGGGGAAATCATTTTTTGGCGATCGCCACCGGTACCTCGTTCAGGTCAATCCGACTGAAATCGGCCAGTTCAATTTCTCTCCCGTCCCATTTTCCCTCTTTGCGTCTGAGCGGAAACGGAACAATAACTTCCCGCTTTCGCCGCCACCTCCGTTCAAGGACCGCTCGTTCAATGAATGTCCGATTTGCGGTTGGAGCGTGTTGCGGCCTATTTGGAATTTATTGATCTAGCAATGCCAGACGGGATTGAAACGCAGAGACGCAGGGACGCGGTGGCGCAGAGAGCGGAGTGGCCTCCGTGAAGTTTTCACTCTGCGGCTCCGCGTTTCCAGTTTTTATAATACGATAGTCATTTTCCGGTCGATGCTTCATCTCCTCTCCCCTTTGCGTCTTAGCGGCTTTGCGAGAGCTATTCCTGCTTAAGATTGATCTCTCGCAAAGGCGCAAAGCCGCAAAGGAAGGAATTGAGCGGGAAAGGTGACCACGGTGTTTGACTCTCTCGCGGATCTCTTTTTTCAACCACGAAACACACGAATGACACGAATACGGAGAGAGGTTTTTCGTGTGCTTTCAATGCTTGGTTGCTATTCGTGTATTTCGTGTCATTCGTGGTTTGATCTTACTTCTTTTTGAACCACGGATTACTCGGATTTCACCGATGGTCCTCACTGGGATTTGACTTTCTCCGCCCGGGAAAGTTGGTGACCTAGCAATGCCAGACGGGATTGAAACGCAGAGAGCGCAGAGAGACTTTCCCCAGGCTAGTTACGTCTCTGCGTCTTTGCGTCCCTGCGCCTCTGCGTTTCAAAAATGCGCCGGGTGCCATGTACACGCCCGTAAAGCGTGGGCATGAGAAGTGCGAGAGGATCTAGTCTTCTTCCGGAAGTCCGGACGCCCTCTCCCATTCCAACAGGCGGTGTTGCCGGAGCGACAGGGTTCCCCTAGCGGCGAATGCGGTCGAGGATCGGGTTCTCTTCGGTCCAGCGGTTGCTTCGTGGGCCGCCAGGGGCTGCGTCGTCGCCCAGCGCGAAGGCGAACCAGCCTTCGTGGATCGCCAACTGGTTCATCGGGAACCGAGCGATGCGGGGATCGGCGGCGACTTGCTCTGGCAAGAGTGAAAAGGCGTGCTGCTTCGATAGCACTTTCAGGAACACGGCCCGCAGCGCGAGTTGATCGCGGAACCCGAGCCGATGTCCGGTGAGGAACACGGTGCTGTCGCGACTCAGTTTGGCGTCCTTGGTCATCTGGTCCGGGCTGTAGAAGGCGGAGACCTCCAGGTCGGTCCACGTTTGGTCGCCGAGGGTGAACTCCCGCATCCGGAGGGTCAACTTGACCCGGCCATCCTCGAACCGGACGCTCACTGGAGCCTCTTGGGCGAACACGATCTCGACGTTATCCGGCAGCGGTTCTTCCGGATCGGCTTTCACTGCGGGGAACAACTTGCCCGCTTCCGCGACGAACTGTTCCGGGGTGAAGCTGCGGCCATGCAAGCGGAGTTTCTCGATCAGGTTATTAATCGTCGTCTCATGAAACTGCACGCTCAGGAGGCTCCCGGCGGGGGCGCTCGGCCGGGGCGTGTGGGCGGAAAGCTGGAGCTGATCGGCGGCGCGGAAGCGACCGGACAGCCCGGCGGTGGTGGTCCGCATCTCGACCACCGACGGATCGAGCCCCAGCCCTTGCAGCGGATCGACCAAAGCGCCGAACAGCTTTTCTTGCCAGAACTCGACCTTCTCGTTCAGTTCCGATTCAAGTTGCCGCTCGGCCTGGCTTTTCACACGGTTTTGGACTTCGTATTCCGCCTGCGACTTCTTGGCGTCGGTTTGCCCCCGAGCCACATTGCGGACCAGCGATCCGATCAGCGGGATGCCATCGTAATCGGTTTGCAGGTCCGCCAGGTCGGTGGTGGTAGAGGCCCTGGCTTCGGCGCGGGAAACGAAGAAGCCTTGCGGCCCGACGGCGACCTGCTTGACCGCCGTATAGCGGGATCGCCCCCGATTGAACACGGTGACCGGTCCCGACTCGCTGGAGGTGCTGCTATCCACCACGCCGTTCACTTCCAGTTGCACCCGCCACTGCTTCTCGTCCGGGACCGGCCGAGCGGACAACCGAGATTGCGAGCGACTCCGGCCAAACACGCGAGCGCCGAGGATCGTGTCGTTGATTGGGCGTTCATCCGGGGCCATATCGGGCAGCATGACTTGGAGTAGGTCGGCGTGGATGAACAGCCGGAAGTTGGCGTTGCGGTAGGTGTGGTCGATGGTGCTTCCCAGTTGGGCAAGCAGCGGATCGTGGTGATGCCGCAGATAATGCGTCAGGCGTGCCAGGCGGCTGGCATCGTCCGGGGTGAGGTCCTCCTCGTAGTTTTCGAGGTGCTGCAGGATTGCCGCGACGGTCATCGGCGGACTGACCCAGGCTTGCAGTTCGGCCGTTAGTCGATTGAACTCCGGTCCCGTGAGCAGGCGTCGCTGCGAGGCGTTGAACTCCGGCGCGTCGAACCGGAGGAGGACCTCCTGGGCGATCTTGGGCATTCCCTGTTCCGGCTGTGGACTGGCCGCGGCGGCGCGTAATTCGCTTAGCCGCAGGTAATCGCCCCAGCTCAGGAGCTGGCCCCCTTCGCGGAGAACCTCCTCGACGTCACTCAGCCGCGCAAGCGTTTCCTCGGGGTTGGCCGAACTGTTGGCCGGGTCGACCCCCGCCAACAGCGCCGCGTGGATCGCCCGCCAGGCGGCGATCCGCCGCTTGAGCGCGAAGTGGGTTTGCATCAAGTCGGTATGGGACCAATCGTAGCCGAGGGTTTCGGCGATCCGCGGTCCATCCGCCAGGCGAACCTCCAGAGCGTGCAAACCCGCGCTGGCCTCGGGCGTGCCGAGCGGGCCTTGCTCACGCAGGTCGACCAGGAGCTCTTCGATTTGCATCGCCCAATCGGTCGTTTGGGCATGTTCATGCAGCCGCGCAAGGAGCAGTTCCAGGGCGGGCATCTCCGGCCAATCCCGATCGGTCGTCGCGACCTTCGGTGGCGCGGCGGACTCCGGGGGTGCCTCTTCCTGATCGGTCACGATCATCCGCGGAGGCGAGATCGAACGGGCCGGAGAAACCTCTGGCTCTTCCACAGCGTCCGATTTCGAGCGTTGCGACTCGGTGGCCTCAATCGGCAGCGGCCCAGGCGTCTCGGGCAACTTCCAGGTGGCCGGATCGACCTTCAGCATCCGCGGGACATGGTTCTCAATGAGCTGCGGCAAATTGACGACGAGATCTTCCCACGTTCCGAGCGCCCCTTCCAGCAGCGGAATCGACTCCGGAGCGGTGTCGGTGACGCGGTGCTGCGGCGCGTTTTGCGAATGCTCGGCCGTCAGCGTATCCGCCTCCTCGGTAGCGGGGATTTCGCGGATCACCTCCGGCAATTCGGCGAGGGCTTTGCTGCTCGGCTCTTCGCTGGCGGTCGTCTCCGGATCGATGGTTGCGGGCGCGCTGGTCTCGATCGCCAAGGTCGCTGGGGCAGCGACTTCCGTGGAATCCTGCGGTTCGGCTTCCGGCTCGCGGGCTGCCACCTTGGGCTGATGGATCGGAATCGCGAGCCCGGCCCCGTCCGCTGGCGCAAGGCTCTGGGCTGGTTCCACTTCTTCCTGGGCGGAACGGACCGGGGCATTGAACATCAAGGCGGGCTGCGCCTTGGGTGGGGCCTTTTTCTTCAGCTCGACCGGCGGAGTTGCCGCGAGTTCCCGCGGGGGGACGTCGGCAGTGAACGTGGGAAAGGTCGGTGCATGAACCGCCATTACCGTCTCGACCGCCGGGGCGTTCAGTGCGACCGTAGGCACGGACTCAAATGGAGCTTCCCAAGCCGAAAGGTCCAGCTCCCCACCCCGCCACGCAATCCAGGTGATCGCGGCACCAAAGATGACGGCCCAACCAAGGTAAAAGACCCCTTCGGGGCGCGGTAAAATCCCGGATTGTCTGGTCATGGATACGTTCAAGGTCCGCCTGGGTGTTTTGCCATTTCGGGTCCGCGTGTTAACGCGAGGGCAAAAAATCGTGGATGCGTTCAAGGTGCGTCTGAATGTTTTGCCGGTGCCTAAGTCGTGCTACTTCCCTCTTCTTCGGATAAAATCGACCCCGCGGATTCGCCCGGTTGAGGCAATGTGCCTTGTGACGCGCAGAGAAAGCTCACCTATCACGGCGAATAGAGAAGCTGCGTCAAGAGGGAGGCCTGTTGAGCCGATTTGGCCCCCGATCGGCCCGCAGGCGATTGAACTGCTAGCTGGGTGCCATGCCCACGCCCGGAAAGCGTGGGCATGTTTTGGCGGGTTGATTATCTACCTGCAACTCGATTAACAACCAGCAAAACGGCCGACCACTAGCCCCCGGTTTACGGACCAGCTTGGTAGCTTTCACGCGCTGTCTAAGCCGCTATTAGAAACCGAACCGGCGTCCGGACTTCCCGGAAGAGATCTGACCATCTTGCACTTCTCATGCCCACGCTTTCCGGGCGTGGGCGTGGCACCCGGTGGAGAAGGAGACTACGCCTCGCTCGGCTCGTCCGCTGCCAGCGGCTCGTCCTGGCGAAAGATCGCCACAATCGCCGGGGGGTAGGGGCGGACATCCCACCTCTCGGCCTGGGGAAGCTGCGTGGGATCGAAGCGCTGGTCGAACTCTACCACCAACACGCTCCCTACCGGGGCATGTTGCTGGACCCGGGTGATCTGGCTGACCATCTCTCCCCGCATCGACTCGAACAGCTCGTACGGTGGGCAGAAAAACACGACCCATGGCTCCGGCTTCAGGCCGCCGATCCCCTTGGTCCAGAAGAAGGAGTTTTGGGGGTGGATGGTTACCTTGTCGGTCACTTCCAGCAGTTCGGCGTTGTCGCGGATTAGTTTGGAGGTGGGAATGTGCCGTTCGATAAACGTCGCGTGACAGGCACCCCGGCTGAGGGCTTCCATCCCCAGGGCCCCGGTCCCGGCGAACAGGTCGATCGCGTGCATCCCCTCGATCCGCGGGCCAATCAGGTTGAACACCGCCTCGCGGACGCGTTCCTTCATCGGCCGGGTCCGTTCGTCACCGGAGTAGAGGATTTTCTTGTGCTTGAGCTGCCCCCCGATGATCCGCATGGGGGCATCCAGCCGAGGGTCTACCCCCGGTTTTTTGCCCCGCGGCTTGCCGCCTGCTGGGCGGGGTTTATCGGAATTGGGGCGTTGCGGGCGGCGTTTGGCCATCGGTTACCGAGACAGCGGATCAGGAAGTTGGTGGTACACAGCACAGTCGTCCTAAGACTATCATGGATTCCGCGGCGAACCCATGGGGCCCAAGCCGCGCGACCAGTGACGTAATCCCGGTCGGTTCCACCCTTCGCTGAGGACTTGAGCTCGTTGAACTCTCCTTCAACTTCCAAATCGCTCGCGCAAACCGAACAGACCATCCTCCGGGTCCATCGTCTCCGCCGCCGGCAAGTCCTGTCGGTCGCGATCGGCAATTTTGCCGCAATTCTCGCCCTAGTGGGAGTGGCGGTGAATAGCCAAAAGCTGCTGATCGGCGGCGCGGTGCTGTTTGGAGGGTGTTTCGTCTCGATCCTCTTTTGGGGCTTCGCGGCGTCTCGGGTGGGTCGTAAGGGGTACGGGAAAATCAGGTAGCGACGCTTGCCAAAAACGTGGGGGGAAGTGCTGGTACGTATGGCACTTGGGGGATCGCGTGCTGGCGGGGCTCCCACGGTCTGCGCGACCGTGGCTACGAGAAATTCTTACGTAGCCACGCTTGCCAAAAGCGTGGGGGAAGTTCTGGTAAGTATGGCACTTGGGAAATCGCGTGCGAGCGAGGCCCCCACACGAGCGGCGGGGTTAAACCCCGCCGCTCAGCTCGCGTGCTGGCGAGGTCCCCACGGTCTGCGCGACCGTGGCTACGGAGAATGCGGGTCACGTTGGGGAAATTCCGAGGTTTTGCTTGCCGAGTTACCTTGGGTTCGCGATACTCGGGGGTATGGCCACTCGCCACCAATTTTTATGCCGCTTGGGCTTCGTCTTTTCAGGGAACGAATTGTTATGGTACGTCCAACTGCTGGGTCTTGGGTTGTTGCCTCGTGGGCGGTGGTGTTTTCCATGATGGCGCTGGTGGGGTGTGCGGAACCGCTGCTGGACGAGATTGAGAAAAAACCGGTCGCCCAGTCAGCGCCGGTGACGGAAACCGAGCCGAGCGAGCCGGAGCAGCCCTCTCCACCGCCTGAACCCGCGCAGCAGGAGCGGAAGGGGGTATTCGGCAAGACCACCGCCGAAGTGGTCAACGCCAAGGAGTATCTGGCCCAGCCCAACATCGAAGTGGCCGATGGAAAAATCGAAGGGGTCGATCCGTTCAGTCAGGCCGCTTCCTCTTACTTCGTCCTCTCGGCCAAGGCCAGCACCTTGGGCTTGCAGCAGGCGGTGAACATCCACAAGGCGCTACACGAGCGCCCCCCGACCTACGACGAGTTCATGGCGATGATGCAAGAACATAACGTCGAATTCGTCAAACTCCGCTCGTACGAGAAGTACGGCTACGACGAAGAGAAAGGGACGATTTTGGTCCTGGTCGATACGGAGCTGCGAGATAATCGGTGAGGGGGAAAGGATGAAGGATGAAGCTTACGTAGCCACGCTTGCAAAAGCGTGGGGGAAGTGCTTACCCGCTTCGCCTGCATGTTCCACTAGATCCCGAAGCGCGTGAAGGACGGACAACCGATTTTCGCGTTAATGAGGACGCGGGCCATTAGGGGATGAGTTCAATTACAAAGAGTCGGCGGCAAAGAAGTTTGGGCCGCGGCCCCCGTAATTGACCTTATCCCCGTTCATTCGGGATGCCGGCCATAGGGTCCTCCACCTTGGGTTGGCGAGTAAATCCGCCCCTGAAAATGGAACGTTTAAAAGGGGATAAGTTCAAATACGGG
>JBBDIM010000010.1:0-52431 GCA_040880405.1 Pirellulaceae bacterium | reverse complement strand
GTATGCCCGGTGGTGTGGGAGGGAAGGAGCCGCAAGGCTCCTCCCTATCCCGATTGATTGCGGGCCGCCGGCAGGGCTACGTGGGTTAACCCACGCTTTTAGCAAGCGTGGCTACACGAGGCTGGCGTGGTAGCCGCCGAGCGTCAACCTTTTATGATATGTGATATGTGATTATCCTTTGTCCGGTCCGGAGCCGTCATCGCGGCCCGACCGGATTGTCCTGGCTCGCTGAGATCGCAATGAAACGCAACCTGGAATCGATTCGCAACATCGGGATCATCGCCCACATCGACGCGGGCAAGACCACCGTAACAGAGCGGATGATGTACTACAGTGGCCAATCGCACCGAGTCGGCCAAGTCGACAAGGGGACGACCCACACGGACTTCGACGAGGAAGAGCAACAGCGTGGCATCACCATCTACGCCGCGTGCGTGACATTCCCCTGGAAAAACTTCACCGTCAACCTGATCGACACCCCGGGGCACGTCGACTTCACTGCCGAGGTGGAACGCTGTCTCCGAGTGCTCGATGGCGGCGTGGTGGTATTCAGTGCGCGGGAAGGAGTGGAGGCCCAAAGCGAGACGGTTTGGCGTCAGGCCGATCGGTACAAGGTGCCGCGAATCGCGTTCATCAACAAGATGGACCGCGAGGGGGCGGATTTTTACGGCACGCTCAAAGAGATGGAGCGGCGGCTGAAGGCGAGCCCGGTTCCGATCCAGATTCCGGTCGGCGCGGGTCCGCCCCATCAGGCGAACGCCTTTCGCGGCGTGATCGATCTGATCGAGATGCGGATGCTGACCTTCGGCAAGGATGATCAGGACACCACGGTCGCTTCGAGCGAGATCCCGGAGGATCAACTGGAAGAGGCCCGGCAGTGGCGTGAACAGATGCTGGAGCGTCTGTACGACCTGAGTAACGAGCTGATGGAGCTAAGCCTGGCCGAGGAGGAAATCCCGACCAAGTTAATTCGCGATGTCTTACGACAAGCGACCCTGAAACGCGTGATGCAGCCGGTTTTGGTCGGCTCGGCTTTGGATGGGATTGGGGTGCAGCCGGTGCTCGACGCCGTGACGCACTACTTGCCCAGCCCCCACGACTGCCCGCCGGTGGAAGGCGTGAATCCCACCAAGAAAAACGCGCCGGAGATCCGCAAGCCGGTTCCGGAGGAGCCGTTCTGCGGCCTTGTCTTCAAGGTATTGCCCGCCAAACATGGCGACATGTCATGGGTCCGCATCTACTCGGGTGAACTGAAGTCTAATACCCGGCTGCTCAACCCAGGTCGTGATGAGAAGGAAAACTGCGCCCAGCTTTGGCATATCCAAGCCGCGCGGAAGGAGCAGGTCGATTTCGTCGGCACTGGGGACATTGTGGGGATCATCGGCCTGCGGCATTCGGTGACCGGCGACACGGTCTGCGATACCCGGCACCCGATCTTGCTGGAATCGATCACTTTCCCGGAAACGGTCATCGCGATGGCGATCGAGCCGGAGTCGTCGGCCGACAAGGACAAATTGACCGATACCTTGGCCATGATGCGGCGGCAGGATCCGACCTTCCAGGCGAGCGAGAACAAAGACACCGGCCAGACCGTGATCAGCGGGATGGGCGAACTGCATCTGGAGGTCATTCGCCATAAGTTGCTCCGCGATTTCAAGCTGAACGTGAAGGTTCACAAGCCGAGGGTCAGCTATCGCGAAACGGTCAACTCCAAGGCGACTGTCACCGGCGCGTGCCATCGCGTGATTGGCGGACAGCAGTTGTTCGCGAAACTAAAAATCCAGGTCGAGCATGTGGAAAACCAGGCCACGCCGGTCGTGGTCCTCTCCAAATGCCCCCCGGAACAAGTCCCGCTGGAGCTGATTCAGGCCGCCCAGGAGGAATTGAGCGGCCGAGGTGCCGGAGGGGGCATTATCGGCGGTTTTCCGCTAACCGACCTGCGGATTACGATCCTAGGAGGTGAAGTCGCGGAAATGGGCAGCACCGAGACCGCCTTTGCGATCGCTGCGGGGGATGCGTTTGAAAAGGGGATGCAGGCCGCCACCCCAACGCTGCTCGAACCGATCATGAAGTTGATGATCACGACTCCGGAAGAGTTCCTGGGCGACTTCGTCGGCGACATCATGAAACGCCGGGGGGAAATTGCCAAGACGGAAAATCGTAGTGGCAACGTCGTCATTCAGGCCCACGCTCCGCTGGCGGAGCTGTTTGGCTACTCCAGTGCGATGCGGAGCATCAGCCAAGGCAGAGCCTCCAGCACCATGGAACCGCTCAAATACGCCGCCGCTCCGGCGGAACTTGCCCAGTCGTTCCATTTTTAACCTTGGGCAGCTTCAAGGCTAGAAATTTGGCGTTGGGAAGTCGTTTAGAGCTTTACACCCAGCCGAGGAAATCGCGGCTTTCTCGACATTAAATTACCCGGTTTTCCTCGATCGTTTTCACGAAATCGGCCACACTGAGAAAAAAGAACCGTTTTCAAGCACGAGCCCATTGACGAAATGGCGGTGGATTCTTAATATCATCTGTTTCCCACCTGGGGCCAGCTTCGCTTAGGGTGAAGTTGGGATTGAAAGAACGACATCGGCGCAGCCCGAAACCTTTGGGCGGCCGCATTTGGGAGTTTGGGTCTCGTGGCGAAAGAAGTAATTCGCATTCGGATGGAAGCGTACGATCACTCGATCCTAGATCAGAGTGCGCTCGATATCGTGGACACCGCGAAGCGAACCCATTCCGAAGTGCATGGCCCCATCCCGTTGCCGACTCGGATTGAACGGTACACCGTTCTTTCGGGTCCTCACGTGGATAAAAAGGCTCGGCAGCAATTTGAGATTCGCACGCACAAGCGTTTGATCGACATCGTCCAGGCCACGGCCAAGACGATCGAGTCGCTCAACAAGCTGAATCTCCCGGCTGGCGTCGACATTAAAATCAAGGCGACAACTCGATAGTGACATTCTTCTTTCACGTATTTGGGTGAGAGTCTTAAATGGCTGGAAGCCCTGGCGGTAATTAGCTCCTCAGCTAGTCCGCCATGGCAAGGCGATGGACCACAAGGCGAATATCGATGGCAAAAGGCATACTCGGCCGTAAGGTCGGGATGACCCAGATCTACTTAGAGTCTGGGCAAGCAATCCCGGTTACGGTCATTCAGGCAGGTCCCTGTAGCGTTCTTCAGGTTAAAACTGACGAACGAGACGGGTATCAAGCGGTTCAGCTCGGATTTGGAGATATGCCTCGTCGATTGGCGAGCCGAAGCGTGCGTGGTCATGTCGCCCCTCTCTCTAGCAAGCGGTCAAAGAACCTGTCTTCCGCCGGCGTCGAAGTTCCCGCCAAGGCGGGCTGCGAGCCGAAGAAGTTCGTTCGCGAATTTCGCGGCCCCAATGAAGGCTTGGAAGTGGGCCAAGAGATCCGCGTCGGTAGCCTTGAAGGTGTCGTTCGTGTCGATGTCATTGGCACCAGCAAGGGTCGTGGTTACGCCGGTGTCATGAAACGACACAATTTCGCGGGCCAGCGGGCGACTCACGGTGTGAAAAAAGTTCATCGTCATGCCGGTAGTACCGGTTACAGTGCGTACCCCAGCCGGACGTTCCGCGGTTTGCGGATGTCTGGTCAATATGGGAACGCCCAGATCACGCAGCGTAACCTGAAGGTGATCAAGATTGACGAGGAAAACAACGTCATCTTGATCAACGGTGCGGTGCCGGGACCTAATGGTGGGTTCGTGGTCGTTAAAGAAACAAACATGGTTCGGTAGTGCCCGGCTTCCGGGAGCATAAGCCCCGCAGCGGGTTCGCAGCGAAAGTAGTTCAATGGTGAGTTTGCCGGTATTTAATCGAAGTGGCGAAGAGGTCGGAACCTACGACCTCAACACGGACGAGATCGCGCCCTCGATCAGCAAGCAGTTGTTGCACGACGCGGTGGTCATGTACCAGGCCAATCAGCGGCAAGGTACTCATCGCACCAAGACACGTAGCGAAGTCGCTGGTTCGACCAAAAAGATGTATCGCCAGAAAGGCACCGGTAACGCCCGGGCCGGTTCGAAGCGAAGTGGTGTGCGTCGCGGTGGTGGTCATATTTTGGCGATTCGCCCCCGGGACTACAGCTACCGTCTGAACAAAAAGGCCCTCCGGACCGCGACACGCATGGCGATGGTTTCCAAAATCCAGAGTCAGCAGGTGGTGGTGCTGGAAGACCTGGACTTGGGCGAGATCAAGACCAAAGTCGTGGCCGACACCTTGAAGGCCTTGAGCGTTTACGGCAAGCGGGTGATGATTGCGATCGACGGCAAGAACGATGTCGTTTATCGGAGTGCCCGGAACATTGATCGTTGCACGGTGAGCCCGGTTTCCGAGCTGAACGCGTTGACGATTTTGCACCCGCACAAGGTGCTAATCACCAAGTCCGCCCTCGATTCGCTTCGCAGGAAGCCTGAGTCGAGTGAGGAAGGCTAAGCGGCTTGCCGCCGGATGCCTTTCGTCGTGAGCCTTCCGTTTTATAACCAGACAAGATGTGAGTTGCCGATATGACCCGGCCCTATTACAAACCGACCGACGACCGCAAGCTGGTGTTCGACGCCCATCAAGTGATTTTGCGTCCACTGGTTACGGAAAAAGGCATGAGCGCCTCCGAGAAGCACAATCAGTATGCGTTTGAAGTGGCTCCGCACGCCACCAAGACAGACATCCGCGACGCGGTCGAAAAGTTGTTCGACGTGAAAGTGGATTCGGTCAAGACACAAACGCGAAAGGGCAAGGCCCGGCGTTATAAGTTCCGTAACGGGATGACCAGAAACTGGAAGAAGGCGATCGTATCACTCGGCCCCGAGCACCGGATCGACTTCTACTAAACAAGTAATCGCAACGGCGAACTAGGCTGGCAACGGTTTATAGGCCGCGGCCTAAGACTTTTGGCCGAGAGACATCAGCCGACTTTGGATTAGATTTATGGGCATTCGAATATACAAACCGACCTCCGCTGGACGCCGAAACGCGTCCGTCAGCGACTTCGCCGAGTTGACGAAGGACGCCAAGCCGGAGAAAAGCCTTCTCCGGAAGCTGACCAAAACCGGTGGTCGGAACAATCAAGGTAAGATCACGGTTCGGCATCGGGGTGGTGGCCATAAGCGTCGCTACCGCGTGATCGACTTCCGCCGGGCTAAGGATGGAATTCCGGCCAAGGTGGATTCGATCCAGTACGATCCGAATCGTAGTGCTCGAATCGCGCTGTTGCATTACGCCGATGGCGAGAAGCGATATATTTTGGCTCCCGACGGGTTAAAGCAAGGCCAGATGGTCCATAACGGTCCGGAAGCCGCGCCCACGCTCGGCAATTGCTTGCCGCTCAAGAATATCCCGATGGGGACGACCATCCACAACATCGAGATGCGTCCCGGCGGGGGCGGCACCATTTGCCGCAGTGCCGGGATGAGTGCCACGTTGATGGCCTACGATGGAACCTGGGCTCAGTTATCGCTTCCCAGCGGTGAAATTCGGCGGGTTCCTTCCAACTGCCGGGCAACTGTCGGCAAGGTTGGTAACACCGATCACGAGAAAGTGGTGCTCGGTAAGGCGGGTCGTAAACGCTGGCTCGGTCGTCGTCCGCACGTCCGTGGTACCGCGATGAACCCAGTCGATCATCCGCATGGTGGTGGTGAAGGTCGAACCAAGGGTGGTCGTCACCCCGTGACACCGCAAGGTAAACCAACCAAGGGTGGTGCGACGCGTCACCGCAAGAAAGCCTCCAACAAGGCCATCATTCGTCGTCGGCGATCCCGCCGCTACGGATTACTCAAGTTGGTGAAGTAAACACGCTGCATTTTATCAGACCAAATCGATACTTGGGTGCGGGTCACCCTGGCAAGACAGGCATTAGGTTATGAGTCGGTCGCTAAAGAAAGGTCCTTACGTCGATCCGAAGCTGTACCACAAGGTACAGATGCAGGAAGAGGCGGGTACCAAGGACCCCATTAAGACATGGGCACGTTCCTGCACTATCGTGCCGGAGTTCGTTGGGCATACCTTCATGGTACACAACGGCAAGGTGCACTTGAAGGTTACGATCAACGAAGACATGGTCGGACACAAGTTGGGTGAGTTTTCACCTACGCGGACGTTCCGCGGGCATGGTTCGGACAAGAAAAAACGGTAGATCGGCGTAGATTATCATCACCTCTGAGTTGGCGGTTTGCTGGCGCGAGCGGCCCCAGGGTTTGTTAGGAGAGAGTTGTCATGGCGTTCACAGCTTCGCATCGACTGGCTCGGATCAGTCCGCGGAAGGTGCGTCCTCTGGCCGATCTGGTACGAGGCAAGGGAGCGGTTGAAGCGCTCGACATTCTTCGCTACCAACCGCACCGCGGGGCGCGTCTGCTTGAGGATGTGATCAAAAGTGCTCTGGGCAACGCTCAGGACGCGGATCAAAACAAGGGTATTTCGGTTGCGGAAGCGTTGCTTTACGTGGCGGAGGCCCGAGTGGATGGTGGTCCGATCATCAAGCGGTTTCGGCCCAGGGCTCGAGGTTCGGCGTTTCCGATTCTCAAGCGTACTAGTCATATTCACGTCACGTTGGAGGAATTCGATTAGTCTTAACCGCACGCGGTGAGATGAATCGAATCGAGCAGACGAGCATGGGACAAAAAGTCAATCCAATCGCGTTTCGAACCGGAGTGATGATCGGCTGGAAAAGCCGGTGGTTCGCTTCCAAAAAGGACTTCGCGGGTCTTCTGATTGAGGATTCCAAGATCCGTGGCTTCATTCAGAAGCATCCGGATCAGCGGATTCGACAGAAGTATCGCAATGCCGGGATCGACAAGATTGAGATCGAGCGTACCAGAGACGAGGTTCGTGTGACGCTGTTCGTCGCTCGTCCCGGCCTGGTGATCGGTCAGAAGGGCCAAGAGGTCGAGAAGCTGCAAGAGGAGCTTCAAAACCTGGTCGGCCGACGGATCAACCTCAAAATCGAGGAAGTGGGTCGTCCGGAACTGCGGGCCCAGTTGGTTGCCGAGGATATCGCTGACCAGTTGGCCAAACGTTCCAGTTTCCGTCGCACGATGAAGCGGACGATGGAGAGCACAATGGAAGCGGGTGCCAAGGGGATCAAGATCCAACTGGCGGGCCGTTTGGGCGGTGCCGAGATGGCGCGTCGCGAGAAACAAAGTTCGGGTTCCATTCCGTTGAGCACTTTGCGGGCTCGCATCGACTACGGTTTTACCGAAGCACGTACGCCGCAGGGTCATATCGGGGTTCAAGTCTGGATCAATAACGGGTTTTACGAAGGGGACGAATCCGATGGCCATGATGCCACGACGAGTGAAGCACCGAAAAAGCCAAAGAGGACGTATAAAAGGTAACGCCACTCGTGGCAATACCGTTGAGCTGGGTGATTATGGCCTTCAGTCGACGCAGGCGGGTTATGTGAGAGCCCAGACCATCGAGGCTGGCCGTATCGCGGCCCAACAATACGTTCGCGGCATCGGTAGATTGTACATTCGAATCTTCCCGCAGAAGTCGGTTACATCGACTCCGCTGGAAACGCGAATGGGTAAAGGTAAGGGCGAGATCGACTTCTGGGCCGCGGTTGTTAAGCCGGGTACCGTGATGTACGAGCTCAAGGGAGTGACCGAGCAGCAAGCTCGGATCTGCTTCGCACGTTTAGCTCATAAGATGCCGGTTCGGTGTCGATTTGTGCGGCGGCGCCCCGAGATTGAAACGCCTGCCGGGTCGTAACCTGGCTGGCGAAGCTGTTGGTTTAGCCAGCAGTTGATACCGAGCAGATTATTTCGAGATAGCGTTTCAGGTTGAATTGGTAAAGCGATGAAGGCAAGCGAACTTCGAGAATTGAGCGACGAGCAGTTGCAAGTCACGCTCAAGGATGCGTCGGAATCGTTATTTCGATTGCGGATGCAGGCCCAGACGGAACGTCTGGACGCTCCGACCGAACTAAAGCGAATCCGCACCTTGATCGCTCGGATCAAAACGATTCAAACCCAGCGAGCGGCCCAGGCCGCGAGCGTGTAGGTTCCACAGGCCGCCTCGTTGCGGGGCTACCTTTGACCTACCTGATAGAGACCCATTGAGATTACGGCGAAACCAAATCCCAGGGGCGATGCCCCGGTGGTGAGTAAGAAAAGATGCCCAAAAAAGTACTAGTCGGTCGCGTGACCAGCGACAAGATGGATAAGACTCGACGCGTTGAAATCGTGCGTCACATCCGTCATCCGTTGTACGGGAAGTACTACTCCCGCCGGATGGCGTGCCATGTACACGACGAAACCAATGAGTCCGCGCTGGGCGACCAGGTCGAGATCATCGAGAGCCGTCCCCGGTCCAAGACCAAGCGTTGGGAACTGGTGAAGGTGATCGAGAAGAGCCGCGAGGTTGACGTGGCGGCCCTGAAGGCGGCTCGGGACGCAGGTGTCGCGATGCTCGAAGAGCAAGAACACGAAAACGAGTAACGTCGAGGGGCGTACCTCAGGGGTTTCGCCCTTGGCGTGGCTACCTTCCTGGTGATTCGGCACAGGACCGAGTCACGTGAACAGTCAAGATTTTCCGTGGATCGTCGGTAGAAGCAATGATTCAACAAGAGACCAGGTTGTCGGTCGCGGACAACACCGGAGCCAGACAGGTCATGTGCATTAAGGTGCTGGGCGGAACGCGCAAGCGTACGGCCACCCTGGGTGACGTGATTATTTGCTCTGTGAAAGAAGTGGTGGCGGGCGCCGAGGTCAAGAAAAAGGCCATTGTGCGTGCGGTAATCGTACGGACAAAAAAGTCGGTCCGACGTCCAGACGGAAGTTACATCCGGTTTGATAGCAACGCCGTCGTACTTGTCGACAAAGACAACAACCCGCGTGGCACCCGTATTTTCGGGGCCGTCGCTCGGGAACTGCGTGATCGCCGGTTCATGAAAATCGTTAGCCTCGCCAACGAGGTGGTGTAATGCATATCAAAGTAGACGATACCGTTGAAATCATTTCCGGCGCGGACCGCTCCCTGCGAGCAAAGGTCCTCAAGGTTTACCCCCGCCGTGGCAAAGTGCTGGTCGAGGGTGCTGCGAAGGTGTATAAGCACGTTCGCCCGAACCAAAAGAACCCGCAAGGTGGCCGGCTGTCCCGCGAGATGCCGATTGACATGTCCAACGTGATGTATGTCTGTCAGGACTGCCGGGCGAAGACCCGGACCGGTTCGCGAGTTGCCGAAGATGGCCGCAAGATCCGCTACTGCAAGACCTGCGGAGCCGACCAAGGGGCTTTGAGTCCGGCTCGAAAATAAGCCCGCCAAACCATAAGCCCGCCAAACCATGGGCCCGGCCGAGACGATAACCCCTCGGCCTGCCCCAAATCGCACAACCATAATCCGTTTTTCGCTGGTCTCATTTTGACCGGCACCGAGTAAGTCGAGATACCCCGCAATGAAACCGCGACTCCAAGAAAAGTACGAGAACGAGATTCTTCCGGCCCTAGCGGAAAAGCTAGGTCGCAAGAACCCGATGTCCCTGCCCCGCTTGCAGAAGATCGTGGTCAATATGGGTGTCGGCTCGGCCGTGACGGAAAAGAAGCACATCGACGAAGCGGCCGAGGGAATGGCGGAGATCACCGGCCAAAAGGCCTTGATCTGTCGCTCCCGGAAGAGCTTGGCAACTTTCCGTCTCCGTGAGGGGATGCCGATCGGTTGCAAGGTGACGCTGCGTCGTCAACGGATGTTCGAGTTCCTCGATCGCCTACTCGCCCTCGCCTTGCCGCAGGTTCGTGACTTTCGCGGTGTGAGCCCGAAAAGCTTCGATGGCAACGGCAATTACACCATGGGCCTGAGCGAACAACTGGTATTCCCGGAACTCAACCCGGACAAGTATGCCCGACAGCAGGGGATGGACATCAGTTTTGTGACCTCCGGCGCGACTGATGAAGAAGCACTGGAGCTGTTGACCCAACTGGGTGTTCCGTTCCAAAAGGCAGAGACTAAGAAGACTGCCTAGTGTCGCCGCGGCGACATCAAGGTGGACTGTTACAATATAAGACATTGGCAACCCGTTACTTCCAGTTTAGGTAATCCTCGTGGCAAGCAAGTCGAAAATCGCCAAGGCGAAACGCGAGCCAAAATTCTCGTCGCGGCGAGAATCCCGGTGTTCCATGTGTGGTCGGCCCAGAGCCGTCTACCGGAAATTTGGTGTCTGTCGAATTTGCATTCGCAATTTGGCGGACCGAGGGCTTATTCCAGGTTTACGCAAGGCGAGTTGGTAGAGGGGACTTGAACTATCATGATGACTGACCCAATTGCCGACATGTTAACCCGCATTCGAAACGCGGTTCGTGTCGAGCACCCCCATGTTGAAATGCCAACTTCCAAGGTAAAACGTGGATTGGCGGATGTGCTGAAGCGAGAAGGCTACATCTGGGACTGGGAGGAGATCGATCAAGGTCTCCCGACACGCCAGATTCGCCTCGACCTGAAGTACGGTCCTAGTGGCGAGCGAGTGATCCAGAACATCAAACGGGTCAGCACCCCGGGACGTCGGGTCTACACGAAAAGTCGCGAGTTGCGTCCGATCCTTAACGGTCTCGGAATCAGCGTGATCAGCACCAGTACCGGTGTGATCAGCGACCGAGAGGCCCGGCAAAAGAATCTCGGCGGCGAGGTTCTCTGTCAGGTTTGGTAATCCGCCGTCCATCCTGTCCGGCACGGGTGATCCGTGCCTGGCGGCCATCGCACTTAATCCAACGTTCCAAGCGTAAAGAATCATGTCTCGACTAGGTAAAAAACCGGTAGCGATTCCCGCAGGCGTGAAAATCGCGCTCGCGGGTCGGACGATCTCGGTTGAGGGTCCGCTGGGCAAGCTGTCGTACGATCATCGTCCCGAAGTTTCCGTCAACGTGGACAGCGACGCGAATCAGGTTGTCGTTTCCGCGGAAGGGGATTCCCGGGAATCGAAGGCCTTTCATGGCCTGACTCGAGCCTTGGTCGCCAACATGCTCGTCGGCGTTAACACCGGCTATGAGAAGCGACTGGAGATCGTGGGCGTCGGTTATCTGGCCGCGATTCAGGGCGATGTCCTGCAACTTCGCGTCGGGTTCGCCAACGAGGTTCATAAGAAGATTCCCACCGATCTGACCGTCACCTGCCCGGACCAGACGCATGTCTTGGTTAAGGGGATCGACAAGCAGCGGGTGGGTCAGTTCGCCGCCGAAGTGCGGTCGGTTCGCAAACCGGAACCCTATAAAGGGAAGGGCGTGCGTTACCAAGGGGAATACGTCAAAATCAAACCGGGTAAGGCAGCCGGTAAGTAATCGGAGCGGTAGTGGGCTGCGTCTCATGGGACACCCCATAGGCAGCGGCTGCTTTTGTTCTGATAATCGACCAGTTGACCAAACGCGAAACCATCCTACCCATCGTTGCGGCAGGGGCCTCCAGAGCCCCCGCCCGCGGAGCGAAGAGCGAAGTGAACAAGGAAAAATTCATTCAACGTCAGCGGACGCGTCGCCGCCATCACGTCCGCAAGTCGGTGCGTGGTTCGGGCGACCGACCGCGATTGACGGTGTATCGCAGCAATGCCCATATTTACTGCCAATTGATCAACGACGAGACCGGCACCACCTTGGCATCGGCGTCAACGCGGGAAGCGGCGTTCCGCGATTCGGCGGCCTCGTCCGGCGGCTGCGAAGCGGCTACCGCGATTGGAAAGACAATTGCCGAGCGGGCAACCGCGGCCGGTATCACCAAGGTCTGTTTCGACCGAGGTCATACGCGATATAACGGGCGAATCGCCGCATTGGCCACCGCCGCTCGCGAAGCTGGACTCGATTTTTAAGCACCGGTGAACATAACCTCGCACGAGCCGCTCAGCCCTTAGGGGCGGCGTATTCCGTCCGGTTGTGTTCGGCGCACTAGAACCTGAATTGGAAGAGCGGCCGCGATCGCGGAGCATCAAACCGGACGGGTCGCATTCACTGGGAGTGTCAATAACGTGGCGAAAGACGGAAACAAGGGCGGCGGCGGCAACAAGGGCGGCTTTGTCGAAAACGTCGTCAAGATCAAGCGGTGTGCGGCGGTCGTCAAAGGTGGACGTCGCTTTAGCTTCGCCGCCATGGTGGTTGTCGGAGACGGCAAGGGACGTGTCGGCTGGGGCTATGGCAAGGCCAACGAGGTCCCACCGAGTGTTCAAAAGGCGGTCAAGCAGGCCGAGCGGAAGCTCGTGGAAGTCCCGCTGACCGATGGAACGATCCCGCATCAAATCGTGGGTCGTTTTGGCGCGGGCAAAGTGGTTCTGGTTCCCGCTCGTCCCGGTACCGGGATCATCGCCGGTGCGTCGGTTCGGGCCGTGTGCGAAGCGGCTGGTCTGCACGATGTGCTCACCAAGAGCTTCGGCTCAACCAATCCGGTGGTCTTGGTTAAGGCCACGATCGACGGGCTAACCCGTTTGAGAACCAAAGAAGAGATTCAGCGTTTACGGGGAGTTGCCGTCTAATGGAACTGCACGAAGTCAATTCAGGCATTAAGAAGTTCAAGGCCGCGCGGCGTGTTGGTCGTGGTCCCGGTTCCGGCCGTGGCAAGACCTCCAGCCGTGGTCACAAAGGCGCTAAAAGCCGCGCCGGTTACTCCCGCCATCCGGTGTTCCAGGGTGGTGCGATGCCGTTGGTGCGGCAGGTACCCAAGCGTGGCTTCAACAACAAGAGCGGCTGCAACGTCGTCTCGGTCAATATTGGAGACCTGGAGCAGCGTTTTGAGGCGGGTGAAGAAGTCACCTCGGAGACCTTGCGCGCCAAAGGCCTGGCCAAGCGTCGTTACGACGAGCTGAAGATTCTCGGTGATGGTGAGTTGACCAAGAAGCTTAAGGTCAGCGCCCACCGTTTCAGTGCCGGTGCCAAAGAGAAGATCGAGAAAGCGGGCGGCGAGTGCAACGTGATTGTGCGACGCGTGCCTGTGGAAGATAAGAAGAAAGCGGCCAAGGAAGCCAAAGCGGCGGCCAAGGCTGCAGCAAAACAATAGTCTGGCGTCGAACGACCCCATTGGTGTACATTCTCTAGCGTCGCGGACGTGCTCTTCCGCCCCCGGCGCGGTCCGGGGCGCAGTCGAGCGATAAAGCCGAATACCAAACGGCCGAGTGCCAAGCGATTGGCGGCCAGGGGCAGGACGACCCTTCAGGGAATAGACCGATGTTGGAAAAGCTGCGGATTATCTTCACCATTCCGGAACTGCGTCAAAAGATCTTGCTGACGCTGTTCATGCTCGCGATTTTCCGGGTAGGCTCCTTGATTGTCCTCCCGGTGGTCGATTCCGCCGCCTTGGCGGAAATGCGGGGAGACGATGGTGGCGGGGACTTCATGGGAATCCTCGACCGTGTCTCCGTCTTCAGCGCCAGTAGTCTCAGCGAGCTGACGATTTTCGGCCTGGGCATCATGCCCTACATCTCCGCCTCGATTATCTTCCAATTGCTGGCAACCGTCTGGAAGCCGCTGGAGGAATTACAAAAGGAAGGAGAGAGTGGTCGGAAGAAGATTAACGAGTATACGCGGTACGCCACCGTGGTGCTCAGCTTCATCCAAAGCTACGCCTTTTTGAGTTGGTATTTGTCGATGGGTGGTGATGGCGAAAGTATCGTGCATCCGTCGTTTTGGGCTTCTACCGATCCGGAAAATATCAATCGCAGCCTGTCCCTTGGCTGGACCATGGTCGCGGTGTTAACCATGACCTGCGGGACCGTCTTTCTGATGTGGTTGGGTGAGCAGATTGATGAATACGGGATTGGCAACGGGATCAGCCTGTTAATCATGGCTGGTATTTTGGCCCAGATGCCAGGGGCCGGGATGAGCCTGCTGGCCAACGCCAAGCCGGAACTCACCAACTTCCAGCGTGGGGAGGTCGGACTCGAGACCATCGCGACCTTGGCGATCCTGTTTGTCGCCGTGGTGGTGGCGGTGGTATTTATCACGCAGGGGCAACGAAAGATTCCCACCCAAAGTGCCAAGCATGTCCGCGGACGCCGCGTTTATGGGGGAACTCGGCAGCATCTGCCGCTGCGAATCAATCAAGCGGGCGTGATGCCGATCATTTTCGCCAGCAGTTTGCTGATGTTCCCGCAGTTCATCTTTGCCGGACTAGGGAACTCTCTGAACATCCCTTGGTTGCAAAACCTTGGGGAGGCGTTTGGTGGCGGTACCTCGTTCATCTACTCGATGTGCTACATCGGGTTGATTTACTTCTTCTGTTACTTCTGGACGGCGATCACCTTCAATCCGAAGGAAGTGGCCGACAACTTGAAAAACTTTGGTTCGTTCATCCCAGGGTATCGCCCTGGTCGCCGGACCGCCGAATACCTGGAAAAAGTGATGGTCCGCATTACCTACGTCGGGGCGGGCTTCCTCGCTTTGGTGGCCATCGTGCCGACGATCATCAATGTTTCGCTCGGGGTCGATTACGCGGTTGCCAGTTTCTATGGTGGGACCGGACTGCTGATCGCCGTGAGTGTCACATTCGACTTGGTGCAGAAGATCGATAGTCACTTGGTCATGCGAAACTACAAAGGCCTGATCGAAGGTTAACCCAGCGTGGTTCGGACGCGCCCAGATTCTGGACTGCCCGGATCCTTGGCCTGGAAAATGCCGTGTCCCATGGGGCGCGGTTTTCCTGTTCGTCCCCCTTCCCGCTCGGTGGGTTCCCATCCGCCGGGCCCAGCGGACAAGTCAGCATGCGGATAGTATTCATGGGTCCGCCGGGAGTCGGCAAAGGGACGCAGTCGCAAAAACTTGTAGATTACCTCCAAGTCCCGCATGTCGCGAGTGGCGACATGCTTCGCAAGGCAAAACAGGGTGGCAACACCTTGGGCCCAAACGCTTCAGGCCATGCCGCGTTAGATAAGGAAGTCGCGCGGCAAATGGACCTCGGGCGGCTGGTGCCGGACACCATTGTGGTCGAAATGATGGGGCGGCGATTGTCGCAGCCCGACTGTACCGCGGGATTTTTGCTCGATGGCTTTCCCCGCACCTTGCCACAAGCGGAATCGCTCGATCAGTGCCTCGCCGATCACGGCACCTCCTTGGATGTTGTGTTGGCTTTGGATGTCAATCCGGATGAACTGTTTCGGCGGCTCATGGCAAGGGCCGAAACTCAAGATCGAGCCGACGACACGGAAGAGACGATCCGCCGCCGGATGCAAGTTTACCGCGATCAAACCGAGCCCCTGCTCGACTATTACCGCGGTGGCGGAATCCTGCGGACGATTGATGGCATGGGTTCACCGGAAGAAGTGTTTTCCCGGATCCAGGCGGTCTGCCGTGCAGAGGGCCGGGAAGAATAAAGTAGATTTGTCCGTCTTCTTGAGGCTTAAAGCCGCAACGGGAGACGAAGATTGATGTTTGCCTGTGCTGACCCTCCGATCCAAACGCGAAATCGACTTGATGCGCCGCGCCGGTGCCGTGGTCGCCGAAGCGCATCAGAAGGTTCGTGAGCGGATCGCCCCGGGGGTGACCACCGCCGAAATCGACGACGTGATGGAAGAAGTTTTCCAGCGGCACGAGGCCACGCCCCTGTTTAAGGGTGTGCCGGGCAAGGTTCCTTTTCCGGCCGCCACCTGCGTCTCGGTGAACGAGGAGGTCGTGCATGGCATCCCCGGGAACCGACAACTGCGGACGGGAGACATTGTGAGCGTCGATACCGGCTGCCGCTTGGGCGGTTGGTGCGGCGACGCGGCGGTTACCCACGCGATTGGCGAAATTTCGGCGGAGGCTACCAAGCTCCTGGAAGTGACACAGGCCACCTTGGAACTGGCAATTCAACTATTGCCAGTCAAAAAGCGGTGGAGTCAGGTTGCGCGGGAGATGGAGGCGCTAGTTCGGGATGCCGGATTTAGCGTGGTGACCGGGCTGGGAGGTCACGGAATCGGGCGGAACCTGCACGAGGATCCGCATGTTCCGAACTTCGTGTCCAAGGCGTTTTTGAAGAATGAGGATTTCGACCTGCGGCCTGGCTTAGTGTTAGCGATCGAACCGATGGTCAATGTCGGTCGGGCCGAGACTCGGCTGTTGCCGGATCATTGGACTTTGGTCACACGAGATGGCTCACTGAGTGCTCATTTCGAGCATACCGTAGCGATATTGAAGGGAGAGGCGAGGATTCTCACCACTCTTTAATCCGCCAACACCGAGAGTGCGAGTCAAGGCACTGGGTGAGAGCGAGGCAATCCGCTTGAGAAGCGATCGTTTGGGCAAACGAAAGTGCTTTCCGGGGAAACCGCAAGGTCGATTTCGGGAAACCTAGCGCATTTGCCAGAAAAATCAAGGGCTCCCAGGGTTCTGGGGGCTTGTCAGTTAAAGCGGGGTTTTGCTAGACTAACCCGCTTCCACTAAATTCAAGTATTGGGTCAATCAAGTTATGAAGGTTCGAGCAAGCGTAAAACGCATCTGCGACAAATGCAAAGTGGTGCGTCGTCGCGGTCGGGTTTACGTCATTTGCAGCAACGCGCGGCATAAGCAACGGCAGGGTTGAGCCCCGCCTTGGATTAGCTCTAAAGCTGTCCCAGGGGCCCCGCTTTCATGTCTTTAACGCGTCCATCATTCCGTACACATTTATCTAGCCCGGCGTTATCGGGCCGAACAGGAGAAGACCATGCCACGTTTGTTGGGTGTGGACATTCCAAACGACAAGAAGACCGTGATCGCCCTGACCTACCTCTATGGTGTTGGTCCGAAGGTGGCTCGGGATCTGTGCGTCAAAGTGGGTATCCCTCAAGATCGCCCCGCCTCGGAAATTCACGAGGACGAGCTGAGCAAGATCGCCGGTCTGCTGGAAAGCGAATATACGGTTGAGGGTCCGCTGCGACGCTTGATCCAACAGAATATTCAGCGATTGAACCGGATCTCGTGCTATCGCGGCCTGCGTCATCGCCGTGGCTTGCCGGTTCGTGGCCAGCGTACCAAGACAAATGCCCGGACGCGGAAGGGACCGAAGAAGACGGTCGCCGGTAAGAAGGGCGTGAAGGACCTGCGATAATCGTTCGCGATCGACAATCGTGTCGGTCCTTGGTTTTTCGACAAATATCCATCGAGTTTGATTTCGATCATCCACCATCGCGTGCCTCCCAAGGCACGCCCCCCAGTGGGAGTGAAGGTAAGTGGCAAAGGCAGCTAAGCGTAAGACACGTCGTAACGTGTTGCAGGGCGTCGTCTTCATCAAGGCGACGTTCAACAATACCCAGGTTACGATCACCGACACCAAGGGTGACACCTTGTGTTGGGCCAGTTCCGGGACCTGCGGCTTTAAGGGGAGCCGAAAAAGCACCCCGTTCGCCGGGCAGTGTGCCGCTCAGCAAGCGGCTGAGAAAGCCCTGAAGTTCGGGCTGAAGGAAGTGGATGTTCGGGTCAAGGGCCCTGGTTCCGGTCGGGAAAGCGCGATCACAGCGCTCGCCGCCGCCGGCCTGAGTGTCAAGTCGATTGAGGATATCACGCCGATCCCACACAACGGCTGCCGTCCTCCGAAAAAGCGAAGAGTCTAGCGAGACCCTTTGCTGACGCGAGCGCGAGCCGAGCCTTGTTGGGTCGCACTCCCACCTCTTCCCCTGCCAACACGTATTTCGACCCGATACGGAGCTGTACTATGCATATTCGCTGGCGAGGTTTGGAACTTCCGAGTGTCGTGACCTGCGATACCCAATCGCTCTCGGGCCACTACGGCAAGTTCATCGCCGAACCGTTCGAGCGCGGCTACGGATCGACCATCGGAAATGGACTGCGTCGCGTGCTGCTTTCCAGTCTGATGGGCAGCGCCATCACGCAGATCAAGGTTCGTGGTGCTCAGCATGAGTTCACCTCGATCCCGGGCGTGGTCGAGGACATGACCGATGTGGTGCTCAACATCAAGTCGGTCGTCGTCAAAAAACATTCGGAGATGACCAAGGTCATCACCATCGAGAAGCAAGGCCCCTGCGAGGTGACCGCCGCCGACATCCAATGCGATTCGGACGTCGAAATCATCAACCAGGACCTACACATCTGCACCGTGACCGGGGAAATCCCCTTCATGATGGAGATGGTAGTGGAGTCGGGTCGCGGCTATGTCCCCTCGACGGAGCACAGCGACACCGAGCACGAGATTGGAATCATTCCGGTCGATGCGGTCTTCAGCCCCATCACGCGTGTCCGCTACACGGTCGAAGAGACGCGCGTTGGTCAGAAGACCAACTATGACCGGCTGGTGCTGGAGATTTGGACCGATGGTTCGATTCACCCGGAGATGTCGCTGGTCGAAGCGGCCAAGATCCTCCGCAAGCACCTCAACCCGTTTGTGCAGTACAACGAGTTGGGTTCGACGATTAACATGCCAAGTCGCTCGACCCCCAGCGGGTTGGACCCGGTTTTGGAATCGAAGTTGAACATGAGCCTCGCGGAGTTGCACCTCAGCGTCCGAGCCGGCAACTGTTTGGAATCGGAAAACATCAATACGGTCCGCGATTTGGTTCGACGGAACGAAGATCAACTGATGGAAGTTCGCAACTTTGGCGAGACCACGTTGACTGAAGTGCGTGAGAAATTGAAAGAGTACGGCTTGCACTTGGGTATGCGAGTTCCCTCGCCCACTCAGATGCGGTAGGCCATTGCCCATACCTTTGAGATCCCGGGTGCGGCGGCAAGCCGAAACCGACCCAGTTAAAGAAGTAACAAAGCGATGAGACACCGTAAAAAGGGACGACGCCTAGGTCGCAGTGCCAGCCACCGCCGAGCTTTGCTCCGGAACATGGCCAGCAGTTTGTTGTTGACCGAGCGTCAAGCCGACGTCGATGAATCGGGTTACGAGTACCTCGAAGGCTCGACTCCCTCCACCGGCCGGAACGAGCCAAAGGTGAAGGGTCGGATCGTGACCACCATTTCCAAGGCGAAAGAGCTTCGGCCCTACGTCGAGAAGTGCATCACGGTCGCCAAGAAAGCTCAGAAGAGCCTGGACGAGGCGAAACAATTCGGCACTTCGGCCGACCGTGACACCGACGCTTACCGTCAATGGCGGCAGAGCGACGATTGGAACAAATGGAACGAAGCGATGGCTCCGGCGCTGGCCGCTCGTCGTCGCGCGGTTGCGATGCTCGGTAACCAGAAGGCGGTCGAGATCCTGTTTGACGATGTCGCTCGTCGGTACATGGATCGGGATGGCGGTTATACTCGGATCATGCGTTTGGCCACGCCCCGCTTGGGTGATGCCGGGACGCGTGCGGTCCTGGAACTGGTCGGCAACGATCGGGATCGTGTGCGAGCTGAGAGCGAACGTCCGTCGTTCGAAGATGATGCACCCGCCGCTACTCCGGAGCCCGCCGCACCCGCAGAGCCTGAAGCCTCCGCGGAGTCGTCCGAAGGTGGCGAAGAGAAGCAGGATTAGTCGCTTCGGTTTTGACCTAATCCGGACTTCGTGCGAGATCACAAAAGTCGCTATACTGGTAAGCCAGGATAGCGACTTTTTTCATGGACAGAGCGGATAAACGCATGGCGACGCGTGCCACCAATCCAGTCAGCCGCCAACGGGGTAAAACCCGAGGCATCCCACTACTAGGGCCTTCCGGACTGAAAGGCTTCGACTTCACCTGGGCGATGCGCCGGCTGGTGCAAGACATGATCAGCAAGGTGCCGGAACTGCGTCATATCGACTTGCCCCAAGTGGCGATCGCGGTGGTGCAGACAAGGGTCGCCACGCACTACGGCGTCCACGCCACGCTCACCCCGATGCGGTTCGAGAACGGCAGCCAAACAACGCGGCGTCGCGGCAAGCAATATACCGTGCAGCGGCTGTACGACGAACGGGGCCGCGAGATGCTGTACATCCTCAGCTTCTACTTGCCCCGGTTCATGAGTACCGATTTCCAGGAGAAGATGGTCACCATCTTCCACGAGCTGTGGCATATCAGCCCGAAGTTCAATGGCGACATCCGCCGCCACCCAGGCCGCTGCTATGCCCATTCTTCCTCGCAAAAAGAGTACGACGCCCATATGGCGGTGCTGGTTAACCAGTATCTGCTGACCCAGCCGAACCCGGATTTGTATCGATTCCTGGAGTATGACTGCGGCCAACTGGCCCAGAAGGTAGGGCCGATTCATGGGGTGAAAATCCCTCGGCCGAAGTTGCTGCCGGTCCAATCGCCGTAAGTAACGTTCCGAATTGGGACCATCGTTGTTTCCGTCTGGATCGTAGAAAATGGTTCTCCGCCGAGACTCGTAACCGCATACCCGGGATGAAGCCAATGCTCGCTGAACATTCGATCGTCGTACTTAATCGTGACGTTCCCGAGAAAGGACTTTTCGCAGGCGACGTAGGTGCCATCGTGCATGTCTACCAGGAAGGTGCCGCATACGAAATTGAAGTCGTTGACGGAGATGGAAGCACCATCGCTTTGATGACTTTGGATGCCAAGGATGTTCGTCCTGTTAGCCGGGGCGAACTCCTGCATACCCGGCGTCACGAATCCGGCAGAGCGACAGGGTAAAGCGGGGCCGGATTCCTGACCGACTCAAGAGCATGAATCTGGCAACCGCTTTTGAAGTGTGTTTTTCTCGATTCTTGGGCCTCGGTCGCAACCCCCTAATTTCGCACCACCCGCAAACGTGGGTCTTCCAGGTTCAATCGGTACATCATCTGGTTGTAGTCGTACTTGGGGGTGGGGACTGGGTTGCCGGAAAAGGTGTGGGTGTAGGTCCCTTCGAAGTAAAGCAATTTGCCATCCTGTGGGGCAAATTGAGGGTGCTGCTTCGGGTTGTAGAACGAGTAGTCGTCGTGCGTCACGATGCGTCGAGCCGACTTCCAAGGTCCCTCTGGGGCCTCTGCCTCGGCATACCACACCTCACCCAGCATCGACCTCCCGCCGATCTGTGTGGTGATCAAAATCCACCGCTGGCGATACTCGTTCCAAGCGACCGAGCCGCGGTGGGCGGTCACTTGGTCGCCACTTTCGATGTCGGTCAGTTGAATCCAACTTTCTTCCGGTTTGAGCTTCCCCTGCTTGAAAAGTTCGTCCTGGAGCTTGCTGTCGATCGCCGCGGTATCTTGTTTCCAGCCCCAGACAACGTTCCCTTCGGCGTCCCGGTCGACTTCCGCTTGGCTGCGGCGATTTCCTGGCTTAAGACAGGTGAAACCCTGGTACCGGGCCGGGTCGAGAATCGCCTCGACCTTGGCTTCGACCCGCATCACCGGATAGGGGTCGCCAAAGTAAAAGTAATCGATGTCTCCGTTGGTGTGCCGGAGGGGATGTCCTTGTAGGTAGAGGGGAATATCCTTGTCGAGCTCCTTGACCAAGGTGAAGGCCTGTTGGTCGTCGTCGAACCGGATCAGGCCCCGCCGGTGAGTCTCCAGCCCGCGGACTTTTTCGTACCCGGCGATTAGATGTTCTTGGCCGTCGTCGTCGGTTAGGCTGATCAGCCCCCAAGCCCAGGTCGGGCCGTCGCCTGGCATTTCGGCCATCGATTTGACAAAACCCTCTTCATTCTGGAAGTAGGTAAAGTCGATGCCTTGATCGGGGTTGAGTCCGCCGCTCTCCGGCAATTCCGAGGTCGCACCGGTCACCTGGAAATTCCCCAGCGGATATTTCCAGCGGCTGGTATCGCCCCAAAACCAATACAGCTTGCCGCGGTAGGGGGCCATCAGCACGCTGTCGCACCCGGTGATTAGGGCGTTATTCAGCGGCTTTACTAGGGGCGGCGTATGCCCCAGGGCGACGCTATCCGAGTAAATCCCGGCCCCGGTCACGCGGTAGAGTCGCTCGGCGATGTTGATGCGGTCGATCTCAATCTTCGCTTTACCACCTGGCTCAATGCGAACGGTCTTGCCGCGGTACCCGAATCCATCGGCGGGAAACTCGTAGCCGTGGCTCTTGATCTGGAAGTGAATCTCTTGGCCCATCATCTCCGGATCACGGATCGCCACCTTGCCGGCCGAGTCCGTCACGAGCATCTGGTGATGGGTGGTGGTCAATTGAACCAGCGGAACACCCCGGCCGGTCTCGGAATCGACAATTTCCAATTGAAACAGGCGAGGCTGTTCCGCCGTGGCGAAACTTTCGGCTGAAAACACCAACAGCCAAGCAGACAGTAAGGCAAAACGCATGAGACCAATTCCCGGGGCTAGGGAAAACAGATTGGGGTGAAGCGTGCTAATAAACCTCCGGCACGAAGTTCCGAATCCCCTGCATCGAGTTGACGTAGGGATTCGATTCGTCACGCTTGGGCAGCTTGATTTTTTCCACCGGGAGCGACTCGTAGAACTTGAGGCTGAGCAAATGCGAGATGCAGTTGAGGTGGGCCCTGCGTTTGTCGTCCGAGCGGATGATGTGCCAGGGAGACTCGATCGTATCGGTCACCGCCAGCATTTCGTCCCGCGCGCGGGAAAAGTCGTACCACCGGCGACGAGCCTCGATATCCAGCGAGCTGAACTTCCATCGCTTGTCGGGCTGGTTCAAACGTTTCTCAAAACGTCGGCCCTGTTCCTCGTAGCTCACGGCGAACCAATATTTGACCAGACGGATGCCGCTGCGAATGAGCATCCGCTCGAACTCCGGGACACTTCGCATGAACTCTCGGTACTGCTCATCGGTGCAGAAATCCATGACGCGTTCGACCCCGGCGCGGTTGTACCAACTGCGGTCGAAGAGCACGATCTCGCCGGCCGATGGCAAATGATTCACGTAGCGCTGGAAGTACCACTGGCTCTGCTCGACATCGGACGGTTTGGGCAGCGCAACGATGCGACAACTGCGGGGATTGAGCCTTTCCGCGACGCGTTTGATGGTGCTCCCTTTGCCCGCGCCGTCGCGCCCTTCGAATAGCACCACCATCCGCGTGCCGGTGTGCTGGATCCACTGCTGGGCCTTGACCAGCTCCACTTGCAGCGGTTTGAGCAGTTTCTCGTACTTCTTTTTCTTGAGCCGCTTCACATCGGCCCGCGGCGCATCGATATGGGCCGGGGATTGGTCTTCGCTGACGCGTGGTGAATCGCCCATGACTGGTTCCTTCCCCACGGCGGACCTTGCGGCCGTGGAAATCGTTTGGCGGTAAGGTGGAATCCGCGCGACACCTACTTGCGCGCGGAATCTGCCAGCGGGCGTACCGAAGGACGTTCCGCTATCCTCTTAGGTTAATTGGCGGGGCACCGCCGATCTACTCTTTGATTGCCCACCGGACCGTAGTTCCGTTGGTAATGATGCGGGCGAACCGAATTTCGCCGCGCGTGGGGAGAAGGTCGGTGACGATGAGAAGCGGTAACCGGCGGGCCATGCCATGCGGCCCGAGGGGATTCGTCGAGAGGGGAAGCACCCGCAGCCGCCTGGGCGAGTTTCTGCAGGTAACGAGGCCAAAAAATCCACGTACAGGGCATAGGCTCCCTCGAGTTTGGATTAACCGGCAACGGAAACCGTTACGTTAGCCTCATTCTAGCTTGGCCTATGATTCTTCCAAGAGGAATTTTCCTAAACCGAGCCCGCTCAATATTGCCCCTTCTACGCGGGGTCCGCCACACCAATCACCACACACACCGAGCTTGGTTTCGGGATCCCAGAGGTAAGTCTCCTCCAAGGGATTCGCCGGAATCGAATACCGCCAACGATGACTGGCCGCGTACACCACTTCCGGCAGGTCGGTTTCCAGAACTTCCGCGAGTGCCGCCTGCAATTTCGGCGTGATCGATTCCGGCTCCTCTTCCAAATGAGCGACGGACCACTCCTGCGAAGCGTGCAACACCCAACCGTCCCGGCTGGCGTCGCGGCGCGGCTTGCTACTTTCGCGGGAGATCCAGGCGAGCGGGCTACCCTGCACAAAGGCCCCATCGAGCGGGACCTCCAGTCGCGACTGAAACAACAGCATGGTGGCCCAGCAGGGGTTCATCGTGACTTGATTTAGCTTGGCAGTCCAAGGATTGGCGTCGCCGAGGATCTTTGCGGTTTGCTCCGGAGGGGCGGTGCAAATCAGCAGGTCGAACGGACCATACTGGCGACTTTCCTGATCCGACAAAAGCCACTGATCGAACTCGTTTTTCGTGGCGGACTGAATTGTCGTCTCCAGGTGGACATTTAACCCCTCGGCCAGAAACTTGCCCAACGCGTTCATGCCGGGCACACCGACGTAACGCTCCGGATTTTCTTCCCGCGGCTTGGCTCCTGGGCCGAGTGCCGTGATTTGCCCTTCCCAGCGGGCGACGACACCCTGATCGAGCCACTGCTTTAGCAGGGCTGCGCACTGAGGGTCGCGAATCGTGAAATACTGGGCCCCGTGATCAAATCGCACCTCATGATCCGGCACCCGCCGAGTCGCCATTCGTCCGGCCACCCCACGCGACTTATCGAACAGGGTGACATCAAATTTTTCATCCAACCCGCGGGCCGCGATCAAGCCAGAAATCCCCGCCCCGATGATGGCAACTTTCATGGTGTCCTTACTTTCTGTCAATCCCCGCGGACCTTGTCCGAGAGCGTTAAATCAAGGTCGATCGATTGATAGAAATCACTAACTGGAATTCCACGGTAGATTCAACCGCCCGATCTGCCATAATGAAGGGGACAGGTTCAAATTCCCCACATACCCGGCCCCACTTCCTAAGCTTAGAGATAAGCCCTCCCCTCGACCAGCCGATTCACGTTGAGCCGGTCGTTGCCTTTCCTAACGCATGAGATTTCGACGATGTCGCTGATTGTTTCCCGGATCTTTCCCGCGCTGCTCGTGCTGTTGTCGATTTCCACGTTCCGTGGTTTGCTCCGTGGAGAGGAACCCACCGCACAGGACGAAATCCGCTATAGCCGCGACGTCCGGCCGATCTTGTCGCAGTCCTGCTTCAAGTGCCACGGCCCGGACGAGGAGACGCGGGAATCGGGACTGCGGTTGGATCTCCGGGAAGCGGCCCTCAAAGAGGCCGATTCGGGTGAACTGGCAATCGTCCCAGGCAGCCCCGAGTTGAGCGAGTTGATCCGCCGGATTCGCTCGACCGACGAGTTCGAACAGATGCCGCCTCCCTCGGTCCATTCGCAGTTGACCGAAGCACAAAAAAAGACCTTGGAAAAGTGGGTCGCCGCGGGAGCCAAGTATGAGGAGCATTGGTCGTTTCTCTCGCCTCAGCCGGTCGAACCACCCTCGGTTGAAGACCCACGCTGGAATCAACATCCGATCGATCGATTCCTACGGGCGGAACACTTGCAACAAGGCCTGACACCAAACGCGCCGGCCGACCGCGAAACGATCATCCGCCGCGTCTCGCTCGATCTGATCGGCCTGCCACCCACTCCGGAGGAGATCGATGCGTTTGTGCGAGACGACTCCCCGGAAGCGTACGAGCTGTTAGTCGACCGGCTGCTGGAGTCGCCTCACTATGGCGAGCGATGGGCCCGGAAATGGTTAGACCTGGCTCGCTACGCCGATACCAACGGCTACGAGAAAGACCGCCCTCGTTCGATCTGGCCTTACCGCGACTGGGTGATCGACGCGCTGAACGCCGATATGCCGTTCGACCAGTTCACCATCGAACAACTCGCCGGCGACATGCTGCCGGAGGCGACCACCAGCCAACGGACTGCGACCGGCTTTCACCGCAACACGATGCTCAACGAAGAGGGTGGCATCGATCCGCTGGAGTTCCGCTACCACGCGATGGCGGACCGTGTCGCCACCACCGGAACTGCCTGGCTGGGGCTGACTTTGGGCTGTGCTCAGTGCCACACTCACAAGTACGACCCGCTGACCCACAAGGAATATTTTCAGTTCATGGCCCTGTTGGACAATGCCGACGAGCCCGACTTGGATTTGCCGGATGACAAGTGGGAGTCGCGCTATCAAACCAACCTCCAACAGGCGGAAAATCTGCTGACGGAGTTGCCGAAAAAGTGGCCGCTCCCCGACGCCAACTGGGAAACTCCCAAGCCGATCCAAGCGACTTCCACCGAGGGGACCAGCTACGAGCCGCTGGAAGATGGTTCGGTGCTGTTTCCCGCTCCGCGACCCGCGCAGGATGAATACCAATTGGTGTTGGAGAAGCCGGAAGGGCAGATCACGCGGCTACGGCTGGAGGCACTGCTGGATGATCGCCTGCCGGGCAAAGGCCCAGGGCATACCCCGCACGGTAACTTTGTGCTGAGCGAGATTACGATCGCGGCTGAACCGATCTCTGGCGAAGGCGAAACAGTGCAAGTCCGCATCGCCCAGGCGGAAGCCAACGCCGAGCAGCCCGATTTTCCGGTCGCGAATGCCTTCGATGGCAATCCCGACACCGGTTGGGCGGTCCACGTGCCGAACGAGCCGACCAATACCAGGAAGGAAGCAATTTTCCATTTTGAGCAGCCAGTCGGCTTTAAAGGAGGGACGCGGTTCAAGGTTTCGCTAAACCAAGCCTATGGCAATCAGCACACAATCGGTCGCGTGCGAATCTCGCTCGGCCGGACCGAGGAAATGCAGCAGCCAAGCGACGATCGTCGCGCGGAGATTGTCGACGCTCGCTTTCGGGAGTGGCTCACCGCGCGGGAAACGGAGCGCAACACTTGGCACGTGGTTCAGCCAACCGCCGCCACCTCGAACTCCCCCTTGCTACAGATTGAAGAGGATGGCACGGTCTTCGCCTCCGGCGACACGACCAAACAGGATACTTACAAGGTCACCTTTCCCGCCGTCGGCGGGCGAGTCACCGGGATTCGCCTGGAAGCATTGCCAGACGATCGCCTGCCGGCCCATGGCCCCGGCATGACCTACTACGAAGGGCGAAAGGGGGATTTCTTTCTGACGCGGTTTATCCTGTCCCATGCCGATCAGCCGATCGCGATGCAGGGGGCGACCGAGAGCTACGCCAAAAACCAATTCAGCCAATCGGTCTCCGCCCAGTTGGCCTTGGATGGTGATGTCCAAACCGGGTGGTCGATTGCCGAAGGGCAGGGAAGACGGCATGTCGCGATCTTCCCACTCAGCGAACCTTTGGAACTGACTGAGCCGTGGGAACTTACCATGGTGTTTGGGCGGCACTTTGCTAGTTCGCTCGGCAAGTTTCGAGTCTCGTTCACCACCGACGAGAAAGTTGCCCCCGCCGTTGAACTAACCGAAGAGGTGGAAAACATCCTCACCATCCCAGCCGACCAGCGGACCGAGAGCCAGCGAACCGAACTTTGGTACGCGTTCCTGCTTCAGGCTCCGGAACTGGACAAGCACGCCAAGCGGATTCGAAAGCTCCGCCAAGCGCCCGAGGTGACCACCACCATGGTGCTGCGTGAGCGGCCCGCGGCGAACCCGCGTCCCACCTACATCCGCCACCGAGGCGAGTACACCCAGCCTAAGGATCAGGTCTCGCCCGATGTCCCCAGCTTCCTGCCACCGCTGCCGGAAGGGCAACCTGCCAACCGGTTAGAGCTGGCCCGGTGGATCGTCTCGCCGGAAAACCCGCTCACCGCGAGGGTCACCGTCAACCGGCATTGGCGGGCCTTTTTTGGTGAGGGGTTGGTCCGCACGGTCGACGATTTTGGTCTCCAGGGGGAGCTACCTTCGCACCCCGAACTGCTGGACTGGTTGGCCTTGGAGTTTATCGAGCGCGGTTGGTCCCTCAAACAACTGCACAAGCTGATCGTCACCAGCCAGGCGTACCGGCAGTCGTCGGTGATTGACTCGGACAAGCGCGAGCGGGATCCGGAGAATCACTACTTGGCTCGCGGACCACGGGGCCGCTTGGAGGCGGAACTTGTGCGAGACGCGGCGCTGAAGGTCAGCGGGCTACTCTCCGACAAGCTGAAAGGCCCCAGCGTCTTTCCACCGCAACCGGCCAGCATCACCACCGAGGGGACCTACGGCGGCTTGCAATGGAATGTCAGCCAGGGAGAGGACCGCTACCGTCGCAGTCTCTATACCTTCAGCAAGCGGACCGCGCCGTACGCGATGTTTGCCACCTTCGACGCCCCCAGCGGCGAGGCGTGCGTCGCCCGGCGTGACCTTTCGAACACGCCGCTTCAGTCGCTCACGCTGCTAAACGACGAGACGTTTGTCGAAGCGGCCCAGACCATGGGTAAAACTTGGGCGGAGCGGGAAGGGGACCGCAGCGAACTAGCCAGTACGCTGTTCCGCCGGGTACTTGGTCGCCAACCAACCGCGGAGGAACTGGAATCCATCGTCCAATTCCACCAAGCCCAAACCGAGCGACTGGCCGCCGGTGAGTTAAGCGCGACCCAGCTACTGGGCGAAGAGTCCGGCGAAGACTCACCAGAACGACACGCCGCAGCGACCTGGACCTTGCTGGCCAGGGCGTTGATGAACCTGGATGAGTTCATCACTACAAAATAATCGTCACCTTCCGCGAGTGAAAAAGGGGTCAGGACTCATTTTCACGGCCCACTTGGCATCCGGCCCCGGAACCCAACAATTTTCATCGTCTATTGAGATCGTGACATGATGAATCGACAAGCCACCGCGCAGCAGGCCCTCTCCCAGCAAGTGACGCGCCGTCATTTCTTTCAGAACTGCGGCGTCGGGCTGGGCAAAATGGCATTGGCGGGCCTGTTATCCGGAGCGACCAGTTCCACCACACAAGCCAGCACCAACACTGGACCACTCGCACCCCGGCAAACGCATTTCCCTGCCAAAGCAAAACGGGCGATCCACCTGTTCATGGCGGGCGGGCCAAGCCAACTGGAACTGTTCGACCACAAGCCGGAACTGAGCAAGCTTGAGGGGAGCCCGATTCCGCCGGAAGTGATTGGCGGGCAGCGGTACGCCTTCATCCAGCCAGACGCCGCGGTGCTCGGGCCGCAGTTCAAGTTCGGCCAGCATGGACAGAGTGGGGCCCAGCTTTCCGAAATGCTGCCCCACTTGGCCAAAGTGGTCGACGACATCTGCCTGATCCGCTCGGTCAAAACCGACCAGTTCAACCACGCCCCGGCCCAAATCTTTTTCAACACAGGGTTTTTGCAACCAGGCAGGCCGAGCATCGGCTCTTGGGCCTTGTACGGCCTGGGCGCGGAAACGCAGGACCTGCCGGCGTTTGTCGTGATGTCGACCGGTAGCGGGATCAGCGGCGGCACGGCCAATTGGTCCAGCGGGTTTTTGCCCACCATCTACACCGGCGTCCGGTTCCGTAATCAAGGCGATCCCATTCTGAATGTCTCCAGCCCCGCCGGAATCGACCCTCAGTCCCAGCGAGACTCATTGGACCTGGTCCGCTCGCTTAACGAGCGCCGCCTGGCAACCGAGGGAGATCCGGAGATCGCCACGCGGATCGCCTCGTACGAGATGGCCTTCCGCCTGCAAACTTCCGCCCCAGAGCTGACCGACCTGAAGAGCGAAAGCCAAGCGACATTGGACCTCTACGGCTGCGACCCCGACAAACCGTCGTTCGCGCGGGCCTGCCTGTTGGCTCGGCGGATGATCGAGCGCGGCGTCCGCTTCGTCAACATTTACCACGAGGGCTGGGACGGCCACAGCAACATCGTGGGCAACGTCAAAAGCAACTGCGCCACGACCGACCAGGCCTCGGCGGCGCTGGTACAAGACCTTAAACAACGCGGACTGCTAGACGATACCCTCGTCGTCTGGGGTGGCGAGTTTGGCCGCACCCCGATGGTCGAATCGAACCCCGCGCTCGGCCGAGCCAACGGCCGCGACCATCACCCCCAGGCCTTCACCATGTGGATGGCCGGCGGCGGCGTCAAACCAGGCATCACCCACGGCCAGACCGACGACCTCGGTTTCCACGTAGTGGAAAACCCAGTGCATGTCCACGACATGCAAGCCACCATCCTCCACCTGCTGGGCCTCGACCACGAACGCCTCACCTACCACCACGCCGGCCGAGATTTTCGATTGACCGATGTGCATGGGCATGTGGTGAGGGATATTTTGGCGTAGTTGGGCGAGGTTTGTGCGCAGATCAAGTCAACATTGCCCTGAAACGCGGTTTTCTGGTACCACTAATCTAAGTGGATGGTCTCCCCTTGCCAGAACAGCCTTCTTCACGGAGCGATGAAAATGACCCAACTCATGACTGCTATCGTATTGGCCCTCTCGCTACTTTGTGCCACCGCCGGAGCGGAGACCACAGATCGGGACGACTCCGGGAAAGTGAATGAGGCGTTTAGAAACGCCATCAAGGATCAAGATTGGGAAGCCGCGAATTCACTCATCATTGAGCACCAAAGAGATCGCAAGGCCCATCCTCAATTGAAAGAGCGGTGGAGTCGACAAAATTGGAAAGTCGAGTTACATGTCGCCCAAATGAAGGCTGAGGGGAAGTTGCCAGCGAAAGGCCCTTCGACCGTCCTCAAGTCTTACTCGGTCGGCCATCTACCGATTTACAACCAACAGGAGCTTAACGAGGGGATGAGAATCGACATTAGCCTTCTCTTCGCATACCTCCTCGCGAAGGTCGGCGAAGAAAACTGGAACAATGGCGGGACCTCCCTACAACCCTATGAGCAGAATCTGACGCTCTTGATTTCGACGACTCCGGAGGTGCACGACAAAATCCAAGCGGCCCTGGATGAACTAAGTGATGAAGTGAAAGTTACTGGTCGGGCCGTTAATTGGAACACCGAACCTACCGGGCTCAAAAGGCGTACCTAGTAGGTTCAGTCTGACCGGAAGCACTCATCCCACTTTTTCCAGCCCCCGGCAAAATCTGTAATGGCACTCCGAACAACCATCAACAATAATGGATTGGGGGCAATCCTTAATTTGAAGTGAAGGGAAAAATCCGCCATGGCCACTACCGTTGGGTTTGGAAAGCTGCGCCGCGAGATGCTGTCTTCCGATCGACTGCCGGGGGACGTCCGGATGGCGATTATTCAGTTTAAAAATGACCTGAAGACCGGCAGGTCGATGACCAAGTACGAAAACCGCGACGGCGGCCTACCACGCCTCGCGGCCGGGCAGATGTATTTCGAATACCAAGTCGGGCAGGCCCATCCCGGCGACGACCAACCCCGCGGCAAACGACGCCTGGTCGCCCTGCTCGACGCGGGCCGCAATCTGCTCGGCCTATTCTTCACCGACTCCCACTACACCCAGGGGCAATGGCAACAGCTTCAGTACCCGTGAGCCTACTAGACTCACTCGATTATTCCCGTTGAAATGAGGATGTCTAAATTCGCCAGCCTTCACCTCCATTAAGTCCTCACCATGAGTCGCGACCGGTTGCTTGAGCGGTTTTTGCGTTATGTCCAAGTTGATACCACCGCTGGTGAGCCGGGTGGGGATTACCCTAGTTCTCCAGGTCAGTTGGAGCTGGGGAAACTGCTGCTCGCTGAGATGCGGGAGATGGGCATTGCCGATGCCGAGCAGGACGCGTTTGGGCTGCTGTATGGGACGGTGCCAGGGGTGCAGTCCGCGCCGGTCGTCGCGCTCAATTCGCATTTGGATACCTCGCCGGAGACCACCGGCAAGAATGTCCGCCCACAGGTGATTGAAGATTACCAGGGTGGCGACATCCCGCTGACCGGCAATCCGGCCAAGGTGATCCGCGTGGCGGACAACCCAGAGCTGGAGAAGCTGCATGGCCGCACGCTCATCACCACCGACGGCACCACGCTGCTCGGCGGGGACGATAAGGCGGGCCTCGCGATCATCCTGGAAGCGGCCCAGCGGCTGCTGGAAGATCCTTCGCTGCCGCGGCCCACGTTGCGGTTGCTGTTTACCTGTGACGAGGAGATCGGGCACGGGGTCGACCACGTCGACCTGGCAAAGCTGGGGGCCGATGTCTGTTACACCTTGGACGGTCCGGCCGCCGATGAAATCAACGAAGAGACCTTCTCGGCCGACCTGGCCACGGTGACGATCCGCGGGGTGAACATACATCCGTCGATCGCCAAGGGGCGGATGATCAACGCCCTGCGGATCGCCTCGGCCTATATCGAAGCCTTGCCCAAAGACCACCAATCGCCCGAGACGACCGACAAGCGAGATGGCTTCTTGCACCCTTACTTGATCAGCGGTGGAGTCGCCGAGGTGGAGGTGAAGGTGCTGCTGCGGTCGTTCGATACCGAGGAGCTAATGGCCCACGCCCAACTGCTGCGCGATACGGCGGCCAAAGTCGCGCGGGCCTTTCCCGGCAGCGAAATCGAAGTGAGCGTGATCCCCCAATACCGCAACCTCCGCGATGGCCTAGACAAAGAACCGAGAGCGGTCCCCCTGGCAATCAAGGCCCACGAAAATCTCGGCCGCGTCCCACGGCTGGAAGTGATCCGAGGGGGCACCGACGGCTCGGCCCTCACCGCCAAAGGGCTACCCACCCCCAACCTCAGCTCCGGTCAGCACAACCCCCATTCCCCCCTGGAATTCGCGTGTCTCGATGAAATGGAACGGGCGGTTGAGGTAACGCTGGAACTGCTGCGGTTGTGGTCGCTGGAGAAGCGGTGAGCGTACAGTGGATTGCGATTGAATTGACCCTTCAGGACTCTCGGTAGTAAGGGACTTGGTACCCAGGACCGGGCCTGCCGTCAAACGCCCCTTTTGAGAATCAAGACCGTGCAGTGAGGTGCGGGTTGGATGGGCTTTTGTGCCCTCCACTTTTCGTCTCTTTCGTTGACCTCGTGGTTAAAAATTGGTGTGGAAGTGGATAAGGCAAGATCTTCTCACTCTTCACCGGGCAACTCGCGCTGCTCCGCTAATATTGGAAAATTAAAAATGGAGATTGAAAAATGCAGAATGAAAGCGGAAGGGCGCGAGACCTCCGATCTTTGGCGTAATAAGTCCTCCAATGGCCACGCCGCCTAATGGAAACTAAGACGGCGTCCGGACTTCCCGGATAAGGCACGATCTCCTCGCACGTCACATGCCCACGTTGGAGGGCGTGGGCATGGCACCCAGAAACTCAGATTAAACGTACCACTAATCGTCCAGCCCGGCCCAGTAGCCACCTCGGTTGTGGTCGAACATCACTTCCACGCCGGGTCGTGATTCGTCGAACTTGCCGTCGCGGAAGACTTCCTTGCCGCAGACCCAGGTCCGGACCGGCCAGCCAGTCACTTCGCGCCCTTCGAACGGGGTCCAGCGGCACTTGCTTTCGATCTGCGGGCCGCGGATCACTTGCGACTTGTTCATGTCAACCAGCACGAGGTCGGCGTCGTAGCCCACCTCAATGCGTCCCTTCTCCATGATATTCCAGACGAGCGCTGGGCCTTCGCACATCCAGTGGACGACGTCCTCGATCGTGCATTTGTCCTTAGCGACCAGGTCCAGCATCAACGGTAACGCGGTATCGACTCCTGGCACGCCGGCGGGTGTATCCGGGTACTTGCCGCACTTTTCGGCGTAGGCGTGCGGGGCGTGATCGGTGGCGATGATCTGGATTTTGTCTTCCAGCAATGCCTTGAGCAGAGCCTCGTTGTCCTCTTTGGTTTTGAGCGAGGGGTTCATCTGAACCAGGGTGCCCATGTTCATGTAGTCGTCGATATTCAGCAGCAGGTGATGCGGGGTGGCCTCGGCGGTGATCAGGTCGCCATGATCCTCGAACTCGTCGATCGAGGCCCCGCTCGACACGTGGCAGATGTGCAACCGATGTTTGTACTCTTTGGCCAAGCCGACCGCGCGGCGGATGCTCGCGACCTCCGCCTCGACGGTGCGGATCTTCGAGTGGTCCATCACCGTCCGCGGGACACCCACCTCCGCCATGTTCCGCTTGATGATGTTTTCATCCTCGGCGTGGACCGCAATCGGAAGCGTGGTTTCGGCGAAAATCGCTTCGACCATCGCCGGATCGTTCAGCAGCAGGTCGCCGGTCGAGCTGCCCAGATACATTTTGATGCCGGGCGTCCGCGTCGCGTTTTTCAGCTCGTCCATGTTCTCGGCGGTTGCGCCGATGAAAAAGCCGTAGTTCACCAGGCTGGTGTTGGCCGCCAAGGTGAGCTTCTCTTCCAGCAGTTTTTGGCTGATGGTCGCCGGGTTGGTGTTTGGCATGTCGAGGAAGGTAGTGATCCCACCCCGAGCACAGGCCCGGCTGCCGCTACGGAGGTCTTCCTTGTGGGTGAAACCGGGGTCACGCATGTGGACATGCGGATCGATCACGCCCGGCAACAGGTGCATGCCATAGCCGTAGATCACTTCATCCGCCTTGGTCGAATCGGGGCAGTCGATCGCGGCGATCTGTGCCCCATCGATCAAAACCGAGGTCTTCTGGGGTCCGTCCGGCAATACCACGGTGGCGTTTTTAATCAGCGTCTTCATCGATCTTCCTAATGACTTCGTTGAGATGCCCGCGTTTCAGAGGAGAAACCACCGGTCAATACCGCGCGTTCGGATTGGCCAATCGCGCGGTGGGATTCAGATTCCTGGGCACCGCTTCAGCCGGGCAGTCCGCCGGGCAAGGCATGTTTTTTCGCGACGTATCACGCGAATATATCTTGTTTACGGCCCCAGCGAAAGCGGCGGCAAATCCTCGCTGGAGGATTGGGCCAGAACCCTAAAAAAGGTGGAAAACGGTTGAAGGCCCCGTCCTGGGCAAGTCTAATGGGTGGTTTGCCTTTCCGCCGGTGTGGCGTGAGGCGCGGACATATCGGCAGGATGCCTTTCCTGAAGTTGACATCCCAGCCTGGTAATTTGCGAACAATGGGTAAACGCAGTCCGCGGCCGCACGGCTTTACCTTGGTGGAACTGTTGGTGGTGATCGGGATCATCGGCGTGCTGGTCGGGCTGTTAATGCCGGCGGTCCAGCAGGCCCGGGAAGCGGCTCGGCGGACGCAGTGCAAAAGCCACCTCAAGCAACTGGCCCTGGCCTGCCACCACTACCACGACATCCAGCGGACGCTCCCTTCCGGGGCCTTGGCGCGGTCCGATGCCCCCAGCGACCTCGACTGGCGGGCCACCGGTTTTGTCCTGCTGTTGCCGCAGATCGAACAGTCTCCCTTGGCGGATGCTTATGCGAGCGTCGACGGCAATGCCCCGCTCACCGCTTTTCAGCAGGTGATCGACGCCGAGATCGAGATCATGGCCTGCCCCTCGGATAGCTTCGCGGGCCGCCGCGTCAAACCGTACTGGGGCCGAGCCGATCGGGAGAAAAAAAAAGACATTTTGGTCACCAGCTACTGTTTCAACGCGGGTGGCAAATGGAACGTGGGTGGTCATCGAGATTACTTCGTGCGTCGCAACCACACCGACCATGCCGAGCGACAAGGCCTTTTCACGGTGAACCGGGGCGTTGCTTTTCCGGAAATCATCGACGGCCTTTCCAATACATTGCTATTGGGAGAAGGGGCCCAGGTCGATACCCAAGAGTCCCCGCTGCTCACCCCGCCCGACCTAAACGGCAGAGTCCACGCGATGTGGCTGGAGGGGGATGTCCACTGCATGCGGGGAACCCACTGGGGACCGTTCCGCACAATTTTGAATTGCGTGGAACACCAAATCGAAACCGGCTCCACCACCGCCTTCGGCACCCTCCGCGACGAATGCCGCTACACCTTCGGCGGCCCCCATCCCGGCGGCGTGTTAATGGCCTGGGCCGACGGCTCGGTGACGATGGTCCAGGAGAGCGTGGACGTGACCTTGTGGCAGAACCTGGGGTATAAAGCGGATGGCATCCCGGTCCAACGACCGGAGTAGGTGAAAGGAACGTAGGTAGCCACGGTCGCCAAGACCGTGGGGGCCCCGCGAGCGTGGGCTGAACCCTGAGGCGAAGCGGGTGAGCAAAAAGGGGATGAGTTCAATTACAAAGTAAGCGGCGGTTTGCCCCGAGTCCGCGGTCCCTGTATTTGAACTTATCCCCTTTTAAACGTTCCATTTTCAGTGGCGGATTTACTCGCCAACCAAGGTGGAGGATTCTATGGCAGGCATGCCGATCGAACGGGGATAAGGTCAATTACGGGTGCCGCGGCTAAAACTTCTTTGCCGCCGACTCTTTGTAATTGAACTCATCCCCTAATGGCCCGCGTCCTCATTGACGCCAAAATCGGTTGTCAGTCCTTCTGTCGCTTCGGGATCTAGCGGAACATGCAGGCGAAGCGGGTGAGCACTTCCCCACGCTTTTGGCAAGCGTGGCTACGACGCGCAAGCGGGGCTTCAGCACTCAGGCGTGGAAACGACGGAATTACCTACCGGGGCCGAAACAGCTCCTGCAACCCGCGGTTCACTCCTTCTTGCAACAATCCTCTGGCCGCGTTGTCGAGGGTTTGGGCGGCCATGTTTTCGAGCACGCGGCCGTCGACTTTCGGGCTGGTTGCCGTGCCGGTGATCGGGACGGTGATGCCGGTGCCGCGCATTGCGGCGAGCCAGGGTGCTTTTTGGACCCACGCGTCTTGGATCGGGATTTGGGTGGTGAGCTGCATCGATTGATCGGCCGCGACCCAGCCGCTGCTGATGATGCGGACATCGCCGATCATCATCGTCAGATTCTCGTGGTACATCCGTCCACCCACCATGCGGTAGCGGACCTGCTGGGCCGGGATCCGCATCAGGGTCGATTCGCTGGGAGACATCGCTTGCAGCGGTTTGCCTTGAATCACCCCTTCAATCTGCTTGGCCAGCATCACGTAGTTTTGGGCCAGCGGGCCCGAGCGGACCTCCGCCCCTTGGATATGCAAGATACCGTTGGTTTGACCCTGCATCGGGTCGGCCAGGGGGAACACACCACCGTCGGTGTCCAACGTGAATCGCCCTTCCACGCGTGTGGCGTCCGCCACGACCGGGGCGACATACATCAGCCAGCCACGGCAAATTTGCGGTGTGATGGCGACGTTCTCGATCACGCGGCCGGCGTCGACTTCCCATTTCATGGGCGTGGTGTTCAGGGTCAAACGCGGATTGACCGTGATCTTACCGCCACTCACTTCGTTGGCCGCCAAGTTGCCCAGCAGGGTGCCGCGCCGCAGGTTGATGCCGGCGGTGGTGTCACCAATCGGCACGCCATAGGCCATCGCCTGCTGCCAACCAAGGTTGGTCGCCGCTTCCCAGCGAGGCGAGACCACCAAGCCACTGGTCGAGTCATCTCCCCACAGCGGTCCCCTAAACTGGAACGGTGAGGTCCGCTGTCCGCGGATCGTCGTTTCGCTCCCCAGATACGAAGCGACTAGCGGCGCGAGCCGGTTCCAGTCGTAGGTGCTTTGGCCTTGGATGTTCGTATCGGCGGTGGTGCTAAAGGCGTCGATCACTCCGCTCGCCGCTAACTGCACGGCGCTCGACTGTACCTGGATGGTTCTGACCTGGAGTTGATCTTGGGCCCGGTTGAGGGTCGCTTCCTGCAGGAAGGCGATGTTCGGTTCGTTCCACGTCACCGGATTGCCTTGGCTGTTACTCTGGCTGCTGCCTCGCGTGCTGACCGGGATCGCCCCGCCGCTCGGCTGCGAACTCGCGGGCATCTTCACTTGCCAGTTTTTGATCTGCCCGGTGTTGGCCAGTTTGATGGTCTCGGCGGTCAGGTCGACCACCAGCTTGCCCGACATCTCGCCACTGACCTCGGTTGGGCCGAGTGTCTCCGGCGAAACAACCCAGGTCAGCCCCCGCGCCAAGTCGACGCGGTAGGCAACGCCACCGGCGTATTGGCTGGAAGCGTCGGTCAGCGGAACGATAATATCGCTCCCCCGAGCCGAGACCGAGGTGCCGACCAAGGTGAACTGCTGGGAGGTCAACTGCCCGGTTTCCCAGTCGAGGATTGCCCCGCCGGAAAGCTGCATCTTCGGTTCGCGGAGGTTGAGCGACTCGCTGGCGACCACCAGGTCGGTCACATCGAGATTCACCGCTTCAATGGTCCAGCGGTTGGTGTCGACCACCACCTTGGTCAGCAGATGGCAGGTGCCGCCCAGTTGGTAGCTTTCCATCCCCATCAGCGGCGCGACCTTGGGCCACAGTTCGGCCAGCGGGCCTTGCACTTGCAGCTTGAAGCCGCGAGGTTTGGTCTGGGCCAAAATCATCGGTTCGGTGAGTTGCAGCCCGATGGTGCTCGCCTGGGTCTTGATCGAGGCTAGGCCTGTTTCGATTTCCACCAGCTCGCCACCGGCGACCACTAGCGTGGCCTGGGTTTGGGCGTCGAGACGCGACTCGGCCAGCCAGAGGGAGCCTGCCGAGCCGAATCTCAGGTCGCGACTATCGATTTTTGCGCCAGCCGCCAGGCGGCCACCTCCCAGGTTGTCCAGTTCGATTCGGCCTTGCGAGTTGCCGGAGAACTGAAATCCATCCAGCTCAATAATCCGGGCCAGGTCCAAGGCCAATTGGTTCCAGTCCAGTTGGAACTCCAGTTGGGCTTTTTGCACGGTTCCGCTACCACCAGCGGTGAGGAACGACGACTGGCAGGCGACATCCTCCACCAGCAGCATCCCTTCACGCTGACTCAGCCGGACTTGCAAGTCGAGCGGGGTGTCCCAGCGGGTCTCTTGTCCGCCCGTCCGAGCCACGATTCGCGTCAATTGGGCCGCGCCGGTCACTTCCGAGCCGGTCGGCTTAGGGGTGTTGTTCAGGGCGAGCGAGAACTTCCCTTGCTCGATCGTCACCCCTTGCTTGATGTTGAGCAGGGCCGGGAACGCCGCAGCCAGTTTGGCCAGGTCCCCTTCCAGCCGGAGTTGCCACGGCTGGGGGCCGAAGGTGGTGGCCTGCAAGGTTTCCCAAGCATTCGTGGTATCGGCCGGGAGGGGCAGGTCGCCATCGGCGAAGATCGTCGCCCAGTCGGTCGCGAGGGTAAATTGTTCCGCTTGAAGGTGATTGTCGACCAGCATCAAACCACCCTGACACTGGAAGGTGCCATCGGTCCAGTGGTCGGTGCCGTCGCTGCCTGGCAGGGTCAGGTCGACATTCGCGGCGGTCAGGTTGAGCCGCGCCTGGGGGATTTGGTTTTGGGTGGCGATCTCCAGTTGGCCGTCGAGGGTCCCTTCGGCCATCACCTCATAGCCCAACCAGCGGCCCAGTTGGTCGGCGATCTCCAGCGGCACTTGTTTCAGAGCGAGGCTGAACTGCGAGTCTTCCAAGCCGCCCGGGAGGTGTCCCTTCCCTTGAATCTGCCCCAATTTGGTCCCGCGGCGGACTCCGCCACTGAAGGTGAGCGGCTGCGGAGCGGTGAACTGGGTGGCGTCGTAGTCGACCGAGACATCTTCCAAGGTCCAGCCACGCTCCGATTGTCCATCTTCCACGCGGATGAGTCCGCCTCGCAGGGCGAGTTGAAGCCGGACGGGGGGACTCTCTTGTCCCTCGAATTCCTCTTCCGCTTCAGGCGGAAACAAGATTTGTTCCCAGTTAGTCGTCCGGTCGTGGACCACCACTACGAGTTCCGGGTCGTGCAGCCGCACGATCCCCAGATCGTGCCAGTCTTGGGCCAGTCCCAGCAGCGATTTGCTGATTTGGAGGCGGGGGATATGGGCGATTTGCTCTCCGTCCTTATCCGTTACCCGGACGTCATTTAGCCCAACCGGCGAGAACCAACCGAGTGAAGCGGAACCGACCGCCACCTTGATCTCCATCCCAGAAGTTGCCTGGCGGACACCCCAGCCCAACAGCGGCGTGCTAGCAACGATACTCGGCGCAGCCGCGAGCAGCAGAACCAACCCACCCAGGGTCAACGGAACCTTCCATCGAGCCCAAACACCGACCGGTGGTGCCGATTTCCGAGGATCTTCCGAGTCACGACCCGACCGCCGCTTCGCATCCGTATCCATTCCGCCCGCGTCCCTGCCAGAGAAGCTTTTTGAACTTAAAGTCAACCGCAGTGGTACGTTCCACCCTGCCAGGCGGACATACCTTGGGCGGTTTGTACCCGAAGAAGGAGTTTCAAGGCTAGATCATTCGCCGAGAGCCAAAAGTGAATTCCCTTTCACTCCCGCAGGGCCACCAAAACGGGGATATGTACGGGGATGAGTTCAATTACAAAGAGTCGGCGGCATAGAACCCTAGCCCGCGGCACCCGTAATTGAACTTATCCCCCTCCAAACGCTCGTTCTTTTTTAACCACGAAATACACGAACGACACGAAAAGTAACCCGCGAATAAGGCTTCTCTCTAGGTTCAAATTCTTTAACTCCGACCGTCATTTCCCGGGTGATGCTTCGTGTCTTAGCGCGAGCAAAAGCCGCTTTTTAAATCTCTCGCAAAGCCGCCAAGCCGCAAAGGAGTTTAATCGCCCAAGTCTTGAAATTTCTCGGCGCTGGTATGACCAGGAAACCTACCTCCCTCGAGCAACTCTCCTCTTTGCGCCTTTGCGGCTTTGCGAGAGAAACTCTTTCTCAAGCCCCCTGCAAAACCGTCGAGAGCCCGTGGTTGAACCCGGCTCGGCTTATTCAGGCGGATCACGCGGATTTCCCTCGTCACAAACATCTAATTTTGGTTGCGGCCAAAGGCCGCGCTGGGTTGTTGGAAATGAGAGTTGCCGGTGGAACATCAACTCGCCCAAACATGCCCCTCTCTGTGCCCTGTGGCTAAAAACCTTCATCCGAAACAAGCCACCATTTTGCGAATTCAGGCGCGATCCGAACTCCGCGGCAAGGGCCTTCAGCCTTCCAATTTACAGGCCCGGATTTTCGTGACTTCCTCCGGTGTGATTGGCCGCAGGAGGCCCATTTTGACCATCGCCTCAAAGCGTTCTTTGGACCGAACTTTCGATTCTTGGATGGCTACTTCCGGGGTCATTTGAAAGGCGTCGAGCCCCGCGATCCGTTGTTGGTGGCGGTCGTCGATTTTTTCGACTGCGGTATCCTCGATCGCGAAATATTCGGCCTCGACACCCTCCATCGTAATCTCATCGCATAGCGGCAGGCCAACCTTGGCCACACCGCCGGTCAAAATATCGGAGGCGGGGTCGCGATAGGAGTCGAGTTCCAGAGAGACGATCTCCTCGATGCCACTTGCGCCCACCATTCGAATCCACTCCAGCAGCGCGACGGTCCGGCCGGTCGAGTCGAGCAGCATGACCACCGCATGTTCTTTCGCGCCAATCGTGCTGGGGATCACGAAAGTCACCGGCTTATAGCCCAAGTCGCGGAGCCGCTCTAGGTAAGGTGCCCATTTGCTGATCGCCGCGGAGGGCAACTCCTCGAACTCCACGACTCGGCCGGTACTCCACGGACCGACGGCGTAGGTCGCCCCCGGCTTGATGCCCAGGTAGTAGGTGGCCCGAAAGAAACAGGCCAGGCCGAAATCCATCGGCCAAGGGAGCACCGGTGAAAACAACTTTTGGATGGTCGCCCTGGGGAAAATGGTAAAGTCCTCGGCGTAGTAGGTGGGGTCTTCCGGCCCCGGCGACTGGTAGGGATTGAGTGACTCTTGGTCGGTCATGATCTGGCCCATGTTTTTGTCCCTTTAATCACGCGATTGAGAAACTTGGCTAAACATCCGCCACGAACCGTGGCTCCACTTCTTCCAGGCGCGGGAACCCGGCGACCAGCAGCAGGCGGTCGAGCCGCGCGCGCCGCTCGCGTTCATCAAGCGGGCCGGCGGCCGGGTCATCCTCCGGTTCGGCGGTCGGAATCGATTCGCGGTACCAGCGGCGGACGCGGTACTCGATCACCTTGAAGATCACGGCCACCACGATCGCCGTGATTAACACGGTGATCCCCACCGCCATCCACTGGCCGGAGACCGCCCCGAAGATCAACAGCGGCAGGCAAATCAACATCAACAGGCAGCCGGTCGCCTTTTTCGCGAAACCTTTGACCCCGCTCCCAATCTGATCCGCCAATTCATTCATATCGAATCGCTTGATCGTCAAAACCCGAGGCAACAGGCTACCCAAGGCGTCGATCTCCGCCATCGGTCGGCCCGGCGTGTCGCAAGCTGCGCAGTGCCGCAGGTAACCCTCCTCAGCCCATTCGATCCGCCAATCGTCCCAGTGCTCACGGACCGTATCCATCCGTCCCTTCAGGTTCTTGCCGCCCCACAGGCCGATCACCCGGCCTGGGACGTCGATCCACACCCCTTCCTTCACCACGCTCTCCGGTGGCACTTCGGCCGGTGGGCAGGCTTTCAGATGCTCGATCACGTGGGACTCGGCGTGGAGCAAATCCAACGGAATTTGCATCAAGTGACGATGTCGCACAGAGCCCTCCTCGTCGATCAACGTGATCCAGGCCCTCGCTTGTTCCGGCATAAATTCGAACGGTTCGTCTTCCGAGTCATAATCATCGTCATCGTCATCGTCATCCTCCAGCGCCTTGTCTGGTCCGCTTAAGAGTCGCCTCGGCGGACCATCATCTTCGTCGTCGTCATCGAAATCGGGATCGTACTGCCCGGCCGCCTCGCGGACCGACTCGACGCGGACCGCGAACGGATCGAACCGCTCAATCCCGTTCCCCTTGCCGCCGGCCAGCTCGACCATCTCCTGCCATTGCTCTCGGCAACCGACGTACCGGACGTCGTACCCCGGCCAGGCCGCCTTGACCAATCGCTGATGAAGCTCGGCCACACGGGGAATCCAGAAATCGTCGAGCGTGCCGGACCAGGCGGACCAGAAGAGTTTGCGCTGGTCGTAATCGACCACCACGGCGGCCCCCGCGTCTTCGTCCCAGCGGTCGACCTGGTCGCGCTGCATCACCCAGTTCTCAAAATCGTCCGGGCCCCAAACCAGCTCGCGATACAGATAGTACGCGGCCCAAGTATCTTGATGATAACTGGGATGACCACCCCGAATCAAAACCAGGTTCGCGGGTCCGCACATAAGCCAGGGTCCTCTGCTGGTGAGATCAAAGAAAAGTTACCGGCCCATCGTACCCCCGGGCCGGGCCGCAAGCAATTATTGGTTGAGGGGGGAAGGGCAATCGGGTTGTTTCCCGAACAGGGCATACGCGGTAGAGTGAAAAACCCGCACGCCACCTTCACCACGAGACCAGCATGGGCATCATCTTCGATCTCGACGGGACCTTGGTCAATTCAAGGCTCGACTTTCCCGCGATGCGGGCCGAGATGGGTTTGCCTGAGGGAATTCCGATTTTGGAATCGCTCCAGGATCTGCCGCCGGTAGATCGCGCCCGCCTGGAGGAAATTTTGCTCCGGCACGAGTGGGAAGGGGCCCGCGCCGCGGTGCTGTTTCCCGGCGTGGCGGAGTGTTTGGCGGAGCTAACCCGCCGGGGCTACCCGCTGGCGATTGTGACTCGGAACGCTCGGGAGCCGGCGCTCGATTGTTTAGAGCGGCTGGGGATTCGGCCCCATTTCAGCCAGGTGATCGCGCGCGAGGATGGCCCCCACAAACCCGACCCCTGGGCGATCCAGCACATCTGCCAAACTTGGAACCGTCCCACCCGTCAAGCGGCGATGGTGGGAGACTTCCACTTCGACTTGAGAGCAGGCCGAAACGCCGGGGCCTGGGCGGTGCTCTTCACCGGTGGCCAAGCGGTCGAGTCCATCGAATCCCACCACCTGGCTGATTTCCATTTCCCCACTTTCGAAGAGCCGGGGCCGCTGCTGGAGTGGCTGACGAACGTGCTGTGAAGAGCGCAGACTTCGCTCGCAGTTCCCCCACTTTTCTCCGCCCCCATTTGTTGGGCTCGGTGGAAGGCTTAGAATCAGGGAATCACGAACAAGCTTGCACCATTGCCAGACGTAAGGATGATCATGGACAATTCCGATACGGCGTTGGATATCAAATCGTGGGTGGCACAGGTCGATCAGGCGGCGACCGATGGAAAAATTACCCCCGCCGCGGCGGAAAATATCCGGATCTGGTTGACGGAGCCTCGTTACTACCGGTACGCCCCCCAAGTCGCGGAACATATCCAGGATGGCAAATGGCAGGCCCTGGATGACGCCTTTTGGACGATCATCCCGTTTGGCACCGGCGGACGCCGGGGGCGGATGTACCCGATTGGCTCGAACGCCGTGAACGAGCGGACCATCGGCGAGAGTGCCCAAGGGTTGGCCGAGTATGCCAAGCAGTCGGTCGCAGGGCCGCTAAGCTGTGGCATTGCCTACGATCCGCGGCATCGCTCCAGGGAGTTCGCGGAGCTTTGCGCGCGGATTATGGTGGCCAATGGGTTTAAGGTTTACTTCATGGATGACTTCCGCAGCACGCCGGTCCTGTCGTTTCTGGTCCGTTATAAGAAGTGCAGTTGCGGGATCATGGTCACCGCCAGTCACAACCCGCCGAGCGACAACGCGGTGAAGGTTTATTGGTCTACCGGTGGTCAGGTGATGCCGCCGCACGACAAGGCGATCATCGACAAGGTGATGAACGTCCAGGAGATTCCGCTCGAAGCGGAGTTCGATACCGAGGTGAAAGAGGGAAAAATCGTCCTCTGCACCGAAGAGGTCGACGCGGCGTTTGTCAGCGAGGTGAAGGCCCAGCGGTTTGAGGGGCCCCGCGATCTCAAAATCATCTACTCACCGCTGCACGGGGTCGGCTCGTCGGCGGTGCTGCCGGTGTTGGAAGCGGATGGATTTTCGCAGGTTACGCTCTTTGGCCCGCACGCCGAGCCTAATCCGGAGTTTCCCAATGTCCCAGGGCATGTCTCGAATCCGGAAAACCCGGCGGTTTTCGACGCCATTATCGAGCAAGCCAAGGCGGAGGGGGACAACCTGATTCTGGCGACCGATCCGGACGCCGACCGTTTGGGGGTCGCCGCGCCGGTCACGCTCGACACGGCCGGCGAGTGGGGTACGTTCACCGGCAATCAAATCGCCGTGCTGTTGGCAGATTACATCCTGGAACAACGCTCCAAAGCAGGTAGCCTGACTCCCGACCACTACGTCGTGAAGACCTTGGTCACCACCGAGATGGTTCGCCGGATCGCCGATAGTTATGGCGTGCGGACCTGCGGCAACTTGCAAGTCGGGTTCAAGTGGATCGGCGGCACGATGGACCAAGAGGGCCCGGACAAGTTTGTGTTCGGTTGCGAGGAGTCGCACGGCTACCTGGTCGGCAAGCATGTCCGCGATAAGGATGGGGCGGTCGCTGCGATGCTGATGGCCGAGCTGGCCGCCAAGTGCCTCAAGGAAGGGATCTCGCTGCATGAAAAGCTTGAGGCCCTCTACTGGCAACATGGCTACCATGCCGAACATCTGCTGAACCAGAAGATGGAAGGCTCTGAAGGGATGGCCAACATGAAGCTGCTGATGGCCAAATTCCGAGCCAAGCCACCTCACAGCCTGGGCGGACTCAAATTGCTCCGCGTTCGCGATTACCTGAACGACGAAATCATCAGCGTAGACAACCCGAAAGCCCCGCTCGGTGGCCCCGGCGGAGACATGGTGATCCTCGACCTGGAAGAGGAAAACTACGTCGCGGTCCGTCCCTCCGGGACCGAGCCGAAGGTGAAGTTTTACATGTTCACGTATGTCGCTCCGGAACAGCTTTCGCTGCTGGAGATGACCCAAGAGGAGATGGCCCATCGGATCGCCGGTTTCGAGACCGATTTGAAGGAATTCGCCGCGACCATTTAATCCCCGCGGCGCGGTGTGTACGTGGTTGAATTTGCGAATTCTGTGTGGTTTAAAAACTGTGTGATTGGTCGTTTCCTCGTATTCCCATGTCCTCGCTAGTGAGCGACCGATGATCAAGCCGACCTGGAAGCGGGTACTCCGCTTCTTTATCACGGGCCTCCTTACCATCCTGCCCCTGGCGATCACCATCGGGGTAATCGCTTATATCGCGACGATGATCCGGGAACTGCTGGGCCCCGATACCTTTTTCGGCGGTTTGCTGGCGATGGTTGGGTTGCAGCTTGGCTCGGAAGGGGTGTTCGCCTACATCGTTGGTTGGACGGTCGTGATCGGGGCGATCTTCGCGATCGGCATAGTGGCCGAAATGGGGGCTAAGCGGTTTTTTCGTCGTCTGTTGGATGGGGGAATCAAAAGATTGCCAGTCATCGGCAGCCTGTACGGCAGTCTGAGGCAATTGTTCGACTTGTTCGACCAAAAGGAAGAGACCGACCTGAAGGCGATGAGTGTGGTGTTTTGTTACTTCGGCTCCGACGATGGCCCCGCCACCTTGGCCCTGATGCCCACCGCCGAGAAATTCACCGTCGAGGAAAAGGAATACCATGTGGTCATGATCCCGACCGCCCCGGTCCCTTTCGGCGGCGCGCTGCTCTTCGTGCCGGTCGACCAGGTGCGGAACGTGGGGCTGACGGCCGATGGCCTGATGAGCATCTACGTTTCGATGGGGGTCACCACCGGCGAGTTCTTAAACGCCGGAAACCTTTGGAAAGAGGCGGTCCCCTACGTCCAAAAAACGATGGACGATCCGGATCGCCCGGTGGACGACCCGACCCCCAAACCGGAATAACTTCGGTCGATACCCCGGCGACGGGTGGTTATCCGCGAGGGGTAGTTGCGGGAATAATGGATTGACGTTTACTCACGTGCTGGACAGCGCGACCTTCCGCGAGTGAAAAAGGGGTCAGGACTCTTTTTAATAACCCGTTAACAATTGGTACACGCGCACCTAAAAAGAGTCCTGACCCCTTTTTCACGGCCACCCGCATCCCATAAATACTCGCTCCATACGGCTTGCTTCATGGCGGACTCGCCCGCACCATCAGAACCTTCGCAACCCGAAACGCCGGAGGACGCGCCGCTGGCGTCTCCTGCGGACTCCCCACCAGGCCGCGCCGCGGAACATGTGCCGTTCACGCTGACGGCCGACAAGGTCCGCAAGTTCCCTACCACCCCAGGTGTCTACCTGTTCAAGGATGACAAAGGCCGGGTCATCTATGTCGGCAAGGCCAAGAATCTCCGCTCCAGGGCCAGCAGCTATTTCAATGCCGAGGCGGCGGTCGATCACCGCACCGGCTACTGGGTCCGAGAAATCGCCGACGCCGACTACCTCGACGCCGAAAGCGAGGTGGAGGCCCTCTTGATCGAATCGCGGTTGGTGAAGGATGTCCAGCCGAAATACAACAAGGAACTAAAGGACGACAAATCGTTCCCCTACCTGATGATCACCCAGCGGGAGGATTTCCCGCGCGTGGAATTCACGCGGGAACCGCAAGACAAAAACGCCAAGCTGTATGGTCCCTTCACCAGCGCCAGCGCCTTGCGCGGTGCGATCCAGGTGCTGCAGAGGATCTTCAAGTTCCGGACCTGTGGCCTCGATATCGAAGAGACCGACGAGCGGTGGAAATGGTTCCGTCCCTGCTTGCTCGCCAGCATCGACCAATGCACCGCCCCCTGCAACCTACGGATTTCCAAGGAGGAATACCGCAAGGACATCCGCCGCCTGCAAATGTTTTTGGAGGGGAACGGGACCCGCCTCCTTAAACAACTGCAGGAGGAAATGCTGGAGGCCTCCAAGCAGCTTCAATTTGAAAAAGCGGCCAAACTGCGCGACGAAATCCGGATGCTTGAGCGGCTCGACGAACGGGGCGAACTGGAAACCCACGCCCAACCGGAAGTGTTTTACGTCGACCCGAAGAAGGGATTGGCCGGCCTGCGGAAAATCTTGGGGCTCGACTTCACCCCGCGGACAATCGAAGGGGTCGACATCGCCCACTTGGGCGGCAAGGATACGGTCGCGAGTTTGGTGCAGTTTCTGGATGGGCTACCGTTCAAGCCGGGCTATCGCCGCTACAAGATCCAGGGGGTCGAGGGGATCGACGATTTCCGCAGCATCCACGAGGTGGTGGCGCGGCGGTTTAAGAAGCTTTCCCGCGATTCGGAGGTCTTCCCCGATATCCTCTTAATCGACGGTGGCAAAGGGCAACTCAACGCCGCGATGGCCGCTTTCCGCGACCTGCGGATCGAACCACCGGTGGTAATCTCGCTGGCCAAACGGGACGAGGAGATCTTCCGCCCGGGGCAAAGCGAACCGATCCGCGTCAGCCGCCACGCCTTCGCCTTGCGTCTACTGCAATACGTTCGCGACGAATCGCACCGTTTCGCGCAGCATTACCATCATCTGCTGCGGGAGAAGCGAACGTTTAATTAGTGTGGAGTTGCGTGGGCCGGGTGCCATGCCCACGCCCTCCAACGTGGGCATGTTTTGGCGGGTTGATTTTCCACCGGTAACTCGATTCACAACGACCGAACGCGAGCCGACGATCCATTTAACCGTCTTGGTAGCTCGCACTGGCGGGCAAGCCGCCAGTGCCACCCAAAATGAAGTCTCGGCACACCACTAACCGTGCTCGTGGCCCCCTTCGCCGTGGGCGTGGCCGTGCTCGATTTCCTCGGGCGTGGCGTCACGGATATCGACCACGAGGATCTCGAAGTTGAGATTGAGGCCGGCCAGTTCGTGGTTGCAATCGACGACGATGAAGTCGTCCTGGATCTCCACCACTTCCGCCTCTAAGGTCTCATCTTCGGTCTCCAGCAGTAGCATGCTGCCGACCTCGATGTCTTCCATGTCCTCGAAGAATTCTCGCTCGATTTGGCGAACTTGGTCGTCGTCGTAGTCGCCATAGGCGTCTTCCGGCGCGATCGAAACTTCAAACGCGTCCCCCACGACTTTCGTTTCGAGGGCCGCCTCCATTCCGCGAATAATGCCTCCCACGCCATGCAAGTAGACAAGCGGTTGATCCGCTCCCGCCTGATCGAGGATCTCGCCATCGTCATCCTTCAGCGTGTAGGCAAAGGAAACGACCTTGTTCTTTTCGACTTTCATTCGCTTGTTCCAGTTGAATTCAAAGCGTAGGTAGTTTGTGATCGAAACCGTCCGCCATGCAAACTTCCCCCGTCCGGTGCGGGTCAACATTTAACCGCGGGGAACCAAAGGGTCGTGATGGAGCGAATCCGAATTCCTTGGTATACTCCGACATTACCACCGGAGTCGTCCTAGTGGACTGGCTCCCATTGTTTCACGTCAACCCGGACGTGACTAGCCTGGCGCGTTGATTGGTGTTTGTTTGCGAAGAGGATTGGCCCGCGATATTTGCCCCTAAATGGCAAGCTCCCGTTGGTCGCCTCTCTTCTTCTGCAATACAACACTCAATAGCCCACCATCAGCGGGTTCCGCCGGGACCCTATCATACCAAGCTACGCGATCCATGAATCGAGGAAAATGACATGACGCAACCAATTTCTCGCCGCTCCTTTATCCAGACCACCGGCGCGGCCGCCGCCGTGGCGGGCACGCTCGCCGCTGCTCCCTCGGCCCAAGCCCAAGCCGCGGCCAACGACAACCCAATCAAAATCGGATTTATCGGCCCAGGGGGCCGTGGTTTTGGTGCCCACGTGAAGACGTTATCGCAGTTGCAGCAAGAAGGGCGCAACATCAAGATGACCGCCGTCTGCGACGTTTATAACGAACATGTCGATCGGAGTGTCGACTACATCAAAAAGAACAATGGCAACACCCCGAACAAATATGTCGATTATCGGGAAATGCTCGAAAAAGAGGACCTGGACGCCGTCTGCATCGGCACCCCGGACCACTGGCACGCTAAGCAGATCATCGACTGCCTGAAAGCGGGACTCGATATCTACTGCGAAAAGCCGATGACCAAACACGCCCAAGAGGCCCTGGATGTGGTCAAGGCTTGGCGCGAGGCCGGCAAGGTGATGCAGGTTGGCGTGCAGTCGACCAGCTTGCCACTCTGGAATCAGGTCAACGAGATGCTGACCGGCGGCAAGCTCGGCAAGGTGCTGATGTACCAGACCGAATTCTTCCGTAACTCCGCGATGGGTCAGTGGCGGTACTACAAGCTGACCGAGCAGATGAACCCGAAAAACATCAATTGGAAGATGTGGCTCGGCAGCGAGGAAGGACTGGTCGAGGACGCCCCGTTCGATCGCGCCGTGTATGCCCAGTGGCGACGGTTCTGGCCCTATGGTTCCGGGATGTTCACCGACCTGTTCGTCCACCGAACCACCAGCATGCTCAAGGCGACCGGCTTGCGGTTCCCTGGCCGCGTGGTCGGCGGTGGCGGGATCTTCGTGGAATACGATGGCCGCGACGTCCCGGATGTGGCGACCGTGGTTGCCGACTTCCCGGAAGGGGTGCAAGGTCTCGTGACCGCCACCATGGCCAACCAGGCGACGCCGGTCATGCAGACGATCCGCGGGCATTACGGGTCGTTCGTGTTTGGTACCGGCGAGCAGTTCAGCGAGTTCGAGTACATCCCGGAACGCCCGCAGGTCACGCTCGACAGCAGCCTCGAAAAGGAAACCATCCCGACCGAGAAGGTGGGCAACAGCACCCACGTCCACTTCGCGAACTGGTTGGACGCAATCGAAGCAAACGACCCGCAGGCCTGCAATAACCCGCCAGACTTAGGCGCGGCCGCCGTGGTGACCGTGATCCTGGGGGCGATGAGCTACCGCGAAGGAAAGGTTTATCACTTCGACGAAGAGACGATGACCATCCACGACGGCGATTCAAGCTGGGCCAAGAAGTGGGAAGAGAAATCGAAAAACCGGGACAAACCGAACCACATCGCCGGCTGGAACGCTGGTGACTACGGCTCGGTCCTGCAAGAGCCGGACTACATGAAACTCGCCGGCCCCTGGATCGACGGCAAAGACCCCGCCAAGAGCTAAGCTATTTCCCTGATTAACTCATAAAAGCCCGCCGCGAAAACTCGCGGTGGGCTTTTTTTGTTCAAAGGTGAAGAATTTTTGGACGTGAATTCAGGAGTCGGGAGTTAAATAGGGGTCGGGAGTCTTTTTAGAAACGAGCAATCGCAGCCCCGCCTCCCCACGATGAAAAAAGAGTCCGGACCCCTTTTTAACGGATTGGGCTCTTGGCATGAACATCTGCTCGCACCGCGTAAAAAAGGGGTCCGGACTCTTTTTGGCGACGCTTTCACAAGTGCCCACCGCTCTCGATTCGAAAAAAGACTCCCGACCCCGTTTTTACTCCACTGGGACCCAGGGCCAGGAATGAGACCACCCCTTTGGAAACCCGTGTCGAGACCGAATTTTTGACAGCCCAGGGATTCCCGCGGGGCTTCGTTCTACTCGCTTTCGATCCGTGTTAATCCGAGTTAATCCGCGGCTAAAAAAAATCTCTCGCCAAGCCGCAAAAGGGGAAGACGACTTCAATGATTTCCCACTGTTTTACCGGCGTATCCGAGAAATTAACCCCGGCGGTTGCGATTTTAACGTGCCGGATGGCTTGTGTCGGTTCTGGCGGCTATCCAACATCAGGGCCGCAAAACATCGACGAATCGGTGTGGGTAGGCTTTTCCAACGAGGCAAAACGATTCGATAACAAAAGGGCACGGGATCAGGATGGTGCAATTCAACACGCGTCACGGAGGAATCACATGTCGATCCATACGGATTATTCGAACGATACGGACTTGGGGTGGTTGCAGCGAAATGTCGGGCTGGCCGCTTGTTTCTGTTTGGTAATCGGAGCCTTACTCGGAATCGGGATCTCCCAGATCTCATTCCAACGAGGCATCTCCGACCAACTCGCCGAGGTTCAACGCGAACTGCGAGCGACCAAACACGAGGTCCATCATCTCACCGGGTTCGAGGCCAACGCCGATAAGGCGAACTCGCTGCTGGCCAAACTGGAAGCCCAAAGCGGACTGGTCTTCAAAGCGGCACGCTCTCTGGAGGAAGCCCAGCGACTTCACACTCGCGTCGCCGACCTGGAATTGAAGCTCGGCACCGCCCAAGGCTCGCTCGATCGGACCGAGCGCCTGCTGGGTCAGCTCGATCGGAACAGTTCGCGGGTGCATCAAGCCCAGTCGATGGCGATCCAACTAACCGATCTGGTCGGCGACCTGTCGCGACAAGGGAAGAAACTGCCGGAAGCCCAAGCGACTTTGGCTTCGCTCGATCGGCTGCAGGAATCGGTGATCAATCAGCAGTGCATGATGCCGGAGCTCAAGGCGACCGTTGAAGCCCACCGCGATCTGGAGTCCTCCATCGGACAACTCTCGCAGTCGTACGGCGCGACCCAGCGTTCGCTCGACTTGATTGCCCGGACCCAGGCCCGGATTCAGGAAATCGGGATCGAGACCGAACAGGCAGGCAGCGTGCTGTTGCAGGTCGATAGCCTCCTCGCGGAGCAAAAAGGAATGCAGCGGCGATTGGTCGATATCGACGCGGCATTGCAGGAAGCGGCTTACCTACAGCAAGACGCCACTCGGCTGCAGGCCAAGCTGGTCGGCAACCGTAAGAACTCTTGGGAAGCGATGTCGAACTTGGATGAGATGGTCTGGATCTGCGAGTACCTCGGCTCCCAGAACAAGACCTTGGCCAAGGCGGAGAGCAGCCTGACCAAGATCGACACCATCAACGAGCAGGCGGTCCGCCTCGACGCCTCGATCCAGGACCTGGTAGAGAATGTCGACCTGATTCGCGGCCTGAACTCCACGCTGGTTTCGGTCGTCAGCAGCTCGGTGAAAATCCGAACCGGTCTGGCCGAGATCATGCTGATGGAACCAGCCGTCCAGAAACTGGCGAGCAGCCTCCGCGGCATCACCAACCCCAGCACGGATCGCTCCTTGGCCGAGTCGAAGTCCCGCGCCCGGCAGCTCATGCAAGAGGCGGACGCCAATGGCGAGACCGTTTACGTGAGCCAAAACCCGTAAGAGGAAGATATTCCCCTTAGCGACGTGTTGAAAATGAAACGAGGCTGGCAAACTTGCCAGCCTCGTTTTTTTGTGAATCGCGCGACCCCACGTTCAACGTCTACGTAGCCACGCTTGCAAAAGCGTGGGGGAAGTGGTTTGCCAGGCATGTTTGAC
>JBBDIM010000009.1:0-52670 GCA_040880405.1 Pirellulaceae bacterium | reverse complement strand
GAAACAATCAACTTGACAAGCGACACAGTCGCTCCGCGGCTCTGCGTTTCAAAAATGCGTTTCGAGTAGATCAATGCGGTTCGGTTGAATTGAGGGTGATCCCTGCATCGGCTAATCCAGGCGCATAACGCGGATCGCACCCGTCTGCATGTCCACGCTTTCCGGGCGTGGGCATGGCACCCAGCTTAACGCCGCCGCTTCGCACCCCGTGCCATCACCACCCCAAACGCGACACCGACCACCCCGATCGCCAAAATCATCAACAGCAGTTTCCACGCGAACTCGTCGACCGGTGGAGCCGCGGGACCATCGGTTAAGGTTAAACGGTGGGCGATCAGTAGCGGGCTGATTTGGCGGCGACTTCGATCCTCGGCCGACATGTATCCACTTCGATAGGCCCACAGCTTGAAAAACGGCCCGGTAATCCGGCCTTGCAACCGCAGGTTCTCTCCCACTTCGACCCCCGGGGGCAGTTCGGTGACACAGGCGAGCACCGGGTACTCGTCTCGAAACTGTTTACGCGTGGTCTCGTCATCTCCCCGCTGCGAGACAATCGGCGTCTCAAGCCGGACGAACATGGTGATCTCAAAGTAGTGATCGATCCCTAAGCGGCGCTCGATATCGTCATCTTCGATCAAGATTTTGGCGACCCGCCAAACCCGCCCCTCGACCGTCATTTGCTGTCCGCGGAGCAGTTCCAGTTCGGACAAGAGCTGCCCCTCGGGATGGGCCGAATTGGAGAGCAGCTCCGCCACATCCAGCCGAATGGTCGGCCGATCGGCGGGGACTTCACCTTGACGGACCGCCCCCATCAGTTGATAGAACGCCTCCCGCTCCAGCGGCGAGAATTCGACCCGATCGCGGACCTTATCAAACTCCGCGACATCCATCCCTCGCTCGGCCCAGAGGGTGTGATCGGCCACGACACCCAGCGCCTCGTGGGGCTCTTCCGGATGCCAAGACAACCGGGCCGTGGCGAAGGCGTAGCTCGGCTCTTGGTCCTCGGCGTGAGTGGTCTTCATGAACAGGGCCGCGGCGCTGACTCGTTGGCCGCTGAGGTCGAGGCCTCGCTCGCGGGCCTTTTGCCACCGCAGCGGCAGTTCGCGGACGACCAGGGTCACCGGCGTGGTGGGGCCCTCTTCTTCGTCGAGCTGGAGCGTAAGCTCGTAGTAGTGGTCAAACTCAAACAGCTCGGCCGCCTCGGGAATCAAATCTCGAACCTCGATCGATTGGACATGCCCCGTCAGCAGAAAGTACCGCAAGCGGAACGGACCGGGCGTCTGGGCGAGCTCGGCCCAGGGTGTTTCCAGTTCCAACCACTGGCTAATCCGCTCCGGCGGGACACGTTTCGTCCGATTCAAAATCCGCAGGATCGCCTCCTCTTCCTGCTCGTCCAAGGGGCGATCGTCCTGCAGCATTTCGAGGTAGCTGTCGGTCAGGTCCAACAGTTCGAAGAAATCTCGCGAGGTCTCGATCGAGATCGGCGGTTCCGCCTCAGGCTCCGGGGCCTCCACCGTGTTCTCCACTGCGGTCTCCACTTCCGCCGAGGGTTCTTCCTCAAGCTGGGCGAGGGCGGGCGAGGTTAAGACTCCGCACGTCAACATCAGGGCCAGCAACAGTGTTGAGGCGGAACGTGAAAAAGGGGTCAGGACTCTTTTTCGCGATACGTTCTCAACTTGAACCCGGGTTATGAAAAAGAGTCCTGACCCCTTTTTCGCGACCATTGCTCTACCTATCCTCATCGTCCGCCTCGTGGTGCGTGGGTCGATTTTCCGATTGTTTGCCTTGCAGCCGCTCAGCCAACTGGGCTAGTTGCTCGCGCGGCCCGGGGCCGGGGGAGATTTGGCTCGCCTCCTGTTCGAACTGCCGCTGCTTGCGGGCCAGGATTCGCTGCTCGGCGGAGGAGGGACCGTCTCGATTGCCCCACCAGATCAGCCGGGCCACGGTTAGACTCAACGCCAACACCAGTCCGAGACCGAGCAGTAAATTGGTGAAGCTCACCGCTGTGGCATCGACCGGTGGTGGTTGCCATTGGATCGACTTGGCGATGACCAGCGGCGCGGTCATGGGGCCTCCTTCGGCCGGATAGACCCACCGCTTGAAGAAGACCCCGGTAACGGTCAGGTCCACATAGACCGAATCCCCTTGCGGAAACTCCGCCGGCAAATCCAGGGCGTAGATCACGATCGGCGAGTCGCTGGAAGTGGGGAAGAGCCACAGTCGCCAAAACCCGTCGGGCCGGAACTCCGGATCGGTGCTCGGCACATGGTTGGCACGGCGGACGATGCCCCGCACCGTGACCAGCTTCCCGCGATAGCTATCCGCCTGCTGATGAAGTTGGGCATACTGGACCCGCTGCGATCGAGTCTCCGCCACCTCGGCGGGCGCGGCCTGTTCCAAACGCTCGATGACCGACTTCCACGCGTCGTGCTCTCGGCTGCGGAACGGTGTGTTGTCTTGAATTTCGGCAATCGCCGCCACGTCGCCCCAAATCTGGGTTTCCGAGTCCGGCCCCCCTTCCAAGGCCGCACGATTCATCGTGAAAGGGGACGGACGGGCCGGCCTGGGCTCGGCGGCCAGGCGAAACTCGCCCTCCACCACCGGAGCCCCAGGGGCCACGCGCCGCGGCAAGCGGTTATCAATCGGGGCATCGGCCGCCCGGCGGGGAACATCCTGAGTGACTTCACCTGGCTGCTGGTCCAGGTTGGTCAGCCATTGCCACGATTCCGGATCTCCAGCCCGCCAGGCCAAATTTAGGACCAAAACCAAGGCCCCGACCATCAATAGCAGCCGGAACTGCTCCCGACGGGAAAAATAATTACGGGGGGCGGCCCGAGTCGGTCGAGCGGGTCTCTGGTCTTTATCGTTCATCGGCACCTTCGCCTAAATATCGACCTAACACGTTTCCATCAAAACCGTTACGCATCTCTGTCGGTGATTCCCGGGTTAATGTGGAGCGGGGTGATCGTCCCGCAGGTTCCTCTCGCATTGTACCGCAAGGACCGCCCTGGCGGAGATTCTTCGTCCTGTGCTCCCCCGGGAAATCTCCGGCGGAGCCAATTCCCTGAACCGGGGGGAATAAAAGAGCGAGCATGAGACGAATCGACAGATGGTGGATCGTAATGATCGCAATTCCCCCTTACAAAAAGGCAATCACGCCCCCCAACCAGGGATTTCTCTGGCAAAGGTGGTCTGCGGCTATCGAGATAATGGATAGCGGGGCTGAGAAGTGGGTCGTGGTTGAGTGCTGTACGGGGTCGCTTACTGTGAAGCAGTCCCGCCCAAGGCCAGCGGGCGGGACCTGTTTTTCCCCTAACTTCTGGACCGTGCGGCGGGGACACCCCCTTTCCGCGGCCGTCGGAAGCGGGAAGGATGGTGGGCGAAGGGATAACCGGAAGGGTTTGAACCGAGAACGTTTTAAACCCCAAACGCGTTGTCCCAGTGAATTGTGATGACCAACGATCTAACCGGGGGAGAGCAGCTTGCCCCTTGACGGAGAACAGTTCAACGCCTTGGTGGACCAACATGCCGCCGCGCTGTATCGCGTGGCGTTTCGCATGATGGGAAACCGCCATGATGCCGAGGACATCGTCCAGGAGACCTTCCGCTCTGTCTGGAGTAGCCGCGAGAACTACCAGGCAGAATTGGGAGAGCGGAGCTGGATGGTCGCGATCCTTCGTCGCCGAGTCGTGGACCGGTGGCGGAAGAAACGTCAGCCAGGCAACCTTTCCGATCACGATGACCGCGTCCCCGAACTTGAGGCACCTGAACCACCCCAAACCGAAATCAGCGACGAGATCCAACAAGCCCTCAATCGCCTCTCGCCCGAGTTGCGCGAGTCGATTTTATTGGTGATCGTCGGTGGTTTGACCCACCAAGAAGTCGCCGACCAACTAAACGTCCCCCTCGGCACGATCCTCTCCCGGGTCAGCCGGGGGCGAAAGAAATTACGGGAATATTTAAGCCAACTGGAAACGTAGTGAAAAAAAGGGGTCAGGACTCTTTTTCGCAATACGTTCTCAAATTGAACACGTCGGATGAAAAAGAGTCCTGACCCCTTTTTTTCACCTCCAACCTCAACCCACAAAAACCCTACGCATCACCTCGTGAACGATCCTCGCCTTCAATCCGACGACCCGGAACTGGATCGGCTGCTCAACCGAGTGCCGATACCGGGGGATTTGCTGGCGCGGCTCAAGGCGATTCCGGTGGAAGAGGTGCTGTTGGATGAGGCCTCACTGGATGAGGCCGCGTCGGATGCCGAACTTGATCGGCGGCTGCTTGCCGTGGAAATCCCGCCGGGGCTGCATGTCCGGCTGAAAGAGACTCGGCTGAAAGAAACGCCGCTGACCGATCGTTACTCCGTCGAGGTTCCCACGTGGCGTCGTCGTTCGACCCAACTCGCCCTACTATTTACGGCCGCTTCGCTCTTAATTGCGGTCGGTGTTTGGTCTTATCTGCTGCCGGGACCTGCCGGTGATGGCCCCGCCGGTTGGATCGCTGACGATCAATTTTCGCCGAGTGGTGTCGCCGATCCGAATCCCGAGATGCTGGTGCATGGGCTCGCCCCTTTCAGCGATGCACATCGTGGTTCGGTGGCTCCCCGGTTCGTATCATGGCCTCAATCGGGGGCGGACTCCCCTGCCCCGATCGCAAACAACTCCCACAATCTCGTCGCCAGCAGCCTCGAACTCCTGGACCAACTGGCCCAGGAGCAGCGGGATGCTGCGACTTGGAATCGCCAAAACTTCTCGTTTCAACTCCCGGAGGATTTAGCGGCCGACACCTTCCTAATGCGGTGGCAACCGCTCGGTGCGAGGCCGGAACTCGCCACAACTCGACCCAAGCCGCAGGTGGCGCACGACCATTCCCAGGTCGCCACGTTACTCCCCGCCGCCAAAGGATACGACCGAGACTTCGCCCTCCGCGAGCGGACCCATCCGCAGGTCTCGCCGCAAACGCACCCGGAATTGGTCTCTTTGCGTGTCGATCTCTCGCCGGATGAGTCGTCGTTTGAACGGATGGTGATCGGTGCCGATGCCCTCCAGAGCGGCAGCGGTTTGACAACTACCACCGGATTGGCCACCAACTGGGATCACCTGCGACTGGAAGAGTGCTTGGCGGCGACTTCCCGATTCTTCGTCCCGGCCGAAGCGGCCCAATTGGAACTCCGGACCGCCGCTGGTCCGGCCGTGTTCGCTCCGGCCGGCACCTCGATGCTGCAAGTCGGCGTCCTGGCCGGGACCTTCCCGCCGGAACAGCGCCCTCCTACCCACTTAACCGTGGCGGTCGAACGGCCCGGCAATTCGAATGCAGAGCGTCAGACCTGGTGGCGGGTGAAATCGGCCTTGCGTCGGGTGATCCACTCCCTCGGGCCGCACGATACGATCTCGCTGGTCGTGATGGATGAGTTTTCGTACACCCTGGTCGATGACGCCGGTCCTCAAAGCGCGAAGAATTGGCTGGCGGCGCTCGACCAAATCCAGCCAACCGCCGCTCGGCATTTGGCCGAGGGGATACGTTACGCTGCCTCGGTGGCAGTCAGCAAGCCGGCGTTTGGCGATATCCGGCGACCACTCGTGGTCCTCTCCGAAGGTTTTACCGAGGTCGACGCCGACTTGGCGGATCGGCTCCGCCCGATCGCCGAACATGCGGCCGAACAAGACGTGGAACTGCACTGGGTGCAGTTAGAGGATTCGCTCTGGATCGAGCCAGCCAGCATCCACCCGCTCTGGTCCGAAGTGGGAACCTGGCACGCCACCGCCCCGTCGCGCCAAATTTCCGCGACATTGAACGATCTGGTCCAGGGGCAATCGTCGGTGATCGGCCGCAACGCCCGGGTGACCGTCCGTTGGAATCCGGAGGCGGTACGGCAGTATCGGTTGCTCGGTCACGAGCCGATCGGGGCCGGACTGGTGAGCGACCCCCACTCGGTGGAGTTTCATCCGGAAGACGCCGCCTCGCTATTGTTTGAAGTCATTCTGGTCGACGACCCGCCGAATGAGATCGCCCAAATCGACCTGCACTGGACCGACGCCGCGGGGCAATCGCAGGTGACCACCCAAGCGGTAAGCCACATCCAGTTTGCCCAGTCGTGGCAAGCGTCGCCATTATCGTTACAAGCGGCCCAATTGACCGCTCAGGCGGTTGGATTGCTGAAAAACTCGTATTACACCCGCCGTCGGGGGAACTCTTCCGATGAGCTGGAGCGTTATGCTAAGCGGATGGCCCCTGTCCTGCAGGCCCATCCGCAGCTTGATCGACTGGAGCGACTGCTCGATTTCGTCCGCATTACGGGCCAAAATCGTTAGTCGCGGATACAATAAATTGAGCCCCCAGGCGCAATTCAAAGCGTGAACCCCTGGGGAATGCTTGCTGACTTTGAATAATCAACTTAACCTGTAGATTATCCCTTTCTCTTCCACTGCGAAATTGACTTATCCCCGGAACAACTCCCTTGAACCATCGCGGGCCAACGGACTCCCACGTGCCGAGTTTCCTCCTCGCCGCTCGGTCGATCCCCTTGCAGGCGGATCGCTCCGATTGTGAATCCGCCACGGTTTGGTTCCCACGTCCGCAATTGAAGGACCCACGAATGATGCTCAGGACGCGCTTCTTTACTCTCGTATTGACCGGCTTTTTGACCGTGGGGTCTGGCCTGGCGCTGCCTGGTTGGGCGGTGCCCCACTTGTCGGCTGCCGAGATGTACGACGAATTCCTGGAAGGTCTGCTTCAGCGGGGCTATTACGAGCAGGCCCTCTGGTACCTGGACGAGTTGGAAGGGAAGTCGGGCCTGCCCGAGGAGATCAAGACCGAGCTTGCCTATCGCCGCGGTTTGGCCCAAATCGAGGCCTCCCGAGGTCAACGCAACCCCACCCGCAAAACCGAGTATCTTGCCAGCGCCGATAAGAATTTGGCGGACTTCATCGCGAAAAATCCGGATCACGAGAAACAGATCGACGCGACGGTCGCGCGGGGGAACGTGCTGCTGGAACAAGCGGTGATCGCTAGGATGCAGGCCGAGCGGGCCACGGAAGACGCCGAGAAGGCACCTCACTTAGAGACGGTCCAAAAACGCTACGACGAGGCCCGGGAGGTTTTCCAAACAGCGAACGACCGAATCCGGGAAGTCCTCGTCGAGATCGGCAATGTGCTTGATCCCAAAAAGGACGCCAAGAAAATCGCCTATCGCGACGAACTCCGGTCCCTCTACATGCAAACGATGCTGCTGGCCACGACCGGGACGTTCGAGAAGGCCAAGACCTTGGCCGAAGATGATCCGGAGCGGAAGAAGCTGATGGAGCAGTCGGTCAAGGAATTTGGCGAGACCTACGGTAAGTACAAGTCAAAGATCGCCGGCCTGCTGGCGCGGCTGTACCAAGGGCAGGCCAACGCCTATCTGGGGAACAACGCCGAGGCGGTCAAGATCTTCAAGGACGACCTGTTCCTCTTGCCCGATCGGCCCGAGGCGTTCATGAACGTCAAGCGGCGGGCGGTTAAGGCGCTGATGGAAATTTGGACCGACCCCGAAGAGAAGAAGTACCCGCAGGCGATCGAGCTGGTGGGAACCTGGTTCGAACAATTGCAACTCCGTCCGGCCGACGAGCGACAACCGGATTGGTTGGAAATGAAGTTGATGCTGGCCAACGCCTATCACCTGGACGCCGAAGGTCGCGAGGACAAAGACCCACTGAAGGCGGACCATCGCAAATTGGCCCTCCAGTTGGCGGGTGAAGTGGCCCGATTCCCGAGCGACTTCCGCGAAGAGGCGGGCAGTCTTCGTGCGAAACTTCAGGGTGCCGAACAGGTGGCGGAGAAGGACAAGACTCCACCCGCCAACTTCATGGAGGCGTACAACGCGGCCCGGGAGTCGATGTCGGAAGCCCAATCCAGCACCTTCATCGTGAACAAGCGAAAAGAGGATTTGGCCTCCGCCGAGGATGAAGAGACGAAGACACAAATCCAGGGAGAGTTGGACGAGGCCCAAGTGCAAATCGGGCGGCACTATGCCCAGGCGGACGAGTATTTTCGCCTGGCCCTCGCCCTGTCCGATGGCGAAGTGACCACCGACCAATTGAATGACATCCGCTACCGCCAAGGGTATATCGACTTCCTCCAAAAACGCTTCCTGCACACCTACGTCCGAGCGAACTTCATCGCGCGGCGTTATCCTGGCAGCGTGGTCGCTAAACCGGCCGCCAAGCTGGCGCTCGCCTCGGCGTTGCAGGAATTTCAAGACTCGAAGGAGGCCGATCGCTCATTTGAACTGACCCGTATCGACAGCATGGTAGGGTTCATGGCCAAGCAGTGGCCCGGCCAAAAAGAGACCAACGACGCCCTCTCGACCTTGATTGGTTTTCAGGTACAGCAGGCCGGTTCGAAAACCCTCCCGTTCGCTCAACGAGTCGATCTGCTCGGTTCGGCCGAAGAGACCCTCAAGCTGATCGCGGACGACTCGCCGGTCAAGGCGGAATCGGAACTCAAGGTGGGTCAAACCTACTGGAGTCTCTACCTGCGGGGCAATCAATTGCGCCGCGAGGCGGCGGGGGTCGAAGACGCCAATGGCGTTCCGGCCGAAGACCAACTCGCCTCCATGAAAGAGAAGGCGATCCAAATTCTGGAACGCGGGGTCGAGGCCTACGCCAGCGAAACACCCAACTACTCGTATGCCTTGGCGGCCCTGTCCCTCTCGCAGGTCCATACCGAGGCGGGCACGCCTGAGAAATCGTTCCCCTTGCTCGAACAAGAGAAGACCGGGCTGTTGACGCTGGTCGATGCGGGCAACGAATCGGTCTCGCGCCCCGGGTTTCCGCAACTGGTGTACAAGTCGGCGGTCCGGGCCTACATCTCGGCCCTGCCAACCCAAACCGATTCCGCCCAGACAGAGGCCTTGATGAAAAAAGCAGAGGCCGCGATGGCTCAGCTCAAGACCTTGGTGGGTGAGGATGCCGATGGCCAACGTCAGTTGGTCGCCATCTATATCTCGCTGGCTAAGGAACTGCAGGAGCAACTCGATAACGCCCCGCGGCAATCCAAGAGCGCACTGGCCAAAGCCTTCGAGATGTTTTTGAGCCGCGTGGCCGATTCAACCAGCGACCCGATGGTCCTCAACTGGGTGGGAGATACTTTCTACAACCTGGGCCAGAGCACCAAACAGGACAACTCGTTGGCGAATATGGCCAACGGCTTTTTCGAACAGGGGATCGCCGCCTACAGCCAGATTTTGGAAAACACCGAGGGACAAAACCCGCAGCTCATTACCCAGGTCCGCATCCGGGCCGCGATGGCCCAACGGGAACTTGGCAAGTACGAAGAGGCCCTGGCCACCTTTGTCGAGGTGCTCAAGGAAAACAATATGTTGATCTCCGTCCAGGTCGAGGCGGCCACCACCTACTTGCAGTGGGGCGTTCGGGCCGAAGACGCTAACATCCTGCAGCAGTCGATGATGGGTGCCGAGAAAGACCCGGCCACCGGCCGCAACATCATTTGGGGCTGGGGACAGATCCAACGGATGCTGGCCCGGTACGCTTCGGATGAAGAGGAAAGTTCCCCCTACCGAGACACCTTCTTCGAGGCCCGGTACAACTTGGCCCTCACGCGGTACGAGATCGCCAAGGCGATCGGTTCGCCCGACAATCGCCGCAAGGCGCTTGAGTATGCCGAGCGCGATATCACCACCACGCAGCTCTCCTACCCCAGCATGGGTGGCGAACTGTGGTACCGTAAGTTCGATAGCCTGCTGAGAACCATCCAATCCGACCTGCATGGCAAAGCGACCGGACTGCAGGCCAGCCCGGAAACCGAGGCCTCCGCCAGCCGGTAGACGTTCCGTTGTTTGAGTTCAACTTCACGCGACAATATCCGACGACCACTCATCCGCCATCGAATCGATTCGAGGAGCTATAAACCATGCGAAACTCACGCTTCACTACCCAACTCTGGATCACGCCGCTCGCCCTGCTGGGCCTGGTAATCTCGGTTAGCCCGGCGGTGGCCGATTCGGTTCGGACCGAATCGGGCCTGCAAAACGGGACGGTCACCGCGGTCAGCAAAACTTCGGTCAAACTGAGCAAGTCGGGCACCACGGTCGATATCCCGGTCAACGAGATTACTGAGGTCTCCTTCGACGACGAGCACTTCGATGTGAAGGCGGCTCGAAACATGGTCAAAAATGGCCAGTTAGAGGACGCCCTGGCCCGGATTCGCAACACCGAGCCGAGTGGCCGAGAATTCGTCGGGCACGAGGTGGATTTTCTCAGGGCCTACAGCATGGGTAAGCTGGCCTTGGCCGGTGCCGAGGACAAAGCGAAGGCGACCTCCGCCCTATTGGATTTCGCGCGGAAGGCCCCCAATAGTTTTCACTTTTTCACCGTCGCCGAGCTTCTGGGAGATCTCGCGGTCTCCACCGGAGACTACGCCGGGGCCGCCAAGTTTTATGGCACGCTGACCAACGCCCCCTGGGCCGATTTCAAGATGAAGGCGATGGTCCTCGAAGGCCGCGCCTTGCTCTCTCAGGACAAAGCGGCGGAGGCCCTCGCCAAGTTCGAACAGGTCCTCAGCGTGCAAACGTCCGTCTCTGGCACCAAGCGGCAAAAGGATCTCGCCACGGTGGGCAAGGCCGCGGCGCTTGCCCAAACCGGAAAGCCAGACGAGGGGACCACGCTGGTCGAAAAAGTGATCGAAGAGGGAGACCCCAAAGACGCCGAGCTTTACGGTCGGGCCTACAACACGCTGGGACTTTGCCGAGTCAAACAGGACCAGAAAAAGCAAGCCTTGCTCGCTTATCTGCATACCGACATCTTGTTTTATGGCGATCCGGAAACCCACGCCGAATCGCTATTCAACCTCAGCGGCCTCTGGCGCGAACTGAATAACCCGGACGAAGCAACCGCCGCGCGGAACCTGCTGCACGACCGGTACCCCGGAAGTTCCTGGGCCAATAAGTAATGGACGCAATAATTCGGAGGGCCTTTCCCGAATAGCCGGGGGAAGGTCTTTTCCGATTTCGGGCGTCTGGCGATTGCTTTCCGTGACGCAGTGGGCCCTGACGCAGTAGGCCCTGACGCTGCGGGACAATTCGCCGCGAGACACTATTCGTTGATCGATCTCGCAATTAGAATGCGAGAAGACTTTTCACCCACTTCGGCTTGTCCTCGGTAATCGCTTCACTCCGTTTGCGCTTTTCTCATGCAGCGATCGCCACACACCCCAACAAGCCACTTAGCCCATACTCAAAAAATTGTCCGCTCGGAGAATCGTAATGCTCAGCCGTCTTCGTTCCCTTTGGATTTTGCCCAGCCTGTCGATTTTGGCGCTGGGACTATTTTTCTCGTTGGCCGGTCCTAGCGCTCTGTCCACGGCTCAGGCTCAGGATGAAGCGGCGGAACCGGCGGCCGAACCCGCCCCCGCCGCGGATGCACCCGCTGCCGACCCCGCCTCGCCGGGAACACCTCCCGCCGAGCAAAAATCGTTGTTCGCCTGGGTGTACGGGGCCCTGGGGATGTACTTCTGGATCTTCATGATGGTCTCGATTGTCTTCGTCGCCCTGTTGGTGATGAACATCCTGAACGCGCGGCGCGAGAACGTCGTGCCGCTGCATCTGGTCGAAGGCTTTGAGGCCTGTCTGGAAGAGAACAAGGTGCAGGAAGCGTACGATCTGGCCAAAGAGGACGAGTCGTTTTTGGGCAAGGTTCTGTCCGCCGGCCTAGAGAAGGTCTCGCAAGGCTACGAGAAGGCGATCGAGGCGATGCAGGAAGTGGGTGAGGACGAGAACATGAAGCTCGACCACCGGCTCAGCTACCTCGCGCTTATCGGCACGCTCAGCCCGATGCTCGGCCTGTTCGGCACGGTCGACGGGATGATTCGCTCGTTTAGCGTGATCGCGATTTCCGGTGGGACGCCCAACGCCAGCGCCTTGGCGGAAGGGATTTCCACCGCGCTGTTCACCACGCTCGTTGGTCTGGCGATCGCGATTCCGGCCTTGGCGGCCTACAACATCCTGCGGAACCGCGTCGACCGTTTGGCCCTGGAAGTCGGGATTATCAGCGAAGGGCTGATGAGCCGTTTCCAGACCATGGGTCAGTAAGCAATTCGGTTCCTTAAGCAAATCGCTTCCGCCACCGGTTGCCGTAGAGACAAACGATGAAAATAACGAAAAAGGGAAGACGAAGCATTGTCGAAGGGGACCTCACCCCGATGATCGACATGACCTTTCAGCTCATCGCCTTCTTCATGGTGCTGATCAACTTCACCCAGGCGGAACAGGACGAAAAAGTCCGGGTTCCTTCGAGTGAAGTTGCCAAGCCACCGGAAGTTCCGTTCGAAAGTTCGCTAACGCTCCAAATGACGCGGGACGCCGGCGTCATTTTGGACGGCAGCACGTTCGATCTGGAGGCCCTACGGCCCAAGCTGATCGCCGAGCGTCAGATCGCCGACGCGACGCGGGAGGGAGGCTCCACCGAGCTGACGATCATCGTGCGTGCCGACATGTTCGTCGAAACCGGCAAGGTGCAGGACATGATCCGGTTATGTCAGGACGTCGGCTTCGAGAAGTTTGCCCTGCGTGCCAAAGACGAAAAAGCTGCGAATTAGGTTGCCATAAAAATGAAACTCCGCAACTCCCAAGTCCACGGCCGCGAGAAAGTGGAACTCCAGATGACACCGATGATCGACATCGTGTTTCAGCTACTGGTGTTCTTCATCCTGACGTTCAAAATCGTCGCGGTCGAGGGTGACTTCAATATCAAAATGCCCAAAGCGGCCCAAGGGGCCCCGAGCGACAGCTTGATGGTCCCCCTGAAACTCTCCCTCCGCGCGGCCCCCAATGGCCAACTAACCGGCGTCTACCTAGGAGACACCCCCTTCTCCGGCTCCCCCAGCCAAAAGTTCGCCCAACTCCAAAACCGGTTGGTCCAACAGGTCGGCTTGGACGGCGGCCCTGGCTCGGCCCAGGAAGAAGCGGAAATCGAAATCGACGCCGACTACCACCTCCACTACCGCTTCGTCATCGAAGCCATGACCGCCGTCAGCGGCCGCCTAGACCCGGAGACGGGGGAGATCCAGCGGTTGATTGAGAAGGTGAAGTTTTCGAACCCCAAGGGTGGGTAGATTCGCGGATAGGTGGTGCCGTGGCATAGGATCCGACCACTACGGCGTGAACATCATTCCGCCGTGAGTTCCACCTTGTGCCCGTCCGGATCAGCCACCACCGCGCGGCGCCCCCAGGGGGAATCTTGGGGTGAGGTGACGGCGGTTCCGCCGGAGGCCAACAGGCGGTCGTACGTCGCATCGACCGAACTGACGGAGAACCCGATCCGAGTGCTTGAAGTGGGGACCGCTTCGCCTGCCAGCGGGTAGATCTCAAACACCTGCCCCTCCGATTCACTCGCCAAATGCACCGGCCCCTGGCCATGGGCGTGCCGGGCAAACGTGAGACCCAAGGCGGAATAGAACGCCTCGGCCCGATCGAGATCGCGGCTGCGGAGCACGATGAGGTTGAGGATCGCGTTAGATTCCATTGGGTTCTCGAATGCTCCCTGAGGGCGAAGGTTTTTGGGTGCTCCAGACTTCAGCAACCATCCTACCATGTTCGGGGGAACACGGGTCATGCAGAAACGGGGATGCACTATTTTCAACGGCGCGATTTTTAGCAACCGGCTTGGTATACTGATTGGCCTGCGTGCCGAACCGTCGGGGATGAGTTCAAATACAAAGCAAGCGGCGGCTCGCGCTGAGTCCGAGGCCCCCGTTTTTGAACTTATCCCCTTCCAAACGTACCATTTTCAACGCCATGACTTGGAGCGAAACAAGCTGGAGCACGGATTGGCCCAGATACCGAACGAACGGGGATAAGGTCAATTACGGGTGCCGCGGTCGAGGTTCTTTGCCTCCGACTCTTTGTAATTGAACTCATCCCCGTTTGGCGAACCTTGCCATGGGCCCGGTTACGCCCTGGGGTGAAACTGGGCATGGACCTGCTTCAGGCGGGATTGGTCGACGTGGGTGTAGATTTGGGTGGTGGCGATGCTGGCGTGGCCCAGCAGTTCCTGGACTTGGCGGAGGTCGGCTCCGCCGGCCAGCAGGTGGGTGGCGAAGCTGTGCCGAAGGCTGTGGGGGCTGACTTCGTTGCTGATGCCGGATCGCGCGGCGTACTTTTTGACCAGTTCCCAGATCGCCTCGCGGCGGAATCTGCGGCCGCTGCGGGAGAGAAACAGCCACGTGAGTTGGGCTCTTTTTGCCGCCAGGCGGGGTCGTTCTTTTTCCAAGTAGTCTCGGCTGGCGGAGATTGCCTTCTTGCCCAGCGGGACCAGCCGCTGCTTGTCCCCCTTTCCCACACACTTGCAGTACGCCTCTTCCAGATGGACATCGGCCAGGTTTAGGCTACTGACCTCCGAGGCTCGGCAACCGGTGGCGTACATCAGTTCGAGGATTGCGCGATCTCTTCGCCAATAGATGTCCTCATCCCGCGCGGGAGCTAGCAGCAGCTCGTCGATTTTGTGGGGCGGGATAACCGAGGGGATTCGCTCCCACAGTTTCTGGCAACCCAGCAGTTCGGCGAAGTTGTCTTGCAGCACCCCTTCGAGTTGCAAGTAGCGGAAGAAAACCTTGAGCGAGACGATATGCCGCGCGATGCTGCTCGGGGCGAGATTTTCCTTGTGCAGCCAAGCGACGAAGTCGGACAAATCCGCAATGGTCAGGTCGCGGGGATTGGTCTCACCCAGCCAGGTTCGAAACCGAGTCAGGTCGCGCGTGTAGGCCTGGATGGTGTTGTCCGAGAGGTGGCACTCGGTGGTGATGTAATCAACAAACGATGATAACAGTCGTTCGATCCGGTCTCCCTGCGGTTTGGGGACCGGGCGGCGGAGTGTCAGTTTGCGGATCTTGGCCATCAGGTGTTTCCCTCATTTTTCACCGGTTACCGGCTCTCTAGCATCATATCGACCAGCAGGGCATGGCGACTGGCGGAATGGCCCGTACAATCGAGTCGTAGGGATCCGCCAAGTTGGGTCTCCGGGAATCGCGGGGAAGTTTGCCGATTGCAACAGTCGGGCAAACGCGCTGTTTCCCGCGCATTCCATTTAACCATCCCGGTACCGCCGCTCGCCCGTATGCAGCAAATCATCTTTGAAAAGCCGTACGAGTTTATTCCCCCCATCCGGAGCGACTGGATTCCTGACCTGATTCAATGGTTCAACCTCTACGGGATCTACCTGAAAAAAAAAGAGGGGGTCGTTACCCATGAGTTGCGACATCCGGAGCGATTGAAGGCGTCGCTGGATGAAGGGTGCGGTATCCTGCTAGCACCCAACCATTGCCGTACCTCCGATCCGCTGGTGATCGGGTTTCTGGCCCGGCAGGTCCAGTGCCATGTATATACCATGGCCAGTTGGCACCTCTTCAACCAAAGTCGGTTCAATACCTGGGCGATTCGCGCGATGGGTGGTTTCAGCATCTTTCGCGAGGGAATGGACCGCAAGGCGATCAACACGGCGATCGAGGCGATGGTCGAGGCGAAGCGTCCCCTGATCATTTACCCGGAGGGGGCCACCAGTCGCACGAACGATCGACTGCGTCCCTTACTCGATGGCGTGGCACTGGTGGCCAGAGGGGCGGCTCGGCGGCGCGAAAAACAGCAACTAGGCCGGACCGTCATCCACCCGATCGCCCTGAAGTATCGCTTCCAGGGAGACTTGGAAGCCGCGATCGCGCCGGTCCTCACGCAAATCGAACAGCGGTTCTCCTGGCCACCCCAAACCGGCCGCGACCTGATAGAGCGGATCCACCGAGTAGGCAACGCCATGCTGACCCTCAAGGAATTGCAATACTTCGGCAAGACCCTGGGCTCTTGCGATTTGGCCGAGCGGACCGAGGCCCTCGTGCAGCAGATTCTGGGGCCGCTGGAAGAAGAGTATCTACCCGGCAAGGGGAATGGCGACAACCACGTCGTTGCTCGGGTCAAGAATCTGCGGACCAAGATGATCCCGGAGATGATCTCCGGCACCCTTCCCGCGGAGGAACGCGCGCGGCGGTGGGTGCAATTGGAGGATATCTACACGGCTCAACAGATCTCATGCCACTTGCCCGACTATCTGGAATCTTTTCCCTCGGTCGATCGGTTGCTCGAGACGGTGGAGCGTTACGAGGAGGACCTGACCGACAAGACGCAGGTCCATGGGCACCAGCATGTGATCATTGAGGTGGGGGAGGCGATCGAAGTGAGCTCGGCCCGGTCGAAGAGCGACGGGGAAGACCCGCTGATGCGAAAGCTGACCGACCAGCTCTCCGGGATGCTGGAACAACTGGCGCGGGAATCGCCTCTCTATCACCCCGGCCCGAATAAAACATTTGAGAGCCCCCTGGCCGCTGGGTAGTATGAAATGGTGGAGGTTTGCCGCGGTAGGACGACCTCCCCCACTTCCAACCCCCAGAGAATCGCCCCCGCAGAGGCGAAGGCCGTGCCGTGGACATGATCAAGCCGGACTCGCAGCTCAAGACCCTTAACCAGTTGCACCCGAACCAACGCGCCGACTTCTTTGCCCAACTGTGGAAAAAGGAACTCAAGCAGACGCGCGAGGGCCGTCCCTACACCAAGGTGGTGTTTCGCGACGCGGGGCGTGAGGTGAGCGCGAAGATTTGGGAGGACTCGCCGTGGGACTCGGCCTGCCGAGAGGATTGGCAAGCGGGTGGGTTCTACAAGATCCGGGGCGTTTATACGGTCGACAGTTTTGGCGGCCAGATCAAGATCCAAAAGATCCGGCCGGTCGAAGAGGCGGACCTTCAGCAGGGGTTCGATCCGCTGTTCTGCCAGCCGAGGAGCAAAGAGCCGCCGGAAGATCTTCACGAGGCGATTCTGGAGCTTGTGGCGGCGGAACTCGCTCACGATGAGCTGCGGCAAGTGGTAGAGACGCTATACCAGCGGCACCGTGAGACGCTGCTTTTGTTGCCCGCCAGCTTGCGACATCATCACCGGTATGCGGGCGGATACCTTCAGCATGTTTACAGCGTAACGCGGATGGCGATTCGCTTGGTCGATCATTACCGCGACCAGCACCCTGCCTTGTACGATCCGCCGCTGCGCGACTTGGTGATTGCCGGCTGCCTGCTGCACGACATCGGGAAGCTGCGTGAACTGGCCGACCCGACCCAAAACGGCGGCCAATACACCTCGGCAGGTCAGCTTCTAGGGCATCTGATTCAAGGCCGCGACATGGTGCGGGAAGTGGCGGCGGAGCTTGAGCTTGAGGGGGATTGGCTGCTCCGGCTGGAACATTTGATATTGGCCCATCAAGGCTCGCCGGAGCATGGTTCCCCCCGAGTGCCGCAAACCGTTGAGGCGACTTTGGTGCATTTGGTCGACCAGCTTGATGGATCCGTCTTCCGGTTGCTGGAGGCGTTTGATGAGCCAAGCGGTGGCGGCCCCTTCACATCCCCCAACAATCGGTGGGGACAGGCCCTTTATCGAGGTGCCGTGGAAGAGCCGGCATCTTCCGAACCTTCCGCATAACCGATTCCACGCGCTTCGCGCAATCGGAAAAGCCAAGGGGATTGCCGAGAGGCCTCGTTCCCGTGAGGTGGGTGTGAGCCAAGCTTGAATTGCCAGTGCGATCGTTGACCTCACGCTCCAAATTGTGGAAATAACCGGCACATGATTTTTTTCGTTCTGTTCACGGCGACTTTGAACCTCGGCTTCGGCTTCGCGGCCGCGTTGGTGGTACGTCGCCTGACGACACCCGCGCCTTCGCCGCTAGTGGTTAGTCCGCCGGAGACCTTCCTGCCGGACCTGGATCATGTCGATTCACTGCATCACCCGAGCAGAGTTCAGCAGCCGCTTTCTTCCGTCGCGAAAGCCAATAGCGAGGACATCCCCGGTGAGTACCTGGCGATCCTGACGGCCGAGGCCGTGGAGACGCAAGGCCTAGTCGAGGCTGCCGCGCAGGTGCTAAGGTTGGAAGTGGGTCGGTATCGCAATAACTTGATCGAGATCGAGAACCGGCTGCGCGACCTATGGTACCAGCCGACGGAAGAGGCCCTGCAGGAGATTTGCGACGAACTCGACGCCTTGAATACCGGTTGGCTAGAGACGCAAGAAATCGCCGCCGAACACTTGAACGATAGTCAAAGCAACCTGGGGGCGTACGCCGAAGTGGCGAACCGCCTGAGTGAGGTGCTGCTCAGCCAAACGGCCCAAATCGAAACCACGATCAGCAATCTGCGAAATCTGGATCTTTCATTCGACTTGGATAACCATTGCCGCAAGCTGGTGCTGGAAATTTGTCGCCTGATTGATTTGGCCCACGACCTCCGCGATAAGATGCAAGAGACCCTGGTCACCGTCCTCCGAGCCGAGCGCCGCTTGACCGACTTAGACCCCAGCGTGAAGGACGACAGCTTGACCGGACTGCCCAGCCGCACCGGGATCGAAGCGGTCCTGTTCCAGTGGTGGCGCGAGGACATCCGCCGCGAACGCCTGGTGAGTGTCGCGTTGGTCGATATCGACCACTTCCGCAAGGTCAACGAGCGACTGGGGACCGAAAACGGAGACAAGGCATTGGCGGCCTTCGGCCGTCTGGTGGCGGAACTGGTGACCCGGGATCGCGGGTACGAAGTCGTTTCTCGGTTCAGTGGCCAGCAACTGCTCATTTTCTTCGGCGATACCGGCCCGCGGGAAGCGACCAGCTCGATGGAGCGGATCCGCCAAACCCTGCGTCAAACCACCTTCGTACACGAAGGGGACGAATTCGAGCTAACGGTCAGCGCCGGTGTCACCGAAATCAAGCCCAACGACACCGCCTCGCAGCTATTCTCCAGGGCCCTAACCAGCCTCCGCGCCGCCAAAAAGAACGGGCGCAACATAACCGTCTTAGACGAAGGGGCCGGCCCCCAACTAATCACCCCGCCCGACTACCAAGTCCGCGGCCGCGTGGTGAAGGTTGCGGATTAAAGGGGGAGCGGTTTTTGGACGACCAGGGTATTACTTTGGTATAATTGAGACATCCCTCAATTTCCCAGGAGCGTGAATCACCATGATCCCCCCAGACGTTACACCGCACGACAACTCCGACCAGGATCAAGACGTGCCCCAAATGGCTGTTGATGCCCTCGCGGCGGCCCATCAGCGGGCTAGACGTTCACAACAAACCATCGTGTTTGTCGAGAACGGCCGCTTGATTGAGCAAGGCCCCAGCGGTAGGACCATCTTGAAATCCATGCCACCGCGGGTCAAGGTGTCCCAGCGGATCAAACAATCAAAATCATGACAGCGGCTTTACCCCGATTGCGGATGTTCGCGGGCCCCAATGGATCCGGGAAAACAACGATCAAAGTGGGTCTGAACCGCCCCTCGGCTTGGTTCGGAAACTACATCAATCCAGACGATATTGAAGGTGATTTCCGAAACCACGGTGGATTTCCGGCCCACAAGCTCGACGTAGAGATCGATATTCAAAAGATCCGCGACTTCTTCTTCGAGTCGCCCTTTCTACAGAAATTGGGTCTCAATGACGTTGCCAACTCGATCCAGCTCATCTCGGGTCGAATCGCGTTCTCAGAAATTGAGGTAAACTCCTACCACGCCTCTGTGCTTTGTGATTACTTACGCCAAAGGTGTGTTGAAAATTCGCAATCGTTCTCTTTTGAAACTGTGATGTCCGCGTGGGACAAGGTCGATTTGTTGCGGCAGGCTCAACAATCTGGATTCCGGACATATCTTTATTATGTCGCCACCGAAGATCCGGCGATTAACATTTCGCGAGTCAAATTTAGAGTTACAGAAGGTGGTCACGACGTTCCAGAATCAAAAATCGTTGCCCGATATCATCGCTCACTTGGTCTTCTTCCGGAGGCAATTCGCCACACCAATCGCGCCTTCTTTTTTGATACTAGCGAGGAGACCCCCTGGTTTTTCGGCGAAGCAACTGAGGGCAAATCAATAGAACTAAAAACTACGACGATGCCTCTTTGGTTTCAACCGATCTGGGATCAATTCTGACAAGGTATGGAATACGCGCGGTTCGTTTCTCTTTCGAAAACTCACACCGGGTTCGCCATCACCATATCTTCTTCGTCCTGGCTCATCCGCTTACGTCCCATGAAGATTCGGACCACCAGGAAGACGGCTCCAAACACAATCACCAAGAGGCCGATGCCCAGTAGCGGCCGGACCGCGATCCAGGCCACTGCGATTACCGTGAGCGAGATGATGGTGCCCATCAGTAGGCTGACCACAAACACCAATCCGCCGGTTAGTTGAGCTAAAACCGGGATGAAGCTGGTGATCGAACGGATCGGGCCCAATATCATCCAAAATCCGACGACACTCATCCCGGTCCCCATGATCCGCAGCAGCCAAGCCATGAGGGTGTTTTCCTGGGTCAGTTTCTCCATTACCTGTTCGGCCGAGAACGCCCCGAGATAGAGCCGCTCGAATGGCTCGTTGTTGGAAGTGCGGTACTCGGAGAATTTGTCTCCTTGGAGCTTCGCCACCAAGCTAACCTCCGCCGGGCGGACCACCTCGAATCGAATCCGCAAGTCGCCCAGTTCCGGTTGGTCCGGATTGGGTGCCGTGGCACTCCAGAACAGCTCATTATTGCGGACGACGAGCTGGTCCCACTGATCCTCAGGCAAATCCTCCAGTACCTGATCCTCGACGATGAAGACCGGTATGTAATCGTCCATCTCATGTTTCAGAGGATCGCTTAGTTGATACCTCCCAATATGCACATCATCAGCGGTCACAGAGGTTTCAGGGATACCCAAATCAGGATTCAAGTGGGCCGAGGGCTCCTCGAATCGCGAACTATCGACGCGGCCCGATTCCCACTTGAGCTCGTAATCATATTCTGTCTTGCGATTATTCCCGGTGCCGGTCGTCCGTTTATCCTCAACCCACTGATACATCTCGACGCGACGTGCCAAATGAATTCCCACTTCCTCCACGGCGAACTGCGGATCGCGGAGGATTTCCTCGGTGGTGGCCAAGCCGGTAAGGTGGACTAGTTTATCGTTCAAATCGGCCGCGACTTCATTGGCATCGGGGATCGAAACCACCACACTCTTCGCCTCGGCGATACCATGGCTCCGCTGAACCGTGCGATACTCGTTCCAACCCAGCAGCAGCACCGAAACCGGAAGCACGACCAACCCAATCAGTGCCCCGATAAACGAGTTGCCGATTCGCCCTAGAAAACCCATCGCATTTCCCCCGTGTTGCGTGTGAAAAAAGGGGTCAGGACTCTTTTTAAGGGCGCGTACACCAATGGTTAGCGGGTCGCTAAAAAGAGTCCTGACCCCTTTTTTCACACTCAGGATACGTAGAGGCTGAGACTCAATCAACCATATTCTGGCGAAAATCGTGGGTTTTTGGTGAGAGACTTCGATTCTCAAACCATTGGTGACTTGCGAGGTCTCCGGTTAGAATGACGAGAGGTGAGATTCCGCATTTTTGCTCCGCGGCAGGAGAAGCACCGTGGTTACCATTCGATATACCGGTGATGAACTGTGGGAAAGGATCGAGCGAGCCGTGGAAAAGATTCGCAATCGGGTTGAGCGTGTCACCGCGGCCTTGGAACGAGCGGGGATTGGGCATGCGTTGGTCGGCGGAAATGCGGTCCAGCACTGGGTTGCTCAAGTCGATGAGGCGGCCGTTCGTAACACGCGGGATGTGGATATCCTCCTGCGGCGTGAAGACCTGCCTCGCGTGATCGAGGTGCTCCGCGAAGCGGGATTTCAATTTCAACAGGTCTCTGGAATCGATCTCTTCCTGGATGGCGCGGACGCGACACCGCGCGATGCGGTGCATGTGGTTTACGCGGGCGAGAAGGTGCATCCCCACTACCCAATCGCGAGCCCCGATGTCGAGCAGTATGAGAAAATCCGCGACACGCGGACCCTTGCGCTCGAATCGCTGGTCCGCATGAAACTCAACTCCTACCGCCGCAAGGACCAGGTTCACTTGCTGGACATGCTGGAAGTCGGACTGATCGATCAGACTTGGCCCGCCAAACTTCCGGAGCCCTTGCGAGAGCGGCTGCAAGAGCTGATCGACACGCCGGATGGATGATCCGCGCATCCGCCCTTTTGGACGTTTCTACGGCAAGCGAAGAAACACTGCCGGGGTTGTTGCCGAGTGATCTGGGCCGGCATAGTCGTCCACTCGGTAGTATTCATAGAGGTTTCGCCACATCCCAAACGAGAACACCGAAGCCTCTGGATCAAGCACCAGGATTTCCGGATTCTTGACATCGCCTCGGATTCCAGCGATTACCGTGATGTGGCGTGTTCCGTTCACCCAGAGCGGCCCGTACCACCGCAGCCATTGCTCAATGGCGTTAGGCGTAGCGGTCATTGGGGGTACCATCTTGAACCCCATATCCTCCGCGAATTTTTTGATCTGAGCGTTAGTAATCCCGTTATTATTGCGGTAGACCTGCGACCAACTGGCCAAGGTGCTAGGGTCCGGATGCCGCGTGTCCGTTTTGTTCGTTCGTTTCTCTTTCCAGCGAATCAACATCTGGGCCGAGGCCAACCAGCACGACATTTCCATGTCCTGCTGGACGAACACATAACTTGGGACAATGTAGTTGACCGGTGGGGTGACCGGCAATCTTGCTTCCAACGCGGCTCGCGTAATCGGCCCCACGATTCCATCATCTGGCGGTGCGTACTTCGCTTGAAAGCTTTTGACCACCCCCTTGGTCAACTGGCCGAAATCGCCATCCACAACCAGCGGTGGCGTCGGCTTCATGACCAAATTCAACTTGGTCTGTAGATCGCGAACCGCGAGCCCCTTGGAGCCCAGTTGTAGATTTTGCATGGGATATTCCGTGTGAAAGAGAAGAGGTCGAGCACCGCGCGATCGCCAGGATTTCTCCGACAGCGCCCGCGCACCAAGATCAAACCGTGCCAAAGATTGGTCGCGATCTTGCGACGCGTCTACCACGAACCATCGGTGCCTAGCACCAAGTCCCGCGAGACGTTGGACAAGATGAGTATCTGGAGAATGCGCCGCGCGGACCGGACATTTCAGAAATTTTGCGCGGATTCGTCGCGCGAGGCTTGCGCGGCCTTACAGCTTTCTTCGCGCCACCAACACGCGGTCGTGCCGCGCCAGGTCCTTCACCAGCGAGATGGCTTCGTACTGGCCGGTCCCTTCAGCATGGGCTTTGACGCGCTCGGCGATCATTGGGCTGAGCTCCAGTAGCAGCCAGCCTTGCGGTTCGAGATAGCTAGGGGCTTGGTCCAAGATTTGTCGCAGGATGACCGTTCCTTGGTCGGCGGCGAACAGGGCCAAGTGCGGTTCATGCTTGAGGACGTCGTCGTCCATCAGGCTCCGCTCTTCTTCCGCGATATAGGGTGGGTTGCTGACGACAAAGTCGAACCGCCGTTGGTCCTCCGGTAGTTTGGCGATTGGGGCGAAGAGATCTCCTGCGGCGAAGGTGACTCGCTCCGTCACCTTGTGTGTCTCGGCGTTTTGCTTGGCGACCGCCAAGGCGGCGGGGCTGATATCGGTGGCGACCGCTTGGAGGCTTGGCAACTGCGTTGCCAGCGTGATGGCGATGATCCCGCTGCCGGTTCCGATATCGAGGAGACGAATCGTTTGCCTTGCGGGATAAAGCCGGGCTCGGTCTAAGGTTTCAACCACCAAGTGCTCGGTCTCGGGGCGGGGAATCAGAACGTCCGAGTTGACCTTGAAGTCGAGCGAGTAAAACTGACCCACGCCCAGCAGATACGCCACCGGTACGCCTTGCGCGCGATGCTTGACCAGCTCGCGAAACTTGGTTCGCGCGGCCTCGTCCACCACTTCGTCGTACCGCGTATAGAGCTGGATGCGACTGGTTCCCAGGGCATACCCCAGCAGCAGCCCGGCGTCGAGCTGGGGGGAGCTACTCCCCTTCGACTTTAGAAAGTCGGTAGTCCACTCCAACAGCCGCTTGATAGTCCACGGTTCCTCTTGCGACATCGGTTACGACTTTCGCGGGTGACGGAGTGTTGCACGGCGGCAGATGAACCCGGGTTAATCCATGTCGCCCATCGAGCCGCGTAGTTCTTCCCGATCGTGGTCGATCAGGGCGTCGATCACCGGTTGCAAATCACCGGAGATGATTTGATCCAGCTTGTAGAGCGTGAGGTTGATGCGGTGATCGGTGATCCGGTTTTCGGGGAAGTTGTACGTTCGAATCCGCTGGCTGCGGTCGCCGGAACCGACCTGCGTTTTGCGGTGATCGGAGCGGGATTTATCGACCGCGGCGCGTTTGGCGTCGTACAGCTTGGTCTTGAGCAGGCGGAGGGCCTTATCCAGGTTCTTGTGCTGGCTTCGCTCTTCGCAGCACTGCACAATCAGGCCGGTCTCTTTATGGATCAAGCGCACCGCGGACGCGGTTTTATTGACGTGTTGACCGCCGGGTCCGGAACTCGCGGCGTACCGTTCGACGTCGTATTCCTCGTTGTCCAGGTCGATCTCGACATCTTCCGGTTCCGGCATCACGGCCACGGTGGCGGCGGAGGTGTGAACGCGCCCCTTGGTCTCGGTCTCCGGCACGCGTTGGACGCGGTGCCCGCCACTTTCGTACTGGAGTTCCCGAAAGACCCCCTCCCCTTCGACCGAGACGATCACTTCCTTGAAGCCACCCAGTTCGGTTGGGCTGATTTCCAGAACGTCGTACTTCCAGCCTTTGGTCTCCGCGAACTTTTTGTACATGTCGAACAGGTCGCGAGCGAACAGCGCGGCTTCATCACCACCGGTTCCGCCTCGAATTTCCAGGACCAGACGATTGCGGTTGGCGTCCTCGCCGCCGATGGTCATATCCAACAGGTCGCGCCAGATCTTTTCTCGTTTGACCTTGAGATCCGCCAAGTCTGCTTCGGCCAGTTCGCGCATGTCGGCGTCGTCGCCGTCCATCATCTCGCGGGCGTCATCCATTTCAGTAACGACCTGCTTGAACTGCCGATAACGCCCCGCCAGCTTCGCGAGCGACCCATGCTCGCGCGCGACCGCCCCCATCTGCGACGAGTTCCCCAGCACTTCGGGGTTGCTCATCTGGCGTTCGAGTTCCTCGAACCGGGATAGCTTTTCTTCTAAGATCTCGCGCATCGGGATCGATCCTGGGAAATGTCTTGGGGGGGCCGCGGTCAGGCAGCGTCTGGACGCCCCGCAATCAAGAGAGATATCAACGACAATGGCAAACCAACCTCGCGAGTCTCCCACTGAATTCGGGAAGACTCGCGGATCGTTGATGGGGACATTTCCCGGCAGCTACTTCTTCTTGGGCTTCTTTTGCAGACTGCCGTAGTTCGCGCCGGCGAACTTGTTCTTGAACTTCTCGATCCGTCCGCCCGCATCGACGAACTTAACCTTACCGGAATAAAACGGGTGGCAGACGTTGCAGACATCGACGACGATCTCTTTACGCGTGCTGCGGGTGGAGAAGCTATTGCCACAACCACACTTCACCGCGGTTTCCTGGTACTTGGGGTGAATTTTCTCTTTCATCGGTGCCCTGAGCTCCCTACCACGAGTTCGCGGGAAGGAAATGCTCCTACCCGTTCCCTTGTATTTACTGGAAACCTCGTATTCTACAGTCGCCCCTGAATGTTGGCAATTGCCGGTTGGGCACCTGAATGGATTGGTTTTCCGCAAATGAGTGGCCAAGGGCGGGTGAAGGCTAACGCTTTACGGGCGTAGGCATAGTACCCGTTTGGAACTTTGGTAGTCTGCTCCCCCTGGGACCGCCGAAGCGCGCGTCGGCATTTTTGGGGTGTTGAGGAGACGTCTTCTCGGGGATTTTCCATGCTGATTGCCTTTGCTTTTTTAACGCGGAGACGCCAGGACACAGGGACGCAAAGAAATCCCATGGGCACTCTTCGCGTCCTGGCGTCTTTGCGACTTGGCGTTGAATGATCTTGGTTTTGGTCATTTTAGGTGCGCGGTCTGAATATCTGGCGGGGATTGGGGATGTTTGCATGAACACTCGCCACGTTGCCAAGGCGGCATGGGTTGGCGACGGTGGGTTCCGGCCTATCGGCCTCCACCACAGTTAAATCGTTTCCAATTAAACACTTAGGGAACTCACACTGCACCCCGTGGCAGTTTTTCCCACTTTTTTTTCACGTTGCGTTTGCACAACACGCATTTTGAGGCAATGTTTATCCAGAGCGACAAGCTTACCCAATCGTCCAGGTCGCTCGCTGTACCTCCCCTACCCCTTTGACTCCCTCCCTGAAGGAACTTAAATCATGGTTCGCCTGACCCTTGCCCTTGGATTGGCTCTCGCTTCAGCCACCGCCGCTTCCGCCGCCGATGTCGGCCGCCACAGCGCCCCTTCCAACAAATATTTCGCTGAGAACTATCAGCCCGGTTCGTCCGAGCATTACGTCGCCTATGGCCACAACGCCAACACGATGGTCGGCCTGGGACATCATCACGCTCGCTACTCCGGTTACGCCGCAACGCAGTGCTACGACTGCAACTGTGCTCACCCGATCTTCCGTACCAAGGCCAGCGGCCTGCAAATCGGCCCAGCCTTCCATTACCACCGCGGATTTCGCCGGTATAAGCACGGCAACCACTGCTGCGGCGACATCTGGAGCGGATACTGCGGCCATGGCCCGCACGCCGACCTCGGCCTGCTGAGCGGCGGACGCCCTCACGGCCGAACCGCTTGCTACGGTGGTAAGTGCTTTGGCGGCAACCATGTCCGGGGTTTCCGGGGACGCCACCAAGGCTGCGATGCCTGCGGCGGACACGGATGCGGACATAGCCACGGTAGCTATGGACACGGCGTCCACGGACAGGGTGGCTACGGTTACGGCGAAGTGCCCGGCCCGATGTACTACGAAGTTGAGCCGACCCACGACGCTCAAGAGGCCCAACCAATCATCGAATCGCCAGAACCTCCGGTGCGAGAAACCCGCCGCCTGCTGGTCATCCCCGTTTCGATGAACCGCAACACGAACAACTAACCTCGCGAGATGCCCCGGCGGGATCAAACCTGGGGAGTGCTTGGTACCGCCGGTCAATCGAGCGTAATTACAGGCAGGACAAACGTCCTGCCTGTAGTTTTTTCTTGATCGTCATAACCTGCCTGCTAGCAGTGGTTTGCTAGCGAACTTTTTTCTGATTTCGGCTCCGAATGGGGCCAAAAACAGGACGAAGATTAACAGCAGGATGCAGCCGGGAGGACGGGTCGCAAGAGGCAACCCGTTTCAGGATAGAGGCCATGGGAGACGACGGAACGACTCGCCATGGCCTTTTTTATGCGCGAACCGCCCCCTCAACCAAGGCTTCTTATCCACCACAATTAACCCATCCCCCTGGGTCCCTTCATTTCCGCATTTTCTACTGGAACACACCCCCCTCCCTAATTACGATGGCAGGGGTAGCTTGATGGATCGGAATCTCCACGACAGGAAGTCCCCATGTTTCACTTCCTTGATTTAAAGGGGAATTTCGAAGATGTCCTACCGTTCACTTTCCGCCAAAGCTTTGGCGACCCTCCTGCTAGTGGCCCTAGCCACCTCCGCCGTGCAAATGACCGCTTGGAGCCAAGAGGCGGGTGAAAAACCGATGGCCGCGCCCAGCCGCGTGCAATCCACACGGTCCGAGCCGCGTGGTCGGCTACCAAACTTCTACACCCGAGTGGTGACCCCGCAGCAGCGGGAACAAATTTACGAGATCCAACAAGGCTTTGCCGAAGAGATCGAGGCCCTGCAGGCCAAGCTGGCCGCGGTGGAGGCCAACATGAATCAGGAGATCGAGGGAGTCCTTGATACCGACCAACTACAGCAGGTCAAAAAACTGCAAGCCGAAGCGGCCGAGCGACGAGAAAACCGCCGCCGAAACCGGCCCATGGCTTCCGCCGAATAGTAAACGGCTCTTCCTGCAAATTCACATCCCCGGCCACCCCGAAGGTGCCCGGGGATTTTTTTATTCAGCGCGCATCGAGAAAACGCCAAGCCGCAGAGACGCAAAGACGCGGAGAACTTCGACTCAAATTCTTCGCGACATTGTGTCCTGGCGTCCCTGCGTTAAGAAAAGTCTCTGCGTTAAAAAAGCAAAGACAACCTGCCACGACTGAAATCAAAATCTTTCAACGCCAAGCTGCAAAGACGCCAGGACGCGAAGAGAAGAGTGTCAAAAAAGTAGATTCTCTTTCGTGCCGGGGTGTTGTCCCTGCGCGGCACGGTGGAAAAACTCCCAGATCGCGCGGTTCGTATCGAGGTTCCCCGAAACCGGGCCCAAGTAATCCGGCCCCTGGTACTGACCTGGCCAGGTATGGCCGCCGCCGTGGATCGTGTAGAGCAGGACCTCGGCACCTAGGCTGGACTGCTTCGCATGATGGGTTCGCTCGACATGGGTCCCATCATGCACCGTCAGCGGCAAAGCCTCCGTCACGCCGTGGGGGCTTGCCTGGTTGACTTCTACCCAAGTGCGAACCGTCTGGGCGACCGACGGATAATTCCCCCGGGCCAAACTCTTGGGACCTGGGCCACCCTGGTATAGGACGTATTGATCGTGCGTGCCATGAATGTGGACTAGCGGGGTGGGCACCGTCGGCGAGGTTTCCAGCTTGAGCATCGTCCCGGCGACCGAGGCAATCGCCGCGAACCGGCCCGCCAATTCGACCGCCAGGCGATAACACATCATCCCTCCGTTCGACATGCCGGCGGCATAGATGCAGGCTGGATCGACCGGGTAGCGTGTCGTTAGATGATTGAGCAGGTGATCAAAAAAGCGGAGATCATCGACCCCTTGTCGGCCCGCGTACCCGACGCGATCTCCGGCGTTCCAGCCTCTCGCGGCCATCACCCGGCCGGTTCCATTGGGGTACACCACGAGAAACCGCTGGGCCTCGGCCGTGTGATGCAGCCCACAAAAATCGAACATAAACCGGGCGTCGGTCCCACTCCCATGCAGGGCCATCACCACCGGCCAACCGGAACTCGGCGGATCACCCGAGGGGGTGTAGACGTAGAAATCGCGGAGGTCATCCGCCACGGGGATTTCGTCGCGAGTTAGGCGTGGCGGGAGGTTTTCGACGATGGAGGTCATGTTGCGGTTAAAGAACGAATCTCGAATGAGCGATTTTCAAAAAACAGATACAAAGTTCCAACCACCAACAAAGGGCCAACGGCCCGGTTTCATATCAGCCTGGGATGAAGTCCCAGGTCTCGTGAACAAAACCAATCGTGAGGGCTGAAGGCCCGGCATCATTTGATCAATCAATTGGCATTGAACCTAGGAATGGGACCGGGCTTACAGCCCTCACGTTTCATTTGGCTCTGGAACCTGGGGCGATGCCCCAGGCTGATATGAGGCCACGCCTTTGGCGTTCAGATTTTCGACGGTATTTATCATCCGAGAGAGCAAACGCCCAACATCACTTCTTCCCATCCACCGAATGCCGGTTCGTGTTGAGCTTGGTTTGGATCTCTTGTTTGAGGCCTTCCAGGACTGATTTTTTGTCGGTCTTTTCCAGGATCCGGCGGACGACCGTTTTGGGGCCTTCGCTGCCCCAGCTTGCGCCGTGCTCGAAGTAGTACTTGGCGGCTTGGCCCACGATGTACGAGCCGTACCCGGCGGCGGCTCCTTGGGGGACCATGGTCAGCACGGTTCCCCAGCCGAGGGTCACGGCTTTGATGCCCCAACTGATGGCATGGGTGGTGATTTCCGAGAGGGTTACCCAGCCGGCCGCTTTGAGGATCGAGCCGACTAGCTTCTCCATGTTCGACCAGTTCATCTCGATGCCGTAGATATGGGCCAAGGCCCTGAGCATCGCGATATCGACCGCTCCGCCACCGAGGATATCAGCCCCCGGCACGCCGTTGAGCGAGACGACCGTCGCCTTGAACACGGCGAAACTCCAGATCGTTTTGTTGGCCATGTTGTCGCGGATTTTCACCTTGAGCGAGGCGATCCGGTCCGACTTGTCGGCCGCGTACATCGCCGCGTTGATCGCCACCAAGGCCAAGCCATCCTCTTCCAGCACCTCCAACAGCCGCATTTTGAGGTCTTGGACATTGGGTGGCGGGGTTCGCCACTGGGACCGAGTGCTGCCGTTGGCCGCTTCGATCACGTACTCCACCTCCCGCGGATTGGCGGAAGTATGGACGATGTTTTTCGGCGAGAGGACCCGGTCCATGTGCTTGGCCAACACTTCGGTCAGCTTGGTCCGCTCGGTCGGGGAATAGAGGTCGATTTTGTTGAGGACTAGGATGATCGGTTTGTTGATCGCGGCCAGCGCCATCAGGGCTGAAAACTCTGTCTCGTTCAGATCGGAGTCGGTCACAAACAGAATCACATCCGCCTGTCGGGCGGTCTCTTGGGCCAGTTCACCCCGGTCGGCACCACCCACTTCGTTGATGCCGGGGGTGTCGATCAGCACCACCTCGCTGCCGGCCAGCCCAGGGACGCGGTACCCGGCGGTATCCCAGGCGACATCGCCGATCTCCTTAGTCCAGCCACCTTGGACATCGACCGCCGTCACCTCGCGGCCGACCAGCGCGTTAATCAAGGCGGATTTGCCGGTGCTGATCTCGCCGAACACTACGATCTCGACCCGGCCGCTGGTCAGCTTGGTTTCCATCCGCTGGAGCTGGTCGAGGTCGGCGCGGAGCAATTCCTTTTCCTGTTCGGAGCAACCGTGGAACCGGTCCAGCGTCGCGCGGACCGAACCGAGCGCATCGCGGTAACGCTCGTCATCTTCGGCCTGGCTGGCGGACGGGTCCACCGGGGTCGTTTCACTCTCGGTCGACATGACGCTTGCGTGCTTCCTGAACCAGTTTGCGAAGGTAATTGATCTCGGTGACCCGTTCCCACTCTCGCCGCGCGAGCCCCGAAAGGCCCCCTTCCGGTTCGTTCATTTCATTCTTGAAGTATTCGATAAACACATTGCCGATCCAGCGGGTCACAATCGCCATCACCACCCCTTGCAGTAGGCCACCGGTGACCTGACCAACCCCCGGCACCGCCTTGAGCATCGAGGCGACCGCCATCGTAATGATGGGTGCCGCCATTTGCACCCCCAAATAGCCCAGCAGTTGCTTACCCAACTGACCCAGCAGCCGCATCGCGATATCTAGGTCGATCTCTTGCCGATAGACCTGGGCCAGGTCGATCACCATCTTCGACGAGATCCCCACCCCCACCGCCAAATCGACTACCGGCAACGGACTGGTGAGGGCCCCTGCCCCACCCGCGGCCCACATGTACTTTTGCACCAACTGATTGGCTCGGCGGTCGATGGAGGCGGCCACCTCGTTCTGGGCGGTCTCTTTCAAGCCGCGAGATTGCAGCAGCAGGTTGGCCAGCAGCAGGTCTTGGCCATCTTGTTTGACGATCCGCATCATCCGTTTGGCCAATGGCTCCATCGAAAGGGGGATCTCCACCTCTTCTTCCAATTGTTGGCCATCCGGTAAAACCCGGACACGGTTCCGGATGGCGACTTTCGACCGGATCGCCAAAACATCCTCCGGCCGGACCAGCCCGGCCGACTGTTCTTTAATCTGCGTCAGCAGCTTCTCGCGGTCCGATTCGCTATACCAGTCCTCTTTGTTGAGACAGACCAGGGCGCGTTTATCCATCTCGGCCAACAGCTTGAGTAGCTCGAACTCGTCTTGCCGCAACGGCCCATCGACCACGATCAGAATAATATCGGAATCCTTGGCCACCTTGGTCGCCAGCTCATGCCGAGTTTGGCCGTCGATCTCTCCCAGGCCGGGGGTATCGACCAGAAAGACATGGTTATCGCCGGGCCAAGGGATCTCGTTTCGCACGGTGGTGGTGCCGCCGGCGATATTGGTGGCGAAGACATCCCGGCCGGCCAAGGCGTTCAAGAGGGACGACTTGCCGCTGGAGATCGTCCCGAAGGCGACAATCTCCAACCGCCGGTTGTTGAGTTTGAGCTCGATCCGCTCGATCAGCGGATCCAATTGGCGATCAAAATCCTCGTCTTCCAACTCTTTGCGAAAGTCCTCGACTGAGGCGAGGTTTTCCTGCAGTTCGGCGGTCCGCTCGCTCGCGGACAGCTCCAACGGAGACTTCGCCCGAGAGAGCTTCCGCTTTTCTTTGCGCAGTTTGGCCAGCCAGAGGTGCCAGACGAGATACCCGATCGTCCCTAAGATGAGGATCGCCCCCAGCCCCACCGCGCCGAAGTACAGCACCTGTCCCGCTGTCCCGAGCCCCGCCCCGCGTTCCACGATGGTAGCGACTTGCGATGGCACATAGATCAGCGCGATCCCCGCCCCAATCAGGAGCACGAACAGACCAAATTGCTGAAAATTGCCAAATCGCGACATCAGGGGCGTTCCATCCAAGCGGTAGGGTGAGGGCTAGGTCTGCCTATTGTAGGATAGTTTGCCGGTTTTAAGAAAGACGGCGCAGCGCGGGGCACGTCGTAGCCACGCTTGCCAAAAGCGTGGGAGAAGTGCCAACCCGCTTCGCCCCAGGGGCAGACCTAACCCGTAGGCCCCCACGCTCTACGCGAGCGTGGCTACGCAGAGGTAGCGTCCGTTCCACGTTCGACGTCTACGTGGCTTTCGCGTATTTCCTGGTTATTCGTGTTGGTTGCATAGATCTTGCGAGCTGGCCAAGAAACGAGCAAAGGACCTTGCTGGGCAAGGTCCTTTACTGTTTCTCTCAAGAGAGCCGCGTATCACGGGAAGTCGGATTAGGCTTCCTTCTTCGGCTTGGCCTTGGCTTTCTTCCAAGCGTTGCCCAATTTCTCGCGCTGCTCATCGGTTAGGACGGCACCGACTTCTTCCCGCAGTTTGGCGGTCGCTTTTCGCACTTCCGCCTGGGCCTCTTTTTGCTCGGCCGAGAGGGGGGATTTTTCAGCGACGAATTCCTGCAGCTTTTTGCCCTTCAGGCCTTGCTCACGACCTTCCTTCATGATCTCCATCATCTTCTTCCGCAGCTCGGGGGTCATCCCGACCTTCTTGTTCAGTTCCTGCAGAGCCGGCATGTGAGCCTTGCGGATCGCTTCGATCTTTTCCTTCTGCTCGGAGGTCAGGTCGAGCTTCATCACCGCGTTCAACGGGCCCGCCGCTTGATTGCGTTGGCGAGCCTCACGCTGGGCGGGCTTCTTGGGCTTGGCTGGTTCTTCGGCCGCGATCAGTGGGGCGACAACACCGGCCAGAATGGTCAAAACCAACAGATTCAAAATGCATTTCATCAATGGGGTCTCCGAAAGGGGAAAAGTGCGTCATCCCGCGGGAACCGAGCCGCATACGCGGCTCGAACAGTCATTTTCTCGCGGATGGCGCTTAGGCGAATAGTTGCGGTATCACATGGCCTTCCCGCACAATCGTGATCGGGCGGCCGGTGCCAGAGTCGTATTCCTTGGTGTGGTCGATTCCCAGGTTGTGGTACAGCGAGGCCGCCACGTCGTCTGGGGTGATGCCCTTACCGTCGGCCGGCAGGGTGGCGTTCTCGTTGCTTTCGCCAATCACCTGACCACCACGCACACCGCCACCCGCCATCAGCATGGTCATGCAGCGGGGGTAGTGATCGCGGCCACCGCGGGCGTTGATCTTCGGCGTGCGGCCGAACTCGCCGGTGACCATCACGCCGGTCGTTTGCAGCAAGCCTCGCTGCGAAAGACCATTGAACAGCGCGGCGAGTCCGTTATCGAGCGGCGGCAGCAGACGATCTTTCAGCCGCGTGAAGTTGTCCTGGTGGGTATCCCAGCCACCGTTGTTGATGGTAACAAACCGCACGCCCGATTCGATTAACCGGATGGCCAAGAGGCAGCTCATGCTAAACGGATCGGCCTGGAACGGCGCGGCGAACGAGCTGCTCTCTTGGGTCAGGTCAAAGGCCTCGCGGGCCCGCTTGGAAGTGATAATCGCGTGGGCTTGTTGGCTGAACCGATCGAGACCGTCGAGCAGTTGGTCGTCCGATTCGAAGCCCGCGAACTTGGTATCGAGCTGAGCCAACAGGTTTTGCCGCTTCTCGACCTGTTCGATCGTCAACCCGCCACTGAGGCTGATGCCACGAACCGAGAACGGACGACCCGCTTGAGGTGTGGCGTTGGTGTTGAGCGGAGCGTACCGCACACCCAGGTAACCGCCACTCTGCGGGCTGCGGGGAATCGCGACGTGCGGCGGCAGGTCTTCCGGGCCACCCAGTTCCTTCGTCACCACCGACCCGTACGACGGATAGGTGAGCGAAGCGATCGGCCGCGAGCCGGTGTTCACGTACTCGGCACCCAACCGGTGAGCCGCCAAAGTGTGGCTGACCCCGCGGAGGATCGCGAACTTATCCGCCTGCTGGGCCAGCTTCGGGAGGTGTTCGCTAATCTCGATGCCGGGGACGTTGGTCTTGATGGGGGAAAACTCACCCCGGAATTCCTTGGCGGCATCCGGCTTCATGTCGAACGTATCGAGATGGGTCGGCCCGCCCGCCAAGTTGATGAAGATCCCCGCCTGGGCCTTGCCTTGGGCACTCCCTTGGTCGGCGTGCGCCCACTGAAGGTACGAGGCCAGATTGAGCCCGACGCCCCCCATGACGCCCACCTTCAAAAAATCTCGCCGTGAGGCGCCATCGCAGGTTTTATGAATCGTCATCGGTCGAAACTCCGTTCATTACAAATGGGAAGTTGTGTGGGAAGGTTTAAATTAAATATGGGTGGCCGTGAAAAAGGGGTCAGGACTCTTTTTGGCGACCCGATAAGTCAGTTCTACCCAACACGTTTGAAAAAAAGACTCCTTACCCCTTTTTCACTCGCGGAAGGTGGCACTGCTTCTTTAATGATTGACGATGAACTCTTTGGTGTTGATTAAGGCCCAGAGGAGGTCTCCGGCGGCGGTCGCGGCGTCTTCCGAGTCCTTCAGGTGAGCCAACGCGATCCGCCGTTCCTCTTCGGTCGGCATGCGGCTGAGGGTTCTCAGGTACGCCTCCTCGATCAATTGCGGGTGCTCCATCGCGGGGATTGCCCGACGGGCCGCCGGGCGGTTCTCCGCCATCTGCCCGCGACCTCGCTGGCCTGGGCCTTGGCCGTTCATCCGGGCGATTTGTTTCCGCACGTTGGCCCTTCGCTCTTTCATCGCTTTGACCCGTTCGGCCAATTCGCGATACTGCGTTTTATCTTCCAGCTGTTTGAGCCGTTCCAGGCGTGCTTCCGCGTTGGCGATTTGCTCGTTGACTCTTTGGATTCGCAGTCGCATGGCGGCGGCGTTGCCCTGTTGCTGGTTGCCACGGTTGGGGGCACGCCCTGGGTTACCTTGCATCGCCGCACCCCGGCCAGCGGTGCCGTGGGTTTCGGCAATCCAGCCACGGGGTCCGCTGATCGCTTGCAACACACTATTGTCGTTTTGCATGTACACCGTTTGCAGCAAGGTCGCCTCCACCGAACGATCGCAATCGCAATTGCTGGAGCGCTGCGAGCGGCCGAAGATTTGCAGCGGGTACGCGGGATCTCCCTGCACGCGAGTTCCGGGAATCGCCACCGCTCGGCTATCGAGCGAGGTGAGGTACGACTCGTTCAGTTCCTGCCCAGCGGTCGCCTGTTGCAGGATGTCGTAGGCGACTTCGGCCGGTAGCCGGCGGGGAATCGAGCGGCTGAAGTTCCGTAGGTCGGATCGGTTGGTATCGTTGGGTTGCCACGAAAGCTGGTAGGTCCGGCTCCCGGCAATCTCACGATGCAGCCACTTCATATCGTAACCTTGGCGAACGAATTCGCTGGCAAGGTAGTCGAGCAAAGGTTCGTTACTCGGTGGGTTACCGAGGCTCAAATCGTCGGTCGGGTGGACGATCCCCACGTTAAAGTACGAGGCCCATACGCGGTTGACAAAGGCCTTGGCGAAGTAAGGGTTGTCTTCTCGTTTGAGCCACTGCATCACCGGGTTGCGGTAGTCATCGTCGCCAGCCAGTTCGACTTCCTCCGCACCCAAGATCCGACCGGTTTGTTTGCGGGGCTGATTGCGGCGAGCCCGCGGCCCCTGCCCTCTCTGAACGCGTGGTGGGGCGAGGGTCACTTCCGGGAACGGAACGGTTTTCCCCTTACGCAGCTCACCCGCCAACTCACGCTGGAGCATGTTGCCGCGGAGTTTCTTATCGACCCCCAGCGACTCCACGATTTTGGTGTAGTCGGCGAAGGCCTCACGGTCCAAGTTGGGCCGCGGAATCGGGACCAATTGGGCCTGGGTGAAAAATGTTTTGAACTCGTCGAAGTCATCCTTCGACCAGACATCGAACGGGTGCTTGTGGCACTGGGCACACTCGATCCGCACACCCATGAAGGCGTAGGCGAACCCGATTGCCCGGTCGTCCGGTATGCGGAAATCGCGCCGAGCCCAGAAGTGCGACAGACCCGCCCGGTCGGCGTACGAGCCACCATCGCGGTACAAGTCGCTCATCGTCTCGCAATATTTTTCGTACGACTCTCCCTCTTCCCGGCTCCGAGCCAGGATGATCCCTTCGGCCAGTTGATCGTAAGGCTTGTTCTCCGCGACCCGGCGGTAGATCCAGTCGTACCACTCCTGGGCTCCAGAGTTCCGCATGGGGGAAGCCTGAACCAGTTGCTGGTCGTTGTTGCCGGTCAGGTCGCACAGCATGGTGGTCCATTTAGCGACGTAGGCAGGGGATTCCAGCAGTTGATCGATCTTTTTGGCTCGTTTGTCCGCGGACGTATCGGCGACGAACTCTCGCACCTCTTTGGCCGAGGGCAAGGTTCCGGCGATATCCAAGCTGACGCGGCGGAGGAACTGGGCGTCGTCCGAAAGATCGGAGGGAACCACTCCCAACTTCCGCAGCTTTTGCACCACTAAGGTATCGATCTGGGTGGGCGTTGGGACCTCCGGGTAGTTGGCCGCAACCAGATTGTTGTATGGCTGGATGACCGGGATCGCGACCACTTCCTTATCGTAGGCAATCACGACATGGGTATCGCCGGGATCGGCCGCTTGCACGACGCCCTCGCGGTCGATCATCGCCACTTGGTCGTTGTTGGTGGTGTAGCGCGAGAGCGGCGTGACATCTTCTCGGGTTCCATCGGCCCAGACGGCGATCACCGTGAGCTGGGCCTGTTGGCCATCTTGGGTGAAGATGATCTCTTCCGGGGTGATTTCCAGACGCTCGATCGGATGGACGTTTTGCGGGTCGAACTTCGCCCCGGCGGCGATCCAGTTGTGCAGCAGGCGGTGTTCCCAACCACCGAGCTCGTACCGCTGACCCCCTTCGTGCATGTCCTCGTCGGTCGGCTTGCTGATGATCAGGCTGGCGTCGACATCCTCGCGGTCGATCCGGCCATGCTCTTCACCGGCCAACGCTTCAAAGTCCGCCTTGAAGTCGTACCCAAACAGCGACAGCGCGAGCCCACCCTGCCCTTGAAACGAACCATGGCAGGCCCGGCCGTTACAGCCGAGGCGGCTGATCATCGGAATCACGTGCTTCTGGAAGTCGGGCTCTTCCGTGGCATCGGCAACGGAGAATCGCTGGACGACGGTAGGAATGATTACCGGATTCGCGGTCTCCGCGGCCTCGACTGAGCGATAACCTCCGGCAACTGCACCCCCGATAACCACAAGCCCGGCCAACAAGGCCGCCGCAATCCGTACGCAACGTGTCGTTACCATGGGCCGTAACTCCTGACGATTCTGAAAAGCAAGGGGAATGTTTTTGAGGGGCCGCGAAAAAGGGGTCAGCGTGCCGTTGTCGACTTACGAACCATCTACCGGCGGATCGGTATCCTCTGCGTTGACGCGGCGATTACCGGGGCGTCGTCCATTTGCAGGACGGGGTGCCGCCCGATCCGGGAGTAGTGACCGAATCTCGCGCTGGATGATTTGATCCTGGTTGGCTTCCATCCGCGAAAGCTGTTCTTCCAAGCGTTGGGCCCGATCTTTGGCTCGGGCCAAGTCGAATTCCATCACTTCGCGTTGAGCCTTCATTTTGAGCTGCAAGCCGACGCGTAGTTGTTGCCGCAGCCGCATGTCTTCTGGAGAGATGCGAACCTGAGCGGCCAGCAACTGCACGCGGGAACTCGCCTTCCAGAGGGCCAGTTGCAACTGGTACAAGTCGGCGTTCCGCTCGCGGACTCCGGCCAAACGCTCGCTCACTCGGAACAACTCACGTACCGCCTTGGTGAACTCTCGCTCGTCCATCGACCGCAACTGATCCAACAGTTGCTCCAGTTCCGGGTGATGCCGCCGGACAAAGGTCAACGCGGCCGCTTCGCGCTCTGGAGTGAGGCTCCAAGGCGTGGGGGCCGAACGGGAGACGTTTGCTTGCGGCTCTGACTGTTGCCCCTGGGCAATCGCCACGCAAAGGAGCCACAGCAGGCTGGCCGGCAGGGTAAGTGTCCATCGTTGAATCATTGCCGCGACTCCTCTACTTGCTCGGTCATGTCGGTCGCGGGAAGGAGTTTTTCTTGTTGGGCCGCCAATGCGGTGAGCATCCAGGAAGGGGGCACTACGGCGAGTTCGTCTTCGCCAAGTTCCGCGAGCGAATCGGTTCCGAACCGAGGACGGTCCTCGACGACGATCTCCGCTAAGTCCACCGGCATTTCCGGATCCCACCACAGCCCCCGGACGACGCTTTCACGCTCGTGGTTTTCATCTAGCGACCGAGCCCAAACCTGGGCCAGCCCTTTGCCCTGTTCTTCCTCATTCTCAGGCGTGACCTGGGCAATATCACCCTGTGGGGGAAGCGGACGAGACTGCATCCAAGCGACGGCGGCCACCAATAAACTGGCCGCCACGGCGGAGAGCCACCAGACGAAACGGCGGGGATGCTTGGCGGTCGACCGGTCGGCCGGATGGCGAGGCGCGGGACTGCGAAGTGTCGGACGATCCGCCATTGGCTTATGGGCAGCGTGGGTCACTACAAGCAATTCCACCGCCGAGGCGACCGCTTCCCGCGCCGGCTGATCTTCCAGCAGGATCTCCTCGAAGTGGTCTCGCTCCGCGGCGTCCATTTCTTCCAGGACGTACCGAGTCGCCTGAAGGAGGAGGTCGTCGCTCTGCGGGTGGTGGTCGTTCATTCGTGCTCGTCTCGATCCCATTTCGCGAGTTTCTCGCGGAGTTTTTTAAGTGCCGTCTGCATCCGCCCCAGGGCCGTTCCCAGCGGAATGTCTAACTGCTTTGCAATCTGTGCAAAGGTGCGTTGCTGGTAAATCCGCAGCCGAACCACTTCACTCAGTTCCGGAGCCAAGGCATCCAAGGCGGCTCTGACATGGGCGACCCTTTCCGCCTGAACCAAGGGTGCCAAGCCTTCATCGACCGCCGCGGCGGCCAACCAATCAAGCGTCTGGCCATCCACTTGCCCATCCGCCTGGCCCGGTTGGGTGCCCTTCTCTTTCGACCTCCGCCGCCCAGCGGCCAAGGCCTCGCGATAGGCCACCTGGTAAAGCCACGCCTTGCGAGACTCCGCCTGAGTGAGATGCCCCACCCTAACCAGTTGCCCGAACGTGGTTTGCACCACATCAGCGGTCAACTCCGGATCTCGCAGCACCCCCAACACAAACCGCCGCAGACCCAAGGCATGCTCATCATGCAGCGCCGCAACCTCTTCCGAGGCCAATCGGTCGTCACGCTGCTGTCCATCCGCTCGCTGATCTCCCAGCGGCCGATCTTCCCGGGGCCAATCCAACGCCAAAACATCCTCGCCAGCGGTATCGTGGTGGTTTCACCAAGTAATTAGAGAAGGATTGAACCTGGTTTATTGGCGGAAAGTGGTGAGAATTGTTGAAAATTTGGGGAAAGGGGAATTGGTTCAGGTGGGATTTGGCCAGGTGCCATGCCCACGCCCTTCACCGTGGGCATGTTTTGGGCCTGAAGATTTCCCACTGGCAACGCCATTTCCCAACCACCGGGACGACCGATCACATGCCTGCGCGGATAAAGGCATGTCACACGGATGGGGGCGTCGCGCGACCAACCCGTGGTAGCTAAGGAATTTCAATTACCCTTGGCGGTCTATTCCTTATTGTTATGGGGGCCGATTCGCAAATTCTTCATGGTTCATTAACGCCTTCTTAACCTTTGGCAGAGGGGCTTTTTCTAAGATGGGTTTCGTTCGCGGCGGCGAGCGCCGTTATCCATCTTTCGGACCTTTGGTAGAGAAGAATTACTATGAAAACATTGGTAAGACGTCAGGCTTTTACGCTGGTGGAGTTGTTGGTGGTAATCGCCATTATTGGGGTGTTGGTCTCCCTGCTTTTGCCGGCCGTCCAGCAGGCACGCGAGGCCGCCAGAAGAATGCAGTGTAGCAACAACCTGAAGCAGATCGCGCTGGCGGTACATAACTATCACGACACATTCAATCGCCTGCCCCCTGGCAACCAAGGAACGGTGAACGCGGCTGGCACGGCATACAACGGGTGGGGCTGGACGTGGCAGGCAAGCATCCTGCCGTATATCGAACAAGGGCCGCTCTACGACGCGATCCAGGGCTCCGACGGGTATGGCAACGAATCGGGTAGCCAAAACGCCGGCAAACCGTTGGTTCTTCGTGAAACGATTGTTTCCGTGTTCTGGTGCCCTTCGCAGGAAGACGTGAGCAACGGCAGCCAGAAGAACGGGTATCAGCCCTCGAATTACAACGGCAATATGGGCACGCGGATCGGGGCCTCCGCAGGTGACAACTGCTCGGCCGGTTCAATAACGACTCTCGATGGTTGGCGGACCGACGTCGCGGGCTGCATGAATGGCAACGGGGTGTTCTACGTCGACAGCAAGACTCGCTTTGCCGATGTGAGGGACGGGCTGTCCAACACGATCTTCGTGAGTGAGGTCCCGGACACGGGCGGCGACGCCATGGGCGGTTTTAGCGGCGGTTGCGACCGGCGTTCCATGTTCTCAAATGGGGCGGATGGCAACCCTCCCTCCGAGATGACGGAATACTTGATCGCCGCGGAAGGCAACGACCCGATCAACGGCGGTGCCGAAGAAGCGGCTGGCAGTTGGCATGCTGGCGGAGCGCATTTCGCCATGGGGGACGGAAGCGTCCGATTCCTGTCGGAGAACATGGATATGGTAACCTACCAGGGGCTCAGCACCCGCTCCGGCCAAGAAGTCCTGGGCGAGTTCTAATCCCGAAGAAATGATCGCCAACAAACCGCGCCGCCGATTCTGGAGCGGCACGGTTGCTAAGCTTAAATTTCAATCTCAAACAAGCCACATTACGAGTTGTCTAATGAATTCGATACACGCTGGTCGCCTGGCGGTGACCTTTTCAGTGATGCTACTAAGTTTGCCAGGCTGTGGTGGACCGACGGATCAGCCTGAACTGGGACAGGTGAATGGAACCATCACGCTTGATGGGAAGCCGCTCAGCGGCATTGCCGTCGTTTTTCAACCCGATAATGGCCGTCCGGCCCATGGCCAGACGGATGCCGAAGGCAAGTACGAACTGACCTACATTCGCCAAACCCGGGGAACCAAAATCGGCCACAATCGGGTTGAAATCGCACCGAGCGAAGGGGAAGATGACCCAGCCGAGGATGAAACGGACCCTGACAGTCTTGAAGTCAAGCGGCCGGTCAAATCCGGGAAACCGGGCATTCCAGCGCGGTACAACACCAAGAGCGAACTGCAAGCGGACGTGAAGCCGGGCGAGAATACCTTTGATTTTGAACTCTCGTCGTAACTCCCGTAGATCAGTCCGCGTCCCATTTTGTGCGGCACGTTTTTTAATTGCGGCCAGGTGGCACAATTGAGTTTTTTTCCGATTCCCACTTCGCTTCCAGATAGGTGGGAATCGGTTCTTCCTTTGCTCCTAAGTGACGTTCCCGTCGGCGCCCCCGCTTACTCGCGCAAGCCCACCAACCGCGTCCGCCCTTTTTCCTCGAACAGCAGTTTGTCTTCCCGGGCCAGCCAGCCGAGGGCTTGGAGGACTACGTCGCGGGGGTCTCCCACTTCTTTGACCAGTTTGCTGACGGTCATGGGGCCCTGCTCCGAGAGGGTGTGCCATACGGTGCCGGCTGTGGCACCGATTTTCGTGATCGGGTCGGCCGCCTGGCCGTTGGTTGAGATCGACATCGCCGTGGTCTCCAATGGGTGAGAAGCGTCGGTGATTGAGATCCGCCTGGATTGCCGCCAATTATAAACGGACAGCGGTCGCTTCTACCAGCATCAACGGCCGAGACCCGATGGCTTACCCAATTTGCCCAGCACCGCAAATCAACCCGCGGCGTCCTCTCGGCTGGAGATCAGGTCGTGCGTGATGGCCTCGAACACCACCTTCAACTCGTCGAACTCTCGGTCTTCACCTTGGCAGAGGACCACAATTTTGCGGGTGCCCAGCTCGAAGGCGCGGATTCTGGCCTGGACGAGGAAGTCGAGACAGTAGAAGTGGAGGTCGCGACCGAAGGTTTTCTGCCCGGCGATGGTTTGCTCGGCGGGCGCGGATTCCAGGTCGGTGTACAGTTCGCCCATGGTATCCAGGACCGTGTCGACCGCGTCGTCCAGGTCAGTGGCCGGTTCATGGATGGAAACATTCCAAAAGGCCTCAGTGGGGCTATAGACCGAGACCGACCGCGGCCAAGTGGTCGCCTGATCCTCTACCACCGTCCAGTTTTCCGGATAGCTGAACCGCACCCCCAGGTTGTCGTACCGCGCAACCACGCACTCTCTCCCTTATGAAATCGCAGGCAATGTTCCACGTTGTGGGTTTGATTTTACCCGATTTACCATCGCTCGAAACTCGGGTTGATTTGTCGAGCAAGCTGTCGCCGATAAATTGGATCGGCTGGTAAGGCAATCGCCTCCGAAAATAGGAGGACTGGGGGTAATGCGAAAACAGCCAAAGGGCCTGGTTGCTCTGGTTTGGTCTATCTGTTTTTGGTAATTTCCGCGCAATTCCTGCCCGGACCATCTCGGGTCAATCGCACTGCCTTGGTGAGGCAACGTGGCACGCCTGTGGGTTTTCAATTCGCGTTCGTCTTCATCTAAAGCCATCACCTGTCGGGTTGGCTGGCTGCTGCTCGCGATTGCGCTGACCCCAGGCTGTAGCTCCTTTTCCCGCAGCCAAGCCCTGCACCGCCAGGTGGTCGAGGGTCGTCGTTTGACCCAACAAGGGGTCGACGCGATGCATCGGCGAGACTGGCAAAGGGCGGAAGAGTGTTTCGCCGAGGCGAAAAAGGGTTGCCCATACGACGTCCAAAACCGATTGCACTATGCCGAGGTCCTCTGGCGGACCGGCCGAGCTGATGAGGGGATTACCGAAATGCGAGGCGTCTTGGAGCTTTCGCCGGAGGAACCGGCGATCCTGACGCGGTTGGGCCGGATGTATTTCGAAGTGGGACAAATGACCACGGCGGACTCGTATGCGAAGCAGGCACTCGCACACGATCCCCGTTGGTCGGACGCGTGGATTTTGACCGGCGACCTAGTCATGAATCATGGCGATCTTGAGATGGCCAAGCGGTCTTATATTCGCGCGATGAGCCACTCCGGCGAGGAGCTACCCAAGGTGCAGTTGCGATTGGCCGATGCCTATCGTCGGTTGAACCAACCGGGGCTAGCGCTGGCCTGCTTGTCCGATATCGATCCCGCCCCTTCCGACATCCCACTGCAAGTCGACGTTCTCACGCAGCAGGCCCTCGCGATGCGCGACCAAGGCCGATTCCCGGAGGCGGCCGATCGGCTGGAACGCGTAGCGGATCGTGGGGCCGCCGATCCCGATTTGCTGATGGTGTGGGCAGAGTGCGAACTGCAAGCGGGCCGACTGGCCCGAGCCGACTGGGCCCTGAGGCAATGCCTGGAAAGGGAACCGACGCACCAAGGTGGTTTGGAACTGGCCGCCAGGATGCCGGAGTACCAGCGGCAAATGACCGAGACGCTACGCCGGTAGGAGGTGGAGGGTGCTCCCAGAACCTGGATGCCGCACTAAATCCCCCGCGGCCGGTTATTCCGATTCTCCCAATTTTGCGGGCCGCTCGTTTCACGCATTCCAATGAAGTGATCTTTTTATGGACTGCGCGTTTGACTCTCCAAGTGAGAAACGTAACTTTTTCTGGGATCTTTCGAACGACTTGAAACGACCCGATGCCGTGCTACCTGCTTCCAAGGGAGAATGGGATGTCTCAAGCGACAACCATGCCATTTATTGATCGACGCGACCCAAACCGGAGTTCAAACGGTTCAGGACCCGACGAGCGTCGTCAGTTTACCAACAGCCACGATGGGCTTTCGCCGCCGGCTCAGGAACTAGCCCAGGCCATCGATGGCTACAAATTGCAGCATCGCCGTCGGTTCATTACCTACGAGGAGATGTTCCAGGTAATTTCGTCGTTGGGATACTCCAAGACATAGCGTCAGCAAGCTTAAGACGCCTGTTCCTGGTAATCCATAATCGCCTTGCGTAACTGATGCACGGTGACCGTGCCGATGGTTTGCCCATCCTTGCTCACGACGCGGCCCATGGTCTCGTCGGAGCCCTGCAATTTAACGAGCGCCGCCACGCAGGTTAACCCCGCTGAGATTTCCGGCAAGGGGCGCACCTTGCGGATCACTTCGTCTCGGGTGAGGTATAAATCGCTCACCTGGATGTATCCCACTAGTTCGTTTTTTGCGCCCGTCGGCGAAACGACCGGAATGGCCCGGAGGCGTAATCTCGCGGCGAACGCCCTCGCCCTCGCGTTGGGCGAACCGAGCGCCGCGTTCCAAGACCGAGATACCGGCATCGCCAGCGACGCGACTTTCCGCCGCGCGACCGCGAACACACCTTGAGCCATCAGACGCTGGGCCGGATTGAGGATGCCCGCCTCTTTCCCTTCGTCGAGCAATTGCTCCAACTCTTTCCGGGCCAGAATCAGCTTCACATGCGCGGGGGAGTCTCCGAGCAACCACTGTAGCGCCCTTCCCAGCAGCCAGAGCAGAATGGAACAAGGCGCAAACAGGATCGTGAACAGCGCAAACAGCCCTCCACCCTTTCTCAAGAGAAAATTGGGGGCTTGATAGAAGAAAAACTTGGGGAGCAGTTCGCCGTACACAAACAGCACCGGGGCGGTCACCAGCGGCAGCAGCATCTCGGCGGTGGTGGAGCCGACGAATAGCCGCTGAGCGAAGATCACCACCGAGAGCGAAACCAAATAGTTGGCGATATTGTTGCCGATCAGGGTGGTCGCCACGAACAGGGCGGGGTGATTGGTTAGGAACAACAGAAACCGGGACAGCGTATCACCCGCCATGCCATCCAGGACCAACCGAACTCTGGCCACGCGGTAGAACCCAGTTTCCGAGCCGCTGAAAAAGGCGCTCAAGAACACCCCCAGGGCCATCATCAGAAAAATCCAAACGAGCGATGTCACTGGGTCACCTCCCGCAAGGTCAGCTTGACCGACCAATGGCCGTCCGGATCGGCGTCTTGCACTTCAAAGTGAAATGGGCCCCAATCCACTTCATCCCCCTGCTCCGGGATCTTTCCCAGTTCCTCCTGCAGGATCCCGTTGACCGTCACGTGCCGCGTTTCTGGCAAGGGGGTTTGGAAACTTCGCGTCAGACGGCGGAGACTGGTCAGCCCAGAGATCATCCAGACCCCCTCTTCCAATTCTTGGATCGACTTCCGCCGAAGCAGCCGAAAGCCCCGCCCTTCTCCATCGGAAAAGATGGTGTCCAGCAGATCACGGAGCGTTACCACGCCGATCGTCTCGCCGATCTCGTTGACCACCACCACCACTTCCCGCTCGGTGGCCAGCATCTGCTGAAAGGCCTCGGCCGCGTCGGCGCACCATGGCAAAACCAAGACCTTGCTCGCGAGCCCTTCCAAGTTTTGTTCCGGCAAACTGGTTGCGTCGCTGAGGTTCAAAGCGGAGATGACCTCGCCACTGCCGGGATCCTCGATAATCACGTATCCACTAGGCGTCATTTGCTCGCCCAAATCAGTCAGATGGACCGGGGCAGTGAAGGTGACAAACCGCATTCGCGGTCGCATCACCTCGTCCAGCCGTAAGTCCGAGAGGGAAACGATCCCCCGCAGCGCCATCTCTTCGTGCGCCTTCACCGCTTTGCTTTGGGTGGAAACCTCAATGGCCCGTTCCAGGTCTTGCACCTGCAAATACGTTTCCGGCTTGAATCCGGGCCAGATGATTCGCTGAGAAATCGCATTGACGCCCCGCATGAGCGGCATCAACGGATCGACCATCCGGACCGCCAGACTGATCGGGATAGCGGCCCAACCCACCAATGTTTCGGCCCGCATCACCGCGAAACTTTTGGGCAACATCTCGCTGAAGAAGATAATCGTCAACAGGCTGAGCCCTGCGAACAGAGTGGCGGCGGCGGTGCCTATTTCCCGCTCCAAGCGAATCCCGACAATCGAGGCCAGGCTGAAGTAGGCCACGTTGATCACCAAATTCCAAAACAAGATCGCCGTGAGCAGTCGGTCCGGATCGTGCAATAACCGAAACGCGACTCGCTGCGAAGATCCGCCCCGCTGCAAGCGTCGCCGCTGCTCAAGCTTCAAGTAGAAGAAGGCCGCCTCCGAGGCGGAAAACAGGGCGGACAAGGCCAGCAAGATGACCATCGGCAGCAGCCAGGGAGCGATCGCGACTAACGCTTCCACCTAGCGACTCCCTTCACCGGGCAGCTCGCGCTGCTCCGCTATCATTGGAATCGAAATCGAAAATAAAAGCGGCAGGGCGCGAGCCCTCCGGTCCGTCTTGGGCGTGAAATTCCCCCAATGGCAACATCGCCTGATGGAACCGGAGACGGCGTCCGGACTTCTCGGAAAAGCCAGGATCATCTCACACGTCTCATGCCCACGTTGGAGGGCGTGGGCATGGCACCCAGACACCACGCGTAAACTCTGATTGGATGGACCATTAGTCATCGTCCTGCCCTGCGCGGCGGCCGACTTCGATGTCCAGGTCGAACAGGGCCGGGATCAGCATCGCCAAGGTGGTAAACCCGTAGGCCATGGCGGTCACCAGGAAGACCTCGAATCCCTTCTCCAGCAGAAAGGTCACGATCGCGTAAAAAGTGGCTAGCGGCACGGCAAAGGCCGCGGCGGTCATCGCCGGCGAGGGATTACGATAGCCGATCGCCACGTACAACCCCAACCCACCCCCGGCGATGAAGCCCAAAAACGGGAACAACTGGAACTGGAACGACTCCGTGAACGAGATCATCAGCAGCACGCAGGTGATCACGCCCAAAAACAGAAAGAAGACGGTCCCCATGCTCACGCCGATCGCGGTGCGGCTATTGGCGTAGATCATGCCGCAGTGCAGGCCCAACATCGCCACAAACACATCGATCACCAGCAAACCGCCCACCGCGTAAAACAGACTGATTGGGGTCATCACCTCCGCGTACAGTAGATAGAAGGTGATCGCGATCGGGGCCACCAGCATTTCTCGGGTCACCCACAACACGCCACCCAACTTGCCGAAGATAAATTCCCGCGGCGAGAGATCGGTGACCAGCAGTAGATCAAGGGCCTGCCCATCTCGCTCGCTGGTGATGGCGGTAACTGCTAAGGCGTTGATGATAATCACGCTAATCAGGTACAAGGGGACCAGCCCCCAGGCGGTTGGCGGAACCGCGGTCCCCAGGTCGTCTCCCCGGACCACGGCATCGCCCGACTGGACTAACTGGTACAAAAACGCGGCGGCGCAGGCGGCCAGTAGCAGATACATCACCTTGATGATCAACACCTTGCGGCCATAGGCCCAGGTTTGGGTTTCGCGCCACAGGACCGGGTTATCCCAGACATGGCGGTGTGGCACTTCGGCCGATTGGTCTTTTCGCTGGGAGTCGACATGTCCCTCCCGCTTCCGGTCGGCGACCGAAGTGGTGGGCTCGCCGCTGGCAGTTTTTCCGCTGGCGGATTTGCCGGCCAGAGCCCCTTCATGCAAGGCTTCGTCATGCTCGGCTCCCCAAATACTCGCGGTCGCTTCGGCTTCTTCCGTTTTGCCACGACGGGCTTCTCGCGAGGGATTCCATACCCGCACCAACCCGATCGCCAGGCCGTTGATTGCCAAGACCAGCAGGCTCATCAGCGCCAGAAACAACGCTACCGGACCGCCCGGCAATTCCAGGCCAACGATGTCGCTCGGAAAGGGCTGAGCCGCTTCCAGCACCGCGAGCACCGGGCTGAGCCCCAGTCCCCAGCCGCGGGCCGTTATTCCCAAGGCTTCATCGAACAGGGCCCCGCTATAGACCAACTGACTGACGCCCAACCAAATCACAATCGCCATGGCGGTGAGTGACAATGTCTGGAACGTCTTTTCCCGCCATAGGGCGATGAAACTGCCGATGCTGCCGGCGACCAAGGCGGACATCACCGTCACCGCGAACACCTGCACCACCTGCCAGGCGGTCACCCCGCCAAACAGCAAGGTCGCCATGAACAGCGGAAAGGCCGCCAGCACCAGCACAAAGATCGGCAGCAAACTAGCCAGCAGCTTGCCCAGCACCAGTTCCGAGTTGTTGAGCCGCGTCATCAGCAGCAGAATCAGCGTCTTGCGGTCTTTCTCTTGGGCGACCGCCCCGGCCGAGGTAAACGCCGCGAAGAACATCACCAGAAACAGTTGCAGCGGCGCGAGAACCTGAAACAGATTGGCCCCGAACCGAGCCATATCTCCCACCGTGGTAATGATTTGCGTCCCCGCCATGACCAACCAGGCGGTACACATCAGCAGAAACAAACCGGCCACGTAGACGGAGCGGTAAATGTAAAGTTTCGTGCGGCGAGGGGTAACGGCGGCTTCGCGAGTGAAGACAGGGCCGATGATCACAGTAAACGACTCCGAGCGGGCAATGGCAACGGTCCAGGCAAGCCTCCATTGTAATCGCGCGACGGTCCCCTGTATGCGGGCCAACTCGCCCCCGGTGGGAAATCCTCGTGGGGAGGAATTTTATGCGGGGCGGGAAATGAGGGGACTGATCTCTTGAGAGGTGACCTCGCAGGGGATGAGCCCGATTATCTGGAAGTGCCAAGGCATGCCGCCCCACGTGCCCGGCGATAATCGGGCTTATCCCCCTCGCCGCGCGGAAGTGATTACGCAGATTAAAATTGAGACGCCCTTGGCCAGTCGCGCGGAAAGGGGATAAGTCCCGCGTTGGACACTCCGCGAACGGGTTTTTATTTTCTGAAATGGAGAACGAGGGGACTCATCTGGGCTGCTAAAAGTTTGGCATTGACACGGATTTAGTATGCGCGGTTTTTGTTCCGTCCAATCGGCGATTCGCCCGGAAAAACACGGGCTTTTGCGATTGGAGGAAAAATAGTTGCGCAAGGTTGAAAACCGCCCACAACCCCAAACTTTTAGCAGCCCAGGACTCATCCCCTGAGAGGTTGCACTCGTTATTTCGCGACGTCGTCATACAGTGGCAGGTGCCGGTGGTAGACCTCCAGCGAGAGGAGGTTCATCGCGGTCACATAAATTCGACCGGCGTGGGGACCCCAGCGGTCTGGGATTTCGCCCAAAGGTTCCCAGCTTCCTTCCATCGTGCCGGACATTACCTGCGAGTCTTCCAGCAGGACGTGCAGCTTGTTGTCCCATTTCTCCCAGTACTCACCCTTCATGTGGAACATCACCTGGGTGGCATAGTACCAGTAGTAGGTATCACGCTGCGGGTTGGCGGGGGTGCCTTCTTGCGGCAGATGCTCGAGCATGTAGTCGGCGCTGTCGCGAAGGACCTTGCTGTCTCGGCGGTTGCCCAGGTAAAGCTGAATCAAGGCTCCGACCGAGGTCATCGTGCGGGAAGGAACCCGGCCATGACGCTGCTGCGGTGTATCTTCCGCTTGCGGGTTATAGACGTAAAGCGACCGCCCCTGCGATTCGTAAGAGGCCGCGTTCAACCACTTTTTGATTCCCTCGAACACTTCCGGCTCGACCGAAAGCCCAGACAATTGGCCACTCTTGAGAGCCAACAGCATCCAGCCGGTGACCGAGGTATCGGACCCGTCGCCGGGGATGTACCGCCAGCCGCCGAGCCGTGGATCTTGAGCGGCGGTGATGTAGTCGATTGCCTTTTGGGCCGGCTCGCGGAGCGCCTCATCCTGGGTCATGCCATACGCCTCGCACAACGCCAGAGCCGCGATCCCATGACTGTACAGCCTGCCGGCGGAGTTCGACTGCCGGTCCATCGGAATGAACAGGTCGCCACCGGGGGTTTGATGTTCGATCAAAAACCGGAGTCCCTTATTCACCTCCTGTTGGTACTTTTCGTCGAGGTGGTTGTAACCCGCCCCCAGAAACGCCAGCAGGGCCAAACCGGTAGCGGCGGTGTCGGAGTCGAGGGTGCTTCGCTCATCTTGGTATTCTTCGGCGAACTCAGGCCGGGCAGAGCCGAACTGCCGCAGGCTCCAGCTACCATCCGACATCTGGTGCCGCGCGAGGAACAACAGCCCCCGTTCGATCGCCTCTTCCGTTTTGCGGGTCGGCTTTTGGTTGGAGTCCTCGCCGGCCCGGCTCTTGCGGTTGGCCCGGCGGCTGAAGGCGTCGGTCGGGACCGCCGCCGAGGTGCTCAGCAGGGGGATACTTCGCGGCGAGGAACGCACCGGGAACCGCGTGGCGTTTAAGGCCAATTGAGGTGTCTCTTCCAGATCGCGGCGGCCGATCACGCCCACTTCAGCCGCGGGCCGATTTCCGAGCCCGCCCGCGCCAAGCTCCGCGGATACGTCAACCCGCATCCCGCCACCACCGGATCGTCTGCCGATGGCGGTTGAGCGCCCCAGCGACGTTCCACTCGCGGGACCCGCGAGGTCTCCCGGGGAAGGAGCGGAACCTTGACCATTGGCGTTGGACGAGGCCATCTGACTGGCATCCGCTTGCACGCCTACGACGCCAGGTCCGCCGGAAGGTCCTCGCCTAGCTGCTGGAATGGATCCGCTTGGCCCGGCGACTTGGTCGCCACCGAGGCTCCCGGAGTCACGACCGGTGATCGGCCCGCCGCTCGGTTTCCAGTCGGAGGCCCTCAAGCCGCCGGTCGCCACGATCTGGCCGACGGTCGGACCGGTTGGCCCCCCTTCGATATCGGACCCGCTCCCCTCGCTCATCCGGCCGACGCCCGAGGCGCCCGCTCCGATTTGACCCTGGGCCAATCGCTCAGCCGCCTGATCCGCTCCGGCGACGCCAGGGCCCATGTACTCCACCACGACGCCGGGGGTTCGCGGACTTCCCGCGCCGCTAGGCTGAGCACGATCCAACGCGCCGAACGAGACCTCACCCGCCAAGTCGCCGGAGCCCGCCGTTCCTTCGGCCCGAGTGGCCGAGTGCCCGCCGACCAACTCTCGCGCGGTATCGCCCCCGGCGGCTCCCGCGAGCAGTTCGCCGGCGGGAATGGAATTCATCTCCACGCCATCCCCACTCCGGGCGCTGCGGGCTAACGACCCACTGGCGGCCTGGGCGGCCTGTTGTTGCTGGAACTGCTGTTGATTCACCCTAGCTCCACCCGCTTCGGCCCGCTGGCTGGTGGCCGGGGCCGAGGGGGAACCTCGGTCCATGCGGGGAACTTCCGCCCTAGCCAGTTGTGGGCTGGCTGGGCCACTTTGGGACGACTGGGCCCTGGCCAGCGAGGCGGCCGCGGCCCGAGGAGTTGGGTTTTCGATCGATGCCGAGGCCGCCGCCGGTGAGAGCGCGGCTTCCGCCTGACGACGAGCCGTCTGGCTGGCGCTGGCTTGGGGGCTGGCCTGAGGTGTGACTTGGGTTTGCTGGACTTCGGCGGTTCGGGGGGCGTCGGCAACTTCGGTTGCCCTCGGCTGATCAGCCCTGGGGGTCGCTTGCCGCTGGAGCGGATTGGCCGCCTGGGCCTCTAGGCTGGGAGTGGCTTGTTCGGTCTGTTGGCGCTGGAGCTCCGCGGCGCGGCTGGCCGTCGATTGGACATTCGGATTGACTTGGCGGCTCTCGATTTCGGTCGCCTGCCGCCGCATCGCGGCTTCGCCCGCCGCGAGTTCCGGCGGGGCCGGGTCTTCCTGCGGGGTCACCTCCGGCCGCTCGACCGGGGTTGGTTCCGGTCGCTCGATCGATTGTTCCCGGCGGCTGAGCTGCGAGGGGAGATCTTGCAGGGTCTCCTTCGGGACTTGGAATTCCTGTTGCACCTTGGTCGGCGTGTTGGGATCGACCTTCCGCTCGAGTTCCATCTCCTGGACCTGAAGCGGCGTCATTTGCGGCTGCTCGACCGGTTGCTCGCGCTGCTGGACCGGTTGGGTTTCGACCTCCACCGGATCGGTATCAATCGGCTGTTCGAACTCGCTGGTCGTCTCCTCGTTGGCCTCCATTTGTTGGGGGCTGTAATCGGGGATCACCACTGGTTCGCGCCGGGGAGGTTCGCGGCGATTGGGCCGCATCGCCAAGTCGGCCGAAGGGAGGACATCCAGGGTGAGCATGCCGATAAAGAAGCTAAGGTGCAAAATCAGGCTCAACACCACCGAAAGCTGAATCCCGCGGCGGAGCACGCGCTGGTCCACCACCGGCACGAGCGACATCAGCATGAACCAAACCAACCCGGTCGCGATCAGGTAAGACCGGGCATCGAGGTACCACTCGTCGTGTTCCCACGTCAGGAGAAAGAAACTGGCCGCCGCGAAGTAGGCCGCTAGGGCGGTGATCGCGAGATAGAGGGGCCACTGCCCTTCATCCAGGGTCGGTTGCGATTGCTGGCGCGGCTTACTCGACTGGCTGGCCATGACTTTGGTTTGCTTTCTCTCTCGCGGTGGTTCGAAGCGTGAAAAAGGGGTCAGGACTCTTTTTCATCAGACGTGTTCGATTTTGAGAGCGTATCGCGAAAAA
>JBBDIM010000008.1:2000-52991 GCA_040880405.1 Pirellulaceae bacterium | reverse complement strand
CGGGAATTCCCCAAACCGTCGATCCCCCGCCGCAACACCGGCTACGCGCTCGACCTGCTGATGAACGCCGCGCCGTTGGATCCGGACAGCTACAAGCCGTTCAACTTTTGCAATCTAATCGCCGGGAGCGAAGGAACCCTGTTCTTCGCCACGCGGATCAAGCTGAGTGTTGATCCGCTCCCGCCGCCCGTCTGCGGACTGCTGTGCGCCCACTTCGAAACGGTCGACGAATCCCTTCGGGCGACGCAAATCGCAGTCGAGTTTGACTGCTACGCGTGCGAGCTGATTGATCGGTTTATCCTGGAGTGTACCCAGCGCAGCATCGAACATCGGGCCAATCGGTTCTTCATCCAGGGAGACCCCGGCGCGGTGATTGTCGTCGATATTCGGGGCGATACCGAAGCAGAGGTGCAAGCGGTGTGCGATCAGATCGCCGCCAAGATGAAGGACGCGGGTCTCGGTTATGCCTACCCCGTGCTATTTGGGGACGACACGGAAAAAATCTGGGACCTTCGCAAGGCGGGACTGGGGCTGATGTCCAACGCCCCAGGCGATGACAAGCCGGTGCCGGTGATTGAAGACACGGCGGTCGATGTGGCTGACTTGCCGGAGTACATCGCCGAGTTCAACCGCCGACTGGCCGAGAAATTCGGCGTCGAGTGTGTCCACTATGCCCACGCGGGCAGTGGCGAAATCCACCTCCGGCCGGTTCTCAACCTGAAGACGGCCGAGGGGAACCGGATGTTCCGCGAGATCGCCCAGACCATCGCCGAACTCGTGAAAGAGTACCGCGGCTCCCTCTCCGGCGAACATGGCGATGGCCGCCTCCGAGGCGAGTTTTTGCGACGGATGATTGGCGCGCGGAACTATCAACTGGTCGAAGAGGTCAAGCGAACCTGGGACCCGCAGGGGATTTTCAACCCCAATAAGATCGTCGATACTCCGCCGATGAACAGCTCCTTGCGGTTCACCCCAGGGCAGAAGGACCGACCGCTGGAGACGCTGTTCGATTTCTCCGCGACCGCCGGGATGCTGGGCGCCGCCGAGATGTGCAACGGCTCTGGCGATTGCCGCAAGTCGCACCTGATGGGAGGCACCATGTGCCCCAGCTTCATGGCGACGCGGAACGAAAAGGACACCACCCGCGCCCGCGCCAACATGCTGCGGCAGGTGATCACGGAGTCGGACAAGGTCAACCCGCTGGACAGCCCGGAACTGAAAGAGGTGCTGGACCTGTGCCTTTCCTGCAAGGGGTGCAAAAAGGAATGCCCCTCGACGGTCGACATGGCCAAGCTGAAGGCGGAGTTCCAGCAACACTATTACGATGCCAACGGCGTCCCCCAGCGGACCAAACTAATCGGCGACTTCACCGCCAAACAGCGAACCGCGCACAAGTTCCGCTGGCTCTGGAATTTCGCGATGGGGACGCCAATCATCCGCCAGGTCTTGAACGGAATGATTGGCTTTCACCCAGATCGCACCATTCCGCTGTTGCCCCCGCAAACCTTGGAGGCGTGGTACAAGCAGCATCGGCCCCATGCAAACGCCGGCAAGATGGGCCGGGTGCTCTTCTTCAACGACGAGTTCACCAACTTCCACGATCCGGCGATCGGGATGCAAGCGATCGAACTGCTAGAGCGGCTCGGCTACGCGGTCGAGATCCCGGAGCATGGCGAGAGTGGCCGGACTTGGCTCTCCAAAGGACTGCTGCGCGAGGCCCGCAAGCGGATTGACCACAACCTGCGGGCGCTGGGGGAAAAGGTCAGCGTGGAGTTGCCGATCATCGGGATCGAACCCTCCGCGATCCTCACCTTCCGTGATGAGGCGCTCGATCTCTGTAGCCCGGACCTCAAGGCCACGGCTTTGGGCATCTCCCCTCATTGCCTGACTCTAGAGGAGTTCATCGCGACGGAAGCCGTAGCGGGACGGATCACGGCCGATGCGTTCACCGACGAGGCGAAATCGGTCCATCTACATGGCCACTGTTTTCAAAAAGCCCTGATTGGCCAATCGGCCAGCATCGCGGCCCTGAGCCTCCCAGCCAACTACACAGTCAAAACCATCCCCAGTGGCTGCTGCGGCATGGCGGGGTCTTTTGGCTACGAGGCGGAGCATTACAGCATCTCGATGCAAATCGGCGAACTGGTCCTCCTGCCTACCGTCCGCAAACTCGCCCCGGAAGCGATCATCGCCGCCCCCGGCACCTCCTGCCGCCACCAAATCCACGACGGAGCCAGCAAAACGGCGCTGCATCCCGCGTCGGTTTTGCTCGCGGCGCTGAAGGATAAGTGAGACGGGAATCCTCGGGCCTACGGGGACTCGGTGAAGATCTCATGAATTCCGCCGAGATAAGACCAAGAGCAATTGTCACTACTCACTGGGCCTCATAGCATGGCTGAGTCGCCTCAAATTGGCGTACGCCTGCCGTTGCACCACCCTTGGTAGCCGAGTTATAGGGTCAAGGCCTTTCCACGCCAGCGGCATGTTGCAGGCTGAGGCTCGAAACGGTGATTGAGTCGAAATGCCGGGTAGCGAATAGGACCGGCTGGACGACTCTAATTTCCCAACCCTTAAATCTATTTAACGGTAACCACAATTCAATTGACCCGCTCCGCACCAACCGTTAGGATGACGGAGTCAACTGTAGGTTTTTCATTTTTTTACTCTTTACCTAAGGGGAGCCTCCCTTGCCTTCCTTAGGTAACTCGCTTGCCAAATGCTTCATTCGTCCTCATTCCCCAACTACTGATTGGAGGCCCGAAGTGCCTGTTCGAAAACAGTCCGGTTTCACGCTCGTTGAGCTGCTCGTCGTGATTGCCATCATCGGCGTCCTCGTAGCTCTTTTGCTTCCCGCTGTGCAGCAGGCCCGTGAAGCGGCGCGGCGGATGCAGTGCAGCAACAACCTGAAGCAACTCGGTTTGGCGCTGCACAATTACCACGACACGCATAACGCGCTGCCCGCACGCAAGACGTTCAAACGTCTTAGCGGCTATATCGGCCTGTTTCCATTCATCGAACAGGGGCCGATGTACGACCGCATCGCCGCGGGAGATCCCGATAATGGTATCCCTCCGTTTGGCCCCGATTCCCTCGATAATTGGGTCGGTTACGATGGCTTCCCCGAGATGCTCCGCTGTCCTTCCGACCCAGGCGGCGACCTCACCGGTGCCTACGAGCAGCGACTCGTCAACTACGCCTTCAGCAAGGGGGATGACATGACCGAAACCAACGATGGTTCCCCCACCAGTGCTCCCCTCGGTTCGAAGTCACGCGGGCCGTTCAGCTACTTGCGCTGGGTTAAGTTCAACGCGTTTACGGATGGTTTGAGCAACACGATCGTCATGAGCGAACGGCTCCGCCAGCCTTACACCAACTTCACGACCGAGGCCAAATCGACCGACCACCGCCGAGCGATGGCCAGCCTCTCCGGCTTGCGGAATAACCCCGCCGCCGCCCTGGCCGTCTCTGATGGCAAGTACTTTGTTGCGGGCCAGGCGGTCAATGCCCGCTTCGGGTCGTGTGGTACGCGAGGTCATGTCCACTTCGTGGGATTCAATACCGTCCTTGCACCCAACGCGCCCAACGCCCGAGACGGTGAGTACGGGGTCTTCTCCCCGAGCAGCGAACACCCAGGCGGTGTGGTTGCCGTACTCGCCGACGGCTCGGTTCGCTTTTTCGCGGACACCATCGATACCGGCGCAACAGACCAAACTCGCAGCCACGGCTTTACCGGCCCCAGCCCTTACGGTGTTTTCGGAGCGATGGGCTCGATCTCCGGCGGCGATATGTCTTCGAGCAACTAGCCGTTTCGGTTTCTGTTTTCTGACGAACAAGAGGTATCGCAATGGTTCAGACTGCGTTGTTCACCCCCGGATGGATGGCACTCGCCTTTGTTGGGAGCGTGCTCCTGGGCGGATGCGCCGGTCCGGAGTCCGAGTACCCGCCGACCGTGCCGGTCGAGGGAACCGTCACCTACCAAGGGCAGCCGCTGGAAGGTGCGCTAGTGGCGTTCAAACGCACCGATGGCAAAGGTGCCGTCGGCCGAACGGATGCCGGCGGCCGTTTTCAACTGACCACCTACACGACCAACGACGGCACCGAGGTGGGCTCTTACCAGGTCGAGATTGTGAAGTACGAGCCCGCGCCGGAGGAATTGCCGGAAGGGGTGACGCTGCCACTCAAGCCCGAGATCCCTGAGCGTTACGGAAAAGCCAGCACGTCCCAATTGGAAGCGGAAGTCACGGCCGACGGGGGTTCTTTCACCTTCGATCTCAAGTAAACTGTGGGTGAGATTCCCCTCCCGAAAGGCTCCCGCCATGTTCCCCTCGAAACCAAGATTGTCGCTTCCCCACGCGTCACGCCGCGATTTCCTGCGGCACACACTGGTCGCGGCCGGAGCAATCACCCTTGCGGAGCCACTCTGGGCCGCCATGGGCAAGGAACCTACCGGGGCGATCCCCTTCCAAAAGATTTCCTGCGAAGGGCACTACCCGGGCCACTTGCAAGGGGTTTGTAGCAACGGGCAGGACGCGATCTTCTGGTCCTATACCACCCGCATGGTCCGCACCGATGCCGAAGGCCGAATCACCCACGAGGTTCCCGCCGCCAATCATCACGGCGATTTGTGTTACCTCGACGGCAAGATCTACGTCGCGGTGAACCTGGGCAAATTCAACCAGCCCGCGGGCAAGGCGGACTCGTGGGTTTACGTCTACGACGCCGAAACGCTCAAGGAACTGGCGCGGCACGAGGTGCAGGAAGTCGTGCATGGGGCCGGGGGAATGGACTCTCGGGAGGGTCACTTCTACGTGGTCGGCGGCTTGCCTGGCGACATTGAGGAGAACTACGTCTATCAGTATGCCCCTGATTTCAAGTTCATCCAGCGGCATGTCATCGCCAGCGGCCAAACCTTGCTAGGTATCCAAACCGCCGCTTACCACGACGGCCACTGGTGGCTGGGCTGCTACGGCCGGCCGGCCCAGCTTTTGAAGACCGATTCCGAGTTCAAGTTGCTCGGCCGCTGGGATTTCGATGCGGCGGTGGGGATTATGGGATACGGCAAAGAGAAATTTCTGGTTGGGCGAAATCGACGTCAGGACCAGGGCCATGATGGTTGGCTGATTCCTGCGATCGCGGACGAAAAGACTGGGCTCAAGACTGTATAACCGCTACGGCTTATCTGCCCAGCAAGCACCGGGGATAAGGTCAATTACGGGGGCCGCGGCTTGAACTTCTTGACCGCCGACTCCTTGTAATTGAACGCATCCTTTTTTTCGCAAATCTTGGGCCTCTCGCCGACTGATATTGTCCGGCTAAGTCAATCTCGCTAGTCTCTTCCGGTCGATTCACTCCGCTGCGCGGCCTCCCCAGGGAGGCCCCCACGCCTGGGGTATTCCTTCCGGCTTTGATTTCCCTCGCCTGATTGATGATTTCCGTATGAACGAACTCGGACGAGCTCTGCGTCACACGTTCACGCATTACCGTTGGTCGATTATCGGTTCGCTGCTTTGTTCCGTCATGGTGGGCGTCCTGTGGGGCGCGAACATTGGCGTGGTCTACCCCTTCGCGGAAGTGGTATTCCGGGGCCAAAACCTGCACCAATGGCTTGAGGCGGAGTCGGAGCAGCACGCCCGGCAAACGACAACATTGCGAGAGACGATCGCCCAGCACGAAGCGGAACTTGCGCAAGCTGAAGACCAAAAAACGCGCGAAAAGCTCCAGTCCCAGATCTCCCTTCACGAGGGGACGCTGGAGGGCTACGAATCCCGGAAAGGGCACGTTGATACGGCCCGTCCTTATATCGCGAACTACGCTCCGGTCAGCCCGTTTCACACGCTGCTTTTGCTGGTCGGATTTTTGCTCCTCGGGACGTTACTCAAAGGGGTTTTCCTGACCGCTAGCATCCTGCTACTAGCCAAGTCGTCCGAGTCAACAGTCCTCGACTTCAAGCGGCTGCTCTTCGCGAAAATGCTGGAAATTCGGCTCGGGAAGGGGATCACCAAGAACTCAGGCGACTCCACCGCGCGGATGAGCGGCGATGTTGGCGCAATCGGCGGCGCGATCGAAACCTTGGTCGGCAAAACCGTCCGCGAGCCAATCAAGATGATCGCCTGCATGGCAGGTGCCGCCTACATCAACTGGCGATTGCTGCTCGTCTCGCTGTTGATCGCCCCGATCGCCGGCTATGTTCTGTATATGCTGTCGATGGCGGTCAAATCGTTGAGCCGGACCCTCATGCAGCTCAACGGCAAGAAGATCGCCTTCTTTATCCAAATCATGCAGGGCTATTTCGTGGTCAAAGCGTACGGCAACGAGGAATTCGAGAAACAACGATTCAACCAGAAGCTGAATGATCACTTCCGAAACAAACTCCGCATCCAGTTCCTCAGCGCGATGGTGCGGATGAACAACGAAGTGCTGGGGATCGGCATGATCTGCCTTTCGTTGGTCGTCGGTGGATATTTGGTAATGAACCAAGAGACCCATATCTGGGGAATTCCACTGGCCTCCAAGCCGATGGAGTTCGGTTCGATCATGGCGTTTTACGCCTTTCTAATCGGCTGTAGCGATCCGATCCGGAAGATGGGGGACGTGTTTGGTGGGGTCCAAAGCGGCATGGCGGGTGCCGAGCGATTTTACGAGATCATGGACTCCGAGCCTTCGATTAAGGACCCCGAGCACCCGGTGGACATCAAGTCCGTGGGACGCGACTTGAAGTTCGAGCACATCGACTTTCGCTACTCCGATAACATGCCGGTGCTGCGTGATGTCTCGCTGGAGGTGCCTCAGGGCGAGACGATCGCGATCGTCGGACCCAACGGCTGCGGAAAGAGCACCATGATTAACCTCCTGCTCCGGTTCTACGACCCCGCGCGCGGCCAAGTAACCATGGGTGGTGTCGACCTCCGCGACCTGCGGCAACGGGACCTCCGCGAGCGGATGGCCCTGGTCACGCAAAACACAATTCTGTTCAACGATACGATCCTCGAGAACATCCGCTACGGAAGGCTCGACGCGACCGACGAAGAGGTCATCACCGCCGCGAAACTAGCCCATGTCGATGAATTCGTGCAAACCCACATGGAAAACGGGTACGCGACCGTGTGCGGCGAAATGGGAACCAGCCTCTCCGGCGGTCAGCGGCAACGGATTTCGATCGCGAGGGCCCTGCTGCGCGACCCCGATATCATCATCATGGACGAAGCGACCAGCCAGATCGATCTCGATAGCGAACGCCTGATCCACGAAAGCCTCCGCACGTGCATTGAGGACCGAACCGCGATCCTCATCACGCACCGAGCCAGCTCGCTGGCGCTGGCAGATCGGATCGTGGTAATGAACCACGGCCAGATCGAAGCGACCGGCACCCACGAACAACTTCTCCAAAAAAGCGCCACCTACCGGCTCCTGTATAAGGACGAGGATGTTACCGGCAACGAAGCCTACGCGGCGTAATTAGGACTCAAGCCGAGATAATCCTCGGGTGCCATGTCCACGCACTTCTTACGTAGCCACGGTCGCAAAGACCGTGGGGGCCCCACGATTTGCGTTGAACCCTGGGGCGAAGCGGGTGAGCACTTCCCCCACGCTTTTGGCAAGCGTGGCTACGCTCCAATCGCCATGTCCACGCGACAGAGTGGGCAGTTAATGGTTAACGTAAAAATGAGAGTCCTGAAGGGACGATTCAATCGATGATTTCTGTTTGAATCGTCCCTTCAGGACTCTTGAATATTCATGGAATCCTGAACCCAGGACTTCGTCCTGGGCTGGCGTGAGACGTCCCTTTGGGACTAAGAGGTTGAATGGCATCTTAAGTGGTGAATCGCCAAAAGATTCCCGGGTACCAATGCCCTTTCGCCGTTGGCCTAACCTTACCGGAGTCGGTTTTCGAACTTTGCTGGTTCCACCGCGGTTGGTCTTAGGGCTCGGACATCGAGCGGTTGATCCGCGGGGGGCGCGTTCTCCAAGGGTGGTGCGGCGGGAGGAACATTTTCCAGGGGCGTGCTCTCCAAGTCCGGGAGCTGTTCCGCCGCGCGGGGCGAGATCAGCTCCTCGCCCAGTTCGCTTTGCTCCTCCGCTTCCAGCTTGCCGATTTGGCGACGCCAAAACTCCCCATCGACCGGACCGGGGTCGATCCAAATGCCGCTCGGGTCCAATTGGATGGTTCCCATATCGACATCCAGGCCGCGGCGGAGGATCTCGTAATCGACGCCGACACTCAGGAAGTCGTTTTGCGCGGCGAGCAGGCTGTCCAACGCGTTGATTAAGTCGCGCGCGGTCGATGAATCGAATTGGACTCCGTCCTGATTTGGCTTCGCGGGCTCTTGCAACCGGAGTTGGGTCCGCTCTACCTGGGAAATCGCGACCTGGACGGCTGCACGACGCAGTTCGAAGTTGATTTGATTCAGCTCCAGCGTCCGGATCGTATCACGCAGCCCACGGGAAATCTCATCCCGGAATTGATAATAGGACCGCCGCGTTCGCTGGTAGTTGATCTGGGCCTCGCGGTAGGCATTGCGCTCCACAACGCGCGTCAAGGGAGCATCCCACTGCAAGCCAACCCGCAGCCGGCCGGTGGTGGATCGAAAGTCGACCGGATTGTCACCCACCGTGCCGATGTCTCCAGAGAAGACGATGTCCAGGTCGGCCTCCAGGGCATTGGCGACCACTTCGATGGACCGCCAGGAATCGACCAACGCGGCCCGCGCGTTCATCCAGTCGAGACGATTGAATCTTGCCACCTCGAGCGCGGTATCGGAATCGATATCGACCGGCACCAACGTGATCGACTCGGTCCGGGCCCTCGCCTGAACCAGTGACAGCCCGAGCACGTCGGAGATCAAGCGGTTGAGCTCGTCCGGAACCGGATTGAAGACACCTTGTTGTGCGCGAAGAAACAGTTCACTCGGCTCGAGCTCAGGGCCTTCCAGCAGCAGTTGCTCGATTCCTTGATCCAAGTCGCGGAGGTTTTCCTGGTGGCTAGCGAACTGCAGCGTCAAATCCGCCATGATTTGGTCCAACTGCGGGGGAAGACGCTGCAAGCGGGCCACGCTTAGGACACCGGAAGAGACCGCTTCCTCGGGGATCGTCTCTTCCTCTTCACGCTCGTAGTTCGCCAGTTTGTTCTGAATCGTTCGCAGGTCCGCTTCTCGCAGCGGCAACAGCTCTTCGAACTGCTGTACGTCGCGGCGGACCAACGGGAAGAAGTCTTGATCGACCGTGTCGACAATCGTCTGAATCCGCCGGATCATCGCCTGCAATTCCCGCAGGCGATTCTCCACCTCTTCGTCCCAAACCAATTCCGGCGGTAGCGCAAGGTTGTTCAGCGGGACATCTTCCGCCGGGTCGACTTCCAGCGGATCGAGCGCGGGCTCGGCTTTCATCTCCGGATCGGGCAGCACCTCCAACAGGATATTGCCGACCGCCACTTGGACGTCGTTTAAATAGTTACTGACCGGTGTAAACGCCGGGTCGATCAGGTTGTACTGGGCGAAGAATTCGTCCTCTCCGAGGCGCGCTTCGACTTCCGGAGGGAGCCCCAGTTGGAGCTTGTAGCGATCCAGCGTGTCTTGGAAATTCGCCTTGGCCGTCAACAACGAACTTTGTTCGCGAAACAGCGATTGCCGCGTCAGCTCCACCTGGAACGAGTCGATTCGACCCGCTTCGAAAAAGGCCTCTAGCTGGGCCAGGCTACTACGAAGGGCCGCGATGTTCGACTCCTGGTTGCGGATATTCTGCTCTTGTTGGAGCAGTCCCATATAGCCGCCGACATTGAATCGCCCGGTCGGTCCCACCGGCGGGAATCCGCCACCTCGGTTCGGCCCGATATTCGCGGTCCGCCCGGCGACCACTTCCAGATAGAACGCTTGATTGAATCGCTGCATCTGCCGCACATTCGCGAGCAGGTCTCGTTCCCGCTGGGTGAGTTGTTCCAAAACAACCCTCCGCCCGCCACCCCGCAGCAGCGGCTGGATCAAGGTGAAGTCGAGCAGGGTATTCACGGAATCGGTATTGGGTCCGGAGAACTCCCACATCAGCGTGTTGGCCAAGCCAACCACGAACTCGCTCCCGGTGGCTCCCAGCTTTTGCATCTGAATGCCGGAATCAACATCCAAACGACTCGAAGAGCCGGGGCCGGGACTCCGTAAACGACCGTCGGCCGTGTAAAACAGATCGATCCCGCCGAAGAACTGCGCATCGAACCGGAACCGCTCGAAATTGACATCCAGCGCCGTGAGATAGAGATCCTCCAGTTCCTGCTGATAGTCGGGCGAGTGGAGCCGCGCGAGTTCCACAGTCCGATCCGAGGTGAGGATCAGCTCTCCCTTCTCATTCAAAGGAAGATAGGCCATCCAGGCGGGGTTATCGCGGTCGGCGGTGACCCCATTTTTCTCCCAACCCCAGTACCCATATTTGTCGTCGACGATCTGCATGTAGCGGTTCGACGCCGGGTCGTCCAACGGCATCGGCGGATGGTCCGGCCGGTTCGGATCGAACATCCGCGAGTCGGATGGGGGTTGGATCCGGAAGTCACCAATATCCCACCGCGGGTCGTTCACTTTTTCCGCGATGATGTCGTAGTTCACACGATCCGCTTGCTCCCGATATTGAGCGCGTGAATGACGGCAACCGGGAAGGAGCAGCGTCGCCACAAGAATCGCCGTAAAGCCGAAGACGGCTTCGTGCCAGCGACTGGAAATTGCAAGGTGAAAATTCATGGTGCGATTGTTTGGGTCGTTCGGCGGCGGGTGACACACTCGCGAACAAGCCGCTAGTGCCACCCAACCACTTCTCGCGGTTGCTTAAGTGTCTCATCTTGGTGTCGTCGAGCGTCCGGAACGGGGGAAGCCGCAATCGACTTCCGTCTTCTTCCTCGTCGATTCACCAACCCTGGGGCAAGGCAGGAACCCGTCCCTACACTCCCCCCCTCTGCACAAGTAGTTCTGGCTGCCAAACCGGGACGATTGGGCCAGCGGTGGTGGTGGGGACCTTTCACCGGGAGACGATTTCGCGAGAAATGATCCCCTGTTGGGATGATTCGGCGGACCGATTATTCCGACTTGAACGATTCAATGGCCTGCGACCCCGTTCATCTCAATGAGACCGTAACTTCTTGCCAGATTGTGATTTACCAGCGGCAAGGGCGACACAAAAGAACTTGACGACGCATTTTTCCCAATTTATCATCTCAGGTTGGAATCGCTTAACTCTCCCGACTTTTTGCCTGCCCACACTTTTTGCATGAAAATCGGAAGGGCTAAAGTACAATGGAGAGATTCCACTGAAGCTGAGGGTCCGTTGAGTACTTCACGAATGAGTATTTTGCGAACCGACGCCACGGTGGCACTTTTCCTTCGCCGAGGTGGCTTTTCCACCCTCGTTGCCCTGTTTATCGAGACCGTCGTTTCCCGAGGGCTACCGCCAGCATGACCGTCTTTTATATAGTTTGTGCCGTCCTGGCCTTGATGTTTGGGGTGTTCGCATACCTGAACTCGGCCAATTGGAATGTCCTGCATGTCCTCGCCGGATTCCTGACCGTCTGCGCCGCCTTCGCGTTTGTCATTCTGGCTGCGCTGGTGCTCAAGACAGAGTCCGCCTGGAAGGCCAAAGTCAGCAGCCTGGAGCCGCAATTGGCCCAAGTCCAGTCGAGCGTCGAGAAACTCCGCACCGGTAGCACCATTGATCCCAGCGGGCGACACCAACGAGCGGAAAACTCCACCGCGTACGCTCGAGGGGTCGAGGCCGCTTTGCAACAGCAGTTGTACGCTCGCGGCCGTGTTTGGCGTGCCGTCCAAAAAGGACAATTGGCCAACAACCAAATTGGTGTCTCGCTTCCCCTCCCAGCGATGCGCGCCCCGACCGCCGACGAGGAAGCGGTGGGCGATGAAGAAGCGGCGGACGCCGGGGAAGCTGCGGCTCCTGCCCCAGGCGAGGACGAGTCCGTTTGGTCTTTGGACCAAAACTCCGTCGTGTACGTGTTTGGTGAAATGCGATTTATAGATCCGGAGGATACCGTTGGGCGTGAAGTTCGGGTGCCTGCGTATTACATTGGCGAGTTTGTGGTTCGCACGGTGGATGGCCCCAATCTGACGCTCGAACCGAGTGTCGGACTCGACCAGCAACAAGTGAGGCTCATTAACCGCGATGATACTTGGGTGTTGTACGATCGGATGCCGATTGACGATCAGGAGGTTTTTGCCGGAATGCCGGAGGAGAACCTGCAGGGACTAATCAGCGGTGCCTTCGTCCGGGCGACTGTTCCCCAGGCTTCGGCCGAGGAAGCCCTGAATCAAATCGCCCGCCACGATACTCCCGCCGAGCCGAACGACCCGGAGGGCTATGTCTGGAGCCGGGTCACGTTCCAAGAGGACTATAGCGTTGAGGTGGACGCCCAGGTGGAATCCCCCGGAGTCCGTCAAGACTTCGAACCCGCCACGGGCTTGGCCGCTACCGAATTTCTCAAGCAGGGTGGCCCTACCGAGTTCAAAAAAGGTGAGCAGGCCTTACTGCCGACCAATCAGCCCCCCGGCAAAGACTTGGTCGATCAGGGGATCGTCACGGTTGACGAGCGAATTTACCGCCGCCCCTTGCACGATTTCGCCCAGGAATTCCATTACGGCAAGGGATTGTCGGAGGATCTCCAAAACGTCGCGGCCGGACTACAGCGCGATATGGCGATGCTTGAGCGAGCCAATGAAACCGCCAACGCCTTGCTGGCCTACCGGACGCAAGAGAAAACCAAGGTGGAAGAGGATCGGTCGAAAATCGAATACGAACGGCAGCAGATCACCGACTACAAAAATCGGTTGGTCGACCTTCTTGCCAAGACTTTGGGCGAAAATAGCGGATTTTACCGAGCCAATCAGGCTCTGGTAACCGAACTTACTCGCCTCCAAAATCTGGTGCTGGAACGGCTGGATCTAGAAGAATCCGAGACCGCCGCCGCGGAAGTCGCCGTGCCCTCGGCCAAAACGGCATCGGCGGCGACACTCCCTCGCTAGCATCGCCCCACGGCCACCCAACGGCGACCCGGCCGGGGGGGTGACCGGCTCTTCCGTCCACGATTTCCCCCACCCTCTTCCCTCAGCAAGCGTGTTAGGACTGCACTTTTTCCTCGGGAGTCCCTAAGATAAGGTGTTGAGCCAGGTCCTACGGACCCGTGGCTGCTCGCTTTCCGCCAAGAACCGCACCTTTCCCGATACCGGCTATGGGATTCCAAGATCGGCAATATTCCCAGGACGATGACAATCAGTTCTCGTTCTCGGGCCAAACCCAATCGCTGTGTACGACATTGGTCATCATCAATGTCGTGATCTTTCTCGTGGATTGGGTGCTGCAACTCAACTTGGGACAAGCAGAAGTCACCGAGGTTCTGACCAACGCGACAGGCGAGCGAACGGTCAACATGACCGGAGGATGGTTCGCGGTTCACTCCGATACGCTGCTCAAGCCATGGATGTGGTTCCAGTTCCTAACCTATGGGTTCATGCACGCCACGAGTGGCCCCAGCGCGGGCTGGCATCTATTTGGCAATATGTTTGTCCTCTGGATGTTCGGTCGGAACCTAGAGGAAAAATATGGCCGGGCGGAGTTCCTGCGGATCTACCTGATTAGTATCGTGGCTGGTGGAGTCGTCTGGAGCGCCATGGCTTTGGCGTTCGGCGGATCGGAAGGAAGACACTTGATTGGTGCCTCCGGCGCGGTCACAACCATCCTGATGCTCTTTATCTTCAATTTTCCCAAAGAGACCATCTATCTCGGTTTTTTGATTCCGGTTCCCGCTTGGGTGTTGGGGGTCATTATCGTGGGGATGGAACTGATGGGTGCCGCCCAAGCGGAAGGCAACGTCGCTCACTCGGTTCACTTGGTAGGGGTCGCGTTCGGGGTCGCTTACTTTTATCTGGGGGTCAATTTTGGACGATTCTTCCCGGATCGAATTGCCCTGCCCAAGTTCCGGTTTAAGCGAAAACCGAAGTTAAAGATCCACAGCCCCACCGATTCCGACCCCTACGGCGAATCGGACGAGGAGGCGGAACACCTGTTGGATAAGGTCCGCGATCAGGGAATCGACGCCCTCAGTCCGGCCGAACGCAGAAAACTGGAAGCGTATAGCCGGCGGATGCGACAGAAATTGAGCTGACCCGGCCCGCCGTTGGCTTGGCCCATCCAACCGCCCTCAGGAAAGGATTCTTTCGGGTGAGAAAAACTCAGCAAACCACACCGCCTCGTATTTCACGCAGAGTCGCGCTCGCCGTTTCTGCAGGCGCGATCCTCGGCGGCGTGACCGGCGGCTGGGTCTTGGCGAATAGAAACCGCTCTGAAGGCGAAGCCGAGTTGCCGGAACTGAGAATCGGCGGGAACCTTACTCTCTCTTCGCAGGTCGACACCGAGGCCTTTTGCGCGATTCCCGAGGGACTTTACGTCCGCGGAAATCCGCACGGCCCAGATAACGTCCAAGCCGCGCGAACGGTCCGCCTGAGCCCCTTCCAGATGAGCGCCACGCTGGTCACCAATCAGCAATTCGCGCGGTTTGTAGAGCAAACCGGTTTTCAAACCTTGGCCCAGCGAAGGGGCGGATCGCTGGTGTTTGACCCTCAAGCTGGGCAACTGGAGCAGGTGCAAGGTGCCAACTGGACCGCCCCCGCGGGGCCGAGTAGTTCCATCATTGGCCGCGAGACCCACCCGGTCGTCCAAGTCTGTTGGTACGATGCCCAGGCCTACGTCCGCTGGGCGGGACTCCGCCTGCCGACCGAAGCCCAATGGGAGTACATCGCCAGAAACAACGCCTCCCACCCAACCGCGGTCAATCCGCCACCGACCGGGACCAGTCCGGTCGGGCACGCAGTTGCCAGTCGGTTTGGACTCTACGATCTGTCCGGCTTGGTATCGCAGTGGTGCGACGACTGGTATTCCGCGGATGCCTACGACCTGGCCCCCGCCGAAGACCCGACCGGCCCGGACCGCGGCGTCACCAAAGTGCTCCGCGGGGCGTCTTGGGCGAGCGACTCGCGGGAGCTCGCCGCCGAGCGACACCCTTGGTTTCGCCAACATACCCCACCGGAAATGGCCAGCAACCTGACGGGATTCCGCTGCATTAAGCAGACGTAGACCATTTATAAGCCGGGTGCCATGCCCACGCCCGTAAGCGTGGGCATGAGAAGTGCGAGAGGATTTAGCCTTTTCCTTGAAGTCCGGATGCCGGTTCGGGTTCCATTAGGCGGCGTTGCCATTGGGTGAATTTCACGCCAAAGACCGGGCTCGCGCCCCTACCGCTTTTATTTTGCAATTTTCATTTGTCATTTTTCAATTACAAATTCAACTTCTCTTATCCGACGATAAGACCTGAGGCACATTGGGGTGCAACACCTCTGGCGTTCCAAGCCGTAAAATGCCAGGGTGTACGATTCCGCAAATGTTCCGCGGAGCGGTTGGTACGATAGCTTGCGCACAAAAAATTCACACCCCATGGCTTTCCCTTTAGACTGGCTTACCGAGGAACTCGAAACCCTGGACCGGCTCGAACTGCGCCGCCACCTGAAGGTTCGTACCCAGCCGCAAGGCGCGACGATCGACTGGGAAGGGGAATCGCTCGTCAATTTCGGCAGCAACGACTATCTCGGCCTGGCCGCCGATCCGCGTCTGGCAAACGCGGCGAGTGAAGTGCTCCAGGCAACCGGGCTGGGTGCCGGCGCGAGCCCGTTAATCACAGGGCGCGGTGTCTGGCACGCTCGGCTGGAACACCAACTTGCCGAGTGGGAAGGGGCCGAGGCCGCCCTGCTATTCTCTTCCGGGTTCGCGGCCAACAGTAGCGTCATCGCCGCTTTGGCGGACCGGGGAGACATCATCTTTAGCGACTCAAAAAACCACGCCAGCATTATCGATGGCACCCGGTTGTCCCGCGCTACGGTGAGGGTTTATCCCCATGCCGACATGGACTATCTGACCAAGCTCCTCACGCAGTCCGGCACCTTCCGCCGCCGGTTGATCGTGACCGACTCGCTGTTCAGTATGGATGGCGACATCGCGCCACTGCCGGAACTGGTCCGCTTGGCACACGACCACGACGCGATGCTGATGGTCGACGAGGCCCATGCAACCGGCGTGTTTGGAGCCCAGGGCCGGGGGCTCTGCGAACAGTTCGGCGTCGAGGAGGAGGTCCCTATCCGCGTCGGCACGCTCAGTAAGGCCCTGGGCGGACATGGTGGATTTGTGGTGGGGTCGCGAAACCTGATCGATTGGCTGACCAACCGCGCAAGAGGGTACGTTTTTTCGACCGCCGCCCCAGAACCGATCTGCGCGGCGATGCTCGCCGCGCTGGAAATCGTCAGGGACGAACCGACCCGCCGCACCGCACTCCTTGAATCGGCCCAGCAACTTCGCGCCGACCTGAGAGCCCAAGGCTGGTTTTTGGGGGAGTCGACCAGTCAAATCATTCCCATCCTGCTCGGCAGCCCCGCCACCTGCCTGCGGTTTTCTGCCTGGCTTCGAGAACGCGGATTCCTGGTCCCTGGGATTCGACCACCCACGGTGCCGGAAGGGGAATCGCTGCTCCGGATCAGCCTGTGCCACGGCCACACTCTGGCAATTCGAGACGATCTTTTAGCGGCACTCGCGGTCGCACGCGAAACCATCGCGACCCCTTAGTTTTGTCTGATTGGTACCGGGAACAAGGTTGGATCTAAGGGGCGATCCCCCTACAATTCAAATGCTGGCGATCTCGGTTCACCCCAGTTGCCCCCTCATGCCTTGGATACCGCGCAAGTGCTCATTCGCTTAATGCTGCTATTTATCGGCCTGCCCCTGGCCGAGCTGTTCCTGTTGCTGTATTTGGCCAAGGCCACCAGCATTTGGGCGACGCTCATCTTGGTGATCGTGACCGGCGTGGTCGGCACCTTTCTCGCCAAGCGGCAAGGGCTCTCCGTGCTGTTCCGCGTCCGCAGCGACTTCAGCCAAGGCCGCCTCCCGGCCGAGGCCCTCGTGGATGGGGCCCTGATTCTCTTGGCGGGCGGAATGCTGATGACCCCTGGGCTGATTACGGACGCCCTGGGCTTTTCGCTCTTGATTCCGGCGAGCCGCAATTGGTTCAAACACCGCACGATGCAGTGGGCCAAACAAAATGTCACCGTCTCGCGGCATACCGCCGACGGCTTCTACCGCAGCGCTACCCACTCGGAAGTAATCGAGTCGCACGTGGTTGATCGCGAGGGGAACGTTGTCGAAGACGACAACGGCAGGTAGGGAACCCAAACCGGCGTCCGGACTTCCCGCAAGAAGACAAAATCATCTCTCACTTCTCATGCCCACGTTGGAGGGCGTGGGCATGGCACCCGGATTAGAATCCCAGTTCACACCAAAAAAATCGGCCCGGTGGAAAACTTCTACCGGGCCGATCGTTTAACTCATCTGCCCCTTGGGGCAATCTGGCAACGCCTTACTTGGCACAGCCACACTTGCCACACTCGCACGCTTCTTCGCAGCTGCAAGTCACGCCGTCGCAGCCTGGGCAGGCGCAATCGACGCAGGCACAACCCGCCGGCTGGGCACTGCCGGAACCATTAACGGCCATGACTCCGCCAGCCGAACCCAAACCCAAAGCGGCGGCAACGATGGTACCAATGATCAATTTCATAGCACGAAACTCCAAAAGATATCGATGGAAAAATTGACTTCAAATCAGAACAGACCGACGGGTGGTCCTGATTTAAATCAACCATCGACAAAGGAGCACATTGAGCGAGGTGTCCTGCTCGTGCGGCAGTCGCTCTTGGCCCAAGTGCCAAGCGATTTCCGCGGCGGGATAGCCGGGAATGGAGAGTACGGCGACCGGGAGTCCTACAGACTCGGCTGCGGTCGTCTTGCCGGCAACCACGGCGCTGGTGCTGGTCCGAACCAAACAGCAGCGGCAAATTCCGTGAGATGTTTCGCTGAGCGATTCTTTAGCTGAGACCGTCCGGGCCAAAGCCGTGATTGCACAATTGCCGCTCGACTCGCAGCAGGATGTTCTTTCCGCAATGGCGACCGCAGGCTTCGCCACAGCCTTATGGCTACAGCAACTTTCCGCGCCCTCCGTCGTTTGGCAGGTCCCCTCCGAACAACTCGCACACGACCCGCTTCCGCCCCACGCACCCGACACACCGAGCACAAGTGCTAGGAGCAGCGTCCAGGTGATCATTTTGGAGGACCGGAGGTGCATGAGAGCCAGGGTGTTGAACGAGCGGATTCACTAATCGCTGGGTAAGGGAATTCCCGTGTGCGAGAATTCTAGGGAGGTCCTCGCTCAAAGGCAATGGGAATCCATGCCTCAGAGCACGCCCCTCTTTCGGGCCACATGCATTGGGCCGCATACATTGAGGCACGGTCACCCCAGAGAGTCGGGCAAAATAGAAAAAAGCGGGTGAAGGGAATCGAACCCTCGCCTAAAGCTTGGGAAGCTTTCGTTCTACCATTGAACCACACCCGCGTGATTGCCGTGCCTTGAGTATAACGCGACAACCCTCCGGAGCAAGTAAGCCGCTGCGGAAATTACGCTTGTCGCGCGTGTTCCTCCGGCGTTAGACTCAAATTGCGGCTGAGGCCGACAATCCCTGACAATGTACCTGAAAACGCATCTGAAAACCCACTGGTGGCCATGCGGTTCTCCCTTCCCATCCTCGGCAGACTCTCGGGCTGGCACTGCGTGGCGTTTGTCTGCGCCTCATTCTGCTCCGCCTTGTTCTCTGGGACTGCGTTGGCCGAACAGGACCAGGAAGCCCCGCCGGCCGATACCTTGGTCATCTGCCCGCCGGAATATGTCGAGGCAATGCGGCCCTGGTTCGCCCACCGCGCTGCCCAAGGGCATGAGATTGGGGTCGTGACCGAGACCGCATCGAGCGACAAAATCCGCGAAACAATCCGCCACACGGCCCAAAGCGGTCACCTGAAGACCGTCGTCCTCGTCGGCGATATCCCCCGCTTCGGCGCTACGGGGCAGGTGGTCTCGCCCGGGGTGCCGACCCATCGAGCCCAGGCCCAGGTGAATGTCCTGTTCGGCTCGGAGCCGCACCTTGCGACTGATAACTGGTACGCCGACCTGACCGACGACGGCACACCCGATCTCGCCATCGGGCGGCTCTCCTGCCGAGACGTTGACCAACTCAAGGTCATCGTCGCTAAGACCTTAGCCTACGAAAACCAAGCCAAGCCGGGGGCTTGGCAGCGGAACCTCAACTTCGTGGCTGGCGTGGGTGGTTTTGGGACGGTGATCGACGCGATGCTCGAAGGGGCGACCAAAAAATTCCTAACCGACGAGATCCCCCCCCACTTCCACGCCCAGGTCGCTTACGGAAGTTGGCAAAGCCCTTATTGTCCCGATCCCCGCGAGTTCCGCGACGAGATGCTGCGGCAACTGAACGAGGGTTCGCTGTTTTGGGTGTACATGGGGCATGGCCACCCGCAAAACCTCGACCAGATCCAAGTCCCCGGGGGGCAGTACCCGATCCTTTCGCTGACCGATGTCCCGCTGCTCAAGAACCAATCGACGCGGCCGATCGCGATTTTCCTCTCTTGCTACAGCGGTGCCTACGACGCGACCGCCGATTGCCTGGCGGAACACATGGTCCGCGCCGAAGGGGGGCCAGTCGCCGCACTCGCCGGTTCAAGGGTCACCATGCCGTACGCGATGAGCGTGATGGGGACCGAAATGCTGGGTCAGTTCTTCCGCGAGCGCCCGGAGACCTTGGGCGAATTGATCCTGCTCTCGAAACAGGAAATGGTCGCCGCAAAGCAAAACAGCGGCAATCGCAAGATGCTCGACCTGCTGGCCAAAATGATGAGCCCCAAGCCGGGCCTGTTGGAAGAGGAGCGCCGCGAACACGTCGCCCTGTTCAACCTGCTGGGCGATCCACTGTTGCGGCTTTCCCATCCCCAGAATGCCACATTGGAAGTCGCCGAAACGGCCAACGCCGGATCGGAACTAATCGTCCGAGGCAGCCTGCCAATGAGCGGCAACGTCCGCCTAGAACTAGTCTGTCGCCGCGACGGCTACACCCAAAAACCTCCGATCCGCCGCGAGTTTTCCGCCGACCACGACCACCTCTCCGGCTTCAACGCCACCTACCACCAAGCCAACAACCACATCTGGACCGACACCACCTTCCCTGGCCAAGGGGGCGTCTTCCAGCAGGTCCTCACCATCCCGGCCCACTGCCTCGGCCCCTGCTACGTCCGCGTCCTGGTCGAAGGGGAAAAGGGGATCGCCGTGGGATCTCAGGCGATTGAGATTAGCCCCGCGGGGAAAGTGGCGGAGGATGCCTCGGCGGAGTGAGTCACCTCCGGCAATCCATTCGGGTGTCTCTGCGCAGGGTAGCAGTTCTTCTTTAAGGCAGTGGTCTCTTCTGCCAATTGACGAATTTTGGGTTATGTCAGGTCGCCATTTTAATTCGCAAGTACTTGGGCAGTATATCGTTAAACTCCCTAGCACAAGAGAATTTTAATGCCCACCGTTTGATTAAAATTTTGGGCCTGTTATTTTAATAGGCAGGCTAGCCCCATCCACCCACCCCACGGAAAAAGCGATGGACGAGACCCGATTCGGACCCAATTCCCCAGGGCAGCTCGTTTCCTTGCCGGGCGGTGGTAGTGCCTTCGTTCCAGAGACGCTACCGAGTCGGTTTGAATTTGATACCGCCCTTTGGCCCTTGCTGGCCGAGGCCAAAGCCAAGGTGGCGTTGCTCGAGGGGATTGGACGTAACTTGCCGAACCCGGGCATTCTCTTGCGTCCCTTGGAAAGCCGCGAAGCCCTGCAATCGAGCCGACTGGAAGGGACCTACATCACGGCCAAGGAATTCCTGCTCTTTGATTTGGAACCGGACATCCAGCCCAACCGGCGTTCCGATTGGCGTGAGGTCCACAACTGTCGCGAGGCTCTCAAGCATGGCCAGGCCTCCGGATTGCCTCTTTCCCTGCGACTTATCCTGGATCTCCATGAGATTCTGATGCAAGGGATTGCGCGAACCGGGGTAAATCCTGGGCAATTCCGCGATGGCCAAGTTGCGATCGGGAGTAACCTGCGATTTGTCCCGCCACCGCCCCATTTGATCAAGGACGGTCTCCACGATCTTGAAAGGTACATCCATCAATCAACCCCGCCCGACCCGTTGATCCACTGCTTTCTGTGCCATTACCAGTTCGAGACGATTCACCCATTTTCCGATGGCAACGGCCGGGTGGGTCGGCTATTGCTGGCCCTGATGCTTCAGCAGCAATGCGGACTCTCAAAACCGTGGCTCTATCTCAGCGATGTGCTGGAGCGCCGCCGGGAAGAATACTGCGATCTCTTGTTCGAGGTCAGTTCACGCGGGGCCTGGACCGATTGGCTTCGATTCTGCCTTCAGGCAACCATTGATCAGGCGAGCGAAACGATCGAGCGATGCGATCAATTGCAAAATGTGAGGGAAAGCATCATGCAGCGGGTGAGCGAGTGTGGCGGGAGCATTCGCCTCAATCAGATCGTCGATCAGCTTTTCATCTCCCCCTTCATCCAGGTCGCCGCCCTCCCAGAGATCTTGGGCGTGACCTTCCCCACCGCTCGTGCCGATTGCTTACGCCTGGAAACCGCGGGGATCCTCACTCAGCTTCCCGAGGTATCGCCAATCACCTACTTCAGTCCCGAGATCTTCAATGTTGCGTACGATCGAATCGGTGACGATTAACCCGAAATAATTCCCAATGGCCTCGCGTCCGCCTCCCATTTCAAAATAGGGCAATTGTGGGGAGCCAGGCGGACCGCAAGGCCGTGACGGGGCCCAATTTTTCCTGAAAACTGAGACGCATTAGGGTGGAATCGGCTCCATCTGGCATCGCCCATTTCGTGAATGGGCTCTATGGTGTCGACTACTTCCCATTCGGGCGAAAGCAATGAATTCGCGAGGCATCGCGCGGGAAAAGGACCTAGGTTCAGCATGAGGCGGAAGCCCCCACGGCAACATGCGCGGCGCGGCCTGACCGGCGGGACTGCCACCGGTGGGTTGCGGGCATCCGTGGGTTGGCCCAGAGCTTGGGGCGGGAATCGGCCCACTTCCGAGAAACGCCGCAAGTTTTGGCGGGACGCGTGCCGAAGAAAACCGCGAACACCCCCGCGTCGCGCCGAAGGCCCGGAAATCCGTAGTCGGCGGATGCAGCGACTGGAAGCGGTGTTATTTTTGGCGAAGGAACCGTTACCAACGCGAAAAATCGCCCAGCTTGCCAACTTGGCGGACGGAACGGAAGCGCGTACACTAGTGCGTTCGTTGAATCGCCTTTACGACGCGGCCCACAGGGCGTTTCGTGTCGAGGAGGTGGCCGGGGGGTACGAACTGGTAACCCGGCCGAAATTCGCCGACTGGATCCGCCGTTTGGGCGGTTCGGAAACCGATTTTCGGCTATCGTCTCCCGCCTTGGAGACATTGGCGATCATCGCGTATCGGCAACCGATCACTCGGGCGGATGTCGAGGCGATTCGCGGAGTCAGTTGTGGCGAGATTGTTCGTCAGTTGATGGATCGCGACTTGGTGCAAATCAAAGGTCGGAGCGAGGAACTGGGTCGTCCCTTCCTGTACTCCACCACACGGCATTTTTTAAGAACCTTTGGTTTTCGCGGTCTTGAGGATTTACCTAGAAGTCAAGAATTTCGCGGGGGGCCGGACCCAACAGACGGTGCCCTCTCGGAACCTTCCCACGACGATAAGGAGACAGCGGTGTCGACCGTAATTGCCCCCCTCACTCAACTCATGCAGCCTCAGCTTGATCCCAACGCCCAGTGGGATGAACTGGCCGTACCCACCGCGCCGACCGCCCAGGCCCCTCCGATCGAAGACGAAGAGGACGATCTGTACGAAGGAAAAGACGAGGAAGGCCTCGATGTCGACGTCGATGACGACGAGGAAGACGACGACTGGGATGAGGACTTCGACGACGAAGATGACGACGACGACGATGACGACGTGGAGGAAGATGATGTCGACGATGACCTCGACGACGACGACGACCTGGATGATGATGACGACGATGATGACGACGATGATGATGATGATGATGATGATGACCCCTGGGTAGAGGTCGAAGACGACGACGAAGCTGAGGAAGACGACCTTGAGGATGAAGAGGACGACGACTGGGACGACGACGACGATGACGTCGAAGAAGAAGAAGACGAAAAGGATTAAACCCCACCGTCGACCGGCAAACAATGAAAAAGGCGACCTAAAGCGGTCGCCTTTTTTAGTTGTTGATCGAGGCCTGATTGCCGCACCGGCTACTCGTTGTGAATTTTCACCTGGGCGAAGTAGATGTTCGATTTCCCTTCGTGCGAGGAGTAGTAGCTGACATGCAGAATGCCGTCCTTTAGCACGAAGCCGGGGTAAGAGGTGTCGCCTCCGGAAGGGAGCTTGAGGGCCTCGGTCAGTTGAGCGGTTTCCGGATCGATCCAGAAGAGCGAGGTCCGCTGTTTGCCGTCGTAGAGGCGGCCTCCGCCAAGGAATCGACCGTCGGGAAGTTGGATCAGCTCAGGGCCGCCGACCGGGGCGTTCATCACCTTCCAGGTCCAATCGGTATACGGAGGCTTGGCCGTGCCGAACTGGGCCGGGCCGCTGCACCGCAGTAGGCAGTACGCGGTGTGGTCTTGGTCGAAGACGATGGAGCTCTCGTTAGGGTAGGGGCTTTTGATCTCCAGGTCCTCGACCAGCGTCTCGAATTCCTTCCCGTCTTGGGTCGCGTAGAGCCGAGCGAACTTCGGGTTGGCCGTGCGATACCCGATGGAGTAGCCGGTCCCTTCGTGGAATTGAATTCCCCAGGTCCAGATGTCGGGGTCTCCCAGGTCGTGGGGCCCTTCCCAGGTTTTTAGGTCCTTGGTGTACCAAGCCAACGACTGGTGCCGCTGTTTCGAGGTGTCGAACATCTGAATGGCGGTCAGCATCATCAACCGGCCATCCGGGAGGATGCCGAATTTGGCGTCGCGGATGTCGCCGCGAGGATCCTCCAACGTGGCCATCGACTCCCAGGCTTTCCCGTCATCGGAAACGATCACGCGGACCTTGGAGTCTTTCACTCCGCCGGTGTGGGCGGGGGATTCGCGGAACCCACAGACCCACTTGTCCTGGTAGCGGATCAGGTCGGTGAAGGCGTTGTGGGGGCCGGCATCCCAAATTTTTTCCACTCCCAGCAGTTCCAGTTCGGCGGCGGTTGCCGGAGCGTTAGGGCAAGTGGCCACGAGAATCGCCCACAGGGCGGCGATCAGAAGGTGCGCAGGACGGATCATGGTTGGTTCTCCGGGGAAGGATTTCGGTGGGATAGGAAGCGTTTCAGGTGAGGACCCAACTGGGCCAAAAGGCTATTCTTTGAGCAGCAAAATCATCTCCACTTCGACACTCGCGCCTAGCGGAAGCTGGGCCATTCCCAGCGCGGTCCGGGCATGTCGGCCACTTTCGCCGAAGACGTCGCGGACCAACTGCGAGGCCCCGTTGATGATCAGATGCTGCGCGGTGAAGTCAGGGTCGGAGTTGACGTAGCCGGTGATCCGCAGGACGCGCTCGATCCGGTCGAGCGACCCGACCTGCGCCCGGACGGCACGCAGGACATTCGCGGCGCACAGGGCGGCGGCCTCGGTTGCTTGCTCGCTGGAGACCTCCGAGGGGACTTTGCCGACAAACTCCAAGGTCTCGCCCCGAAAGGGGACCTGACCGGAGGCGTAGATGGTCGTCCCGACGATCGAGACGGCGTCGACCAGCTTGCCTTCCGGGGTGGTTTGGTCGATCGGGAAGCCGAATTGTTCCAAAAGTTCTTCGCGGTTACTCATAAGTTGCTCTGGAAATCCTCATGCACTTAGGCGGGTGGGGTCGCGGTGGCCGCGTCGGTGTAAACGGTTTGGAGGGCCGGATCGACCTGAGTCTCGCTCCCTCGAAAAACAAACAAGAGCGCAAGTCGCCGGTGGTCGGTCTGGTTCCCCTCGGAACTATGGACCGTTTGGCAGTGATGCACGGTGGCGTCGCCGGGGCTTAACAGGGCGCGATAGATGTCTTCCGCATCGGCCTGAGGCGGTTCCGCCAAGCCGATGGAGTTGCCCCGCACGCCCGATTGCCGAGTCGGCAACATGCCCCCATGGTGCGAGCCCTTGATAAAACCGACCGGGCCATTCTCCGGAGTGACCCGATCCAGGGCCACCCACAAGGATAATACATTTGGGGGCGATTGGCAGAAATAGGCGTTGTCCTGATGCCAGGGAACCCCGGAGCCAACCTTGGCTGGCTTGTTAAATGTTTCCACCCCCATCAGCACCGGGGTGCTCGCAAGAAGTCGTCGGGCCAACCCAACAACCGGCACACTCTCGGCGAGCCGCTGAAAGTAATCACTATACCGCTCTAGCCGCCACAGGTTGCGGATCGTCGTCCCATCCGCTTCCCAAGTGCAGGCATCGGCCGGCTTGGCGGGCAGTTGGTCCGCAACATATCGGTCAAGCTCCACTCGAATCTGTGCGACCAGTTCCGCAGAGAACAAACCCCGAATGGTCGCAACCCCATCCCGGCGATAGGTCGTCAGCAATTCCTCTCCAGCGTCAATCATCGTTTGTCGTCATTCCTAGTTTCCGCCCATGCCCCAATTCTTAATCATAATCTTACTCTTAATCACAATTCCTGCCGGACGGCATAAAGTCCGGCAGGTCCCTTTCCTCACATCACCTACTCCGCCTTCGGCAACTTAACCTTCGCCAAATAAATATTGGTTTTCCCCTCGTGCGATGAATAGTAGCTGACCCACAATTCCCCCTCGTGATAAGCGAGGCCCGGGTAGCTGGTGTCGCCGCCAGAGGGGAGTGTCACGAGTTCGGTGAGCTTGGCCTTGGTGGGTTCGAGTTGCCAGAGCTGGGTTTTCGCACCCCCAGTGGCTCGAATTCGACCACCCACAATGAACCGGCCATCTTCCAGCTTGATCATTTCCGGCCCGCCGACGTAAGTGCCCAGGCTTTTCCAGGTCCAGTCGGTGTAGGGAGGAGCGGCGGTGCCGAGTAGGGCGTCGCTGGGGTTGCCATCACGGCGAATCAGACACATCGCGGTGTTATCTTCGAGAAACAGGAGTCCGGTTTCGTTCATGTAACCATCAATGGCGAAGTCGGAACCGACCTGCTTGAAAGTTTTGCCATCTTCGCTTTTGTAGAGCCGCGCGGCACGCTCTGAGGTGGTGCTATAGCCAACACCATACGCGGCCCCTTCGTGCCAGGTGATCCGCCAGATCCAGAAGTTGGGGTCGCCGATCACCACGGCGTCGCTCCACTTCGAGCCATCTTCGGAGTACCAAATATACGAAAGGTGCTTGGCATCGGCCGGTTGATGCATCGCTCCGGCCCCAGCCAGGCACAGCTTCCCGTCCGGTGTGACCGAGATTTTGGCGTCGCGGAGGTCGGCGGTATCGGACGTGATCAGCGCGGCCGATTCCCACGTTTCCCCATCGCTCGATTTTAGAACACGGAGCGAACCTGTTTTCGAGACGTGTCCGTCCCCCTCGCGAAAGACGCAGAACCATTGGTCCTGGAACCGCGTTAGGTCGGTAAACGCATTGTGTTTGCCCTGATCCCAAATCTTTTGGACGCTCACAATCTCGGTACCTTCGGCCGTCGGCATTTCGGTGAAGCCAAAGGCCAGGAGGCCGAGAATCGGTAGGCAGTGCATTAGTCGTCGCATGGGTCGTTCTCTTCGGTTGTCCGTGAAAAAGGGGTCAGGACTCTTTTTCGCGATACGTTCCCAATATTGAACACGTCTAATGAAAAAGAGTCCTGACCCCTTTTTCACTCGCGGAAGGTGCGGAGGCTTACTCCGCGCCGGTTGCCAGATCTTCGGGGGTTTTGGGGGAGGTGAACTGGAAGGAAAACAGGTCGGCATCGTCGACCATCCATTTGAGCCGGACCGGTTTGCCGGCGATTTGGCTGAGGTTGCTACCCTGGTCTTTCCAGGTGACGACTCGGTCGACGGAGTTGCCGATGATTTCCTCGGAGTTCTTCATCTCATAACCTGGAATCGGGCTCCCCGTTTCGTCCTGGATCTCGACCCGAACGCTGCCGGCAGCGGAGGTCGCGAAATTGATCGTGAGTTGCTCTCCGGTGAAGGTGATCGGCTTGCTGACGGCGGTCCCGACTTCATCCCGGGCTCGTAGCGAGGCAAAACCATCCAGCCGCAGCGAGTAACGGTGAATGTTGGAAGAGGGTTGGCCGTAGTCTTGGTTCACGTACAGCGACATCTCTTCCGGGCCGGTCTGCACGACATTCAGCACCGGATAGTTGGTCCGCGAGACCCAGTTGCCTAGGCCAACGCCAGGCCGGACCCATCCTTGATCGAAGGTGCAATCGTAGTTTGTGCCTCCCCGGGAGGTCATCAGGACGGCATCGGCCGTGTCATTGAAGTATTTAGGATGCACTCCAATTTCCTCCGCCTGCTGCGGAGTGATGACTTTTCGACCAGGCATGAATCGGGCGGCGGTCGCCAGATAGATGTGCGGAGCGCGGAAGTAAGGGTGCGTTTGATTGGTGTAGAGATGGTAGCGTGGGGTACCGCTTTTGGTGTTGCTATAGGTCATCTGCACCGGCTCTTCCCAGTTCACAAAGTCTTTGGACGTAGTCCGCGCGATCGCGCGCACATTTTCTGAGGCGCGACGGTAGTAGGCGACATAGCACTTCTCGCTGGCAGACCAGAAGGCGACGTTTTGCGAGTCAAACACCCAACCTTTGTCCCGAATAACCGGTGCGTCTTGCAATCTCGTCCAGGTAATCCCATCCGGCGAAACATATCCCACCAATCCGCTCTTCTTTCCGCCAATCGCTTTGTAGCGATGCTTTGGGTCGGCATCTGGATTAGTATCCAAGAAGGGTGAAAAATTATGCGTCACCGGCACCGCATCGGCCAAGACCACGTTATTATCTTTGACACCATGAATAACAAACTGATTGATCGCCGGTCTGACCCAGTCGATTCCATCTTTCGATTCGGCGTAACAGGTCGCTTCGTTGCCGTTATCGTCACTGCCGAAGACAGGATCGCCGCGATAGTACAACTGATACTTATCGTCCGTGTGAATGATGGTGCAATAGCCGCAAAACAAGCCTTCCCATGGTTTGTCGAATCGAAACACGACGCCCTCGTCATGCGGCTCGTGCAAAAATAATTCGGCACCGTTGATCGTGTCGATTAGATAGTCGTCGACAAACAGTTCGCGACGCCCTTGGATCGCGATCGGCTCGGCTGCCAATACCGTCGCCTGAATGCAAAGCAAACTAGCGACATACGATAATAGCATCACAAATTTATAACACATGTTTTTACCAACTTCCATAATAACAACGTGAAACGAGTTCATATTACAACAGTAAGCATGGCTCACTGTGAAGCCGAAGGGCCGGGATCTGTAGGGCAGTAGAACTCACGTCGACCCGTTTTCTAGAGTTCCCTGCCATCGGTGAAGGCGATTAACGATTGGAAACAACTAGGGAATGAAAAACACAAAGCAGCGTGAGCAACGTCGTGCTGGCGGAATCTGGCAAAACGCCTCGAAGGCAGTTATCGCGTTGAATCCATTCCAGTTCTTCTCCCCCATAGATCTGAGGATCCGAACAAGAGATCAGAGATGTTCTCCTCCGGAAGACTTTCCGGCAACGCATGTAATTTCATGGGAACTCCCATGGCCAACATTCTTGGCGGCACGTTGCGATGGACCAATGTGCCGGCTCCTACAATGGCACCGGCACCGATAGTCACACCCGGACAAAGCGTTACGTGACCGCCAATCGCGGCGCCTTTCTCGATGCGTGGTCCTTGCACTGCACCACGGCGCCGCATCGGGTACTTGTCGTTCAAAAAGACTGTACCTGGTCCCACGAACGTTTCGTCCGCAATTTCGGTTGTGCTGCAAACGTAAACGTGTGCCATCAGCTTGACGCCGGAACCAATCGTCAGATTTCCTTCTAGCGACGTTTGGTGCAATATAACGACATCGTCGCCGATGCGGCAGTTTGCCCGAATGATGACGTTATGCCCGCAGGTAAACCGATCGCCGATCTGCGTATCGACATAGATCACACTTCCAGAACGAATTACGGCGTTATCACCGATGATTGTTGGCTGACGACATGCGGGATACTTATAGCCGAGTTGGACGTTTGGATCCACTTCGGCATGAAGTCCCAATTGAACTAAGCCGTCGTTATCATTCAACGGATTCTCCCGCCATCTGATTTAAAATGCGCACCGTTTCTTGAGCAATGACATCCCCTCCGGGAACTTTTAAGGGGGGACGCGGGCGAATCGACTTGTTTTCTGATGCCGAATAGCGATGAAACGAGCTCATGTATTCGCGATCATTGACGTTCGGCCCGTCAGGGATGTATCCCATCGTATAGTTCGCGTATCCGCAAGTGAGGACGAGCGGCAATTCGGCGTCGCGCCGAATCTGTCTCCCGATTCCCTGAAATGGCTCGAGTGGCATCCCAGCGAGTCCGATGTCTCCCACGCGCACGATCCAAAGACTGACCGGTAAATGTTCGGGCAAGGGATCATCGCCGCCCGACTGTCGGATCTCAAGCGCCCACTCCGTCCACATTCGTACTCGGTCGACGAGACCGGCACGATATTCCGGTGACAGATCTCGCGGGAAATTCAGCCCCACACAATGCAGGGCGTTTTCGTCTCCATTTCTTGCGCGGCGAATGAAATCCTCAATCTCCGCTAGATCACGTCGCAACGCTTCCTCGGACGGCAATTCGGCCAGCGGCAATTTGGCGACGGAGAAAGCAAAATCGAGATCGCCACGTTCGGACTTTTTCAAGTTTGGCAATGCGGCCACATACGACTGACCCAACATCTCGCCAAATTCAATAGCCCGCTTCACGCCGCCGCGAAACATCTCTTTCGAGTTGACGTCGCCGGCGCATCCTTGAAAGAACGCCACCGGTACTTCATTCTCGCCATCGCCTAGCTTCTTGCCCAAGTAATCGCATGCGATTGCGGGATAATCGCCAAACACCACCGGTTCTTCCGGCGAAAAACTGGTCACCGGATGGCCGGTGAACTGCACCCAGGCGACGATCGGTTCGCCGCGTTCGTTTTTGAACACGATGACCGGCGCTTGCGTGTCAATATCGCCGCGAAAGTCGGTTCCCTGCTGAATGCGATCTTCTTCTCGCATCAGGAATGTCGAACCATCGGCACGTCGCCCTTTGCGGTTGTAGGTGATGCGATCCTCATTGCCAACGCTCCACCAGATCGTCGCTGGCTGCAGATCGCTTTTCAGCGTTTTGACACTCGCTAAAAGGTGATCCAGAAGCTCGTGACCAATTTCGTTCAGTTGTGCGGGAGGTCCCTCGTAAGGAGGCAAGCCCCATTCAAAGCCGCCCGATTCGTCAAGGATCAGCGACGTGTCGCTGTGGTTATGCGACGCAAAAAAGATGACTTGGTCCTCCGGAATCGCCAATTCGATCGCCAATGCACGTCGAAACAATTGCATCGCATTCCGAGGGATTTTGACCCAGTCGCAGCAGATGCAACAGACCATCGCCTTACCATCGTCCAGCAAAGTCACGGTCGTTTTTAGCGGACCGGCGATCCTCGCTTCCTTTGCCAACTTAGCGGTGTTGGTCTTGATCACTTTGCTGGGCGTGATTCCAAAGCGCGCGGCTGCGACCTGCAGTTGTGGCGAGCTTTTGTCGGCTGACTCCGCTTGACCGCACCAGATGAACACTGCCAGTAAAGCACCGATCCAGACGCTGCATCTTACGTCAGCGAAGAGGTGGTAGGAAAGAAGCGAAAGATGGGTCATAGGGATACTGTCCTGTTGCTAAATTTTAGGAGGCCATTTGCCGAGGACGCTTACGACGACGAAGCGATCTACGGAAGCTGAACCTGGGCGAGATAGATGCTCGTCTTCCCTTCATGAGACGAGTAGTAGCTAACCCACAGTTTGTCATCGTGAAAAACCAAACCGGGATAGCTGGTGTCGCCGCCGCTGGGGAGCGTGACCAACTCTTGCAGCGCCGGCTTAGTCAGGTCCAAACTCCAAACTTTGGTTTTGGCACCTTTGGGATAGTCGCGACCGGAGACGATGAATTCGCCGCTCGGCAATTGCAGCAGTTGCGGCCCCCCGATTCGAATCCCCAAGTCTTTCCAATTCCATTCCGTATAGGGAGGCCGAGCCGTGCCAAGCAGTGCCCCGTTTTCAGGCTTCCCATCCCGGCGCACCAAGCACAGCGCGGTGCCATCCTCCAGGAATGCGAGACTCGACTCGTTGGGATGGCTGCGAAGCCCCAGGTCGTCGACCAACGTCTCGAATTTCTTGCCGTCTTCACTGCGGTAGAGACGAACGCGTCCTTCTTTTGTTCGATCGGACAGGCCAGTTTTATAGCCGACCGCATACGCCGTCCCCTTGTGCCATGTGACGCGCCAGATCCAATAGTTGCGATCTCCGACCGCATGGGGCTTGCTCCACTGGCTTCCATCCGGTGAAAGCCAGACGAACGACTGGTGCGATTTCTCTTGCGGCGATTGCGTGACGCCGGCCCCGGTCAGCATGAGTTGATTGTCCGGCGTGACGCAGATCTTGGCGTCGCGGAGATCTAATCCGGCGCTTGAAATTAACGCGACCGATTGCCACTTTTGGCCATCTTCCGATGCCAGCACGCGCAGCGAACCATCAGGAGAAACGTGCGCACTTCCCTCACGAAACACGCAGAACCACTTCCCCTGAAAGTGGATCAGGTCGGTAAATGCGTTGTGCTTGCCGGCGTCCCAGATTTTATCGACTTCTACGGAAACGGCCGGGCGATCCGCATAAGTCAAAGCAGGAACTGCCGCACAGAAGAGGTAAGTCGCCAATAGCGCCGAGGTTCGGACGTTCATGTTGTCGTATGCCTTTGCTGAAAACCGAGAGAAAGGTGGGAGCGAGGCGTTTATTGGCCTCGCTAATTGGCTGCCGAGGGAACCTCAAAGTCGATGGTCGATGTCTCTTTGGGGATGTCGGTTTTGATGCGGACGTTTTGAAAGAGCGATGTTGTCACCGCTGGAGGATTTTTAAAAAACTCTTCGTCCCCCACCGTCTGAACAACAGGAGGAGCGGACGAACCGGAGACGTTGGCTACATAGGCACCTCCAGAAGTTCCCTTGCCTGTTTTCGAAGTATCGTACTTGCCATCGACGATGTCGGCGTAGCCCGCCGGTCCCGAGTTCCCGGCGGTCGAATCGGGAACGAAGTCGATCCGTCCAAACGGAACGGGTTTTCCTTCATAGGTGACCGTACCGGAAAGCTGAAAGCGCGACCCCGAATCATCGGCACCACAGCCCAATGCTCCGCAGAGGCTGACGAGACCGATCGTCAGCACAAACGCACGCCGAATCATCTTTTTCATGAGGACGCTCCACTTTTTTGTGAACGGAGAGGAGGCAAGGATGCTTGCGGCGAAGCCGCGTCGCTTAATCGCTACTGACGACCTCTTCGCCGTTGCGGCTTGCCAAGGCAAGATAAATATCGAAATCGATCGATTCGGCAACGAATCGAACCGAGCCGTCGCACTGCAAGAACATCGTTCCTCCCGGATGCTGACTGCCATAGCAAACGTCATTCCAACCTGCCGGGCTGGTTCCGCCTGTGTAGTCGGAATTGATCGCGAACGCGACGTTCCGGCAAGCGTCTAGCATGGGATCCGTCTCATAAGCAGAGGCGGACGCAGTGTCTTTGTAAGTGCCGCCGCGTATCCAGTTGCGAAATTTGTTCTTCTTGACCCACGAGCTTTCACCGATCGCGAATGTATTCGACGTTCCGTCGATCACCGAGCGAAACCCGGTCTTGCTGTTAATGTACATGACACCCTGGGTGGCCATGCCGCCGCGCGAAGAGGAAGACTCTGCGACTTTGTAATCGTCTAGCGTGACCGGGTTGATACCTTTGGGGCCGGCAACTCCGTTGTAGTGCAGTGTAAAATCATCCGGCCGACCGGGATCCAAGCTGTATAAGACGTCGCTGCTAGGACAGAGATAACCGTCAATCCGATTCAGCCCGAGTTCATCCTTATAGTCGCCAACTGAATAACTTCCTCTATTGAAATCGAATAGATCGTGAAGCGCACTTTGCTCCATTTGCGGCAAGATAAAAACTGCCCAACTTAAGAAGTTCTCCGAAATACCGCCGGGAGGAAAGCTGCCGTGCGTGTCATGGTAGTTGTGCAGCGCCAGTCCCAATTGTTTCAAGTGGTTACTGCATTGCATTCGCCGCGCCGCTTCGCGTGCCTGTTGCACCGCCGGTAACAATAACGCGACGAGCACTCCGATGATGGCGATGACCACCAGAAGCTCGACTAGCGTAAATCCGCGGCGAGACGGGAATCTGGATAGATCGACTTTGGACATTCTTATTCTCCCAAGGTTGCTATGGAAAGAGGAAGCAAGGGATGCTTGCGGCGAAGTCGCGTCGCTTAATCGCCACTGACGACCTCTTCTCCGTTGCGGCTTGCCAAGGCAAGATAAACGTCGAAATCGATCGTTTCAGCAACGAATCGAACCGAGCCGTCGCACTGCAAGAACATCGTTCCTCCCGGATGCTGACTGCCATAGCAAACGTCATTCCAACCTGCCGGGCTGGTTCCGCCTGTGTAGTCGGAATTGATCGCGAACGCGACGTTCCGGCAAGCGTCTAGCATGGGATCCGTCTCATAAGCAGAGGCGGACGCAGTGTCTTTGTAAGTGCCGCCGCGTATCCAGTTGCGAAATTTGTTCTTCTTGACCCACGAGCTTTCACCGATCGCGAATGTATTCGACGTTCCGTCGATCACCGAGCGAAACCCGGTCTTGCTGTTAATGTACATGACACCCTGGGTGGCCATGCCGCCGCGCGAAGAGGAAGGCTCTGCGAGCTTGTAATCGTCCAGCGTGACCGGGTTGATACCTTTGGGGCCGGCAACTCCATTGTAGTGTAATGTGAAATCGTCCGGCCGGCCGGGGTCCAAGCTGAGTAAGGCGTCGCTGCTAGGACAGAGATAACCGTCAATCCGATTCAACCCGTGTTCTTGCTTATTCGCGTCTGTATAACTTCCAGCATTGAAGTTAAACAGATCATGGCGCGCACCTTGCTCCATTTGCGGCAAGATAAAAACTGCCCAACTTAAGAAGTTCTCCGAAATAGCGCCAGGAGGAAAGCTACCGTGCGTGTCATGGTAGTTGTGCAGCGCTAGTCCCAATTGTTTCAAGTTGTTACTGCATTGCATCCGCCGGGCGGCCTCGCGTGCCTGCTGCACAGCGGGCAGCAACAAAGCGACGAGCACTCCAATGATGGCGATGACCACCAGTAGCTCGACCAGCGTAAACGCGCGGCGAGACGGGGATCTGGATAGATGGATTTTGGACATTCTTGTTCTCCCAAGGTTGCTATGGAAAAGAGCGGTGCATGAGATGGGGTCGTCGAACGTAGTGCCTGCTTCTCTCGTTGTTCCTTCGCCTGACGGTGAAAGATAGGTGGCGAGACCGGAATAGCCAGCCTCTTCCGTGGATAAATAATGACGCGATTGCGATGGGTGCCGATCGCCTCAAAATCGACACCAACTTTCCTGCGCCCAAAAAAAGTCCTTTCCTAGGCGTAAATCCAGTTTACGACCGCCCCGACAGGAATGCAATAGGTACGTACCAAAAAACATTAAAATAATCTGCTGCGTCTGTACCTGGTCATTTTCTTCCCAGGCTCGCACTGGCTAAAAAGCTGGTATTTCCGAACCATGTGCCTGTCTTTTTGCAGGGGGGCGAGCATTGACGAATCCAATTCCAGTGGTATGATCAGGTCCGTACCAGTTTTGTTTCACTTCACCCAAGGGCGGATCGCATGGGCTTAGGCGAGGGTTCGGGGCTCACTACCGGCTCAGAGGTTTCGGCGCTGCCGAAGTACGAGCAGTTGAGGGAGTATGTTGTCTCTCAAATCGAGTCCGGGTCGCTCAAAGCGGGTGCCGCGTTGCCGTCGGAAAACCGGTTGGCCGAGAGCCTCCAGGTCGCGCGGAGCACTGTGCGCCAGGCCCTTGCCGCGTTGGAAAAGGATGGCTTGGTCTGCCGCATCCATGGCAAAGGGACCTTTGTCCATGACGAGGCGAAACAGCGGCTCCGCAAATCGCAAGACCTCTATGCCTTGGTTGTGCCGGAGACCGATACGGCGTTTTATCCGTCGCTTCAGCGAAGTTTCGAACGCGCGGCGGCCGAACTGCATAATCAGGTGATCGTCTGCAATTCCAATAACGACATCGACAAGCAGGCGAGCGCGATTCTGCAGTTGATCGATTTGAAAGTCGCCGGCGTGGCGATCGTCCCGACCACGACCACCACCCCGGCGTTTCATGTCCGCCAGTTGCAGAAGCATGGGATTCCGGTGGTCTGCTGTTCCCGACCGGTCGCCGGAGCCGAGGCCCCGTTGATCGCCATTCCGTTTGAAGATGTCGGCATCCGCGCCGGTGAGGAGCTACGCAAGGCGGGGCATCGCAGCGTGGCCTTTTTCACCAGTGGTGTCAGCCAGGCCTCGACCGCGTACTTGAAGGGATTGAAGAAAGCGGTGGGCGAGGGGGTTCACGTCTCCTCGTTTGGTCCCACCGATACCGCCGCGATCGACACCCCGCGGATCGCGGCGGCTTGCGCGACCGCACTCGACAAAATGCTGGAAAGCGACAACCCACCCACGGCGATCTTCTGCGGTTTCGATTCCTTGGCCGAAAACCTCTACGTGCTCGCGGCCCAGCGCGGATTGCGCGTCCCTCAAGATATTTCGATCATCGGTTTCGGTGGCAGGGTGCGAGGCAGTGGACTGGCAAGTCACTTGGCTTCGGTCACGGTCGATGAAGTGGGGCTGGGTCAGCAGGCGGTGGAATTGCTTTCCCGGATGCGCAAGGGAGAGCTGCCGCTCGACTCAAGCGAAGTCCGCAAGCTGCCACTATCGTTCAACACCGGGAGTACCCTGGCCGCCTATGCACCGGCCAACCATGTTCGTTAAGGCATGCATAATGAAAAATATTTCACTGATTGCGCTGCTTACGGTCATTTGCCTGCAGGCCACTCGTCCGGTCTTGGCCGAAGAGGATACGCGGGCAGACTGCGAGCGGCTGCTGGTAGCGTCTCTGGAAGCACAAGGCGAGTGGAGCAGTGTCCACGCGGCGGAATACCTGCTGATGCTAGACAACGCCGAGCCGGTCCTCGCGGCCTTTCGCCCTCAAGCCGATGAGCAGACGCCGGAATACCGAATCGGCGTGTGGCGGGTGTTGGCTCAGGCCGAACCGGTGCATGTAATGCGGCAAAGGTACATCGAAAAAATTCGCGCGGTTTTGCTGCGCGAAGATTCACTCGACCGCCTGCACGCGATGGAATCGCTGGCCAAATTGCAAGCGGCCATCACCAGCGAAGAGGAACGTACCCTCGTGGTGGCCGCGGCTAAACAGGAACACAACCCAGGCCAGGCATTCGCCCTGTGGCGATTGATCCAGGCCGATCCGAAATCCCCCGCGCTGGATCGGCTCGTGGGGATGTTGGATTCCACCGATCCCATCGAGCGACTCCGCGCGGGGTTCGTGTTGGGAGAATTGCCGCAGCGGTCGGAGGCGATCGTCACGCGGCTGCGAGAGGTATTCGCGAGTGAAGAAGAGGATTCGCTGGCCACGCCCTACTTGGCGGTCGCGTGTGGCTCCAATGAGATGCGCGAGGTGCTCCGCTCGTCGAATCCCGCCTGGCAGGCGGTTGTGATTAAAGGGCTGGTGACGCGTGGCGAAGGGGTCGACCTTGAGTGGGAATCGCTACCCGCGGAAGATCAGCCTTTGGCACTACGAATGGCGGTCGCCTTTGCGATGTTATCGAAGCTCAAGTAGGCAGACGAGTATTGAAGTAAACTAAACGAGGCGGCGAACCTATTGGAGTTGGGGAAAGACCATGCACCTGTTGGATATCGTCATTATCGTTGTGTACCTGGCCGCCATGGTCACCGTGGGGATCTTGTCTCGTGGCCGTCAGGTGGATGAGGCGGACTATTTCACCGGCGGGTTTGCGGGGCTGCGGTGGCTGGGTGTGGTGATTGTCGGGCTAAGTATCGGCGCGTCCTTCTTTAGCGGAATTAGCATGTTGGCCTACCCCAGCGTGGCGTTCTCGTCCGGGGTAGCAATGGCGCTGACGCTCATCACTCTGCCGCTCGCCGGGCTGGTGGTGTTGAAAGTGTTTCTGCCCCGGTTCTTCGCCGCCGGGGTCCATGAGCCGTACGAACTGATCGAACGGAAGTTTGACTATCCGACACGTGCGGTGGCGGCCGGAATGTATGTCCTGCTGCGGGTCGGCTGGATGGGTGTATTGATTTACGCGCCGGTGATGGCGATCATGGCCGCGACCGGTTTGTCTTCGTCTTGGCTTTGGCCGCTGGTCTTGGCGATTGGACTCTCCAGTACGATCTACACCACCCTGGGCGGAATCCGCGGGGTGCTGGTGACCGACGCCATCCAGTTTTTGTTCATGGGGGTGGGGATCGTCGGTCCGATCGCGTACATCATGTGGTTCGCGCCGGTCGATTGGTCGCAGGCCACCAGTTTTCTAGCGGAGAAAGGGCACCTGCAATGGTTCGACTTCTCCTTCGATGTGACCAAAACCTTCACGTTTTGGTCGGTCATGGCGGGCATGTTTACCGCGAACCTCGCGATCTACACGGCCGATCAAATGTCACTCCAACGGTATTTGGCGGCGGGGGACGAACGCTCGGCACGTAGCGCGTTCTACTTGAACATCGGCGGCGTGGTGGTGGTGACCGCGCTGTTGATCATGTTGGGCCTGGCCCTGTCGGTTTGGTATGGGATGGTGGTCGATCAGATTCCACCGGAAAAGTCGGATCGTGTCTTCCCTACGTTCGTGGCGATGTACCTTCCGCCGGGTGCCCCGGGTCTGATTTTCGCGGCGATCCTGGCCGCCACCATGAGCAGCATGACCAGCGGCATCAATTCGTTGGCGGGTTGCCTGACCATGGATTTTGTCGGGCGACTGCGGCCCAACTACAGTCACGCAGATCGCTTGCGGTTTGCCCGTTGGGCCTCGCTCGGGATCGGGCTATCGGCGACAATGGTGGCCGGGATGGTCCAGCATTTAGGGACGATTTTCGATATCGCCCAGGCGGTGATCGGCGTGTTTTTAGGGCCCTTGCTGGCGTGCATGGCGATCTCGGTGAGCCGGCTCTCGGTTGGTCCACGGGGCATGATCGGGGGAATGCTGGCCGGATCGGCTGCTGGTTGGTGCGTGGCGTTTTCGCCCGCTTCGAGTTTGTGGGTCGCCCCGACGGCCGCCTTGGTCGCGCTGGCGGTCGCCACGGTCAGCCAAGGTTGGCCCTCGTTGGCTAGTGTACCTGAAACGGAAGAGGACCCCTCCTTCCAGCGAAACCAGATTTTGGAAGCGACCACTACGGAGGTTTCCTAGCAGGCAGCTGGCACACGAGCGCGAGTGAAAAAGGGGTCAGGACTCTTTTTCATCCGACGGGTTCAATTTGAGAACGTTTCGCTAAAAAGAGTCCTGACCCCTTTTTCACTCTCCCCTTGGATCGGAAATATTCCATGCGAAGAAGTAAAGTCCTCGACAAGATTCAGAATAATCAGGCGGCGTTTGGTGTCTGTTTGCACTTAAACGCTCCCGAGCTGTTCGAGATGACCAGCCTGATGGGCTTTGACGCCATTTGGATGGACATGGAGCATCACTTCTCCAGCCTCGATAAGGCCTCGCAAATGATGCGGGCAGCCAGGGTCGGCGGAACGGACATTGTGGCGCGGCCCGCCAAAGGCGAGTTCATGCGGATGTCGCGGATGCTGGAGGCAGGCGCTACCGGCATCATGTACCCTCGGTGCAGTTCGGCGGAGGAGGCTGCCGAGGTGGTGAAGTGGGCCAAGTTCGCGCCGGTGGGGCAACGCGGGTTCGATGGCAGTGGGCCGGATGTCCCCTACATGATGACCCCGATGACCAAGTACCTGACCGAGGCGAACGAGCGAACGTTCGTTATCATTCAAATCGAGGAACCCGAGGCGCTCGCGCATGCCGATGCAATCGCGGCAGTCCCGGGGGTCGACATGCTGATGCTCGGCCCGGCGGATTTTTCGATCCTGTCCGGCATCCCCGGTCAGTTCGATCACCCTAAAATCCTAGAGGCAGTGAAGACCGTCGCCGATGCGGCCAAGTCGGCGGGTAAACGCTGGGCCGCCACTTGTGGTTCGTTGGGTCAGGCGAAGCAGTATGTGGAGATGGGAGCGAGCTTGATCTTCATGGGCTGCGACATCGTGTACGTGATGCAGGGGCTCCAACAGCTCAAGACCGACTTGGCGACCGAGTTCCCCGAAAGCGAAGCGACACCGGAAACCAACGGGACCGCTAAGCACTACCAGGAGACCCTCTAGTGCCAAACACGCCGCATCATGTGTTGGTCGTGGGGGCCGGGTCGATCGGGCATCGGCATATCCGCTGCTTCCATGGCACCGGCCGAACCGCCGTTTCCTTTGTCGAACCAAGGGCAGAAACTCGTCGCGAGATCGAAGCCCTGTACCCAGAGGTTCGCTCCTTCGGGTCGCTCGAAGAGATTTCCGATTGGAACGCGTATGACTCGGCGGTGATCGCGACGATGGCCCCGCTGCATATTCCGCAGGCCCAGGAGCTTTTAAAGCGGAAGCTGCATCTGCTCATTGAAAAGCCCTTGGCGATTGACTTGGCAGAGGCGGAGGCGTTTTCCGCGGAGGCGGAAGCGAGTGACCGGGTCGTAGGCGTGGCGTATGTCTATCGGGCCAATCCGATTCTCACCCAAATGCGCGCGGCGCTCCTCTCTGGCGAGTTCGGGAAACCGCTGGAGCTGATCGCCTACGGGGGTCAGCATTTCCCGACCTACCGTCCCGCGTATCGCGACACTTACTACGGCAACCACGCCAGTGGCGGCGGGGCGATTCAGGACGCCTTGACGCATGTCTTCAACGCGGGGATGTGGCTGGTGGGGCCGATGCAAAAGATTGTGGTCGATGCGGCTCACCAGCGACTCGATGGGGTCGAGGTGGAGGATACCGTCCATGCCTTGGCGCGACATGAGGATCAGGTGCTGGCCAGCTACACCTTGAATCAACACCAACCGGCCAACGAAATGACAATCACCGTGGTATGCGAGCGGGGCCAGTTGCGGTTCGAAGGACACCACCAGCGCTGGCGCGTCACCACCGAGCCGGACGCCCCTTGGCAAGATTTTCCGATTGCCGCGCCACTAGAACGGGACGAACTGTTCATCCGCCAGGCCAATGCGTTTCTCGACGCGGTGGAAGGGAAGGCCCCGCCGCTGTGTGATTTGAGCGAAGGCTTGGCGACGCTCCGCATCAACGTCGCCGCTTTGGCCAGTTGGCGCAGTGGCCAATGGCAATCGACTACCCCCTCCGTTTGAAAGAAACCATGCCGACCGAAACGAATCCCTTTGATTTGCACGGCGTCACCGTTTTGCTTACCGGGGCCTCCGGCTATTTGGGCCAGGCGATGGCGCGCGGGCTTGCCGACGCCGGAGCTCAACTGGTGGTCAGTAGTCGCGACCTGAGCCAAGCCCAGCAGATCGCCGATGAGCTGTCGGCCCAAACCGACTCGCCTCACTTCGCGACCCAGATCGATCATCTGGACAACGAGTCATTGGAGCATGGTTTTGCCCAAGCAGTAAAGCTTGCCGGCCAGATCGATGTGTTGATCGCCAACGGACATGAGCCGTTGGCCGCCGACTGGACGACGGTCACTCCGGAGCAGTTCAACCGGCAACTCCAAAACGCGACCGGCTATTTCATGTTGGCCCGGCTGCTGCGAGAGCATCTGGTGGCTCGCTCCGCGGAGGGGAGTATTGTGTTTCTCGGGTCGATGTATGGGTTGGTCGGTTCGTATCCGGAGGCGTACGAGGGGGTCGGCCCGGCGAGCCCGGTCGCTTATCATGTGCTCAAAGGGGGCATCGTGCAGATGACGCGGCATTTGGCCGTGTACTGGGCGGGGGATGGGATTCGCGTAAACTGCATCTCGCCCGGCCCTTTCCCCTCGGACAAGGCTCCCGCAAAACTGATCGAGAACCTCACGACGCATTCCCCGCTGAAGCGGATGGGACGCCCTGAGGAGTTGGTCGGGCCGGCGGTGTTTTTGGCCAGCGGGGCAGCGAGTTACGTGACCGGGCATAATTTAGTTGTCGATGGAGGTTGGACTGCGTGGTAAAGCATTTTGAAGCGGCAAAAGAGAAAGTGGACTTCACGCCGAGCCTGGTGATCGACCTGCCGACGGTTGAGCGGAACATCGCGCGGCTACACGACTACGCCGCCACGCATCAATTGGCGATTCGTCCCCACACCAAAACGCACAAATCGCGGCGGTTCGCCAAGCTGCAATTAGAAGCGGGTGCTCAAGGCTTGACCGTCGCCAAAGTGGGCGAGGCGGAGGTGATGGCGCTGGAAAGCAACGACATTCTGATCGCCTATCCGGCGATCGATCTGCATCGTCGCGAGCGGATCGCGAAACTCGCCCAGGGGAACTTTGTGCGGGTCGCCGTCGACTCGGTTGAGCATATCTCGCTGCTGGCGGAATCGGCTCGTAAGGCGGGCTCGACGGTGGGAATTTTGGTCGACGTGAATGTCGGCTCAGACCGGACCGGGGTCGCGAATCCGGAAGAGTCCTTGGAGTTGGCGCAGCAAGTGGCCCAGCATGAGGGAGCCCTTCGCCTGGACGGCATCTTCTTTTACCCCGGCCAGATTTGGAATCGACCGGAGGAGCAGATTCCCCGGCTTAAGCAGGTCGACGCCCTGCTGGCCGAGGTGATCGAGCTGTGGAAAACGTCAGGGCTGGCCGCGCCGATCGTCTCCGGCGGGTCTACCCCTACCGCCTTTCAGTCGCATTGGATCGGCCAGCAGACCGAGATTCGCCCGGGGACCTATCTGTTCAACGACATGAACACCGCACGCGCCGGTTTTTGCGAACTGGAAGACTGCGCCGCGGCGATTGTCGCCACGGTCGTCAGCCGAGCGGTTGCAGGGAAAGCGGTGATCGACGCCGGGTCGAAAACCTTGACCAGCGACCGTAACGTCACCCAACCCGATTCAGGGCATGGGTATGTGGTGGAGTACCCAGCGGCCACCGTCGTCCGGCTAAGCGAAGAGCATGGCGAGCTCGACCTGAGCCGGTGCGAGACGCAGCCCAAGCTGGGAGAACGGCTCACAATTATCCCCAATCACATTTGCCCCTGCGTCAACCTGCAGGACAAAGTGGTGCTGTTTGACAACGACCACAAACCCACACCCACATCGATCGATACACGAGGAATGCTGTCATGAGCGAAGATTCATTGCAACTGAGTGGTGTGCTGCCGGTGTTTCAGACGCCGTTTCTCGACTCGGGGGAAATCGACTACGACACCTTGCAGCGCGAAATCGAGTGGCTGCTGGAGTGCGGCGCGGACGGCGTGGTGATGGCGATGGTCTCTGAGGTGTTGCGTTTGACCCCAGCCGAAAACCGCACCCTCTCGGCCCGGCTGTGCGAAATGACCCAAGGGCGGTGCCCAGTGGTTTTGAGTGTCGGGGGAGAATCGACGCCGATCGCCCAAGAGAACGCGCGACATGCCGAAGGGGTCGGCGCGACCGCCGTCATGGCGATCCCCCCGGTTTCCATCGGGCCGCTGGAAGACGAACTAACCGCCTATTACGAGGGAATCCTCGCCGCGACCACCTTGCCGGTTATCGTGCAAGACGCCAGCGGATATGTCGGCCGACCGATGACCATTGAGCTTCAAGCCGAGCTACTGCACCGGTTTGGGGCGGAGCGGATCTATTTCAAACCAGAGGCCGTGCCAATCGGCCAGCGGCTCTCAGCCCTGCGAGACGCCACCAAGGGGCAAGCCAAAGTGTATGAAGGGACCGGCGGGATTGCGTTGGTCGATAGTTTTCGTCGTGGGATTGTCGGAACGATGCCGGGGGCTGATTTGATTCGGGGGATCGTCCCCCTCTACCAAGCCCTCCAGCAAAACGATGAGCGGCGGATCTATGAGTTGTCGTTGCCGATCTCCTCGATTGTAGCGACCCAGCATAGCTTGGATGCCTTTTTGGCGATCGAAAAGCACCTGCTCGTGCGGCAAGGAATCTTTCGTAACACCTTGGTCCGGGGCCCCAAGGCATATCGGCTCGACGCGGAAACCATTGCCGAAGTGGACCGCCTGTTTGACCTGCTTTGTCGCGTATTGGAGAAGCCGTGATCGTCGACGTCCATAGCCATTTCTGGAACTACCCCAGCCATTTCGACGACAGCTTCCGTGCCCAAGCCACCAAGGCCCGGAGTGGGGTGGAGGTCGATCTGACGGTTCGCTTCGAAGAGTACCAAGCGACCGCCCCGCCAGACACGAAGACGATCGTCTTCGGCGGCAAGGCGAAACGGTCCGGCCTCTGGGTCGACGACCAATCGGTTGCCGACTACGTCGGCCAGCACGCGGACCAATTGCTCGGTTTTCTCTCCGTTGATCCAACCCAGCCCAACTGGATGGATGAACTGCACCATGGGCACCAAACCCTTGGCCTGCGGGGTGTCAAACTGCTGCCGATGTACGCGGGATTTTCACCCGATAGCGAATTGCTGGAGCCGTTTTGGCAGTACACCTCCAAGCACGAACTCCCGGTGCTACTGCACACCGGTACCACGTTCATCGCCCAGGCCCCGATCGAGTTCACGCTCCCTAGGCTCTTGGACCGAGTCGCGACACGGTACCCCACGCAGCGAATGATTCTCGCCCACCTGGGGCATCCGTACGAAGGGGAATGCGTGGCGATTATTCGCAAGCATCCCCACGTTTACGCGGATGTTTCCGCGTTGCACTACCGGCCGTTTCAGTTGTACCAATCGTTGATGCTCGTTCAGGAGTATGGCGTGTGGGACAAGGTCCTGTTCGGCACCGACTACCCTTTCACCACGGTCAACGACTCCCTCGCCGGACTTCGCGGGCTCAACAACATGCTGGCCGGAACCGCGCTACCCAGGTTGAATGAACAACGAATGGAAGCGATGATCTACCGAGACAGCCTGCCGCTGTTGAACTTGGCTTAGCGGCGAGATTCATAACCTCAAGCCTCTATTAAAAAAAGATTTAGCCACAGAGCACACAGAGGTCACAGAGAGACGACATTTTGAATTTTTCATCCTTCATTACTCATTAATCATTTTTTCCGACGAACGGAATGATTAATGAGTAATGGAAATTGGAGAATGCAAAATGACACGTTCCTCAGCGCTCCCTCTGTGTGCTCTGTGGCTAAAAAACGGAAGTTGAGCTCGGCCCGATCTTACTAGGAATCGCAAGTCATGAAATATAACCGTGTCGGCATTATTGGGTTGGGGATCATGGGCCGGGGCATCTGCACCGCTTTGGTGGCTCATGGCATTCGCACGATTGGGTTGGATATTCGCCCCGAAAGTTTCGCCCAGGCCAAAACTCAAATTGAGGCGGGTTTGGCCCAGCTAGGCAATTCGTCCGATTGGCAGCCGTTGTTTGAAGAGGCCACGGATCTCACCTCGCTGGCCGATTGCGATTTCGTGATCGAGAACCTGCCGGAGGAACTTGCGCTCAAGCGGAAGATAATCGCTTCCTTAGAAGAGGTCGTCCGGCCGGAAACGCCCATCGCCAGCAACACCTCGGCCTTGCCGATCACACTGCTTCAACAAGGGATGAAGCACCCGGAGCGGATCGTCGGAATGCACTGGGCCGAACCGTGTCACTTGACGCAATTCCTGGAGATCATCCGGGGGGACGAAACCAGTGCAGAGACCGCTGAGTCGGCCGCGGCCTTAGGGCGAATGGTCGGGAAAGATCCGACAATTGTCCTGCGGGATGTGCCGGGCTTCATCGTCAATCGGTTGGCGTACGCGATGTATCGCGAGGCCTTTTGGATGCTGGAAAACGGGGTCGCCGATGTCGAAACGATCGATCGGACCTTTATTGCCGGGTTCTCGATTTGGGCGAATGTCGCCGGCCCGTTCCGCTGGATGGACCTGACCGGCCTGCCGGCCTACGCCGAGGCGATGGCCCGGCTGCTGCCGGAACTGAGCCAAGCGACCGAAGTCCCACCACTCATGCGCGAGTTAGTCGACAGCGGTGCCCTGGGGATTGCCAATGGTCGCGGCTTTTATCAGTACAGCGAGGAAGAGGCCGAGGCGTGGCGACAAAAGATCGTCGCCAACGTGAAGATGGTGCATTCCTTGCACGCCAGCGAGGATCGAGGATCGCCCCGGTAGGGGCGCTATGTAAGAGCCAAGGGCGCAATCCTGGGCTGTCAAAGATTCGAACTTGACACAGGTTTTTAAGGGGCTGATTTTATACCTTTCACAGCCTACACCCAACCTACAGGTCTCCCACGGTCTTGCGACCGTAGCTACCTCAAGATTTCGCCGTAGCTACGCTTGCAAAAGCGTGGGAGAAGTGCTTACCCGCTTCACCTCAGGAGCAAAACCCGCGCAAACAAAACCACCGCCAGACCGAATTTTTGACAGCCCAGCGCAATCCCCTGGCAAAGCGATTATCATAAATTCTTAAGCCCCGCTGGGGCTCACGTAGTCGCTGGGAGCCGCCCCTGCCGGTGCTGAGCGATGGCAACGTGTCTGTCTTCCCCTTCACAACTCCCCCGCAAGTTTACCCGCCTGAAAAACTTCCGCATCGCATCTTCTTCGATGGACATCCCCATGCCACGCTTCATCCTTTCCATCCTTTTCGGGCTCGCCTGCGTAAGCGGCGCTCGCGCTGAAGAGGTGAGCCCCCAAGATTTGCCGTTCGACCGCGAGCAAATCAACCGTTACAGCCTTGACCATCTGCCGCGGTCGATCTCGATTCGGCAGGGGGAGGATTTTTGGCTCGGTTATGATCTCCCCCGGGCCACGCTGTACAAGGCGTGGCAGGCACCGCGGGGTAAGGCGGGGCTTAAGGCGTCCGGGTTCGTGATGCGGTCGGTTGGGAAGGCGTTGTACGAGGATAAATCGGACGAGACCTGGAAGCTGCGACGGGGTGGCAAAACCTCTCCGCTGGCGAGCCGCTACCTCGGCTGCACGCAGCGGGAGAAGTACTTCGAACTGCGGTGGGAATTGACGCACCAATCCGATGTCGTGACGCTCCGCGAACGAGTGCCGCTGACCGCTGAAAACCCCGTGACGCGAGAAATTCAAGTCGCAGCTCTCCCGGCGGGTTCGCAACTGTTGCTTCCAACTCCGGCTCACAAAGGCTGGCAGCTCAAGTCCGCGGACGGAACCGATGCCACAAGTCTGGTCGATGCCCAGTGGTATCAACTCACCACCCGCTAATCGCCCACTCGCCATCAGCGCCTCGCCGAGCACCCATCGAAAAGGCTCTCTTCAATGACTCGCCACCGGATGAATTACTGCCTGATTTTGTTGCTTACTGGCTGCGGCGTTTGCCAAGCGGCCGAGCCGAGCCGGTCTCTCGACCTGCCCGCGAAGGCGATCTTCTCCAAGGGGCCAAATAAGTGGAACGACGACGTCCTGGAGATCACCAAGGGACGCGGCGCGATCATTGGCTGGTACGTGCAAGCGGACCGGGAGGAAGAGGTCACCGTCTCGGTCGAGTACACCTCCACGCGGCCGCTGAATCAGGCGTATCAGCTTTCGTTCGATGGGGCGGATCGGTTCTGGGATGTCGAGCCGACACGCGACGGCCAGTGGAGCCAGGCCAAGCTCGGCACCTTTCGCGTCCGCGCTGGGTTGCCGATCTTGGTGCAATTGGTTCCTCCCTCCGGAACCAAGTATCCTGAGCCGGTGAAGTTTCGCAGGCTGATTGTGGAAGGGAAGACGGCTGGCAACCTGTCGCTGGTGACCAACCTGGAAGACCCCGCCGTCCCGGACGCAACCCCTGGGTTTGGGCGGAAGCTGAGTGGTCGTCACCCGGCGCTAGAGGCGCTCGACCTCCGCGGAAAGGACAGCAGCCCCATGCGCGTGACCGGGATGGCGATGCGAAGCCCTCGGGAGTTGTGGTTCACCACGTGGGAAGGGGACCTGTTCTCGCTGGATCTCGACGCCGTTTCCGACAGCGGCCTTCCGCCGTTTCGCTTGATCGCCCAAGGGCTGTCCGAGCCGATGGGATTGGCGATCTCCGGCGACCGGATTTTTGTGACCGAAAAGAACCAAGCGACCGAGCTGATCGACGAGGATGGAGACGGTAAGTTCGAGACCTACCGCTGTCTCTCGCACGACTGGGATAGCACGCTCGACTACCACGAGTACCTGTTTGGGGCGGTGATCCGCGATTCCAAACTGTACTTTTCCAGCAGCGTTGGGATGTCCCAGCGAGGCAAGGATAACTACCAGGCACCGCTGCGTGGCAGTGTGGTTGAGGTCGATATCGATAATGGCAAAACCGAGTTCATCGCCGGAGGCCTGCGAACACCAGACGGCATGGGGCTTGGCCCAGGCGACTCGCTTCTGGTCACCGATAACCAAGGGGAATGGCTCCCGGCCAACAAGTTGATTCATGTCGAGCAGGATGCTTTCTATCAGTTTCGGAGCATCCCACCCTGGCATCCGCTGGATCGACCAACGGCCACACCTCCGGCGGTTTGGCTGCCCCAGGGAGAGATCGCCGCTTCGCCGACTCAGCCGATCACGCTGCCGGAAAGTTGGGGCCCTTTCGCAGGGCATGTATTGTTTGGTGACGCAACCTTCGGCGGCTTGCAGCGGGCCTTTCTGGAAGAGTCTGAAGGAGTGGTGCAAGGGGCCGTGTTTCCTTTCTCGCAAGGATTCCACCACCTGTTTCACCGGTTCACCTTGACGCCGGAGGGTGAGCTGTACGCCGGGGGAATCGCGCGGGGTAAGGATTGGGATTTCATCGAAAGGGTCAGCGGGCTCACGCGGATTCGTTATACCGAGCAGGAGGTGTTCGAGCCGTTGGCCGCTCGGATTCGATCCAACGGTTTGGAAATCGAGTTCAGCATGCCACTGGCCGAAGGAATTGGCTGGGCCCCCGAGAGTTACTTTGTGACCCAGTGGGGCTATCAGGCAACGCAGACTTACGGCGGGGCGAAAATCCGCTATCGCCAAACCAAAGTCGCCTCGGCGAGCGTCTCTTCCGACCGGCGGAAAGTCTTTTTGGAACTGCCGGAGATGATCGAGGGGGAAGTCGTCCATGTGAGGCTGGCGGAGTCGCTCCCCTCGGAAAGTGGCCAGCCCCTTTGGACTGGTGACCTGTGGTATACGGTTAATCGCATCCCAAAAGATAAACCGGGGGATGTCCGCAGCCCGCCCCGAAAAACCTTGGTTGCCGAAACGCCCTACTTTAAATTCTCCCCCGGCAACGCGGGGCGGGTGCTGTACCAAAACTACTGTGCTTCGTGCCATAGTCTCGATGGCTCGCGATTGGTCGGCCCTACCTTCTTGAACCTGCCCGGTTCCAAGCGGAAGGTCCGCGACCTGGAAACGGGAAAATCCTTCGAGGTCAAGGCGGACGCAAAGTATCTGCGGCATTCGATCCAAGATCCTAACGCCTTGTTGGTCGAGGGCTACCCGGAGAACCTGATGCCTCCGATCGGCGGAGTCCTGACCGAGAAGCAGATCAAGGATTTGGTCGGCTACATGGAAAAACTCTCCGACCCCGAGTTCGCCCGAGTCGAGGCGGCCCGGACACCGGCCGTCCAGAACCCATGGACGATGGAAGACTTTTCCGAGGTGGGCCCGCGAGTCAGCCGGGAAACCACTAATCCGGCCGCGATCCTCCGTGGTCGGCAGGCCTTCTTGAAGGCCCAATGCCTCCAATGCCATTCGGTCTCCGGTTATGGTGCGGAACTAGGGCCCGACCTAGTCGAATCGGTGAAGAAGTTCCAAGGCGAAAAACTCCTGCGTCACATCATGGAGCCGGCGCTAGAGATCCACGAGAAATACCAAACCTCGCAGTTCCTGTTGGAGAGTGGCAAGGTGGTGGTGGGGAATGTTATCAAGGAGGATGACGATGCGATCTATGTCGCCACCAACCTGTTGATGCCGCAAGACCTAATGATCATCGACAAATCGGAAATCGAGGACCAACAGGTCTCCAAAACCTCCGCCATGCCGGAGGGACTGCTGAATATCCTGTCGAAGGAAGAGGTCCTCGACCTGCTGCGCTTCCTCGAAGCGGGCCCCGCCCCGATTGTTCCATCAGAAACTTCACCCACTGCCAAGTGAGTTCATCATGAAGATTTTCACGCTGGTCGCCGTGTGCTTCCTCCTGTCGTCGACCTGCCCAACCGTCGCCACGGCGATTGAGCCAGAGGAAAAAGAGCAGGGGTTTGTCGAGCTGTTCGACGGCAAAAGCTTCGCAGGTTGGAAACAGAGTGGCAACTGGGAGGTTCAAGACGGCGTGTTCGCCCGCGTCAAAAAAGGGGGCAACCTGACCTACACCGCGGGTCTGGTGCCGGACGATTTTGAATTGCGGTTCGACTGGAAGGTCTCCAAGGGATGCAACAGCGGCGTCTACTACCGACCAGGCCAGGTCGAGTACCAGGTGCTCGACGACGAGCACAGCCCCTACGGCGAGAATCCCCGTCAGGCCGCGGCTTCTCTGTTCTTCTGCATGGGACCGAACAAACGAGCGGGGAAGCCGTATGGCGAGTGGAACACCGCGAAGATCATTTGCAAGGACTCGGTCATCGAGCATTGGCTCAACGGAGAGCGCGTCCTTTCGTTCGACTATAACGACCCCAAATGGGCCGAGCAGGTTAAGCTGCTCAGCATCCGCGGCGGTGACCTGACCGGCCGAGGGGGCAAGCTGTACCTGCAAGATCATGGCCAAGATGTCTGGTACCGCAACCTGCGGATGCGGACGATTCCCGCCGACGAGAAACTAACCCCCGATCCTAACTTCGAACCGATGCCTGTCCCCCCAGCCGCCCTCAAAAAAGAAGAGGCCCGGGTGCGGGGGATGCTGGAGCGGGCCAAATCGTAATTGCCCGCTGAGACCGCCGACGTCCCTCCGGCCCAGCTTAGCGTGCCCCTTAACCAAGACTCACGCGGGCCGCGATGGCCACAGCCGCGGTTTCCACGCGGAGGATGCGTGGCCCCAGGTCGACGATTTGCCAGTGCCGCTCTCGGGCCTGGTTGACTTCGTCTTCGGAGAACCCCCCTTCGGGACCGATCAACGCGGTGAGGTCTTGCCAATCGAGCGAGACCTCCGACAGTTGGTTATCGGCCGTGGGGTGCAGCAGCCACCGCGCGCCACTTTCCGGGGCCTCCCCGGTCATCACCGCGCAGGTTTGCGGCTGGCCGATTTCCATCAGTCGGTTCCGCCCGCACTGCTTGGTCGCTTCGATCACATACTTCCGCAATCGGGCCAGGGCGTTTTCGACCGGCTGGGCGACTCCGTGGGCGGTCACCAGCGGGACCAACCGCGTGACTCCGAGTTCCACGCATTTCTCGACCAGCCACCGTTGCCGTTCCCCCTTGGGCAGCGCGACTCCTAGAGTCAGCCGCCGCGCCGGTTCCCGGTCGATCGCTTCCGCCGACACCACCTGGCCGCGGACCGACCGTTTAGAGACCTCGGTCAGTTCCACTTGGTACTCCAGCCCCTTGCCATCGAAGGCTGTCACCTGGTCACCCACCTTGGCCCGCATCACCTTGGCCAGGTGGTTGGCCTCGTTGTCGTCGAACGTGACGACACCGCTAGTCGGTTCGTACTCCAAAAAATAGCGATCCGGCATGGGGGACGGGTACTCTCTCTCTGTGTGAGTGTTTGGGAATTCGACGAAAAGGCAGGGTGCCCAATGTGAAATCAATCGGCGCTGCGCTTTGCGTGAAGTGACGGCCCTGATTTTACCGATGCAAAGGGATATCGTGAATCGCCTGTCCGCGGTGCTAGCATCGGAGAGACAATTCACGTGTGTCGCCTGGAATCGACCCACCCGTTGCAAGCAAGCATGCAAGCATTGATCGAAACACCGACTTACCAAGAAGCCTGGCAGCGGATGGCCTATGTCGTCGAGCG
>JBBDIM010000008.1:0-1990 GCA_040880405.1 Pirellulaceae bacterium | reverse complement strand
GAGCGGCGGGAGCCGCTCGCGTTGGTAACCGGTTTGGCCGGTTGTGGCAAAAGCACGCTGTTGGCTCGGTTTGGCAAGCATCTGGAGCGGAGCGGCGCGACCCCGGTGCGGGTTCGCTCTGGCCAGACCTTCCCGGAAGACCTGCTGATCGAGATCGCCTCGCAGCTTGGTTGTCCAATGGCGGGCAATCGATCGACTCCCCAGCTATGGCTCTCGGTCAAAGATCAACTGGCGGTCCATCAACTAGAGCAGCGGCACGTTGTGCTACTCGTCGATCATGCCGAGCAGCTATCCGCTGAGGTTGTGTCCCTGTTGCGGACAATCATCCGGCAGCGAAATCCGGACGGATGCGGGCTAACCACGTTTCTAGCGATGGCGCCGGACCAAGTGGCCAAGCTCGATCCCCAGCTCCGCGAAATGGCCGCCCTGCGGATTGAGCTGGAACCGTGGAGCGAAGCGGACGTCGCTCAGTATCTGAAAGCGGCCTTTCCCGCCCAAGCCGCCGGTTTTTCGCAACAGGCGATCACCACGCTGCACCGCCGCAGCGGAGCAGTCGCCCGACGTGTCGCAGCCTTGGCCGACTTGGTTAGCATGGTAGCCGCCGACGAAAAAGAAACCCCAATCGAGCCCGACCTGATCGAACAAGTCGGGGACGAACTACTGGCTCAGGCAGGGGCAATCTAAGCTGGGTACCATGCCCAATCAATAGGAGCGGAACGGCGCGAGCCGTCCGGTGAAGCGTGAGTTAATATGTCTTGTTCAGCAAAGTTCGGACGCCATCTCCGGTTCCATTAGACGGCGTTGCCATTGGGGAAATTTCCCGCCAAAAACCGGAGGGCTCGCGCCCTTCCGCTTCTATTTGCAATTGCGATTTGAATGATAGCGGAGCAGCGCGAGCTGCCCGGTGAAGTGCGAGGAGTTCCTGTCTCTTTCTGGAAGTCCGGGCGCCGTCTCGGGTTCCTCTAGCCGAATGTCCGGTCGCCGCGAACTCGGCTACTCCTTCGTCCCTTCCGGTGTGACCGGGGTGGCGTCGAGCTTTTCTTTGCCGTCGAGCGTGCGTAGCTTGATGCCGCGGTACCAGACTGGGTCGCCGTGGTCTTGCAGATGGAGGTTTGCGCCGCGGTCGGCCAGTTTGGCTCCGCGAACCCTTAGCCGTTGGACATCTTCGGCCCATTTGGGGTCGGAGTAATCCATGTGCAGCACCTTCTCGCCATTGAGCCAGTGCTGGATGACTGTCCCTTGGCAGACAATCCGGCCGGTGTTCCATTGGCCTACCGGCTTGGTCGCGTCCTTCGAGGGAGCGACGCAGAAGTAGAGCGACGCGGCGCTGGTGCGAGGATTTTTGCCGTCGTTATGCTTTTCGTTATCGAGAATCTGGTACTCATACTGGCCCGGCCGGTAGTACACCCCGCTGTTGCTCCCCGGGCCGACCTTCCAGTGAAACCGCAGCTCGAAATCGTCCGGAATCTTTTTCGCCTCGTAGGTCAAATCTCCGCCACCACCGGTTCGCTCGATCACGCCACCAGCCACCTTCCAGTTGCCACTATGTTTCCACCCCTCCAGGTTCTCACCATTGAAGAGCAATTCGAAGCCTTGCTCCTTCTCGTCGGCGGTCAGTTGATTGGGGTTTTCGTCGGCTAGTGCAGGCAGGGCGAAACCGAGCACAAGAAACAGGGAAGCAGCCAGGCGAAGATTCATGGGGTGGGGTCCTGTAAAATATTGGGGAGCGGATGATCGCCGAAAGGTTGCCATCAACGTCCCCAATTTAGTCGAAGAATCCGCCCCAAGCGAATGGTTTTTCAGCGTTAGGTTTTTCAGGGCCGTGGGCCAGGAGCGCGCTCGTTCCATTCGTTTTCGATTTGGAATCTAATCGTGTCGTTGCCTACCCGAGCATTTTAAGGAGCCACAGATAAATAAGTTCCCCATTTGCCCGAGGGCCGGGAGGGGAGGAAACGGGGATGAGTACCATTAGAAAATCAGCGGCGGCCCC
>JBBDIM010000007.1:0-8899 GCA_040880405.1 Pirellulaceae bacterium | reverse complement strand
GCCGTCCTCGCACTTCCCCCACGCTCTACGCGAGCGTGGCTACGTAAAGTCTCGCAAAAGCGCGTCGTAGCCACGCTTCCAAAAGCGTGGGGGAACTGCTAACCCGGTTTGCTGGCGGGGCACACCGTCCTCGCACTTCACCCACGCTCTGCGCGAGCGTGGCTACGTAAAGTCTTGCGAAAGCGCGTCGTAGCCACGCTTGCCAAAAGCGTGGGTGAACTGCTAACCCGGTTTGCTGGCGGGGCCTGCCGTCCTCGCACTTCACCCACGCTCTACGCGAGCGTGGCTACGCAAAGTCTTGCGAAAGCGCGTCGTAGCCACGCTTCCAAAAGCGTGGGGGAAGTGCTAACCCGCTTCGCCTTAGGGGCAACGCGTTCTCGCACTTCTCCCACGCTCTACGCGAGCGTGGCTACGTACGACGTTCCGCGTCACGTTTCAACTTTCGCTACTTCTCCACTGAGAACACGTGTACCGTTTGCTCGTGGAATTTTTCGCCCGGTTTGAGCAGGGTGCTGGGGAAGTCTTTTTGGTTCGGCGTGTCGGGGTAGTGCTGGGTTTCCAGGCAGAACGCCTCGTGCTGGTTGAGGCCCGCATTGCCAGGCGTGCCGTCCAGGAAGTTGCCGGTGTAGAGCTGGATGCCAGGCTGGGTGGTGTGGATCTCCATCACGCGGCCGGAGGTCGGCTCGGTGACCGTGGCGGCGAGGTTCAGTTTGCCCGACGCGCCTCGTACGACGTAGCAGTGATCGTAGCCGATCGGATCGCCGCCGGTTTTTTGGATGTCCTGGCCGATCGGTTTGGCGGTGGTGAAGTCCAGCGGGGTGCCCTGAACCTCGGCCAGCTTGCCGGTGGGGATTAAAGCATCGTCGACCGGCAAGTAGTGGTCCGCTTCCAGCTTCAAAATATGCTCGTAATTCTTTCCGCTACCAAACCCGGCCAGGTTCCAGTAGTTGTGGTTGGTCAGGTTCAAATGGGTCGGGGCGTCGGTCGTGGCGGTGTAGTCCATCACCAGCTTGTTTTCCGGAGTCAGGGTGTACCGAACCGTCACCTGCAACGTGCCGGGATAGCCCTCTTCGCCGTCGGGGCTGGTGTAGCTGAACTCGACCCCCACTTCCTGTTCGGTCTCGATCGTCTCGGCCTGCCACACCACTTTGTCAAAACCTTTCAGCCCGCCATGCAAACTGTTCTGCCCGTTGTTGATGGCGAAGGTGTACTCCTTGCCATCGATCGAGAACTTGCCCCCGGCGATCCGGTTCGCAAAACGACCGACCGTTGCGCCGAAGTAAGGGGTGCCGTCGAGGTAAGGCTGCAACTGGTCGAAACCAGCATTGATGTTGGCGGCGTTGCCTTCCTTATCCGGGGCATGGAAGGAGGTCATGATCGCGCCGTAGTCGATCAACTGCATCTTGAGGCCATTGCCGTTATCGACGTTGTACTTGGTGATCTTGGTGCCATCGGCCAATTGCCCGAAGGGGCCGGTCTCAACGTGCATGGATTGCTTCTTTCCTTGAGCTTCAGGGGGTTCCGCCATTACCGGCAGGCCAACCATCGCCACGGCCAACAGGCCACAACCACAGATCGACAAACACCGCGACAGGCAATTCATAGGGGGATGCATGACGAAAGACTCCCGAGAGGATGGGGCGACAAGGGGACCACCACGGTGGCCAACCTTTGCCAGGGGCCAGCCGCAACCGTTCCGCCGTATTATGAAAGGGGAAAATGGGCAAGTCCACCAATCCGGGCCAAAACCCTCGGGGAAGTTCCACCCATTTGAGAGGAAGTGACGCGGGTTCTCAAGCGGTTGAGACGGTTTGTGAGAATCCGGGAAAACGTTGGGGCGAATGTTAAGAGGCGGTTGACTTGTCGCGAGGCGTGGCGTCGAGGGCCTTCCTCGAAAGAACGCAATTAAAACTCCACGGTGTAATCATCACGCGTCCCAAACGCCTTATCGGGACCGGCAATCCGGAAATGGCATTTCACTTTGGTGAGAGTCCATTTGCACAGGACGTCTCCGTGAAGGTATTCACCGGTGAACCGTTTCCCTTCAAAGACATCCGGGTTTGCGGCGTCGCGAGACTCCGTTAATTTTTTTCGCACCTGAGTCTCTACCTTGGCCGCTTGTCGACGATACAGTTCGGGCCAATCGGCGGGGTAGCGTGCCATCGCGTTCTCGGTATCGCGAGTCGGCGTGAATACATCGAAATCTAAGATGGGCTGCGCGAGGCTCGCCTCGATTTGATCTTGGCGTCGTTTCTCTTCAAACATCGGCAAAATGTAAGTAATGGAAAACCATGCCGAAGCCAGCGAGATCAGAATGCTCCCGATCAGGATCCAACGACTCGCATCGGCGGGTGTGACACGTTTTCGCGTCGGCCGCTTGCGGGCGGGTACGGTGGGGAGGGGCCTGCTCGTTGCCATCGGGGCCGAAGGAGCCGGCGGGTATTGGCCTGGGTAATTCGGCGGCGGTGGAGGCGCATATCCAGGCTGCGGGTAGGGGTGCTGGGATTGCCACGGAGTATGAGGCGGAGGACCAGGCATGTAAGGTGGCGGCGGCTGATACGGGGACTGTTGATACGGTGGCGGGGCCGGTTGGGGCGGATGGTAGTGTGGCGGCGGGTAGTAGCCGTGATAAGTATTCGCGTCGTACCCTTGCTGAGGCGGCGGTGGTGGGGCTGGCGCGGCACCTGGAAAGGGAGGAGCTCCCTGCGGGAAAGGGTAACCTGGCGGAGGAAAGAGGGGGCTGGGTGCCGGTTGGGGGTCGGTGTTTTGGTACGAACGACTGGTCGGTGGGGATTGGATCAGGGGGGCCTTAGGGTTTACGGCTTCCGATGGCACCAAATCGGCACGGATGATCACGGTATCGTCGGTGGAACATTCCTCGTGAATCGCCGTATCGTCTCCGCCAAGGACATCATCTTGGCCTCGTGGGGGTTCTGCTTCCCGCGGCATCCGGATCGGTTTACGACAGCGGGGGCAGACCACCAGATTTCCCGCCAGCTCAGCCGTCCAGCGACATCGCTTCCCGCAATGGGAGCATCCGAAATACTGCTTTACCATCCCTGACCCCTGAGCCACCCGTAAGATAATCATCAATCCACCCTTCTGTGGTAAGGCATGCAGCGGGGGTTGGTCAATGGGATCTTGACTTAAATTGAAAAGGGGAAAGGGGCGAAATCCTTCCTAGGACACCACGGCCCCCCAAATCCCCATCCGGTTGACGCTTTCTATCCGGTCGGCGTAAAACTGACGGTTACTGCTGTCACTTTTTATTGATCCTCTTGCCGATCCGAAACGCCGATGCCCGCCCAGCCTGCTATCAAAAATGCCCTGATTAGTGTCAGCAATAAACTTGGATTGACCGAGTTTGCCCGGGGGTTGGTGGAGGCGGGGGTCACGCTGTACAGCACCGGGGGGACTCGGAAGCACCTGGAGAGCGAGGGGCTGCCGGTCAACGATGTGAGCCAGTACACCGGCTTTCCGGAGATGATGGATGGCCGCCTGAAGACGCTGCATCCCAAAATCTTCGGTGGAATCTTGTGCCGCCACGATCGGGAAGATGACATGCAAGGGATCGCCGAACATGGGATCGAACCGTTCGCCTTGGTGGTGGTGAACCTCTACCCGTTTGAGGATACGATCGCCAGGCCGGGCGTCGAGCTGCCGCAGGCGATTGAGCAGATCGATATCGGCGGGCCCAGCTTGGTCCGCGCCGCGGCCAAGAACTTTGCCTTCACTACCATCGCTTGTGACCCGGCCCAGTACGCCGACATCCTGGAAGCGGTGCAAACCTCCGGCGGAACCGATGTCGCGCTCCGCCAGCGTCTGGCTGGCGAGGCCTTCGCCCATACCGCCCTCTACGACCGGGCCATCGCCGATTACTTCTCTAGCCAATCGCAAGCGGAAGCGGAGGACTTTCCGGAGACTTGGGCACCTGCGTATCGTCGCAAGGCGACCTTGCGTTACGGCGAGAACCCGCACCAAAAAGCCGCCGTGTATGTACACCCCAGGGAATCGGGAACCAGCTTGGTTTCGGCTCGGCAGCTCAACGGCAAGGAACTTTCGTACAACAACCTGTTGGACCTGGACAGCGCCTTGGCGATTGCGCGGGGGCTGCCGGACGCGGCGGTTTCGGTCGTCAAACACAACAACCCTTGCGGGGCCGCTTCGGCCGAGAAGGTGGCGGATGCCTGCCGCCTGGCAATGGATGGAGATCCAGCGAGTGCCTATGGCAGTGTGATCGGGATCAACCGCGTGGTCGACAAGGCGACCGCCGAGTACCTCTCGACCCCCGGGCTGTTTGTGGAAGCGATCGCCGCCCCCGACTTCGAGCCAGAGGCCCTGGAGATTTTAAAGACGCGGCCGAAGTGGAAGTCGAATGTTCGCTTGATGGCGGTGGGGGAGTTGGTCGGCATCCGGCCGCAGTGGCAAACCCGTTGGATCGAAGGGGGCCTGCTCGTGCAGAACACCGACTTCGTAACGGACGACTCCGAAGACTGGAAATCGGTGACCGACGCCCCGGTCGACGACGCCACCTTGGCCGAACTCCGCTTCGCCTGGGAACTGTGCCGGTTCGTGAAGTCGAACGCGATTGTCCTCTGCAAAGACCGCGCCTTGGTCGGGGCCGGGGCAGGGCAGATGAGCCGGGTCGACTCGGTGCAAATCTCGATCGACAAAGCGGGCGAGCGATCGCACAACAGCGTGCTGGCGAGCGACGCGTTTTTCCCCTTCCCCGACTCCATCCACCAAGCCGCCGCCGCCGGAGTGAAGGCCCTGATCCAACCGGGCGGTTCGATCCGCGACCAGGAAGTGATCGACGCCTGCAACGAACATAGCCTGCCGATGATCTTCACCGGCGTCCGGCATTTTAAGCACTAATTCATGAACCAGCCGACCGTTCTCGATAAAATCGTCGCCACCAAGCGGGAAGAGATCGCCACCTGCCAAGCCGCGTTACCGCTGGCTGAGCTAGAGGCCCGGCTGGGCGAGGCCCCGCCGGTGCGTGACTTTTTTGGAGCCCTGGCGGAAGAGGGGCCGATCAAGCTGATCGCCGAGGTGAAAAAGGCGAGCCCTTCCAAGGGTTTGATCCGAGCCGATTTCGACGCGGTCCGGATCGCCCAAGACTACGCAGCGGCCGGGGCGACTTGCATCAGTTGCCTGACCGACGAACAGTATTTCCAGGGCAAACTGGAATACCTCACCGCGATCCGAGCCGCCGTGAACATCCCGCTGCTGCGGAAGGATTTCATTCTCGACCGGTACCAACTGGTCGAGGCGAGGGTAGCCGGGGCCGATGCGGTTTTGCTGATCGCCGAGTGCCTGGACGACTGCCAGCTCAAGTCGCTGCACAACATGGCGCTGGAACTGGGGATGACGCCCCTGGTGGAGTACTACGACCCCGAGAATCTGCCGAGGGTCCTGGAAGCAGGGGCGAGCCTGATCGGCGTGAACAACCGCGACCTGCGGACCTTCGAGGTCGACCTGAACCACACGATTACGCAACGGGCTGCGGTCCCGATGGAATGCCTGCTGGTGGGAGAAAGCGGCATCTTCACCCCGCAAGACGTAAAGCTGCTGGCGGACAACGGCGTCGACGCGATCTTGGTCGGCGAAAGCCTAATGCGACAGGACGATATTCAAGCCGCGGTGCGGACGTTGTTGGGAACGTAGGAGTGGTCTCGCCAAATGCCAAGGATCGCCAATAGGGGATGAGTTCAATTACAAAGAGTCGGAGGTCAAGAAGTTGCGACCGCGGCCCCCGTAATTGACCTTATCCCCGTACGAGTTTTGTGTGTGAGAAAGTCGCCAACCTTTAGCAGGACAGTGCCAATTTTTGTCGACGGGGTTTCCAACTGCCCCCTTTTTCACTCGCGGGTGTTGAGCGTGGGGCGTTTGAACGGGGATAAGGTCAATTACGGGTGCCGCGGATTAGGGTTCTATGCCGCCGACTCTTTGTAATTGAACTCATCCCCTGCATTGGATCCCAGTGCGTACACCACACCGGTTGCATCGGGGCGCTCCACCGGACAAAATAATCGGCTACACGCGTTGAAGGCCCACGCCCCTTGTCTTTGCGCGAGCGGTCGTTTCGCGAATTGTCGTTCCCCCCACTTGTTCACACAGGAGCCATCCCATGCCTCGCCCCGTTACCATGTTTACCGGCCAGTGGGCCGATCTGCCGTTGGATGAGCTCGCCAAGGCGATGAAAGGGTTTGGCTACGACGGCCTGGAACTGGCCTGTTGGGGTGACCACTTCGAAGTCGACAAGGCCCTGGCCGAGGATGATTACTGCGACAAGAAACGGGAACAACTCGACAAGTACGACCTCGCCTGCCACGCGATCAGCACGCACCTCTGCGGGCAAGCGGTGTGCGACATCATCGACGAACGGCACAAGGCGATCCTGCCCGATTATGTGTGGGGCGACGGCGACCCCGCCGGGGTCAATCAGCGGGCCGCTGAAGCGGTAAAGGACGCCGCAAGGGCCGCGCGGAAGTTTGGCATCGACGTAGTCAACGGGTTCACCGGCAGCAGCATTTGGCACTTGCTTTACAGCTTTCCGCCGGTTCCCAAAAAGATGATCGACGACGGCTTCGCCCTGTTCGCCGAGCGGTGGAATCCGATCATGGATGTGTTCGGCGAGTGCGGCATTCGCTTCGGGCTGGAAGTCCACCCGACGGAGATCGCGTTCGATATCTACTCCGCTCAGCGGGCCCTGGAAGCGATCGGCCATCGCGAGGAATTCGGGTTCAACTTCGATCCGAGCCACCTGCTGTGGCAAGGGATCGATCCGGTGGAATTCATCCGCGCCTTCCCCGATCGGATTTACCATGTCCACATCAAGGACGCGATCACCACGCTCAACGGCCGAACCGGCATCCTGGCCAGCCACATCGACTTCGGCGATCACCGCCGCGGCTGGAACTTCCGCAGCCCAGGCCGAGGTGGTGTCGACTTCGAGGAAATCATCCGAGCCTTGAACGACATCGGCTACGCCGGACCCCTCTCGGTCGAGTGGGAAGATTCCGGCATGGACCGGATGCACGGCGCGGAAGAGGCGTGCGGCGTGGTCCGGCAAATGGATTTCTCGCCCAGCGACGTGGCGTTCGACTCGGCGTTCGATAAAGAAAAGAAGTAACGAAGAGCCTGAGCTCACCACGACAAGATCAAAACCGGCACGCCCCGCGGCGTGCCGGTTTTTTAATGGATTGGAACCGCTCAGGGGATGAGTTCAATTACAAAGCAAGCGGCGGCATGCCCCGAGTCCGCGCCGATCAGCGGCAAAAATTTGATAGCCACAGAGCACACAGAGGTCACAGAGAGGGGAGGGAATTGTGTGAGGGGTTGCGATCTCAAATACAAATCGGCCCGTATCAGATCGTTATAGGGCAACGGGTAGGCCACGTCTCGTCGATTTCCGTCTCTGTGAACTCTGTGGCCTCTGTGGCTAAAAAAAGGGACTGCGGATTGACGCGGATATTCGCGGATAGGAACCCCTGGGATTTGATGATTCACTCGCTGGCGATCCGTGGCCAGATGGTGACCGAGGCGAGGGGGATAAGTTCAATTACGGGTACCGCGGCCGAGGGTTCTTTACCGCCGACTCTTTGTAATTGAACTCATCCCCGATGACCTCCGTCTCTGTGCCCTCTGAGACCTCTGTGGCTAACAAAAAGAGCCGCCAACCGGCGCGGATGCAGTGGAACGCCGATTTGAAACTTCCCCCCTTTTGCTCCTAAAATAGAGCGGATTGGGACGACAAATAAACACCTCCCGTTTCGGAGAAAACGAAGCCATGCATATTCAACCAGCGATTCTCTGCGGACTGTTAACCTTGGGCCTCGCCGCCCCTAGCGCGGCGGAAAGTATCTTTGAGGACAAAACCTTGGAAGAGGTGGTCCGCGAGCAGGTTGCCGAGAAGCGAGGCACCACGGAGCCGTTGACCGCCGAGGATGTCAAAGAGGTAGCCTCCGTGGTGGGATTTCGCAAGCAGGTGAAATCGCTGGCTGGGCTGGAGCACTGTGAGTCGCTTACCGAATTGCGATTGGGGGATGGCGAGGTCGAGGACCTTACCCCCTTGGCCGAGCTGAAGCGACTTCAGTTGATCGACCTCTCGGATCATCAAATCAAAAGTGTCGCCCCGCTGGAAAATCTTTCCGCATTGCAATATCTCAACCTAAGCGGCAATCAGGTGGAGGACCTTAAGCCGCTCGCCGGGCTGAAAAAGCTTAACTCGCTGTACCTCGGCCGGAACAAGATTCAGGACGTCTCACCCCTGGCCGAACTGGAGGACCTGTGGTCGCTGAGCATTAAGAAGAATCAGATTGAAGATATCTCCCCCATCGCGAAACTCCCCAGGGTCAGCACGCTCGACTTGGGAGAGAACCGAATTCAAGACCTCTCACCGCTCCGCGAGTATCGCTACCTGAAACTGCTGATGCTAGAGAAAAATCAGATCTCCGACCTTTCGCCGCTCCTGGCCATGGCCCAGGAAGACGCCGACGGCCCCAAGCGATTCTCGCTGTTCTGGCAAATCTATTTAATGGAAAACCCCCTCTCGGAAACCGCCGCCCAGACGCAGATGGAGCGGTTGCGGAAGCTGGGAGCGAGGATCTTTTGGAAGCCTGCGGATAGTTGAGCAGGTGGTCGTAGCCACGCTTGCCAAAAGCGTGGGTGAACTGCTAACCCGGTTTGCTGGCAGGGCACGCCGTACTCGCGCTTCTCCCACGCTCTACGCGAGCGTGGCTACGTAAAGTCTCGCGAAAGCGTGTCGTAGCCACGTTTGCCAAAAGCGTGGGGGAACTGCTAATCCGGTTTGCTGGCGGGGCACACCGTACTCGCACTTCTCCCACGCTCTACGCGAGCGTGGCTACGTAAAGTCTCGCGAAAGCGCGTCGTAGCC
>JBBDIM010000006.1:0-9136 GCA_040880405.1 Pirellulaceae bacterium | reverse complement strand
CCACCTGTGGGAATCCCGTATTGTAAACCGGGGGGCGGAAAGTGCCTAGGTTGGCCCCCGGCACGACTTTTACCGCTGTGGGAACCCCGTGGGTGCCATTTCCATAGTCGATAATGAGGGTTGCCGGTGGGATGATTTCCCGCCAAAACATGCCCACGTTGGAGGGCGTGGGCATGGCACCCGGAATTCGGTATGCCGCCCTGCTTCTGAGTCGGCTTTTCTTCCCCGCTTCTATTTTTCGCCCGGTTAAGGTATACCTCCGGCATGGATAACCTGCTCGAATTACCGGAAATCGTGGGGCTGCATGCTCGGCAAAGCATGGTGCGGATCCCTCCTGAAGTGGACGTCCCGCTGACGCCTCGGGTTCGCCATTTAATCGACACGCCTGAATTTCGGCGGTTGACGAAAATCAGCCAATTGGGGTTGGTGTCGCTGGTCTTTCCGGCGGCCCATCACTCGCGGTTCGAGCACAGTTTGGGGGTTTTCCGGACCACGCTCGGTTTTTTGCAACGGTTGGCCCATGAACCGGTTCTGCAAGAAACCTGGACCCACGCCGATGCCGAACTGCTGCTGGCCGCTGCCCTGCTGCATGATTTGGGACACTGGCCCTTCTGCCACCCGATCGAGGACATGCGACTGCCAGGCGTCCCGCAGCACGAACTGTTCGCCAACAGTTTTTTGCTCGAAGGGGAAGTCGCCGACTGCTTGCGAGAAGATTGGGGCATCAACCCCAGAGATGTCGTCTCGCTGCTCTCGGAAAAGCCGCCGGGGAGCAAAAACAAGCTGATGCAAAGCATTTTGTCCGGCCCGATCGACGTCGACAAAATGGACTACCTCCAGCGTGATAGCCTCCACGCCGGGGTTCCCTACGGCCGGAACTTCGACCAGCAGCGGCTCATCGCCAGCCTCTGCGTCAATCAGCGAGGGGATGGCCTGGCGATTACCGACAAGGGGAAAACGGCGGCCGAGATGATGGTGTTTGCGCGGTATGTGATGTTCAGCGAGGTGTACTGGCACCATGCCGTTCGGTCCGCCACGGCGATGCTGCAACGGGCGTTCTTCATGCTCCAGCCGCAATTGGAGCTAGATCTGCTGTTCCGCCAAACGGAGCAGGCGATGATCGACAGCATGCTGCAAGCGGCCGGCAAGGGACCGGCCGGTGACTTGCTGCAAGGTTTGTTCGGCCCGACCCGGCGGCTGTATAAGCGTCTGTTTGAATACACGCTATCCGAACGAGAAGAGCTGTTTTCGCAAATCGCGCGGCGGCCTTACCACTGGCTGGTGGCCCTGTCCGATCAGTACGCCACCGCGCTCAGCCGCCACCTGGGACGCCGCGTTGCTCCGCATGAAATCTTGATTGACGCCCCGCCGGTCAAGCTGGAAGTCCAGTTCAACATCGAGGTGAAGCAGACCAAAACCGGCAAGTATCGCCCTTTGGGGAAGCTCTCGCCGATGGTCGAGACCTTAGCCAAACGGCAGTTCGACGACTTCGTCAAAAAGGTCCGAGTGTTCGTCCACCCTAAACTCGCGGGCGAGTTGGAATCGGACACCCACGCGGACCGGATCTTTGTCGAGACGGTGAAAAGCATGTTTCCGGAATCGGGTTAACGGGGCACCGTGAAAAAGGGGTCAGGAGTCTTTTCATAAACAAGAAATCGCAGCCCCGCCTCCCAGCTACGAAGAAAAGAGTCCTGACCCCTTTTTAATGAATTGGGCTCTCGGCATGTACGTTTACTCACCGCGCGTAAAAAGGGGGTCGGGACTCTTTTTGGCTACCCTGTCACTGGTACCCACCGCTCACGTTTCGAAAAAAGACTCCCGACCCCGTTTTTACTTATCATCCGGATCGAACGGTGATCGATCCTCACCCATACCGCTCGACTTGGTGTAGGTCGATTGATGATCGAGGACGTTGCGGCGGCGTTCCTCTTCGGACATCTCGGCCGGTCGGTTGCTGAGCCAATGGATCAGCAGCACCGCCAAGATCCCGCAAAAGCCAACGATCCACGGATGATAGGTCGCTAGTTCGGCCCCTTCGGCCGGTTCCGCAAAGAGCAAACGCAAGGCGGGGTATTGGGTCAGCCAGCCCTCATTCACGATCCCGCCGGCGGCGATTCCGTTCAATAGCGAGAGCGAGTTGTGGCAGGCGTGGTAGACAATCGCGGCCCACAAGGTGCCGGTTTGCACGGCGATGTAGCCGATGAGCATCCCCACGATCGCGGCGGCGATCGACTGCTGTAAGATGCCATGGATCACGCCAAAAAACAGGGCGGAAACCACAATCGCCGCCCACTTGTGACCCAATCGCCGCAGCCCGGAGAGGATGAACCCGCGGAAGGCGAATTCCTCGCACACCGCCGGCAACAAGGCAAACAGCAGCAAAACCGCCCACAGGGGCAGAAGTTCGGCATATCCCAACACTTCCTGCAAGGCATAGATCACGCCGTCAGGTAGCGGGAACGCCTTGCGAAGGTTTTCTCCCAGTAGGACCACAAACGGATGGACACCCACCGCCAAGCCAACACTCACTAACAAAGTTCTGGGCGCAGGGGCGGTCAACAAAAATGTCTTCTTGAAATCGCGGACCAACAGCCAAGCGACCAAAATCACCGGCAGCAGAATGGTGACCACCTGAATGGTCAGCATGTACCGCACAAACCCGAGGGCCGATTCCGGCGGCGCGATCCACCCACCACCGAACGTCTTAATCAGCAGCAGACCCAGCCCCATCATGATCGCCTGACTGGCGGTCGGGGTCGCCTTGCGATCGCGCCAGATGTGTCGCGCCCACAGCTTCAGGCTGAACTGCTCGCTCTCGCGGAAGAGTACCGATTCATTATTGAACTGATCGATCGCCCAGCGAATACTCACCCACGTGCCAAACGTCGTCACGGCCGCCACCGGCAGAAGGTAGGTCAGCGCTAATTGGAACTCCGATTCCATCAGCGCTTTGAGCAACAGTAGCACCCCGGTCACCGGAATCAAACTGGTTGCGAAATTTAGCTCGACCGAGGGCAACACCGGAATCACCACCAGCGGCAAGTTGATCATCAGCAGCGGCAACAGATAGTACTGCCCTTCCTTACTGCTCCGGGCCATCGCGGCAATCGCAAGAGCGAGGGAGCTAAACAGCGCCGCCATCGGAATCAAGGCCAACAACAGCCAACCCAACGACCACAGCGGCGGCGGCCCCAGCATCTGCCCCATCGCCCCATCGGGCGAGGCCATCTGGCCGAACACCATTTTGGCGGTGAACCCCAGACTCGCCAGGTTCAGCAAGCTGGTGGCGATACTGAAAGCCATGATCGCCAACAGCTTGCCGGCGACAATTTCGCTCCGCAGCGCGGGGCTGGAAAGTAAGGTCTCCAGCGTACCCCGTTCTTTCTCTCCGGCGCACAGATCGACTGCCGGATAGAACGCCCCGGTCAAGGCCCAAATCACCAGGATGAACGGAAAAATCCGCGCCCACAGAAACGCCCCCTGCGTTGACTCATCCGCCAGGTTGAGCGTCTCGACCTTGAACGGGTTGGTCACCTCGTCGGCGACTTCATTCACACGGAGATTTTCGATGATCAACAGATCCCGCCACGCCTGGACGATCCGATAGACCCGCGGTTCGGCCTCGGCCGAGCGGGCCCGACGCTTGCTGATAAAGATCATCGGTTCGGGGAGCTCGGCCTCCGAATCGTCGCCGATGGCCGAGTCCTGTCTCTGTTGCTCGATTCGGGCTTGGAATCCGGGAGGAAAGTAGAGCACGGCGTCGGTGATGCCTTCGTCGATCCATGTTTGGGCGAGCGTCTCAATCTCCTCCGGAGGCATACTCTGGGACTCGACCTCTAGCCGCAAGTCGATCGCTCCCGGCTTATCGTAGCCAATCCGCTCGAGAACCTGATCGGCGAATTGGTAGCCAGGCTCGTCGGTCGTCTCGACCTCCTCTAGGGGTGACTTCTCTCGTTGCACCAAGGGGGGGCGCTGCGGGATTTCCTCACCACCGATGATCCGCACTTTGGTTGGCTGGGTTCGCTGAAGTTGCATGACCTGCGTCATCAGCAAACCCATCAGCGGATACAGCATGACCGGCAACACCAACACGGAAAACAATGTCCGCCGATCGCGGAGCTGGTCTCGCAACTCGCGGTTCAGGATCAGCTTGACATTGGAAAAGTGCATGGCGTGTCGATATGCGTAATTTTTGTGAGTGCGAAGCGTGTCGGGGATTGGCTACTCGGTCGGTTGGGACTCCGGTTCCGGATCACCGATCAAATGAAAGAATATCTCTTCCAGGTCGCCCTGCTGAAACTGAGCTTTCAGCTCCTCCAGGCTGCCGGAGGCTAAAATTTTTCCTTTGTGCATGATCGCGACCTGATCGCACAACTTCTCCACTTCCCGCATGATGTGCGAGGAAAAGATGATGCACTTCCCTTGGTCGCGCAATTCGCTGATGATCTGCAATAAGGCCCGAGCCACGAACACATCGAGCCCCAGGGTCGGCTCATCGAAGATCAAGACCGGGGGATCATGAATCAAGGTCCGCGCGATGGAGACCTTTTGCTTCATCCCGGTAGACATCTTCGCCCCCAAAACATCGCGAATATCGTCCATCTTGAGGCGGCTAAACAGCTCGTCCATCCGCGGCTTCAGGCGAGACTCTTCCATGCCGTACAACCGGCCGAAGAACTGGACCATTTCCCACGCGGTCATCCGGTCGTACACCGCGGTGTTGGCGGACATAAAACCGATTTGATGCCGTACCATGGCGGGCTGCGTCACGACATCGTGCCCGGCTACCTGAACCGTCCCGGAGGTTGGCTCGAGCACGGTGCTCAAAATCCGCAGCACGGTGGTCTTCCCAGCCCCGTTGGGTCCGAGCAGGCCGAAGATCTGGCCTGGCATCGCGTAGAAACTGACACGATCGACCGCGATAAACTGGCCAAGCCGGACGTCCTCGTACGATTTTACCAGTTCACGAACGTGGATCATGCCGACTCGTAAGTCGCGGGGCAAAGCGGTTGCGGATGACGATTTTTTGGTGCGCCTAACTTAACTCAACAAGGAACGCTTGACACGAGGCCGTCGGGCCTGTGAGCGAGGTAATGCTAGGGGTTCTTAATTGTGCGACTTAATGTCTCACTCCGCCATGGCAATCAGTCCAAAGGCCACGCGGTTTCATAGCGGAAGGCCCACAGTGGGACCTTTGGAAACGGCTATTCCGATTATGACACCCACCGCCCTGCGGAGCGGCAGGCGGAGGCCGGTTAAAAGTTCGACTTCAAATCATCCTCGGTCAGGACGCGGAAACCACGAGACAAGAGCGTCTCCATCGCCATTTCCGTATTGTCCACCATTAAGGCGACCGCCGGACGGCCACGTGGGGTACTGAGCAGCGGATAGGCCTGCACAATGTTGACCTCGACCTGAAGCAGCGCAGTGCAAACCTTCAGCAAAGGCTGCGATTCGTCCGGAAGCTCGATCCCGATCAAATCGGTCTCGATCAGGGCCAATCCGGCGCGTTCCAGAATTTCACGGCCCCCTTCGGGGTCGCTCAGCAGAAATCGAACAAAACAGCACTCGTGGGCGTCGTTAATCGAGAACGCGACGATCCGAACGTTGCTCCCTTCAAACCGACGCACGATCTCCAGCAGTTGGCCGACCCGGTTCTCTAAAAAGACCGTGAATTGCCGCAGGGACGGATAATCTCTGCCCCGCATGGTGCTGAATCCGGTACCGGAGGCTCCTCCTGTACTCATAGTCGGGCAAACTCCCTTCGGGGAACGTGGAATTGTCGGACGGAAATATCGTGTGCTGTCTCGCTAACTATAAATTGCGCATAATCTTCGGTCAACGTCCATCTGCCCGCTTGGGGGAACTCGTGTGAGCGTCTCGAATGTAGGTGGGAAATTTGGTCTGATGCAGGGGTATTGAGTTTTTGCTCTCCAGGGCAGTGTCAACTTGAGGGACTTTTTTTACCACGAATCACACGAATGACACGAATCGCAAGCGGCGGAAATGCCGTTTTGGTGGCTTCAAATTGAACGGGTTGATTGAGCGATCGACATCCCCTGAATCCTCTCTCCTATTCGTGACATTCGTGTGATTCGTGGTTGTTTTTAGAACTTTGCACGGTCCAGCCAAGTTGGATGTAAAGCATTTGAAACGCGAAGGCGAGGAGATCGCAGAGACAAAACCAGGGAAGACGTCGGCAGGGTTAAACCCTGCCGCTCGGGGTTGGCATAACGAGCGGCGGGGTTTAACCCCGCCGTCCGGAGTCTACCGGTCGAATTTAAAGCATTTGAAACGCAGAGACGCAGGGGGACTGCTCTGCGCTCTGCGCTCTGCGACTTGGCGTTTCAATCCCGTCAAACTGTGAAGTTCTCAAAGAGCTTCCACAAGATCACGCAATCGATCATCGGCCGACCTCGGCTTTCCGCGAGATCTTGATAGCGGGAAAAGCTCTCGCGAAGGCACCAAGACGCAAAGGGGGGAATCATGAGGTGATTGATCCGCTGCCCCTAAAATTTACCTACAAATGTGATGCTCACACGGGGAACTCCGGCGAAGTCGGAGGCAAACAAATACCCAGCGCAAACAGTCCCTTCCGAAAAACCAGAGAGGACGCCCATGCTCACCGTTTTTGAAACCGAAGTCCGGACCCGGTATCAGGAAACCGACGCCCAAACCAGGATTCATCACGCCAATTACATCACCTACTTCGAAATCGCGCGGACCGAAATGCTGAGGGCGGCCGGGTACAGTTACCGCCGGATGGAAGAGGAAGGGCTGTTTCTGGTGGTCTCGGAAGTGGAGTGCAAATATTACCAAGGAGCCAACTTCGACGACCTGCTACGCGTCATCGCCAAGGTAACCAAAGCCAAGGGAGCGCGGATCGAGCACCATTACCAGGTGTTTCGGGATGAGACGCTTTTAGCAGAAGGGCGGACTTTGCTGGGCTGCGTTGACCCGACCGGCAAACCACGGCGTATTCCGGAGCATTTGCGGTTGGATTCCCAGGACACGTGAGTTGCCGGTTTAAACCTAACTTGACTCAGGAATGGACGGCAAAACGGCAAATTGGAGTCGGTACATACAGCATTTAGCACAGAAACATCGTGGCCGTGATTTTTTCGAAACGGACTAGCTGTCCCGCGTGATCGCGTGTCGAACGGCGGGTTATGGCGTCCGGAAAATGACCAACACCCTGCGAACGACGAACACCCTGCGGACAATGAACACCACCGAAAAATCGAACGCCGAAGGCGTGGCCCCATACCAGCATGGGGCATCGCCCCATGTCCAGATCCCAATAGAATCGTGAGGGCTGTAGGCCCGGCCCCACTGCTGGGTTCCACGCGAATCGAGCCAGCAAATGATGCCGGACTTACAGCCCTCACGATTAGATTAGTTAGGAATCTAGCACTGCGTCCTAGGCTGGTATGAAATCGGGCCTTTGGCCCTATGTTGGTGCAGGCAACCGATGTCAGTAGAAATAACGTGGGTCGGGAGCAAAAGCAGCAAGAAACCAGAGTGTTCGCGCAATTCCGCTCACATTGGGAAGCGGAGAAGCGCGACCTGCCCGGTATGTGTTGATCGGCAGATCGTTTAAATCCTCGCCGCTTGCGGCTCAATCAGCCGCGATTGAACGATCGCCATGATCCGCTCGGCCAGCATTCGTTTATCCCCTTCATGACTCGCGACGACGCTGCCGTCGGGCGCTAAAATCTCGATGGCGTTGGCGGCGCTGTTCATCGCGGCGGGGCCGTTTAAGACCATCAGGTCGCAGCTCTTGCGTTCCAGCTTCGCCAGGGCCCTGAATCGCTGGTCTTCGGTCTCCAGGGCGAAACCAACTACCCACTGCCGGGTCTTGCGGGCACCCATCGTTGCGACGACATCCGGTGTTTCGACCAACTGCAGCAGCAGCGGCCCGCCGGTTTTGGAGATTTTTTGGTCGCGAACCACTTCCGGGCGGTAATCGCAAGGGGCGGCGACGCCGATGAGGCCATCGCAATGGGGGAAGCGTTCAGAGGTGGCGGCCAGCATTTCGTCGGTGGTGACAACCGGTACGACTTCCGCCGCAGCGGGATATTCCAAGTGGACCGGCCCAGAGATGATGGTCACCTGATGCCCCAGTGCTAAGGCTGCCTCTGCCAAAGACGACCCCATCAGGCCGCTTGAGGCGTTGGTCAGGTAGCGGACCGGATCGATAAACTGCCGCGTGGGGCCGGAGGTGATCAGGATATGAGCCATCGCTCAGGCAACGCCCCCCGATCCCGCATCGGCCAGCGTGGTAGAGATCCCATGGAAAATCTCTTCTGGCTCGGACATCCGTCCGGTCCCGACATCGCGGCAACTGAGCCAACCCTCGCCGGGGCCGACCATTTGCACGCCATCCTGCTTCAAGATCTCGACATTCCGCTGAACCACCGGCTTGGCCCACATCTCGCGGTTCATGGCCGGGGCCATGATCACCGGTTTGGTGCAGGCGAGGTACAAGGTGCTCAGCAGATCGTCCGCCAGACCATGGGCCGCCTTACCCATGAAGTCGGCCGTGGCCGGGGCGATGCAGAGGATATCCGCCCCGCGAGCCACTTCGATATGGGGGCCCAGCGGAAACGCCGGATCGAACATGCCGGTCACCACCGGCCGGCCGGAGAGGGCCATGAGGGTAGCGGTCCCGACAAACTTGGTCGCCGACTCGGTCATCACCACAGTGACTTCGTAATCCCCCTTGGCCAGCATGCTGACCAGCGTGGCCGCTTTTTAGGCGGCCCCGCCTCCGGTGATTCCGACAACCACGCGAGCCAAGCTCATAACTCGTCGCCCATGATCGCGTCGAACGACCGCACCATCATGTCGCTGTCGGCGTCGGTGGTGACTTGGCTGGTGGAGTCGAGGTAGATTTTGTCCTGTTTGATTTCTTCCAGGACGATCTCCATTTTGTTGTCGGTCTGCAGGTCAACCAACGGGCGGCTGCCGGCATTCAGGGCAACCAAACGCTTCTGGATCAAAGTGGACAACTTGAAACGACCACCCACTTTTTTGATGATCGATTCTTCTTTCAGTTCTTCCAGCATTTACCGGTTCCTTTGATGAAGCAAAATATTGGCGATCTCCTGGACCGTCGCATCGGTTTGATCGACGC
>JBBDIM010000005.1:0-9144 GCA_040880405.1 Pirellulaceae bacterium | reverse complement strand
TTCACCCTCAAATTGTCAAACATGCCTGGCAAACCACTTCTCATGCCCACGCTTTCCGGGCGTGGGCATGGCACCCGGACTCCATACGCAAACTCTCGTTGGACGGACGACTACTCCACCAACTCAAAAATAGCTTCCACTTCGACCGTGATGTTGCCTGGCAAGCTGTTCGTGCCGACGGCACTGCGGGCGGCGACTCCGTTTTCAGGCCCGAACACCTCCGCCATTAGTTCGCTAAACCCGTTGATCACGGCTGGTTGGGCGGCGAATTCTGGGGTGCAGTTTACCAGGCCCAGGGTCTTCACCAATCGCTTCACCTTGTCGAGAGACCCCAATTGAGCCTGTAACGTGGCGATCATCGCCAACGCGGTTTGCCGGGCGGCGTCGTAGCCACCTTTCTCGTCGGTATCGAGACCCACCTTACCCGCGTGCAACGTGCCATCCGGCCGGAGCGGACCATGCCCAGAGAGATACGCCATGTTGCCCACAATCACCAGCGGCTTGTAAAGCCCCATCGCTTTGGGGGCCGGGGGAAGGGTGAGATCCAGGGAGGCGAGTTGGGCATCGTGAGACATACGGTGGGCTCCTGTGGGTGGAAGTGGCGGTGTTACTGCGTACCAGGTTTGGGCCTCCAGTATATCGAACAAAGGCGACGGGTTGCATGGGGGCCACGATCGGACCGAGATGCCGCAAAATCGACTGGCCAGTGCAGCCGTCATTCGGATATCTTGAACGGTAGTCCACTGCCCCAATCTCTTGGCAAAGGAAAAATCTTCTCATGGATCCGCTGGAATACTTTTTCCAGGAAGAAATCATCTTCCCGGAGCATGGCGGGGTGACCGGCACTCGGGACGAGCCCTGCCCGCATTGTCACGCGCCGCTGCATCTGCCGATCCCAGGCCGCTTGCTCCGCGTCACCTACCACTGCCCCCATTGCGAGGGCGCGTTCGAAATCGACTGGAGCGTCACCGATTAGGTAGACGGCCTAGCGGAGGCTGGGTGCCATGCCCACGCCCTCCAACGTGGGCATGAGAAGTGCGGGATCTTTGCGTCTCTTCCGAGTAGCCCGGACGCCGTCTCCGGTTCCTTCAGACGGTGTTGCTGGCGCGACAAGGAGCGACGAACGGCTTTTCCGGCGAATGAAAGTTACCAAAATGATCAATTGACCTTGGAATCGTGTACGGCCGTTTTGTTCCTTGTTAATCGAGTTACCGGTGGATAATTAACTCGCCCAAACATGCCCACGTTGGAGGGCGTGGGCATGGCACCCGATGCTCTACTCGGTGCGTGGCACCGGTAAACTCATCCCGGAGGGCCCCCTGGGAAGTCCACCCCCGCTTCCTAATCATCCTTCAGCCTTGCCTCTCCATCCTTCCGATACACCTTACTCGGATCGACCAACCGGGGCTCGACAATCTTCGTCTCTTCCTGGGTGATCTCGCGGAAGAAGCAACTGCGGTACCCCTCGTGGCAGGCGGCGCCTAGCTGTTCGACTTTCAGGAGGACCGTGTCGGCGTCGCAGTCGACCAGGATTTGCGCCACCTTCTGCACGTGGCCGCTCTCTTCTCCTTTGCGCCACAGCTTGTTACGGCTGCGGCTGAAGTAGACCGCGTTTCCCGTCTGGAGGGTTTCGTCGAACGCCTGCTCGTTCATGTAGGCCATCATCAGGACCTGACCACTATCGACATCTTGGGCGATCGCGGGCACAAGTCCGCCCGCTTTCTCGAAGTCGGGCTTGCGGGGCAGAGTAATTGTCATGGTTGCGTCTTGCGCTTTCGGGAGAGTCGGAATAATCGGTTCCGCGGTTTCGCCTGCCTCGGTGACCGGCGCGGGTTCTCAATCTCTATTGTAGATAACACCGGCAGAAGCGGAACAACCCGCCTTGTGGCCGCTAGCAGTGCAGTTGCCAGCACCAAATTGCCGATCCCTGTTGTGTCCGCCCATGGACAAGCGTGGACCGCAGAAAATCGCACCCCCCGCGAAAAATCTAAACCTAGGCAACGTCTCCGCAGTGAGAATAAAAAAGAGGTTCCCAGTGAAAACATCATTGAGCGTTATTCTTCCGGTTTCCAATGCCCAGTCAAGGCTGGCCGCCGATGTGGAACGGCTCTTAGAGATGTTGCCCGAGGTGACCCGACGGTTCGAGATTTTGATTATCGACGACGGCTCGACCGACCTGACCGAGGAGGTCGCCTACGAGCTGAGTTGCCAATACCCTCAGGTCCGCGCGCGGCGTAACTCGTACGCCGCCGGCAAGGCAACCGCGATCGACATTGGGATGAAGATCGCCAAGGGAGAGGTCGTGATGATCCAGGACGCGCACAATCCACTCTCGCTCGAAGACATCCGGGCCTTGTGGTCGATGCAGGGAGATTTGGAAAAGCGTCAACCGATCGCCCCCATCGCCGAGCTGCCCACCGCGCAGCCGCTGGATACCGAACTGCTCCGCAGCCTGTCCGCGTGGGGTGCCGAGGTGCATCGACTGAAAAGGTCCGAAGAGATGGACCCGACGCGCAAGGTACGGCAACCCGAAATCGCCTCGGCCGAATCGGCGGCTCGGCGTGGTCCGAACTTCCTGCGGCGGATCCAAAAGTTCGCCCTGGGGGAGTAAAAAAGGGGTCAGGACTCTTTTTCATTTGGCGCTGACCAATGGAAAAGGGGTTAGGAAAAAGAGTCCTGACCCCTTTTTTACGTCGCGCCGCCATTTCCCCCAAACCGCGTAGGGGAAACAAGCGATCGCAAACCAGCACCCAATGCGAAATCACGGGAAATTAACCAAAAGATTCGCTTGCTATCAGGGGATAGGTCCGCTAGAATCCGGGCAGCTAATCCGCCCACGGCTGATTCCGCTTGGAAAAGTTTGAGGCACTTTTCCAGTTGGATATTCAACGGTCGGGGGTCGGATTCAGGCTGAACTTTTCAAGGGATCGCCCCGCAACCTTTTCTCGTCTTTATAGGTGTGTGCGGTCTCGGCACGACTTGGCGGTCGGAGTCGAGCGCTCATTCGGCACTCGCCGAATCACGTTTGGCTTTGCATGCCAGATCACGGAACAGAAGGCTACCCCGTTACCATTTTTGAAGATGACAAACCGGAAAACCGGTATCCTTCTTCAAGTAATGTTAGGGGCACTAAAATCATTCCGATCCGCTTCGCGGAGCGCGGTCGGCGATTGGTCGCCTGCTTGTCTCGTTGATTTGGTCCGCCTTGTCCTTTTGGAACGAGGGAGGACAGGAAGATGGCAACGGTACCTTATCATTTGTCAACCGCTTCGTATGCGATTGCGCCCCCGATCATTCGGCTGTCAGAGCCACGGCGTCTGAACCGGATTCAGGAGGTTCGCAAGCAACAGGGGGTTTCCCTCCGGACCGTTTCACGACGGACTGGAATTCCCGCAGCGGAACTGCGGCAACAAGAACGGGAAGACTCCGATCTACTACTCTCGCAACTTCAAGTCTGGTGCGAGACGCTCGATGTCCCAGCCGCCGATTTGCTGGAGGAGCCCCAAAACGACCTCTCGGCCCCGATTCGTGAACGCGCCAAACTGGTCCGGATCATGAAAACCACCAAGGCGATCCTGGAACGGACCAAGGAGTCGAACGTCAAGATCCTGGCCGAGACCTTAATCAACCAGCTCACCGACCTGATGCCGGAACTGGAAGAGGTCAACTCCTGGAACAACGTCGGCCAACGCCGCTCACTCGACGAGCTAGGCCGAATCGTCGATCGCCGCGTCTCGGAAGATATGGTCCTGCGGGCCATGCGGGACGACTAAGACTAAACCCGCTTTCACTTCAAAATCGAGCCGCTCTCGGGCACATTGTCTGGGGGCGGCTGTTTTATTTCTTGGCGTTCGACGACAAAAGAATCCTCAAAACCCTTCCAGCGCCTCATTAATCGGCCCCAGGTAGAAGGTAAAAAACAGCCGGAAGATCACGGCGACAATCAGTCCCATGACCATGAGCCAGACCACCACGCCCGCGATGATGGCCAGGGTATTAAGGGCCACTTTGGCTTGTTGCTGGTACTGCTCGGAGAGTTGTTCCATCATTTCGGAAAGCCGACCGGAGAGTTCGCCCGTTTCGATGGCGTCGAGGAATTGACTGGGGAAGACCCCGGTTTTGTTGAGGGCGTGGTAGATCTCTTCGCCGCGGACGATGTCTTGGTCGATCTCGTTGGCGTGTTGTGTAAAGTATCTGGCCCCGGAGGCGCGGAGCGAGAGCCGGATCGCCTTGCGAACTTCCATTCCTCCGCCGATGGTGAGGGCCAAGGCCCATGACATCCGCGAGAGGGCCAAGGTTTGAATCGCGTAGCCGATTCCCGGGATCTTCATCACCCAGCGGTCGAGTTGCAAACCATCGAACAGGCCGCGGCGGTACAATTTCCAAACCAAAACCAGTCCGGCAAAGAACGCGGCGAACGCCCCGAAAAAGATTAAGGCCCCGGAGGTGCCGACCAACCCAATCCCCAACACATCGACCTCGCTCCCTCCCATATCCTGAATGAATCCCATGAACCAAATCAGGCCGCCGATGACCAGGATGGCGAGTCCCAACTGAATCATCGGCCACAAGATCCCGGCCAGGAAGGCCCGCCACAAAGTCCGCTGATGTTCGTATTGCTGGCCCAGTTCTCGGAAGATGCGGTCCATGTGGCCCGTTTCATCCCCCAGCCCCACCATCTCGCGAAACAGTTCGGGGAAGTACTCGCCGGTGTCGTTGAACGCTTCGGTGGTCGACTTCCCGGCGTTGACGCCGTCGGAGATGATTTGCATCTTGCCGCGATGGACCATGCGGCCCCGTTCCGCTTCCCGTTTCCAAATCCGCCGGGCATCGACCCCGGCCTGCAACTGGTTCGAGACGCGATCACAGAGGGAGATTAGTTCCGATCGGCGGATCCGTGGGGAAAATAGCATCGCAGGCAGGTCGCTCCGCAAACCGGGGGAAACAGACAGAGAATTGAGCTAGTCACATCATCGTAGGACAACGCGGCCCTGGCAAGCGCGGCACGGAGAAGGGGTGATTCAGGGAAATATCGCCGGGTACCACGCCTATGCGCGAGAGTAGACATGGGATGCCTAGGTAGCTTTGCCTCGCGCGGCCCTTGAGATTCTCTTGTTTGGGTTGGTAATCCAGCAGTTCCCAACGGGATGGAAACGCAGAGACGCCAGGACGCGGGGACGCAAAGAAATCCCATGGTCACTCTACGCGTCCTGGCGTCTTTGCGGCTTGGCGTTGAATGATTTTGATTTCAGTCATGGCTGGTTGACTTGGCTTTTTTAACGCAGACGCAAAGAGGTTTAATCGCCCAGGTCTTCATATTTTTCGTCGCTTCGAGGCGATGATATGACCAGAAAACCTGCCAACGGCGATCGACGCCCTTCTTTGCGTCTTTGCGAGAGAAATTCTTTCTCAAAACCGATGCAAAACCGCCGGGGACGTTCATTTGTTATAATCGGCGGTCGATTGGAACATTCGCCATCGCTAGGTACCTATGAATCGCCCGTAAGCTCGAAAGCCCCCTCCGTGCCCCAGTTCAAGACCGTAGCAATCATTGGCGTGGGATTGATCGGTGGATCGATTGGGCTGGCGATCCGCGCTCGCCACCTGGCCGAGCGGGTGATTGGGATTGGGCAGCGGCAGACTTCGCTCGACCGGGCCGTCTCGGTCGGGGCGATCGATGAAGGGACCACCGACCTGGCCGCCGGGGTGCGCGAGGCCGAGTTGATTGTGATTTGCACGCCGGTCGAGCTAATCGTCGACTTGGTCCTGCAAACGGCTGCGGCCTGTCCCCAGGGCGCGATTATCACCGACGCCGGGAGCACCAAGGCCCGGATTGTGGCCGAGGTGGAAAAGCTGAACCTGCCGAACGAGGTCCGCTTTGTCGGCAGCCACCCCTTGGCGGGTAGCGAGAAGACCGGCCCGGAACATGCCAAGGCGAATTTGCTGGAAAATCGAGTGGTGGTGGTCACCGGGGGTGCCCCACCATGCGAACCGGCGGAGCGACGCGTTTGCCAATTTTGGGAAAGCCTCGGGGCCAACGTGGTTCGGATGTCGCCGGACCAGCATGACGAGGCGGTCGCCTATACCAGTCATTTAACCCATTTGGTGGCCAGTTTGCTGGCCGCCGCGACGCCGGAGGATTTTCTGCCGGTGGCTGCCAGCGGCTGGGAAGACACCACGCGGGTTGCCGCGGGAGACGTCCAGTTGTGGCAACAAATCGTCGATTCGAATCGATCCCACATCTTGAAGGCGGTGGGGAACTTTGAGAGATTGCTTAATTCATTACGTGTCGCCCTAGAGACTGGGGACGACGCGACCCTGGTAAAACTGCTGGAAGAGGGAAAAAGCCGCCGTGACATTGTGGGAAGTTGATATCCATCCCCGTGAGGGGCAGGTCGATCGGACCGCCGCCTCCGTTGCTGCCGACGCCAAAGACCTTGGCATTGCCGATCACCTGCAATTGGCCACGGCCCACGGCTATCTGATCGACGCCGATTTTCCCGTGGATCAGGCCGAGTCGCTCGCATGCAATCTGCTGACCGACATGGTGGTGGAGCAGTATCGCGTGGGCCTCGCCGGGGCACCGTCGCTGGGGGAATCTCCCAACGCAAAGCTCGACCGCCTGATCCATATCATGCCCAAGCCAGGGGTGATGGACCCAGTGGCCCAAAGCGCGATGCAGGCGATTTCCGACTTAGGGCCCCAGGTAAAAGGGGTTCGCACGTTTCGCAAATACTGGCTCGGCGGGATCAACGACGACCAGCAGCAGCGTCTGATCGACAAGCTCCTGGCCAACGATTCGGTAGAACAGGCGATTGTCGGACCGATCCAGCTCGACCGGCTCGATATCGGCCAAGCCTCTGAGTTCGCCAAGCAAACCGTCGCCATTCGCGACCTGGACGATGAGGCCCTGGAGCGGCTGAGCAAGGAGGGTCAACTCTATTTGACCTTGGTCGAGATGCAGACCATCCAGGCCCACTTCCAAAAGCTGGGCCGCGAGCCGAGTGATATCGAACTGGAATCGGTCGCCCAGACCTGGAGCGAGCATTGCAGCCACAAAACGCTCGCCGGCCGGATCGCCTACCGCGACGACCAAGGTGAGCGGCAGTTCGAGAACATGCTCAAAGAGACAATCTTCGCCGCCACGCAGCAAATCCGCCGCGACCTGGGGAAGGACGACTGGTGCGTCAGCGTGTTCCAAGACAACGCCGGGATCGTGCGGTTCGACGAAGAGAACAACGTCGTGTTCAAGGTCGAGACCCACAACCATCCCAGCGCCCTAGAGCCGTACGGCGGTGCCAATACCGGCATGGGTGGTGTCATCCGCGATCCGATGGGGACCGGGATGGGTGCCAAACCGATCTGCAATACCGACGTCTTCTGCTTCGCCCCACCCAACACCGATCCGGCCACCTTGCCCCCAGGCGTGCTGCATCCTCGCCGGGTGATGAAGGGGGTTGTTTCCGGTGTGCGAGACTACGGCAACCGGATGGGGATTCCCACAGTCAACGGCGCGGTCTATTTCGATCCGCGGTACCTGGGCAATCCGCTGGTATACTGCGGTAATGTGGGACTGATTCCCCAGGAACATTCCTTCAAAGAAACCAAGCCGGGCGACCTGATCGTCGCGGTCGGCGGCCGGACCGGACGCGACGGCATCCACGGCGCGACCTTCAGCTCCGCCGAACTAACCAGCGAGAGCGAAAGCCTTTCCGGCGGGGCGGTGCAAATCGGGAACGCGATCACTGAAAAGATTGTGCTCGATGTGCTGCTGGAAGCCAGGGACCGGGGTCTTTACACAGCCGTAACTGACTGCGGGGCCGGTGGGTTTTCTAGCGCGGTCGGCGAGATGGGTGAAAAGATCGGCGCGGAGGTTTGGCTCGATCAGTGCCCGCTGAAGTATGAAGGGCTGACCTACACCGAGATCTGGATCAGCGAGGCCCAGGAACGGATGGTCCTTTCGGTTCCGGAGGAGAAATGGCCGGAGCTGGAGGCGTTGTTCGCCTCCGAAGGGAGCGAAGCGACGATCATCGGCAAGTTCGTTCCCACCGGCAACCTGACACTGAAATACCGGGACCAGTTGGTGGGTGAGGTCTCGATGGAGTTTCTCCACGATGGCCGCCCTCCGATCATCCGCGAGGCGGTTTACGACCCCCCGGCGGTCGAACCGCTCAATATCTCGCGCGAAGAAGCCCCGCAGCTTCAGGCCGATTTGGTGAAAATCCTCGGCTCGCTCAACGTCGCCAGCAAGCATTGGATCATCCGCCAATACGATCACGAAGTGCAAGGCGGCAGTGTGATCAAGCCGTTGGTCGGTGTGAAGAACGACGGACCGAGTGACGCCGCGGTCGTTCGCCCTGTGCTGAGCAGTCGCAAGGGGGTGGTCGTTTCATGCGGGATGAACCCACACTTCGGCGACTTCGACACCTACCACATGGCGACCAGCGCGATCGACGAGGCGATCCGCAACTGCGTGGCGGTCGGTGCCGACCCGAGCAAGATCGCGATCCTCGATAACTTCTGCTGGGGCTATACGGATCGGCCGGAAACCCTCGGCTCGCTGGTTCGTGCGGCGATCGCCTGTCACGACTTGGCGGTTGCCTGGGGCACGCCGTTCATCTCCGGCAAAGACAGCCTGAACAACGAGTTCAGCTACTTCGATGCCGAGGGGAACAAGCAAACCATCGCCATCCCCCCTACCCTGCTGATCAGTGCTTTGGGCCAGGTCGAGGATGTTTCGACTTGCGTCACGATGGACCTCAAGCGGGAAGGGAGTTTGCTGTATGTCGTGGGGCTAACCAAGGACGAACTGGGTGGTTCGCACTGGTCGCTCATCCAGCACCAGTCAGGTGGCAGCGTTCCGACGGTCGACGCCGGCCGCGCCAAGCGGACCTTCACCGGCATCCATGCGGCAATCCAGCAGCGGTTGGTCCGGTCGTGCCACGACATGTCCGAAGGGGGCTTAGCTGCCTGTTTGGCGGAAATGGCCTTTTCCGGCGAGTTGGGGGCGAATGTCTCGCTCGACGAAATGCCGCACGACTTGCCCCACGCCTGCCCCACCACCTTGCTGTTCAGCGAATCGAATTCCCGCTTCGTCTGCGAGGTCGATCCGGAACAGGCGGAGGCCTTCGAGCGATGTTTCCA
>JBBDIM010000004.1:0-9168 GCA_040880405.1 Pirellulaceae bacterium | reverse complement strand
GGGATATTCATCCCGATGGTGAACCCGAGATTGTCCATCCCGTCGGCATTGGGGGCCATCGCTTGGTCGGTGGTCATCACGTCCCACATCAACCCGACGTTCACGTCCGGGTAGTAATCCAACCGCGCCAGCTCGACACTGCGTTGCTCGCGAACAATCGCGGCCATCTGCTCTTGCAGTTCCGGCCGACACCCGGTGGCCAGATCGTACAGTCGATCGATCTCGGAAGGGACGGAAGAGGGCGTGAGCTCGGTCAAGGCTTCCGGTTTGGAATCGGGGTGGATATGCAGGAGCTGGGCCAGGTCGGCCTGACCCTGGTCGAGCGCTTGTCGCAGCGTAATCAACCGTTGGTCGACGCGGTCGACTTCCACCTGGGCGCGGATGATATCTTGCTGGCTGGTGTCGCCGGTCCGGTACCGCGCCTCGGCGATTTGGAGCAGATCTTCCAATAGCTGGCGATTTTCGAGCGTGACGTCAATCGCTCGTTGGTTGAAGTACAGCTCGTAATAGGCCAGATGGACCTCTTCAATCACCTTTAGCTCGGCCTGAGCCAACCGCGCGACCGCCATCCGCACTTCTTGCTGAGCGGCCTCTCCCTTGACTCGTAACTTGCCGAACCAAGGGAGCTGCTGCGAGGCCATGAGCCCGTACGGCATCCGTCCCATGAGCGACTGCGGGCTCCGCTCGGCAATCGGCCAGATGGTGTTGGTCAGCATGGGGTCGTCGAGCGCAGTGACCTGCGGGATCACTTCCACCTGGGCCGCCACGGCCTGATAGGAGGCCATGATTTGCGGATTGCGCTCGACCGCCTGGCCAACATAAAACTCCACCGGCCGCGCACCCTGGAACTCCGGCTCGATCGGCCGCGCATTGGTCGGCCAATCGGTAACCTGCGCGGCCACCTGATGGAAATGGGCATGCGTGGTGGTGTGGTGGATCGGCTGGGAAGGGGGATGCGCGCAGCCGGCCATCAGGCCAGCCATCGTTCCAACGCTCATCCACCAATGCCGCATCACGGTTACCTGTACGAAAAGGCAAGACCAATGGTGCCCAACATCACACCATGTCTCCTTGATTCGGTTGCACCGACTCTGCGACTTGATCGCGTCGTGCCGAGCCTAGCGACGAACGGGATTGCCAGCATCCGGTGATGCCAGTCTGGCAAAGTCTGCCGCCTAGCGAACTTAATCCGGCTGGGTGATTAGGTGTTCAATTCGTCAACACTGCTCCGGCCATCGGTCAGTTTCCCATCCACGGGAATCTTTTCTCCCGGGCGGACGCGGAGGACATCCCCTTGATGGACCGCCACCAAGCTATACAGATACGCCGCCCCCACCCCGATCGCAATCAGGGTGAACATGTTGAGATTGCCGGTCAGAATCGAACGCCAACCCCGCACGAAGAACGGCCACCCAGACCACCGGCGTACTGAGCCCCAACTGAAGCCACACCGAAAGGTTCCCGTCCAACCACCGATCGACCGGAACGCCCATCATGGGCAACATGGCCAGTAGAAACACCGGCAGGGTCAACGCCGCCGCGATCCCCAACCGGCGAGTCATCGCGTGCAGTTCGGCATTCTCCGCTTCGCCTTTGGGGTCGACTGATTTCGGTTCCAGATCCATCCCGCAAATCGGGCAGGCACCGGGACCGTTTTGCTCGACCTCGGGGTGCATCGGACAAGTATAAACCAGGGGCCAAGAGCCTGCCAGAAGAAGTCCAACGCACCCGGCCCGGATGTCCACTCGGAAGGCCACCTTGCTCAGCCGAGTCTGCACTTGGTGAGCCCGGTAAAACAACGTGGTCGCCCAGGCAGAGATCTGGGTTGGAGTAAAATATAAAAAAGCAAAAAAGAGGTTGACCCACTTGCTTCCATTCGTTTAGCTTGGGGAGCAGACACTTCCCTCTTTAAGTCCGGAAATTAGCGGATCCACCGGAAGCCAGAGTCACGTTTGGGCCAGATGGACTTGTGGGCCTCCTCCAAGCGGGGCCTTTCTCCCGACCCACCGATTCGCTCATCGCCTTCCCGACCGGACGCCATCTGGCGATTCAACTGGATGACCACGGAGCTTTTGTCGCAGGGAATAAAGCCCTGCTTGCCCCGGGGCAATATCTCTCAGGGAACCTGCTAAGCAACCAGCAACAACTCCGGCGGACCGTGTATCAACGGCTCCTCGCCGAACGAAAGGACGCGAAGTATCCCCGCAAGGCGACTCTCCTGGCCTGGACTGAGCCACTGGAGACCGGTTTCGACTTACCATCCGAGGCGGTTCGCGTTGGGGGAGCATTGTTGGCGGTGCCCTTGCGAATTGATCGGCCTGCGGCCGGAATCACGATTCAGGTCCCCTCACCGCTAATTGGCTATCAAGCGGTCGGACGAGAAACGGCAAGCACCTACGACAACGACCGCCAGCAGTGGCTCGGGCCATTCCCTGAGAACTGGTCAACCCACCTCCGGTTCCAGATGCCAGCGGAGGTATTGCCGCTGCAAGTGGACAAGGCAGTCCTCTCGATCCAAATCAACGCCCCCGCTCGGGAGTTGCAAATTGCCGCGCGTCATGAGGAAGATTGGGTTTCGGTCGCAACCCGTCAAAGCCCGCTGGGCCGGCTCCGGTTCGAAATCGATCGTCCGGAGTTATTGCGGCTCGACGCACAGGGTGGCTTGCTGCTGGGGATCAATATAACCGGATCGCCAAACCTCCATTCCTCAATGGTCTGGAAAATCGAGGATGTGCATCTTGAGGTCCAAGGCACGACCTTGGAGCCTTGATCAATAGGAGTAAGAGCTGTGAGCCAATCGGATCCGGTCGTAGTGACCCAAGGACTCTCCAAACAATACGGAGAGTTCCGCGCCCTGGACGAACTTTCCATTTCGCTCGAACGAGGCCAAATCCTGGGTTTCATCGGCCCGAACGGAGCGGGGAAGACGACCACCATCAAGATTTTGGTCGGCCAACTCCGACCTACCAGCGGGACCGCTCGGATTGCCGGGGCCGATTGTGTCCGCGATGCCTCAAAAATCAAATGGCTTGTCGGCTACATGCCAGATACCTTTGGAGGCTATGACAATATGCGGGTCCGCGAGTATCTCGATTTCTTCGGTGCCGCGTTCAAAATTCCTCGATCGGAGCGAAAACTCCGGATTGAGGAGGTCATGGAAATCTCCGGGGCCACCTATATGAAAGACCGGTACCTAGAGGGCCTTAGCCATGGCATGAAGCAGCGCGTGGCGATTGCGCGAACATTGCTGCACGATCCTCAGGTTCTCATTTTGGATGAGCCGGCCAATGGCCTGGATCCTCAGGCGCGGATCGAAATGCGGAGCATCCTCCTCAACTTGGCCGAGCGGGGAAAAACCTTGATCGTCACTAGTCACATTTTGCCGGAACTGTCCCGGATTTGTGATATGGTCGCCATTATGTCGCGAGGACAATTACGGGCTTTTGGAACGTTGAAAGAAATTACGCGCACGGTAGGCCAGCGGCGAACGATCGAGGTGCAATTGGTTTCGCCGGAGCGGCTTGCTCAAGCAATGGATCTGATCCGTGAGATGCTCGGTCCGGGAGAAGAAGTAACTCAATCAATTGCGGAAAGCATGATCCGATTCCGCAGCCTCGTATCCGAAAAGCGGTTGGCGGAACTGCTTGCCCGGCTCATCACGGCCCGCATCCCTGTGGCTCAGTTTCGCGAACTGCAAACCGATTTGGAAGACACCTTCCTTTCGATCACCCGAGACAATGGCGAGGAGGACGCACCTCCGCGGAGCGACCACGCCATGCATTTACCGCACGCTGTGGAGACGACTTCGTGACCAATCCGGTACTGGAACGCGAACTGATCGACATCCTTCGGACCCGGCGGGCCTTTGCGATGCAGCTTGGCGTCGCGTCACTGTTTGCCGCCTTGATCTTGCTCCGCTGGCCGAGTGATGGGCAAGCGGACCTGTCAGGCATTCAGGCGGAGCAAATGTTCCGTACCTTTGGCTACGGACTACTCCTTGTTACCATCCTGCTGGTCCCCGCTTTTCCTGCCACTACCCTGGTGCGAGAGCGGCACCAGGGGACCCTGGCCCTGCTGCTACATAGCCCTTTGGAGCCGTGGCGGATATATGGAGGAAAACTGGCGGGCGTGATGGGATTTATCTTGCTCCCACTTCTCATGACCCTGCCGGCCGCCATGGCCTGTTATGCAATGGGGGGGCTTTCTTTGGGAGAGAATTTGCTTGCCCTGTATGCCGTGGTGGTCTTGGCCAGCCTGCAATACGCCGCCTTGGGGCTCTGGGTAGGTAGCATGGCTCGCTCCACCGATTCCGCGCTGCGAATCACGTACGCCCTGGTCTTCGTTGTCACCATTCTCGTCTTGGGGCCCTACCAATTCTTGCAAGGCCAACCGGGCGAGTTGCTGGTCTGGAGCTCCGTTTGGCTGCGATCGGTTTCTCCAATTCCGGCGGTAATGGAAATTGTCGGACAGGGTCAGGCCGCCTCTGAGGGACTGCTAAGTCCCACGGGAAATCTCGCTCGCTACGCCCTTACCGCGTTGGTTACCACCGCGGGTCTTGCGGGACACACCCTTTGGCGATTGAATCCTCTCCTGTTCGACCAAGCCCGATCGTCCGGGGTGATGACGGAAGAACGATCCGTGGGCCAACGCTGGTTGCGTCGTTTCCTCTTTCTGATCGATCCACAACGTCGGACCGGTCTCATTGGCCCCTGGACCAATCCTGTCCTGGTCAAGGAATTTCGAAGCAGAAGATTCGGTCGATCGACTTGGATGGTCCGCCTGATCGCGGGTTCCGCGGTGGTATCGCTGGGCCTCACTTATACCTCCACGACGGGCACGATGGATTGGGGCCCCGAAACCATTGGCGGGATCATGGTCGTATTACAAGGGACTTTAATTCTCCTCTTGATCCCCGGTTTGGCGGCTGGGTTGATCAGTTCGGAACGAGAAACCGGCGGTTGGCCCTTACTGCAAATGACCCCGCTCACCACCGGCCAAATCTTGCGCGGAAAACTGCTGAGTGTGACATGGACCGTCTCACTTATTTTACTGGCCACGCTCCCTGGTTATCTCGTCATGATGGCAATTCAGCCATCTCTTTCGTTGCAAATTTTTTACGTGTTGGGGTGTCTCCTGTCGATGGCGGTTTTCGCGGTGGTCTTCAGTGCGGCTATTGGTAGTCTGTTTCGGCGTACCGCCCCGGCTACGGTGACCTCCTACGGGCTACTCGCCTTTTTTTGTGGCGGCGTCTTTCTTGTTTGGCTGGAACGGGATTCAACTTTCGATCATGCAACCACTCAATGGTTGCTGGCCCTCAATCCCATGGCTGCGGCCTTAGCCATTATGGAAGTCCCCGGCTTCACACAATACAACCTTTTCCCTCTTGCCGCATGGTCGATATCGGCCGCGATCACCGCCTCCTTGCTGCTGTTAACCGCTCAAACATGGCGGCTGAGCCGCCCTCGATGAATAACTCCACTCATGAAGGCCTAACTCGATGTCAGTGCCAGCATTCCCAACGTGCGGAGGATCCTTAGGTCTCCGCTTGGTTTTGTCCGTCGTGCTGATCGCCTGGGTGCCATGGATCGGTTGCCCGGCTTGTCAGGCCGTGGAGTTGGATTCCCTCATGGATACGGATCCCGTGTTCCCTGAAGTGCCAGTGGTCACCAAGTTTGCGTCCCGGTTGAAACCGCTTTGGTTACAGGCTTTGGCCCATTCAGAGCTCGATCTGCGACGGCAGGCGGCGGAGGCAATTGCTTCGGCCCACCGGCAAGGCATGGCATCCCTTGATGAGTGTATCCCCGCCTTGACCGAGACAATGACGGCAGACGAAACAAATTCATTAGTGAAGCAAGCATCGGCTCAGGCCTTGATCCAACTTGATGCCCGCGAGGTGGCACCGCTGCTGATGCAAGAGGCCGCCCAGGGTGACTTTGATCTGGCGATTCGAGTCGAGCCGGCTCTGGGGCGATGGGGACACTCGTCAATGAAGTCGATCTGGCTGGAGCGTTTGGAAAATCCTCAAACGCCACGTAAATGGCTCGTTTTGGCAATTCGAGGTGTTTCGCTGATGCAGGTTGACGAGGCGGCCCCGGCCCTGCGGAATCTACTTCATGATTCCCAAGTTCGGCCAGAGGTGCGGCTGGAAGTCGCGCGAGCACTTTCGCTGATCCAGCCTCCCAAACTTATCGACGATGCCCAGAAGCTGACAGCGAACTCTCCATCCGATTCCATGCTTGATGATCTTTTAGCCGCCACTTTGCTCCAAAATCAAAGGGATACCGGGTCTCGCCAGCTACTCCTGAAATTAGCCGATCATCAGGAGCCCGCGGTTGCCGCTCTGGCCATCCGCAAGCTGTTGGAGGTCGATCCTCAAGCCTTGGAAGAAGTTGTGGAGCAGGCCGCTACCAGTGGCGATTCGCAGCTTCGGCTGTTAGCCGTCGAAATTCTTTTCAAGCTGCGAACCTCCTCTCAGGTTCCCCAATTGGGTCGTATGCTGAGCGATGTCCATCCTAAAGTGCGGCAAAATGCGGCCAATGCTTTAGTCGAACTAGGGACCTCCGAAGACCTGGCGGCCCCGGTCCATCAAATAGTCACCGAGGTCCTGACCACCAATGAGTCTCATGGCTTGGAACAGGCCATCCTGGTGCTAGGGGCCCTCAAATATGAGCCGGCGGCGGATCGTCTGGTGGAGCTACTCGAAGACGACCGCCCTCGAATTTTCGTGGCCGCGGCTTGGGCCTTGCGGCGGATGGCGGTGCCCAAGACGGCTAAACCAATGTTCGACAAGTTGCGCCGCGAGACCGAGACCAGCTTGATTCGACTTCCATTAAACACGCCCGTGGATTGGGCGCGGGTTGAGGGTATGTACGACCAGTTAGGACATCTAATTGAGGCCCTAACCATTTTGGATCATCGACCGGTCGTGCCCTTGCTGCTGCGGTTCCTGCCGAACCCGCCCGAACCTCCCGTTCCGCCGATCGAAATTCGACTTGATGCGACCTTCCGTCCGGAACTGAGGACAAGGGCGGTGTGGGGGCTGGGACACCTTCATGCGGAGACGTTAGACGACGATTTGGTTCGTCAGCTCCAGGATCTGCTGGGGCATCCCAAGACCGCTCGCCCGGTACGGTGCAACATTGCCGTCGCCTTGGGCCGAATGAAGGCCGAGACGGCTACCGAGCAGTTGCAAGCCCTCTACCAAGCCCATCCTTCCTACAACCCTGTTGGTTATGCTAGTCATTGGGCCTTGGAAAAAATTTGGGGCCAATCCTTGCCGGAACTCCCGCTCGTGCCGGAAGAGAATTGGCAAACGGGTTGGTTCTTGGAACCATTCGACTTCCGGGATCCGCCGCATTCCGCCAAAGGACGAACCGATTCCTAATAGGCTATCATGATCCTCGAACGATCCGAAACGCCCCCTCCCGCTGTTGCGCGGGGCGAGACTCGGTTGCCTTCTCTTCTCGGACAACGATTGCGCACGATGACCACTTCAATCACTCGGTTTCATCTTTTGCTCGCCGGTCTTCTGCTAGTGCTATGGACCATCGGAGGCTCGGCGGATGAATTAACGAATCGACCGACGGAAGGGGATGCCCCCGCCCTGGTTTCGCAGCGAGCCCCCTGGACAACTTCCCAGATCACCGGTGTCCCCGATCCTCCTCCTTATGAGACGAAGCTGGTTTTTCCTCATTTACAATTTTCCAAACCTGTCGTGTTGACGAAAGCCCCCGGGATCGATCGTTGGTTCCTGGCGGAATTGGCGGGGCGGATCGTCTCGTTTTCAGACGACTCGAAAGTTCGACAGACCGACCTCTTCGTGGATCTCGCGGCCCACATAGACGATGTCCAGCATATCTACGGTATGACCTTCCATCCCGACTTCGAGCAGAACCGATTCGTTTACATTTGCTATCTCACCGGCCAAGGTTTCCGCGGCGACGCTCGTGTCTCTCGTTTTAAGGTAACCGGCGATTCGCCGCCGCAGTGTGATCCACGGAGCGAACAGCTTTTGCTGAAGTGGCCAACCGGCGGGCACAATGGCGGGTGCCTGAAGTTTGGACCTGATGGTTATCTCTATATCTCGACCGGCGATGGTGCCGCGCCCAGCCCGCCAGATCCCGAAGCGGTCGGTCAGAATCTGGCGGATCTGAAATCTTCGATCCTCCGCATTGATGTCGATCGGACCAGCCCGGGCCTACCCTATCGTATTCCGGAGGACAATCCGTTTGTTGATTTGAAGAACGCCCGACCTGAAATCTGGGCCTACGGATTCCGCAATCCCTGGAAAATGAACTTCGACGGACTTTCGGGCGACCTTTGGCTGGGGGATGTCGGTTGGGAGTCGTGGGAAATGGTTCATCGGATCGAGCGCGGGGGGAATTACGGCTGGAGTATCATGGAGGGGCCACTCCCGATCCGCCCAGAGGCCATGCGGGGCCCCACACCAGTCCAGCCTCCTGTGGTTGCTTTGCCTCGTTCCGAGGCAGCCTCGGTCACCGGGGGGCAGGTGTATCGGGGGAGTAATTTCCCCGAGATCCAGGGGGCCTATATCTTCGGAGACTATGAGACGCGCAAGGTTTGGGCCACGCGGTTGGATGCTGAGGGGACCGCTTCTACCGAAGAGATTGCCGCGACCGATTTACGACTAATCACCTTCGGGGAGGATGAACAAGGGGAGCTCTATCTCGTCGACTACGACAAAGGCACGGTCCACCAACTCAAGCACCGGGAGCCCAACCCGGAAAAACCACCGTTTCCAGAGACCTTAAGCCAGACCGGGTTGTTTTCTTCCACCGCCAACCATTCTCTCCATCCGGGCGTCGTTCCTTTCTCGGTCAATGCCTCGCAATGGCTTGATGGTGCGATTCCCGAGAGGTTTGTCGCGTTACCTCACGATACGTCAATTCGCAGCCATTCTGGTTCGGCCGCGGCGGCAGTAAAGGGTCCGTCACTAGAATTCCCGGAAGATGCCGTTTTGGCGAGAACACTCTCGCTTGAGATGCACCGCGGCCATGCCGACAGTCGCCGCCGGATCGAGACCCAACTGCTTCATTTCCATCAAGGAGTCTGGCGGGGCTACACCTATACCGCTGGAACGAGGAACAAACGGATGCCACCCTACGCCGTTAACCCTTTTTTTTCATCTTCAAAGCGGCAGCATGATCT
>JBBDIM010000003.1:0-9323 GCA_040880405.1 Pirellulaceae bacterium | reverse complement strand
TAATTGAACTCCTCCCCGTTTTGTCCCCCGGCGGCTTTGCGTGAGTATTTAACTGAGTGATTCACGTTTCTCGCGCAACTGCGACTTACCCATAAATCGGGAAGTTGATTTTCGGCCGCTACTTACTTGCTACTTAACTCAAGTTCCACCCTGTTTTCGGACCCCACCTCAATGATCGTACTTAAGCCCGAGCTTGCCGGACTGATGTACTTCTTGGGAACGAGGTAGATTTGTTTCGCGTAGAGGGGAGCACCCCGTCCCTTATATTCCTCGGGCGACTCCTCGGCGGAAACGGTGTCGGGATCCTCGATCGACTTGATGACAGCGATGGTGTACTCGCCCGGAAAGACGCCATCGCCGACGCTTGAGGTTCCCATTTGCGCGATTCCGTTGCCGTTGGTTTTCCCCGTGGCGGAACGTCCGCCACCGACCGGTGTGAACACCACGGCGGCATCTTCGACCGGAATGCCATCCAGCATCACAACGACCGTCGCCTTCTCGGCACCATCAAGGAGGAGTTGTTGAGAGCAGCCGGTGCCAAACACAGCCACCAGGCATAAGCAGATTATCCGGAGGGTATTTTCCACGACATCGGACCCAGGTAAAGGCGGAAGAAAGATGGGGTTGGTTCGCATTGGGGGAATCGTGCTGGACGCTTCCGGCACGATCACGGATTGGCTGTGAAGTATTCGGGTCTAGGTTCGACTCGGACCAGAAATTTAGCGCGCTTGGGCGGCAACCTCGCCACCCGCTTTCGAGCCCATCGCGCCCCATACGCCATAAGGTGATACACCTTGAAGGCGAGCCATTTGGGAAAGGTCGCCGGTATCGATCGTTTCAGGAATAAAGGAGACGGCCCCATCACAGAAGACGGCGGCGGCACCACCGGGATGATGGCTCGATGCGGATACAATACCTTCCGGCCAATCCGAACCATTCCGACTACAACTCGGGGCGTTCGGGGGGAGGATGGTGCAAAAACCCTGAAAGTTCACCGTGCCGTCGGTCCAGCGGCGGCCGTTGGTCGTCAAGATGTTGACGCTGTCAGGATAGGTCTGGCCCAAGGGACGCATCGCCAGACAAACTGCCGGGTTGATGCCGTCCTGTTGGCCCGCTGCCCCTTCACCTACCCAGGGCGATCCCGTGATGATAATACCGCCCCGCACCTTTTTCTGGTTGGGTGTTCCCAGCGATTTTTCACCCACCATGACAGTGTTGCTAAGCCCATCCGTGATCTTTTGAAATCCGCAGTATTTGTAAAATGAAAACACCCCTCGCGATTCAAAGGCTTGATGGTCCAGGGTATAGCGGCAACTATCTCCGTTGCTGAAGGCATAGTTGGAACTGCCGACGCCACCGTATTGAGTTGGGTCGATCGGAGTCGCCGGTTCCGAAGGACAGATGAACCCTCGAACCTGCGTCTTGAAGGGAGCGAAGTTGCCCCAGGGCTGCGGACCAAAAGAGGCGTGGGTGCCATTCCCACTGGAAATTTGATCATACAACGCCCGCTCTTCCATAAAGGGGAGCAAGCCGACCCACCCACTTAACCGATGGGCATTAGCCTGCGTACCGCCCGACCTCGCGGGTAGCCTTCCATAGGTATCGTGATAGTTATGGAGGGCCAGTCCGATTTGCTTCAAGTTATTGGTACACGACATCCGCCGTGCCGCTTCACGCGCTTGCTGTACGGCTGGCAGCAGCAGCGCCACCAAGACACCGATGATGGCAATCACAACCAACAGTTCAACGAGCGTAAAGCCACGACGACGGAACATGAAAGACTCCTAATAATTTGGGATCGCGAGAAACAACTTCTCGGCAGTGGGTCCGAGTAAGGAGATACTTTAGATGAGATTTCACCGGGGGACAATGTTCGGGATACCGCAACTTTTTGTTGGAATAAAATGACGGGAAGAAATTAAAATTCGGGTCGCATCTCTCAATGGGCACCAATTGGGCAATGACCGACCATTAAGCGGGAGGCATTCGCTCTCAACAAAGAAATGCTTCTGGCAAAGAAGGTCTGATCTCCCAAGAAAAATGGAGTCCCGAGACTTCGACGCGGTTTGAAAGTTCATGGATTCTTCATGAACTTAGCCGCGGATTAGGAGCAAGGAGCTACGGAAAAATAACTTCCCGCTTTCGTCGCTACATCGCTGGCTCATCTCCTCAACGATTCGTCAAAGCGTCAGGAATCAGCCGGACCATTTTCTCTCCCGTCCCATTCCCCCTTTGCGTCTTAGCGCCTTTGCGAGAGCATTTCCTGCTTTATCGCAAAGCCGCAAAGGGGGGATGCCTTCCCACGTGCGCCGCGTCCTGACTGGCTCATGCCTTATCCTCCGAGTCGGGAAGTTGTTTTTCGCATGATCCCCATCGGCTCATTCCGTCGGAAAGTGCTTCTCGATAAAGTCTTCCAAGAATGCTTCCAGGTGGGCCTCGAGTGCTCTTTGCGAGGCTTCCGAATCACCGGACAGCAGGGCTTCGACGATCGCCAAGTGCTCTGGGCTTTCTTCGACTCGAACGATGCGATCGGAAGCGCGGAGCAGAATGTAGTAGGCATCGGCCATCGCCTTACAGATCGTCCAGCAGCGAGAAATCTCATCCTGCAATCGCTGGTTTTGACAGTGGGAGGCAATTGTGGCATGCAAGCGAATGTCCAATTCCCGACTTGCCTGGCTCACGGCGATCGTCGGCGGCTCGCTGATATTCCGCTGCAACTCGGTCTGCAATTGTTCCAATTGCTCGCGCGGGATCTTTCCGCAGGCACCCCGGATCGCCTCCCGTTCCAGTATTTTCCGGAATTGGATCAGGTCTCGCGCTTCCTGGGGTCCAAACTCGCGAACCACGGCCCCTTTGTGCGGCAGGACCTCGACCATGCCCAACGATTCAAGCTCCATCAAGGCTTCACGAACCGGCGTGCGACTCACCCCGAATTGCTCGGCGAGGGGTTGGACTGTCAGTTTCTCACCCGCCCTAAAATGCCGGGCGAAGATCGCAATCGCCAGACGCTGGCTGACCTGCGTGCGCAGCCCGCCCCGCTGGAGCGGTTTGGTGATGTCGCTAACCGAAACCAAGGTCAGTGGTGGGAGGTCTAATTCAGATTTCATTTTAAGTATTGTATACGAGAATTGAGAAAATGCGCTCCCCTGCAAGTGAGTACTCCGATAGAACTCAATCCAGTTAGTTAAAATGAGGGATTGAGGATCGGCGAGGCCCCGCTGGGTAGCCGCTCACTTTGAACTGCAGTCGAAGACCATGGTATAGAATGTGGACTGCTCTTTGACAATTCGGGGCGTGCGACCCCCAGGTAAAGATTCACAAAAGGGCAAACGCAAAGGATCTCGTGTGGGATCCACAAGCCCTTGGCCGCGCGGCCAAGGAAAAAACACCAAAATGGGGGTGTCTTAGGTCCTGGTGTTTTCCCTTGTTGTCCGTGAGAGCTAATTAAGGGAAGAGGGCCTCGGCTGCGGTTTTAAAATTCTCGGCCGCTTGGCCGCGCGTTTCCCCAATCGGGGGTCCACAAGATACAGCGCTCACAGGGCCGAAAACGGGCCTAACACCACAACCGGTACGACCCCCAAATGGGCAAACCACCCGGCCGAGGGACGGCCAAGAAAAAACCAGAAGAGGGACAAAAGAGTCTCAAACCACCCCGCCCATCCAAGGGAGCAATGGGTCTCAATGAACGGGTTGCATCGGTTCCCCCGGGCTGCGATCGTTACCCAGAGCCCAACTGCTTCTGCCACTGGGCCAATCGCTGGAGTGCTTCAAGCGGGGTGAGGGCATTGAGATCGACCCCGCGAATCTCTTCCACCACCGGGTGTTCCATCGGGCTGAAGAAGGTGAGCTGGAGGTCTTTTTTGGGGTGACGGGGAATAGAGTGGGCGATTTTCGAGCGGCCGTCGGGGTCTAGGTGTTCCTGTTCAAGTTGGGCTAGGATTTGCTTGGCCCGTTCGTTGACTTCCGGCGGGACACCTGCCAAGCGAGCGACATAAATGCCGTAGCTTTTGTCCGCCGCGCCCGGGACGATCTTGTGCAGAAAGACGATCTTCTCGTCCCATTCCTTCACGGAGACATTCAGGTTGCAAACACCGTCGAGCGACCCGGCCAGTTCCGAAAGCTCGTGATAATGGGTGGCAAACAGAGTCCGCGCCCCGATTTTGTCGTGCAGATGTTCGACGATCGACCAGGCCAACGAAACGCCATCGTAGGTGCTGGTACCGCGTCCGATCTCGTCCAAGATGACCAAGCTGTGCCGAGTCGCCGTGTTGAGGATCCGCGCGGTCTCGGTCATTTCCACCATGAAGGTACTTTGCCCGCGGGACAGCTCGTCGCTCGCTCCGACGCGCGCGAAGACGCGGTCGACCACGCCAATGGTCGCCTGCCGGGCCGGGACAAAGCTGCCCATCTGGGCCATGATCGTGAGCAGTCCGACCTGGCGGATGTAGGTGCTTTTACCGGCCATGTTGGGGCCGGTGATGATCGCCACAAAGCCATCATCGCCGCTCAGTTGGGTATCGTTGGGAACGAACGTGCCGGCGGCCTCGGTCATGTCGAGCACCGGGTGACGGCCATCGATGATCCGCAGGTCCGGCTCGTCAATCATCTTCGGGCGACAGTAGTTGCGGTCGCGGGCCAAATCGGCGAGGGAAACGAAGGCGTCGAGCTCGGCAATCGCAACGGCCGTCTGTTGTAGTCGCTTGCAATCGGCCATTACCAGGTCGCGGAGCTCGACGAACAGTTCGTACTCCAGTTGTTTCGCCTTGTCGTCGGCGGAGAGGACCTTTTCCTCGTACTCCTTCAGTTCCGGCGTGATATACCGTTCGGCGTTTTTGAGGGTTTGCTTGCGGTGGAAGTAATCCGGAACTTTGTCCTTTTGAGCGTTGGTGATTTCGATGTAGTAGCCAAACACCTTGTTGAAACCAACCTTCATGTTGGCGATGCCCGACTTGCGGCTCTCCTCGGCCTGATAGTTGGCGATCCACTGCTTGCCGCCGACCGCCAGCTCGCGGTACTCGTCCAATTTGGCATAGTAGCCTTCCTGGATAAATCCACCTTCTTTGGCATGCAGCGGGCAGTTTTTATCCAGGGCGAGCACCAATTTGCCATGCAGTTCAGGGCAAAGATCAAGCCGAGCTTCCAGATCCGATAGTAGCTGGCTGCGGCGGGAAGTGATCTTCGCTTTGACCCTCGGGAGCCGCGAAAGGGTACGGGAAATGAAGCTCAGGTCGCGGGGACTGGCCCTTCCGGTGGAAACCCGGGTCAACAATCGCTGCAGGTCATAAACACCGGCCAGCCCATCGGCCAAATCCTTCGTGAGCGCGGCATCCCCCTTGAGTTCCTCGACGGCATCCAGTCGGGCCTCGATCGCCTGATTGTCGGTCAGCGGATTAGCCAGCCATTGGGCCAGCACGCGGCTGCCCATCGGCGTGACACAGCGATCCATCACCGCCACCAAGGTCCCATCGCGGCGGCCATCGCGGATGGTCCGGGTCAGTTCGAGGGAACGCCGCGTTGCCTCGTCGATTTCGAGGGTCGTGCCGGTTCGGTACGGGGTGAGTTTGTCGATGTGGGAAAGGGAAACCTTTTGCGTTTCATTCAGGTAATCGAGAACGCCACCGGCGGCGCGAATCGCCAAGTGGTCTTCCTCGCCGAAGCCGAGCCCATCGAGATTGGCCGTACCAAAGTGCGCGAGGAGGCAATCACGCGTGGTCTTATTGGAAAAGGCCCACGCAGGGCGGCGAGTGAGGTGAATCCGCTCGGCCAGATGGGGTGGCAACGAGCCGACATCCTCAGCCAGCAGGCACTCCGCCGGTCCAATCCGAGCCAGTTGATCCGCGAGGCGATCACCGGCAAAGGTGCCGGCGAAGAACGAGCCGGTCGACATCTCGACCCACGCGATGCCAACCTCCCCGGTGGCGTTTTTCTTGCGGTCATCGGCGACGATCGCGGCCAGATAGTTGCTCTCTTTGGGTTCCAGCAGCGAGTCGTCGGTCAGCGTCCCGGGGGAAACGATCCGCGTCACCTCGCGGCGGACAATTCCCTTGGCTTCCTTGGGGTCTTCTACCTGATCGCAAATCGCCACGCGGTACCCAAGGTGGATCAATTTGGCCAGATAGCCATCCAACTGATGGTGCGGAAAACCCGCCATCGGGGTCGCGTTTTTCCCTTTGTCTCGGCTGGTGAGGGTCATCCCCAAGACCCGAGCGGCGGTGACGGCGTCATCGTTGAACAGCTCGAAGAAATCTCCCATCCGAAACAGCAGGATCGCGTCGCCACAGGCGTCCTTTGCCTCGTGGTACTGCTGCATCATTGGTGTCATACCCATCCGTTTCGCTTCCTTTGCCTGGTCGATCGCTGAAGAGACATCTCCGCTCGTCAATCATGCCGCCATCTGTCCGAGGGATTCCCTATCCCGGAGCAAAAAGCTTACGGGGTCTCAACAAGGGTACTTTGCTGAATATGAAACCGACCAGCATACCAGGATCGGCGTCCTCAGGTGAAGGACCAATCCGATCAGCGGAGTCGCCGAAATCCGTTTGTAATCGGGCGGAAGAGCAGTGATACTGGGAACCTTCGGCTCCGTACATCACCCTCAATCCTTGTTTTGTTCAAGAGCTTGCTTGATGCGATATTTTCCGCGAACGAAGTTATGGTCGCTGCCGCTAATTTTGATCGCCGTTTTCGCCGGGATGGCTGTCGCCCCAATCGAGACAAAAGCGGACGAGCGACCCAATATCGTGCTGATTATGGCGGACGATCTTGGGTTTGCGGATCTGGGATGTTACGGCAGCGAGATTGAGACGCCTAGTCTCGATCGGTTGGCGGCGGGTGGGCTTCGGTTCTCACAGTTTTATAACACCGCGAAATGCCACTCCTCGCGGGTTTCGCTGCTGACCGGGCTTTACTGTTTTCAAGCGGGGGAAGAATCGCTCAGCCGGGGTGTGACCCTGGCCGAGGTGCTAGGTGAGGCGGGCTACTTTACCGCGATGTCCGGCAAATGGCACCTGAAGAAGGAGCCGACCGATCGGGGGTTCCACCGCTATTTTGGCCACTTGAGCGGTAAAACCGATTTCTTTGTGGGGGACGATACCTTCCGCCTGAATGGCAAACCGTTTACCGATTTCGGCGATGACTTTTACACCACCGACGTGATGACTGACTATGGAATCCAGTTCATCGACGAGGCCCGCGAAACCGACAAGCCGTTCTTTTTGTATCTGGCTTACAACGCCCCGCACTATCCGCTTCAGGCACCCGAGGAAGATATCCAGAAATACCGCGGCAAATACAAACAGGGTTGGGACAAACTCCGAACGCAGCGGTATGCCAAACAACAGGAATTGGAACTGATCGATTCCGGTGCCAAACTCAGCCCTCGGCCCGAATACATCCCGGCTTGGGAGGAGCTTTCCGCGGAGGAGCGAGATTGGGAAGATTTTCGGATGGCGACTTACGCCGCGATGGTCGATCGGATGGACCGCAATATCGGTCGATTAGTCGCGCATCTAAAAGAGCGGGATCAGTGGGACAATACGATCTTGATGTTCTGTTCGGACAATGGAGCCTGTCCCTTCGAACGGACCAAGGACTCGAGCAAAATGCCCTGGGAACCGCGATCTTTCTGGACCTACGACACCGGTTGGGCTCACGCCGGCAATACGCCCTTTCGCTGGTACAAGCAGAATCAGCATGAAGGGGGAATTTCTTCCCCGATGATTGCTCATTGGCCCCAAGGCCTGAAGACAAGTCCAGGATCGATCACCAACCAACCGGGCCATCTGATCGATTTTATGGCCACGGTAATCGAACTGGGGCAGGGGGAGTATCCGGCGGAGCGTGACGGGAAGTCGATCGAGCCCCTCATGGGAAAGTCTCTAGTGCCAATTTTTCGTGGCGAAACGCGACCTGGTCATGATTGGCTCTACTTCCAATTCACCAACAATCGGGCCATCCGCCAAGGAGACTACAAACTTGTCTCGGCCCGAGGTGGGAAATGGGAGCTTTACGACCTGAGCCAAGATCGCGCGGAGCTCAACGACCTGGCCGAACGTCACCCGGATATGGTCGAACAGCTCTCGGCGCTCTGGCACCGAGTCGCGGAAGATGTCGACAAGGCACCTCCTCGGGTTCGCCGCCCGGTGAGCCAGCAGGCACCCGGCTTGAGCCGCGAGTACCGGGCCTCGCTCAAGACAAATAACAAGGATTGATCGCGGAAATTCCGATGGTGCCCGTCCAATCGGAACATCCGGACTGGTCGGACTGCCTTGCAAGTTCGTGTCGCGGTGAAATTGAATCGGCCGATATCACTGACGCGGCCCCAAGGTTGGCACACTGGGGCTTGCGGGCGGTTTGATAGTCCGCCCCCGGCATGTCATTTTTCTGTCCCCCTACGAGCAGCCCATGGCCGCAAGCATCCGCATCGTTCCAGGGCATGTCCCTTTTCCCGATTTCGTTCCCGCATTTTCGGGTCCAACCACGCGGCGTCGGGTGCATGTGACGCCGGCACCCTCGCTTCGCAAGACCGACCTGACGCGGAAATTCCACGAGGCGGGGCGACTCTTGAACCAGCAGTTGTGGTATTGGGGACAGGATATCCAAAGGCCGGAGGGAAATCTTTTGATTGCCTACGGTTTAACGCGCCTCGCCCCGCCGACCGACAAAGGAAAGTGCCCCGCGATCTACCAGTTCGATTCCGGCCCCCACGGAGAGAGCATCATGCTTCGTGGCTTCGGCATTTGGTACCAGCAAGCCAGCCGCGAACCAATGTTCTGGCGGCGCTACAAGCCGGTTCCCCAGCGGGTGGTTGAGCCATCGGTGGATCACCTTCCCTGGCTCGAATCGGATTTACCGCTTCTGGCTACCCCCAGAATTCGTCAAGAGCTGAACGTCATCGAGCGATCGTTCCGCCAACTCTGCCACTGGATCGCGAACTACGAAGCCTGGATTGCCAGAGAGCTCCCGCCCCACTACCGAACCGACACCCTGACCGGATTCCGTGGGCAGAAACCGTTCCCCCCGGAAAACATGGAACAGGCATGGCGGGCTTTAGCGGCTTTCGAGAAGTCAGCGGTGGCGGCATAGAAAACCAATCGCCTCGACTCGATCATCGTAATGATCCGCTGGGCAGCCACGATTGCTATCCGATTATTCCCCCTGGTCCGGTCATGTGGCGTCGCCGATAAGATTTTGCGAGCCCAGCCGTTCTGCCGATAATAGTGATAGCTTAGTGTTCTCGCTCGACAACGCGGTATTCGGCACGAGGAAGTGAATGGCATGAATCGGTTTCACAAGGCCCTGATTTTCGGTGGTGCCCTAATCCT
>JBBDIM010000002.1:0-55120 GCA_040880405.1 Pirellulaceae bacterium | reverse complement strand
ATGCGGCCTAGGCAAACTGGGCAACAGCCCTATTGTGTTCGGTTTAGGCGGCCATCGCAACCGTTTTCAGCCGGAAAGATGTCACTTCCCGCGGGTGCTTAAATTGAAGTAGACTTGAGGGTTACGGGGGGGGCTGTACTGGATGGAATGTTGATCTCGCTTGGCAAGAGGTGGCTCATGGAAGTGGGCGATTCGTGAGACAGCGTTGGTCGGCTAACTCAACCGTTCTCACAAAAAAATATCGCGCGGGCATCCAACTGCGAGGAGGGCACATGAATTCGCGGGAGCTTTCCGCTTTGCTGACAGAGCTTCGCTCTCACTCGGGGGAGACCGAATGGATCGAATTCAAGCAGAACAACGCTGATCCGCAGGAGATCGGCGAGTACCTATCAGCATTATCCAACTCGGCGGCGCTATATCGCAAAGAGGCGGCCTACATAGTGTGGGGTGTCGCTGATGAGTCACAGAAAGTTGTGGGGACGACATTTAAGCCGCGCCAAGCCAAGAAGGGCAATGAAGAGCTTGAGAACTGGCTACTGCGACTGCTGGCGCCGAGGATCGATGTCAAGATTCACGAATTTCAGGAGACCAATCTTGATATCGTGATCTTCGAAATTCAGCCCGCTCGTCATACTCCAGTCGCTTTCAGCGGCATTGAGCACCTTCGAGTCGGCAGCCTCAAGAAGAAGCTTAAGGAGTACCCGGAGAAAGAACGAGCGTTGTGGGCGATCTTTTCGGAGACGCCATTCGAAAAGGGAGTCGCACTTAAGGGGGCTAGTTCGGAAGACGTACTTCGGCTGATTGACTACCCAACCTGTTTCGAATTGCTCAAGCAACCGTTGCCAGACAACCGCACCGGCATCCTAGATCGGCTCTGCCGAGAGAAGGTGATCGTGGATCGAGGCGATTGCCACTTTGACATCAGCAATGTCGGGGCCATTCTATTTGCCAAAAACCTGATGGAGTTCGACCGGCTGGCTCGCAAAGCTTTGCGGGTGATTCAGTACAAAGGTAAGAATCGAGTCGAGTCGGTCAGAGAGCAAGTCGGGAACAAGGGATACGCTGTCGGCTTCGAAGGGGCGATCGGTTTCATCAACAACTTGCTACCGCAAAATGAGCAAATCGAGCAGGCCCTCCGCAGGTCCGTGCCCGTCTATCCTGAGATCGCCATTCGTGAGCTTGTGGCCAATGCCCTAATCCACCAAGACTTCTTTGTGACGGGAACTGGGCCAATGGTGGAGATATTCACGGATCGCATTGAGATCACAAATCCAGGCACTCCGCTGATTGACACTCTGCGTTTTATCGATGAACCACCCCAGTCAAGGAATGAAGATTTAGCGGCCTTGATGCGGCGAATGAACATCTGCGAAGAGCGTGGCAGCGGCATCGTTAAGGTAATTTTAAACATCGAACTTTTCCAGCTGCCCGCGCCTGAGTTTGTCGTAACTAACAGACACACAAAGGCGATTCTGTTTGCCCCTCACTCATTAAACGAAATGGATCAGAAGGACCGTGTTAGGGCGTGCTATCAGCATGCCTGTTTGCGTTATGTCTCGAACGAGCAGATGACAAACTCATCCCTCCGTGATCGTCTGGGCGTTGACCAGAAGAATTACGCCACGGTTTCTCGAATCATTCGAGAGACCATCGATGAGGAGTTGGTGCGGCCGGTCGATCCAAATACAAGCAAACGGTACATGAAGTACGTGCCATTCTGGGCGTAGCGGATTCGGTGCGAGTCTCATGTGCTGGCCATGTGATGGGAGGGGCCTGGAAAGGCTTCTCAATGTGAGGGTGGTTTCTGTAAGTTGTTTTATGGAAGGTGCTTGCGGAGAATAGGTTTCGTCCGCCTTGTGTGCTGGCTAGAGTGGAAATTGGGTGTTTTTGAGGTGCGATCCCTCCTGAAGAGGATCCGGTGGGGACGGTCGTTTGGCGTTGGGCAGACGGGAGTGCCGGAGTCTACTTTCCCTGCCCCCCAAAACCTATGCACATCCGTACACGCCGCTATAATTGCTCCCATGGATATGCAGCAATTTCATCCCATTGTCAGGGATTGGTTTCTTGGGAAGTTTGGTAAGCCGACCGAGGCTCAGGCCGCGGGCTGGCCTCATATTGCCGCGGGGCGGAGTACGTTGGTTGCTGCGCCGACGGGGTCCGGGAAGACGCTCGCGGCGTTTTTGGTTTGTTTGGACCGGTTGTTTCGGCGGTGGTTGGCGGGGAAGCTGGAGGACAAGGTTTATGTCGTTTATGTCTCGCCGCTGAAGGCCCTGAGTAACGACATCCAGCGGAACCTGGATGACCCGCTGCTGGAGATTTGCGAATTGGCCGCGTCGCGGGGGATGTTGCCTCCGCAGATTCGCACCGCCGTGCGGACCGGCGATACTCCGCAGGCCGAGCGGCAGAAGATGGTGAAGCGGCCCCCCCATATTTTGGTGACCACGCCGGAGTCGCTGTATCTGCTGCTCACGGCCGAGAAGGGACGGAAGATTCTGACCGATGTGGATACCGTCATCGTCGACGAAATCCACGCCTTAGCCCGAGACAAACGGGGCTCGCACCTGACGCTCACTTTGGAACGCCTAGAGGCGTTGTGCGAAACGCCCCCCACGCGGATTGGCCTCTCCGCCACCCAAAAACCGATTGAGGAGATTGCCTGTTTTTTGGTCGGGGCGACGAGGGTCGATGACGACGGGAAGCCGCAGTGCGCGATCATCGACTCAGGGCACCGCCGCCAGCTCGATTTGGAGGTGATCGTGCCGGCCAGTCCGCTGGAAGCGGTTTGCTCGCACGAGCATTGGGGTCAGGTGTACGACCAACTGGTCGAGCTGATCCAGTCGCACCGCAGTACCGTGGTGTTTGTGAATACCCGGCGGATGGCGGAGCGGATTGCCCACCGGCTGACAGAAACCTTAGGCGAGGACGTGGTGACCAGCCACCATGGTTCGCTCTCCAAAGATACCCGGCACTCGGCCGAACAGCGGCTGAAAGATGGAAAGCTAAAGGCGATTGTGGCGACCGCGTCACTCGAGATGGGGATCGATATCGGCTATATCGATCTGGTGGTGCAGATTGGGTCGTCCCGGTCGATCGCCAACTTTTTGCAGCGGGTGGGGCGTTCCGGTCACTCGTTGCATGCGATTCCTAAGGGGAAGCTTGTGCCGCTTACTCGGGACGAGCTGATCGAGTGCTTGGCCTTGATGCGGGCAATCAACAAGGGAATCCTGGACCGGATCGAAATCCCGCAGCAGCCGCTCGATATTTTGGCCCAGCAGATTGTCGCGGAGGTCGCCACGGGCGAACAGGACGAGCGGGAGTTGTTCCAGCGTTTTCGGCAAGCGTGGCCTTATCGCAATTTGACCTGGGAAAAGTTCGACCAGGTGTTGGGGCTGCTGCATGAGGGGGTGACCAAGTCGATCAAGCGGGGCGCGTTCATTCATCGCGATCAGATCAGCGGCAAACTGAGGGCGCGGCGGGGTGCGCGGATCGCGAGCAGTACCTCCGGTGGCGCAATCCCCGATACGCCCTTGTACCGCGTGGTGACCGAAGGGGAAAAGGTGTTCGTCGGCACGGTCGATGAGCACTTCGCGATCGACAGCACCGTGGGAGATGTTTTTCTGCTGGGGAATACTTCTTGGCGAGTTCTTCAGGTGACTGGCGGTGAGGTCATCGTGCAGGATGCCCAGGGGCAACCACCGAGTGTCCCGTTTTGGTTTGGCGAGTCCCCAGGTCGCACCGTCGAGCTTTCCGCCGAAGTGGGGCAACTCCGCGAGGACCTGGCCAACCGGATTGTCGCGGCCGGCAAAGACCCCACGCGGTCCAAAATCCGCGTCCAGGCCCAGGATGGCGGGCTGTTGGATGAATCGTTCGACCAGATCGACTCTCAAACCGTCAAATGGCTGCTCAAGCAGTGCCACGCCAACCCCTGGGCGGCGATTCAGGCGGTGCGGTATGTCGCGGCCCAGTACGCGGCCTTGGGGATGGTGCCAACGCAGAAGCGGATCGTCTTCGAGCGGTTCTTCGATGAAGCGGGTTCGATGCAGTTGGTGGTGCATTCACCGCTGGGCACGCGAATCAACCGCGCCTGGGGGCTCGCCTTCCGCAAACGGTTTTGCCGCTCGTTCGACTTCGAGCTCCAGGCGAGCGCCGATGACGACGGCATCGTGCTCTCTCTCGGGCCGCAGCATAGTTTTTCGCTGGCCGATATGTTTCGGATGCTGAATGTCGAAAACGGCCCGGTGCTGCTGGAGCAGGCGTTGTTGGCGTTTCCGCTGTTTCAGGTGCGGTGGCGGTGGAATATCACCCGGGCCTTGGCGGTTTTGCGGTTTTCCGGCGGCAAGAAAGTCCAGCCGCACATGCTGCGGTTCCGCGCGGACGACCTGTTGGCGGCCGCCTTTCCGGACCAAGTTGGGTGCCTGGAAAACCATGGCGAGGATATCAAATATCCCGATCACCCTTACGTGCAGCAAACCTTGCACGACTGCCTGACTGAGGCGATGGATGTCGAGCGGTGGAAGCAGATGCTGCGGGATGTCGACGCGGGGGAGGTGGAGTTCGTCCCGTGCGATACGCGCGAGCCTTCGCCATTTGCCCACGAACGGATCAACGCTAACCCGTATTCATTCCTCGACCCGGCCCCGCTGGAAGAACGGCGAACCAGAGCGGTCGCCACGCGGCGGACCCTGTCCACTAGCGACATGAAGGAGCTGGGCAAGCTTTCCTACGAGGCGATCAGCACCGTCCGCGCTGAGGCCTGGCCGACGGTCCGCGATGCCGACGAACTGCACGACGCGCTGCTCTCAATGGTTGCCATCCCGAAGTCGCAGGCCGGCAATTGGCAAGGGCACATGGAGCGTCTGATCGAGCAGGGGAGGGCCACCTGCTATCGCCGCGCGGGGCAGCAGGAACTGTGGGTCGCGGCCGAGCGATTTTCAATGGTCGAAGCGGCGCTGCCCGGTGGCACGTCTCACCCGCCGCTGAATCTGCCGGAGAGTCTGCGAGGCACGTACGAGGCCCATCAAGGGTGGGTGGAACTGGTACGGGGTATCGCACCGCATGTGGGGCCCTTCACGGTCGATGAATGGGCCGAGACGTGGGGTTTGCCGCTGAGCAGCGTGTTCGCCGCGTGCGAATCGATCGAGGCGGAAGGGATTGTGCTGCGGGGGCATTTTCATGACGGCGACCGAAAAGACAGCGAAGGCAACAGCGCGATTCAGTGGTGCGATCGACGGTTGTTGGCCCGGATTCATCGGCTGACAATCAACGGGCTGCGGCAGCAGATTTCGCCGGTCTCGCCGGAAGTTTTCCTGCGGTTTCTGACCCATCATCAACTGCTCATTCGCGGGACCAAGGTGCAAGGGGCCCGGGGTGTGCGGAAGGTGATCGAGCAGCTCCAAGGCTTTGAGTCCGCGGCGGGAAGCTGGGAGCATCATTTGCTCGCGGCCCGAATCGACGACTACGAACCGGCCGACCTGGACGAGCTACTCGCCTCCGGCGAAGCAACGTGGGGACGCCTGCAACCACCGGTCGTCACCGGTGAAGACACCACCAGCATGGCCAGTTTGCGCCGAGCCGCCCCGATTGCCCTGCTGCCGCGCGAGAACCTCGGCTGGCTGGTTCCGACAACACGCATCTCCGCCGAAGGCCAGGCACGCGGCAACGCCCTAGATGTGCTGGAGGCCCTCAAAGCACGCGGGGCGTTGTTCTACCAAGACCTAAAGATCCTCACCAAGCTGCTGCCAACCCATTTGGAAGAGGCGCTGCGGGAACTGGCCGCCTTGGGGCTAGTCACCTGCGACAGCTACGCGGGCGTCCGCGAGATTGTCGAGCCCAATCCCAAGAAGCGGCGTGTGAAGAAACGTTACGCAACGGGAAAAACCGCGTCGGGGCGGTGGTCGCTGTTCCCGGGGATCATCGAAGAGGTCCCGCCGGAAGATGCGCTGCAAAAGTGGTGCCTGCAACTGTTGGCTCGATATGGCGTGGTGTTCCGCGATTTGCTGGCCCGGGAGTCGGCGGCCCCCTCGTGGGCGAAGCTGGTGCCGATCTTCCGCCGGATGGAACGCCGGGGGGAAGTCCGGGGCGGGCGGTTTGTCTCCGGAGTGGGTGGCGAACAGTATGGCACGGAACAAGCGATCTACCAACTCCGCAAGCTCCGCGAAGATACTAAGGAGGAGCACTGGGTGGCGATCAGCGGCGTCGATCCCTTGAACCTGTGCGGCATTCTGACCGACGGCCCCAAAATCCCCGCCATCCACACCAACAGCTTGGTGCTGCACAAAGGGCGATTAATCGCCAGCAAACGAGGAGGCGAAATCCACCTGGGGGAAGACCTACCAATCGCGCCCGATCAGGACCGCACTTCCCTGCAATTCGAACTAACCCAAGCCCTCCACGCTGGCCGCCGCGTGGAAGTGATTTGCCCGGCGGTGCCGAAACTGCGCCGCCCGGGCGAGCGCAATGGTAATAGTAAGATTATCCCGATGCGGACCGATACGGCGTAGAATGACTGGAAAAATTATGAGAGACAAGCCGCCGTGTAATTGTTAGAATAAAGAGGTAGGACAATTCAGTTTTGAGGAGCCTTTATGTCGACATCGCATCTCGATATCTTTCGCACGGCGCTTGAAATGCCGGAGGCGGAGCGTATGTTGTTGGCTACCAGGTTATGGGAGTCGATTTCTGGAAGACCGCCAGGATTGAGCGTCGATGATCCGGACTTTGAGCAGGAATTACATCGCCGAGCAGCCGATGATCCTGCGGAAAGTATTCCCTGGGAAGTCGTCAAGCAGCAACTTCGCGACGATCTCAAATCGTGATCACGTTTCACCGCCTGGCTTTGGCGGACGTGCGGGAAGCTCAGGTTTGGTATCGAGAGAGATCTCTACCCGCAGCGCTCAAATTCCATAGTGCGCTCGATTCTACCATAAGCGGTATTGCTGACGATCCGGGGCGGTTCGCGGAGGTTCGTCCCGGCTACCAATATGCACGCATGTTTGGATTCCCGTACATCGTGGTCTTCAAGGCATGGTCCGCGGATCGAATTAACGTGATGGCCGTTATGCACACCAGCCGCCAAACCGATTTCTGGATCGATCGAGATCCGAGGGATATTTGAACCGGGCTGGTGCCAATCGTGAGCCATCTCACGCAGTCGAAACCGCCACGCTGGTAGTATGGAGTTGTTCCCTAACACTCTCCGCCGAGTCCGACCCAAGAGATTCCCCATGCGATCGCGATGGCTGCTCACTTTTGTTCTCTGCTGCTCCCCCGGTTTGTTGCTCGCGCAAGATGCCCAGCCGCCAACGCAACTTCCCCCCGGCGAACTGGGGAAGGCGATTGAGCGGGGACGCGAGATGGTTGCCAACACCGGCGAGCATCCACTTTCCAAGCCGTTTGTGGGCAATAAACTGAGCTGCACCTCGTGCCACTTGAACAATGGTACCCATCCCAGTGCCGGCAGCTTTTTGGAGATCGCCACGGCGTACCCCGCTTGGTCTCCGCGGGAGAAACGGGTCATCACCTTGGAAGACCGTGTGCTTAACTGTTTCATGCGGAGCATGAACGGTACCCGGCCGCCGCTGGGGAGTGAGGTTTCTGTTGGCATCACGGCTTATATTACTTGGCTCTCGTCCGGTCAGCCGATTGCCATGAACCCCAACGCCCCCCTCGGCCCACGTCGCGCACCACCGATCAAGCTTGACCCCGCCACCGCCGATGTCGCCCAGGGACGCGTGTTCTACACGGAGCATTGTGGCAGTTGCCATGGCGACGACGGTTTGGGCTCCCCCGATGGTCCGCCGGTTTGGGGCGATGGCTCTTTCAACGCTGGCGCGGGTCTCAGCCGCAACGATAAACTGGCGGCTTGGCTGAAAGTCGCGATGCCGCTGGACGATCCGTACCTCAGCGAGCAACAGGCCCTGGACATCGCCGCATTCATCAACTCGAACCCGCGGCCAAAATTCGTGCTCCAGGAGCATCTGCCCAAGGCGGAAAAGCTAGGGGAGTACAACTCCGAGCCATAGGAGTTGCTTACGGTCTCGTATTCCTCAACGTCGCATCAAACAACCGGTACGCCGCTTCTCGCATCTCCTCCGGGAAATCATGCCCGCAGTCGGGTGTTTTCAGGATGAGCTGATCGCCCACGCCGAGCAAATCATAAACTTTACGGGCCTCGGAGATCCCCTTGCGGACGCCGGCGACATCGAAGTTTTCGTCGCTCACCGGGGAGTTGGAAAAGAAAGGCCGGGGGGCGAGCGCGGCGATTACTTCGTAAAAGTCGAACGGCATCCGGTCGGGGTCGCTGCCATAGACGTCTCGGATTTTGGGCATGTAGCGGTCGCTGGTCCAGCCGGTGAGGTTTCCGACGTAGTAGTCGTGAAACGGTGTCCAGCCGCAACTGGAGACGATCACCTTAATGCGTGGATCGAAGGCCGCCACGAACATTGCGTTGTGTCCACCGAGGGAATGGCCGATCGCGCCTAATCGCTCGCCGTCCACCTGCTCTAATGTTTCCAGGTAATCGAGGCAGCGGATGTGGTTGAAGATCCCCTTCATCGTCCCGCTTTCGTACCGATCCTGATTGAAATCGTAGTCGGCGGCGTCGCCGAAGGAAGGATAGTCGGGGGCGATCACCACGTAGCCCCGCTGGGCCAGTTCCACGGCGTAAGCCCGGTTTTCCAAGTCGCCATCCCCCGCGGCAATTCGTTTGCCCAGCCGTCCGGTGGAGTGCAGGGCCAGAATCGCGGGTCGTTTCTCACCGTTGGGAAGTGGCCGGGGCAGGTAGAGATCGACCGGCAGTTGATTGCCTGGTTCCACGGTCAGCAGGATCGTTTGCCGAGTGAAACCTTCCCCCTCGGTCGTCTCCGTAATCTTCGGGTTGAACGGCGGTAAGCCCTCGCGACTAGGGAGAGGCCCCATGACCCGCTGCATTGCAGTGAGGATATCGCCACGGCGTCTTTGCCAATCCGCCGCCTCTTGTACCGGCTGAATCTTGCCGGCTTCGTTCGCGAAGACCATCAGCTCTCGGTGGTTGGGATACGGATCGGCGGAGGCTGGGCTCGCAGCAATCGACCAGAGTGCTAAACCAAGACAAACCAGCAGCGTTTGGGAAGGAGGCATCAATTTAACTCAGGGCGGAGAATTGAAAGTCGGGACGTTTCATCGAACATCCCCTGGCCGCTGGGCGTTGTCAAGCGTCAGGCCAAACTCTTAGCAGCAGAGGAAGCAAAACTTCCCGCTTGACGGCATGGCAAGAGATTTGTTTAGCCGCGGACCGGCGCGGATGTACGCGGATCGCAAGCGGGTAGAACGACGAACCGCAGGCAGCCCTATCCGCGGCTACTTTTCTTAGCCACCGAGGTCACAGAGGCCACAGAGATGTGATTGAGGTGGAGACTTGTCGTCTCTTTTATTCGGGTTAATTGACCATCCGTGGCTAAATTTCTTTGAGCGACCTGGGCTGGTGAAGGGGTCAGGACTCTTTTTTGTTGCGATGGTTCCGGTAGTGCGCCTGCACGAAAAAAGAGTGCTGACCCCGGGTGCGTTCCAACGGCTTCTCTCTGTGATCTCTGTGTGCTCTGTGGCTAACCTATTTATTAGCCACAAAACCCGGAGGGCATCCGGGGCGGTTTTTTTCTTGCGATCCTCAGTACCGCACCTGCAACTGAAACCGCGCCAGGTCGCCGCGGAATTGCTGATAGGAGAGGGCGTCGTCCGAACTGTCTGCTCGCGTGTTGGTGCGGTCGGTAATCGTGTACATGCTGACCAACTCCACGTACTTGGTGAACTGCCATTCCAGCCCGATTTCCCATTCGTCGATATCGGTGTACGGGGCGTTCCGCTCTGACTTGTAACCACCTTGATAATACGCCCAGCGAACAAAGGGAATCATTTCCCCAAACCGGACAGTCTCTTGCCGGTACATCGCCATCACATAGCCACCGTACAGCGAGCGTTCTTCGATTTCCGTCTGGGCCGCGTTCAAGGCGGGACCCCGGCCGGTGGTCCATTCCGCTTGAAAGCCAAACGGTTGCGGGTAGTAGATCAGGCTCCAGCCGAGGCGGTTATCGAGAACTCCCTCGCGGCCACCTGTGTCGGCTGCGCCTAAAGGACGGACCGCCGGGCCGACACCCAGCGGGCTAATCGGGGCGGAAAGCACCGTGTACTGGCCGGTGTAGCCTTGAATGCCAAGCTCCATCATTTGCCCATTGGCAAAGGTGAACGGAAGGGTCAACCGGCTGATGATGTGGATGTTGTCGTTTTGCTCGCGGAGCGAACCCCCTTGACCGTTGTAGAACCCAAAGCCGAACAGCCCATAGTTGCCAGAGCCCTTCAGGTTCTCGTCGAGGGTCCGATCGAAAAATTCCTGGGCGTAGGTCGGGGTGTAGTAGAAGAACGCACCCAGGTCCCGCTCATTCTTGGTGGCGCTGTTGAAGCCATCGTTTCGGTCTAGTGGCAGCCGGTTACGGCTCGATTGCATATTCTCCCAGCCATAGGGGATTTTGCTCTGGCCGATGCGAACTCGGTAGATATGGTCCTCGTCGAAGTGCAGGTCGCTATACCAGTCGCGGAGCTGGACATACTGGTTGCTGTCGGAACTGCCCGGCACGTTGGCGGCGAAGTCTGGCTGCAAGTAGATCGAGATTTTGTCCGTCACGTCGCCCGACACGGACAATCGGGCGCGACGGAGGATAAAGCTTTGGTTATCGCCGATCGAGGAATCCCCGACATGCTGCGGTGGGGCGGAGCCATCCTCCGTCGAAAGCGTTTCATTGATGCGAAGCTGCATGTAGCCGCCGAGTTTATATTTTTCGAACCAAGCCTTCTTCTTCTCCGACTCCGGTTGAATCCACTCCGGGTTTTCCGAGAAACCAGGCATCGTTTGGATGCTATCAATCAAATTGGGAGGATTCATCTCAATGGCGCTTAATCGCTGCTCGGTAGCTAGCAACCGCTGCTCCGTTTCGAGCAACTGCTGGTACATCCCTTCCATCGACAGGTCCCCCATCGCCGCGTCCGGCATCTGAGCCCGAACGGGGGACGTGAAGAGCAGCCAGGCGAGTGTCAGGGCCAGCAGACGCATTGCCCCGCTTCGTCGTACAAACTCAGAAAGCTCGGATGCCATATCGTTGTTGTCGATCTTGCAGGAGTCAGAAATATGAATGTCTCAGGATCGCTCACCCCCCATATTTGGCGATGAACCAGGTTAACCAACGCTAATCGTTATCGGCGGCACAATCGGTAATGTTGATTAAGATCTGGTGAATGTGGGGGCGGTGGACAAGAAATGAGCGTTCCATTCAAGCATGAATTGCCGAGAGAGGGGCCAGCACAGGGGGGAGGCGTATTCGGTCATCCTCACCCGCCCCGTAACCGATCCGAGGCTCCTGGAAAAGGGCGGAAGCCTGTTTCCGCACCCATAGCGTGGCTTTTAAAGGAAATTAGATTGCAATACCCTGGGGCATCCGCTAAAACGGAATCTTATACAAATTTGCATTGGCCTCGATTGAGTAATCCCCATCTCGATTTCGCGACATGGTTGCCCCCTGCCGGAACTGGGGTTCACTCGAAGCGTCATCCCCTCTGGTTTCGCCTTAAATTGCGCTCACTCCGTTCTGCCATATCCATGTTCGGAGAGATTCCTTTTCGAAGGAGTCACTCTTCAACGTTACAACCTTCTCGACTTATTACTTCTATTCTCGGTTAGGAATTCGAAAAATGACTCTTAAATCTCAAACGGCCCATGTCTCTCGACGCCTCGGCTTTACGCTGGTCGAGTTGTTGGTGGTAATCGCCATCATTGGTGTGTTGGTTGCGTTGCTTCTACCCGCCGTGCAGCAGGCTCGGGAAGCGGCTCGGCGGATGCAATGCACCAACAATCTGAAGCAGATCGGACTGGGACTGCATAACGCCCACGACACGAATGGGCGTTTCCCGCCGGGAAGCCTTTCCAACGACGGCACTCGCTGGTCGAGCCCCGAATGGCCGTATTTTCTGCACTACATCATGCCTTATCTTGAGCAAGGGGCCTACCACGAACGGCTCAATAACTACACTAACACGCCTCCTTGGGGCCAGGCTGGGACTCACGCGCAGTGGCAGTTCTTGCACGAGTTGCCCATTGCCGCCTTGCAATGCCCCAGCGCCACCGAGACCGGTCCGAAGGAAATTACCGGGGGATTGCGCCTGGCGAATTCCAACTACTTGGGCATCTTCTCAGGGGTGAATGACGGTGAATCGTTCGCCGATAACGATCGGCTCCGACGCGGCATGTTTTCGATGACTACGGAGAAAAGGGCCCGTCGCATGGCCGATGTGAGAGATGGCTTGAGTAATACCACAATCGTTGCGGAGTACATTTCCGGTACGCCCAACGATGTCCGAGGCTGTTTCATCACGGCCCGAGCGGGTTGCCAATTCCTGCAGGCCCGGAATACTCCAAACTCCTCAGTTCCGGACGAACTTTACGACTACGACTCCGGTCGTTTCTGCCCGGCCAACGATCTTTTTTGTGTCCCCGTGGCTAACAACGAGTCGAACCATGCCTCCACCCGAAGCCGCCACCCGGTTGGCGTGAACTTCCTCCGTGGCGACGGCAGCGTCAGTTTTGCGTCGGATAGCACGGACTTGGCAGTCTGGCAAAATGGCGCGTGGATTGAAGATGGCGTCCCGGCTACGGGCCCATAGTTTCGCAAACGCCGCCGAGGCTTCGCCGCCGCCACGTTTCTTTACAAAATCGATTCAATTGAAATGAGACCGTAAATGGGCAACCGTAGATCAGTCCCTCGTGGATATTTCCGTTATCGTTTTTCGCAACCTGGTTTGTCCTGGGGCTGCGTCGTTCTTGCAGTCTGTCTGGGCTGTGGCCAGAGTTACGAGGGTCCCCGTCGGGCCCCCGTGCAAGGCCATGTTTCGCTCGACGGGAAGGCGGTTTCCCAAGGGACCATCGAGTTTGTTCCCGCGGTGGGGACTGCGGGTCCCACGGCGGGTTCCAGGATCATTGATGGTAAATTCGAGATTAGCGAAGACAAGGGACCGGTTCTCGGTAAGTATCAAGTTCGGATCTCCGCTTTCGGGCCCACGGGTCGCAAAGTGACTGCCGGATCGCAAGGTCCGATGGGAACGATGATAGACGAGATCGGGGAAATGTTGCCCTCCAAGTACAATACGGAGAGCACCCTGGAGCGTGAGATTGTCGCAGGCGAGAATCAACTTGACTTTGAGCTTACCACCAAAGAATAAGAGTCGCGGGATCGATAATATCCCGGCCGTCGGCCCGCCGGTGGGCAAATTGCCGGGAATTTCGTTTTCCTTTGCCCCACGAAGTCGTTATTCCCACCTCCCACGAAGGCGCTTTCCCGCCCTAAAGAAGATCGTTCATGATTTGGCCTCTCCAGTTCGTCCTACCTTCTCGCCTTCGCAATTACGCAGCGCTGGTTGCGGCATGCGTAGGGTTCATGTTTGCGTCCCACGCTTGGGCCGATGAAAACAAAATCGACTTCGAAGCGAAAATCCGCCCGCTCCTGAAAGCCCGCTGCGTCGAGTGCCACGGTGCTGATTCGCAGCATAACGGGTTGCGCCTGGATGCCAAGAAGTTTGCGATGCAAGGGGGAGATAGCGGGCCGGTGATCCTGCCCGGCAAGAGCAGCGAGAGTGAGTTGATCCACCGCATCACGAGCGAGAGTGAGTTCGAGGTGATGCCTCCCGAAGGGGAGAAACTGACCGAGCAGGAGGTTGCCCTGCTGCGAGCCTGGATTGATCAAGGAGCCAACTGGCCTGAGACGGAAGAAGACCGGGCCGCCTTGAAAGACAAACGCCTGGACCACTGGGCCTGGCAGCCGGTGACGCAGGTTGCAGTCCCGGAAGTGGAAAATTCCGAGTGGGCGAAGAACCCCATCGACCAGTTCGTCCTAAAAAAGCTGGAAGGGAAAACCCTTCAGCCTTCGCCTGAAGCGGATCGGCCAGCGCTGATTCGCCGCTTGAAGTTCGATCTGCTCGGACTGCCCCCGACGTTCGAGGAGGTTGAAGCGTTCGTCGCTGATCCCGACCCGAATGCTTATGAGAAGGTGGTCGACCGTTACCTTGAATCACCGCATTTTGGCGAACGGTGGGCTCGGCATTGGCTCGATATCGCCCACTATGCCGACACGCACGGGTTCGAGCGGGACATGGTTCGTCCAAACGCCTGGCCCTATCGCGACTATGTCATCCGTTCGTTCAATAGTGATAAACCGTACGATCAGTTTCTGACGGAGCAGATCGCGGGCGACGTGATTCGTCCGGAAGACCCTGAGGCCATCCAAGCGACCGGGTTTCTGGCCGCCGGGCCGTGGGACTATGTGGGACAAGTCGAAACCCAAAGCGACGTTCTCCGCCGCGCGGCCCAAGCCGATGGGCTCGATGATCTCTCGACCCAAGTCTTGACGGCGGCTTGTGCCGTCACGATCAACTGTGCCCGCTGCCACGACCACAAAATCGACCCGATCTCGCAGCGGGAATATTACGCTCTGTGGTCCGTTTTTGCCGGAGTGAAACATTCCAACCGCCCGATCAGCGCGGAAGAAGTCCAGCAGCACCAGCAGGAAAAGCAGGCGCTGGCCGCACAGATCGACAAGAGCCGTGCGATGCTGGCCCTGCACTCCGTCAAGGGAATCGATTTGGCCGACATTGTCGGCGGTGGTGATGGGCACGGCAGCGGGATGCGGGACCAAGGGATCGATCCGTTAAGCGGACAGTCCCTATCTGGCAAGTTGACCTTTCGGGAAGGGGTGCGGGTCAATCACTTTTCACCCGCCGAGAACCCGCTCGTCGATGGTGTGGTCATTCCCAATGCCAGCCCCGGGGGTACCCCGGTCACCTCCACGGGAATCCGAGTGAACGATGTCCCGAAGACCTCCGGAGAGGTCTGGGACGCGGTTCGAAATGGCCCCGTAAATGCTCAGCACACGGTGTCGCTCGGGGGCGTCGATTTCTCCGCCCCGGGGCAAACGCTGCTTTCCCTGCACGCCAATGCGGCGATCACCTTCGATTTGAACGCGATTCGCGATGCGGGGGCCCCCGCGGTGATGACGTTTACGTCGCTGGTCGGCTACTTCGGACAGACGCCAGCCAATGGAGCTCAGTTTGCGGTTTACGTCGATGGCCAATTGCGGACGGATCACCCGGCCATCGGAGCCAAGGACGGACTCGTGCCCCTCGAAGTTCCTTTGCCCGCGGACGCGAGGTTTCTCACGCTGATGGCCACGGACGGCGGAAACGGGATTGGGCACGATCAAATCTGTTTCGGCAATCCTCGCCTGATTGATGCCCAGGCGGAGTCCCGCTCGGTGGAAGAGATTGCGGCGCTGGACCAATTGCAAAAGGAATTGGAACGTCTCCAACAGGCGATGAAATCCCTGTCCGAGCCTCAGCAGGTTTACGCGGCCGTTTCGCGGGAACCAGCGGATGTACACGTCTTGCGCCGCGGCAATCCGGAAGATCCGCAAGAGCTGGTAGAGCCTGGCACGCTCAGTTGCTTCGGGCTACCCGCTTCGCTTGGCACCCAAGATACACCGGAAGGGGAACGCCGCGTGGCGCTGGCCGAGTGGATCACCCATCCTGATAATCCCCTGACGCGACGCGTTCTCGTCAACCGACTCTGGCACTATCACTTCGGCACGGGAATCGTGGACACGCCGAGCGACTTTGGATTGGCCGGGGGCCAACCGAGCCATCCTGAACTGCTCGACTGGCTCGCCAATCAACTCATGGCCGACGGCTGGAAACTCAAACCGCTCCATCGGCTCATTTGCACCAGCGCCACGTATCGTCAAGCGTCACGGATTGATCCGGCGGTAGAGCAGTTCGATTCCGATAACCGACTGCTCTCGCGGATGAATCCACGGAAGCTAGACGCCGAATCGATCCGCGACGGCGTGTTGGCGGTGAGCGGCAAGTTGAATAAAGAGATGTACGGTCCCGGCTTCCGCGATTTCGACTACCAAGAGGCGTACGCTCCGATCTACGATTACATTACGCCGGATCGCCCCGAGCTCTGGCGGCGGAGCATTTACCGGTTCATTGTGCGAACCACTCCGCATTCGTACCTGATGACGCTCGACTGTTCCGACCCAGCCAATCTCACGCCGGTTCGCAATTCGACAACGACCGTCTTGCAGTCGCTTACGCTGTTAAACAACGATTTCATGCTTCGGCAGGCGGATCATCTTGCGGAGCGCGTCCGACAAGAGGCGGGGGATGCCACCGCGGCGCAAGCTCGGCAGGCCTTCCAGGTCACGCTGGCCCGCGACGCGAGCCCCGCTGAGGTTGAGGCGAGCGTGAAGCTGATTGAAAGCCACGGGCTGCCCCAGTTTTGCCGGATGCTATTGAACACCAATGAATTTATCTACGTGGACTAATGCCCATGCCGTCCCCTTCGGATTTCGATCACTCGTCACCCTCCGTTTCTCGCCGCCGTTTTCTTTCTGAATTCGGCGGAGGACTGGGTAGTGTGGCTTTGTCCGCCATGCTTGCCAAAGAGGGCGTGTTCGCGGATGAGCCTGCGCATTTAGAGGACGCAGCGCAGCTAGGAACCGTAAAAGTAGCCCATCATCCGGCCAAGGCCCAGCGGGTCATCCAGATCTTTTGCCCCGGCGGAGTCAGCCATCTCGATACGTGGGATTACCGGCCGGAATTGGAACGCCGCGCCGGCAAACCGTTCGATCCGGACGGAAAACTGACGTTCTTCGCCTCGAAGCCGGGCAATTGCCAGCCCAGCTATTGGAAGTTCCGGCAGCATGGAGAATGTGGCAAATGGATGAGCGATCTGTTTCCGCGTCTCTCCGGCTGCGTGGACGACATGGCCTTCATCCACTCGATGCAAAACAAGTCGGCCCTGCATGGGCCGGCGATGTTCATGATGAACTCCGGCTTCATCCGTCCCGGCTTCCCCTCCATGGGGTCCTGGGTGACGTATGGCTTGGGAAGTGAAAACGAGAATATGCCGGCGTTTGTCGTGCTGCCGGACACGCGCGGCCTGCCTCCCGGGGGCGTGCTCAACTGGGGCCCCGGGTTTCTGCCGGCCGTCCACCAGGGGACCGTCATTCAAACAGCGGCGGACCAGCCCCCCATCGCCGACCTGTTCCCGGCCGAAGGCCACGAAATTTCCTCCACGTCGGAAGATGCCGGCCGGGCCTTCCTGCAACAGCTCAATCGCCAACATGCCGCCGATCGTCCCGGCGACTCCCTACTCGATGCGAGAATTGCCTCGTACGAGTTGGCCGCTCGGCTCCAGTTGGCGGCTCCGGAAGTGACCGATCTGGCGCAAGAGAGCGAAACAACGCACCGCCTGTACGCAACCGATCATGAGGACATCGGCCCCTTCGGTCGGCAATGCCTACTTGCGCGCCGCATGGTGGAACGAGGCGTGCGATTCGTGCAACTCTTCTGCGGCGCGGAGAACACGACGGCGGAAAAGATCCGCCCCAACTGGGACAGCCACGAGGACCTGCCGCGTGATCATGGCTACTGGGGCCCCATCCTAGACCGTGGGGCGAGCGCTCTATTGGCCGACCTGAAACAGCGGGGGATGCTCGAATCAACGTTGGTCATCTGCACAACCGAATTCGGCCGACAACCAGCCGCTCAAGGGGGAAAGGGACGCGACCATAACCCCGGGGCCTTCACCTCATGGATGGCCGGAGGAGGCATCCGCGGCGGCATCAGCTACGGATCGAGCGACGAGCTAGGCTACCAGGCGGCGGAACACCCGGCCTACAGCTACGACCTGCACGCCACGGCCCTGCACGTGCTGGGTCTGGACCACCAGCGGCTAACGTACTACCACAATGGAATTCAGCGTCGGCTTACCGATGTCCACGGCCACGTCCTAACACCACTTCTGGCCTAGAACGCCGGTGCATGTTCCCCTTTATGAGGACGTCAACTGAAATTCCGTTTACCTGTCGGTTTTAACCCGATCAATGACACCGACGCTCCGCGAGATGTTCCCCACCCGAAAACCGAGATGCGACGGTGGTTTCTGGTTTTTTGAAAAACTTTCAGCGAAATTAGAAATTAAGGGTAACTCGTCGCCCTCGCCTGCCATTACTCGTGTCGCGATTTAGATTGTCTGCGTCCGCAGGTCGTCAATTAACATTCGCAAACCGCGTCGGTGCCATCATGTTCGCTCTGACGCTGGGCAACATCCACGCATACCCCTCACACATTCCCCAGTTGTTCCCACGGTCTTGGCGGCCCAAGGCTACTTTTCGGTGCGGACTTCCCTTCGTTGACGGATAGGTCTCCCTTTTTCGTCGCGTACTGACGGCAAAATGCTACGAAGCCGGGAAGTCGCTCGATCAGCTCCCCCCATACGCACTGCTCGCCTTCGCGCGATGCTAGTGGTTCGCCGTTCGGCATTTTAGGTGGCGGGAGTCCACGTCTGCTCGGACGGCACTACTCCCAGAAATTTTTCCCATCCATACTTCTTCGTCCTCGTCTTTGAAAGGAGAAAGAATGTTTCGTTCACTTCATCTGACTACAAACAACCAATGTCGGAAGGCATTCACGTTGGTAGAGCTCCTCGTGGTGATTGCGATTATTGGTGTCCTGGTCGCGTTGTTGCTTCCCGCGGTCCAGCAGGCTCGAGAGGCTGCGAGACGCTCCTCGTGCAGTAATCAACTGAAGCAGCTTGGCCTGGCGCTTCACTTGTATCACGACACCTACTTAAAATTCCCCATTGGGGCCGGCCATGACGGTAGCACGTACACCAGTGGCAGCTACACTTCACAACGGTCTCCTTGGAGCGTCGCACTACTTCCCTATATCGAGCAGACTGCCATCTACGAGCGGTACAACTTCGCGGGAGCTTCCTATTCCTATTCGTTAGAGGCAGGTTCCGCTCATGTGGATAATCGGGCCGTGGCAACGACGCCGATGAAGGCCTACACATGCCCTTCCTATGGCGGATACAACGGGTTGCACACGAACTATTTCGGCGTCATGGGAGGTGGGGTTCTCGAAACGGCCTTCTCGGCGACCGGCAGCAATTTGGGACGTGCCATGTGGGAAAATGGAATTCTCTATCGAAATTCACGCGTCGGCATGAACGGCATCACGGATGGAACGACGAACACGCTGGCCCTGGGAGAGACGATTTATCAGCGAGCACCACTGCGAGATTCTTCCGCGAGTCAGCATTACTTCACCTGGGCGTCCTCCATTCGCATGGGCCAACCGCCGATCCCAGGTACCATGGCGGGGGTCACCGACGTGCCGATCAATGGTTGGAAAGGGGATGGGGGAATGGACGACACAGCCTTCATTGCATCGGAAGCAAGTTCTCGGGGAACGATCCGCTCCGGCACATCTTCCACTGCCGCCGAAGCCGTGAATTGCCTTCAGTGCCGAGCGTTTAGCAGTAGGCACCCGGGCGGGGCCCAGTTCTGCATGGCAAGTGGGTCTGTCCAATTTTTAAGTGACACCATCGACCTAGCCATCTTCCGCCGCCTGGCGATCCGCAACGATGGCGAAGTGATCGGTGAGTATTGAACGATGTAAGACGGGTAACCTTGTCCGCTTTAGTGCCATTCATTAGTAATATGACCGACACCCACGATCACCATACCATTGAAGAGGCGCTGCAAAAGGTCAGGGCTGGGGATGTTGACGAGTTCGAGATTGTTGTCCGAACATTTGAACGCCCCATGAGAGCTTGGTTGGCTGGCAGGGCCTCGCCGGGAATCGACATCGACGAGGTCGCGCAACGTAGTTTCGTCGCGGCCTTTACCCGGCTCGATCAATACGAGCCGGGAACCAATTTCTCCGCGTGGTTGTTCTCAATTGCTCGGTATCAACTGCAAACCGAAGCAACTCGAATTCGTCGCGTGGCAGACTATCGATCCCGTTGGGCGTCTGACCTTCTCACGCGCGAATTGGAGCGACAGCAGGACGAAAAGCCAGAACTGTTGGAAATGCGGCTGGAGCAGTTAAAACACTGTCTCGGGTTCTTAGAGGACTCGATGCGACAATTTGTCGACTGGAGATATCGGGATGAGATCTCGCTGGAGGAGATGGCCGAGAAAAGCGGTAGGTCCGTAGCAGCAATCAAGAAGCAACTATGGCTTTTACGGAACAAGCTCAGAGAGTGCGTCAAGATGAGAACCGCAGCTTTGGAATAGGCTGGCAAGATTTATTGGATCAACCATGAATTCAGATTCTCGAGAGCAATTCGAGACGCTTTGGACCAATTTCCTGGAAGGGGAACTAGATGACGCGGAAACTGATCTCCTGCGCGAACTCTTGACGTCGGATGAAGAGTTACGACAGATGGCGATTGAATTGTATCAGACGCACCGTCTGTTGGGCCTTCTGATTCAAGAGGAATCGACAGGGAATGATGGCTTCATTGAGGGCGTGATGAGCGAGGTTCTGCGGCATCAAGAGAGCTTTGATTCCCGCGCGATGAAACGGGTTCGCGAGCAGGCTCAAGCTCAGTCGAGGTCCGCCCCAGCGCTTGTTCGCCAACGACCAGTACCATCCACCTGGCATCGAAAATGGATGACTGTCAGCATGATGGGAATCAGTTTGCTCATGATGATCTGGCTGGCTGGAAAGGTCTTGCGCGACGACCAGCGACTAGCGCATCGTGGCAACGACGGCCAATCGACAACCGTGGAAACCGTAGAACCTCCCGTTAAGTTTTCCCGTGTCGCGAAAGCGCGTTTCTTCGGTGAGTTGACACCGGCCGCCGACTCGACGGTGACGTTGCACCAGTCCTATGTCTTGATGAGTGGGATGGTGGAGCTGCTGTTTCCCGGAGGCGCTCAGGCAATTATTGAAGGCCCTGCGGTCTTCGAGGCGCAGCCCGACAACTGCCTGGCCGTGAACCTGGGGCGATGCTCGGTACATGCTCCGGATGGAGCCGAGGGATTTCGCGTCGAGACGCCCGATACGCGCGTCGTCGATCGAGGAACGAGATTTACCGTGGATGTAAGTGAGTTCAACGAAACCAAAATCCAGGTCGTCGAGGGGATCGCGGATATCTATAAGAGTGCTTCGCCGCGAAGCGCATCTCGCGGGCTGCGTCCGGATACCTTGAACTTAGAAGTAGATGAGAATGAATTTGCGACCACCACCGGGGCACGAGCGGAAGAGGTTCGTCTCAGGAGCAAAGAGGCGATTAAGGTATTGGCCGAATCGGGGTTCATCGTCACTCCGGAAGTGTTCGATGCCCAAAGGCATCGAATGCAACTTCCGGATCGCGTTGTTTCGTACACGGCAACTTTAAACGAAGCAGATGGGAAGTCGGAGTTGTTGGAAACCGTCACGGTCCAACGAGGTGGCGAGGAAGTAACTTATGCGGCCGACGATCTCATTCCGGTTGAACTAATCGGGTTTCGGGTCTCGCGTAACCAAGGGCGGTTCGATCACGTCCTGGGTGGAGAAGAGCTCGTCGGCCATCCGGCTCAGGCACTCGCCGACCATTCGCTCGTCACTGGGGTGATTAATCCCGGAGGAAGCGTGGCATCCTTGCAGAGCAGCCCGGTGCTGAATTCTGATCCAGAGAATAACGTGCTGGGCACCCCAGGAATGGCGGTTCGATTTGCGCGACCGGTGAAAAATGGTCCCGGACCAGACATCGTCTTCTTTGAGATCCATCCGTTGCCGAGTCCTGCGGACGGTGACGCATTTCATGTCAGTCCATTGCAACTGACCTCGGGAAAAAAGAGCCACACGATTCGTGAGTACGATCTGTCGGTGAATTCTCCGGAGGCGTTACCGGTAACTCGGATGCTCGCTCACGAGGCGGAACGCGGCGAGATCGAATCGTTGGCCGCGTTGCAAAAGGCCAAATTTTCCCTGCGTCCGGTTCGCTTGGAATATCGAGCCTTAGCGGTGGGGATCGACTTATCCGACCTCGGTTACGCCCCCGGCGAAGAAGCGGAGGGACTATTTATCCAAGACGCTGAGGACAATGACATCTACGTCGATCCGGTGTTGATCGGCGGCCTGCCCTAATTTGGCCCTAAGCAGGCTTAATCGCTTAGCGTCACCCACCCAGTACTCGAATCTCAGTGCTTAATGCCCACCGAAGCAACGTGCGCAAACTTGCGTGCGTTGTCAGCAATGAGAAGTTCAATCAAGGAGAGCCATGATTCCCATCTCAATATATACGAAGGCAATTACAGCAATTGCTATATTTTGCGCCACAGCGGTAGGGACAATCCAGGCAGAGCCGGTCGCTCACTGGCAATTCGATCATCCCGAATCGCCGCAGAGCCTTGCGACGCAGGACTTGAAGACTTATGGAGCCGTCAAGTTCGGACAGGCCGGGCCGCGGTCCCCGGAGTTTCCGGATTTATCCTCTGACAACCAAGCGGCCCATCTGGATGGCAAGGGCGCGTCGCTGCTGGCCCTCGGTGCCGGAGAAAAAGGGGATTTCCAATTCAAGAACGGGGAGACCATCACCATCGAGGCTTGGGTTAACCCGACGAGTATCGCCTCCGGGAATCAAGTGTATGTTGTGAGCAAGGGACGGACTGGCATGCAGAAGGAAAAGTATGCCAATCAGAACTGGTCTCTGCGGATGTATGGCCAGAACTCCGTCGCCCATTTGGACTTTCTGTTCACGACACGTGTCGATAAACAAGAACCCCAATGGCATCGCTGGCGATCAACCGCGGGCTTCACGATTGCCAGTGGTTGGCATCACGTCGCCCTGTCCTATGAATTTGGAAACCCCGATTCCATGCGGGGATGGATCAATGGTATTCCTACCGACGGCGAGTGGGGTTTGACGGGTCCCACCACCGATCCTCCGGTTGTCGATGACGACGACGTGTGGCTAGGGACATCCATGGGCCGGAAAGCCAGCGTTAGCTTTCATGGCTCGATGGATGGCGTGGCGATCCACCGGGCGAGATTGAGCGATCAAGAGATTGAATCAAGGTACAATCGCGAAGGTGGTCCCCGTCTCACCGGTCCCACGAGCGAACAAATGCCGGATCTGGGAGAAATTCCCGCTGGCCGCGTTTTGTACTCCGTGACGGAGCAGTTCCCTCGTCACACCGGATGGCTGCATTACGGCGAGACGCTCCCCGCACCGACACTGCATTGGCAAGGAGATGCGTTCCTGTTGCCGCGGATTCCTTTGCCATACGACGATTGGGGAATTCGGTCTAGGTGGGATTCACCGGTACTGCTGCGGATGGCTAGCGATGTCGACTTGCCGGTTGGTCCCCAGAAGCTTTTACTGCGCGCTCGGGGACTGAGCCGACTGTGGATCGACGGGGAAAAGGTAGCCACGACCAAGGCGGACACCGTTCGCTATAACGGTGGCCGAAATCCGATCCATCCTCCGGCACAGCCCCCCTTGCCGGGCGTTCGTCCTCGACAAGGGAACATGCAAGAAGTGTTCGCCGAATTTCAAGTCCCATCGACAGATAAAACGCAGGAGGCCGATCAGAAGCATCGGTGCCGTGTGGTTCTGGAGGTAGTCGTCGGGGGACGAGGCGTACGAACCGAATCGGGCGAAGTATGTGTTGCGATCGAAACACCCGACGGGCAATCGTACGACATACTACGCCCTGCCGGTCAAGATCGCTTGTCGCTCACGCAAGAGGTGGCACAAAGCACGTTAACTCGAATTGAGCAGGATTTGAGGGATCTGGATGCGACGACTCGCCGACAGGCTGCCGCTTCGGAAGATCCTTTTTGGGACAATCGCCACACTCGCGCTCGAGAATGGATCGCGCAAAATCCGCCCCCCCCGGTGCCGAGCGTGGCGGGGCCAACCGATACCCATCCGATTGATGCGTTTATCCTCACAAAAATCCAGCATGCACAACCGGCCGAACAGCGCTCAGAATCGAGCGATGCCGCGAATTTTCATGGTAAAATCCTCCCGATTCTCCGCCAGCACTGTTTCCGTTGCCATGGCGAGAAAGATCAGGGGGGATTACGGCTCAACACGCGCGAAGCCATGTTGAACGGCGGCGATTCCGGCTCTCCCGCGGTAACTCCCGGACATCCGCACGAAAGTGAACTCCTGACGCGAATTCAAACGGACGATGAATTCACGCGAATGCCGCCGACAGGCAAAGGCCTCACCCCCGAGCAGGTTTCGCTGATCAAGGATTGGATTCTCTCGGGAGCCGCCTGGCCTGAACGCCCGAGTGAAGCGGTCGCTGTTGAACTTCCCCGGCGGATCGAGGATGCCGCTTTCTTGCGCCGCTTGTTCTTGGACACGATTGGGGTGCCACCGACACGTGAGGAACTCGATCAATTCGTCAACAGCGAAGATCCTGAAAAGCGGTCCGAGTGGATTGAGCGGATGGTGGCGGATAAGCGGGTCGCGGACCATTGGGTGAGCTTCTGGCAGGACTTGCTGGCGGAGAATCCGTCCTTGATTTCCGCCACCTTGAACAGCACCGGACCATTCCGGTGGTTTATTTACGAATCCCTCCAAGATCAAAAACCGCTGGATCGAATGGTTACGGAATTGGTCATGATGCGCGGGAGTGCCCATGAAGGTGGTAGTGCCGGATTTGCTTTAGCCGGCGGCAACGATTCCCCCTTCGCAGCCAAGGGGCACATTCTAGCGTCCGCATTTATGGGAATTGAATTGAAATGCGCTCGCTGCCACGATTCTCCCTACCATAGCTCGACGCAACACGATCTCTACGCGTTGGCGGCCATGCTCAACCGCAAGCCGTTAAAGGTACCCACGTCGAGCCGAGTGCCCGCTGCGTTTTTTGATAAGCAAACGCGTGAATCTCTGATTAAGGTTTCCATCAAACCGAATCAGTCCATTCAACCATCTTGGCCTTTTGCCGAGGAAACGGGGGCGAAAGATGACGACGGCATCGATTCAGTGGTTCATGACCCCAACGATTCCCGAGAGCGATTGGCCGCCTTGATTACCTCGCCTGAGAACCGACGCTTCTCGCGAGTCGTGGTGAACCATTTCTGGAAACGTCTCATGGGAGCAGGCTTTGTGGAACCAGTCCACGACTGGGAAGGGCAAGAGATCAGCCATCCCGAGCTGCTGGATTGGCTGGCTGCTGAGTTTGTCTCGCATGGTTACGACGAACGACATATTCTGCAATTGATCATGTCGTCCGCAGCGTACCAACGAGTGCCCGTAGGTCAAAACGCCAACGTTCCGGCCGAGTCCCGTTACTTCAATGCGCCGGATCGTCGCCGTTTAACGGCCGAGCAGGTCGTTGATTCCCTGCACGTTGCCACTTGCTCACCGTTCGAAGCGGAAACGCTTTCATTTGATCCAGAGGGACGAACGACCATGGATGATCGCTTGAATTTGGGCAGCCCCACAAGAGCTTGGATGTTGGCGGACTTGAAGAACGAGCGAGATCGCCCCAGCCTCTCGTTGCCACGCAATCGGATGATCATGGACATGCTCGAGGTGTTCGGCTGGAAAGGGGCAAGACAGGAACCGGTCGCCCAGCGCAATCAAGATCCCAACGTGCTTCAGCCGGGCATACTCGCCAACAGCGTCCTCACGACCAACCTCACCCGAGCGTCGATCGATAGTCCGTTGGCTGAACTGGCGATCCGCGCGGAGTCGGCCGAACAATTGGTCGACGTCCTGTTCCGGCAGGTCCTGAGCCGGTCCCCCAGCCCCGAGGAACGAGAGGCTTGTGTGGCGGTCATTGCTCCTGGTTTCAGTCAACGGCGTGTTCCGGACGACGAAATACAGCCGGTTCCCGAACTACCGCAACTTCCCAAGGTGACTTGGTTCAATCATGCCCAATCGGAGGCGAACACGATTCAAACCAAAAATGAAGAACGTCTTCGCCAAGGGCCACCGGAAGATCCCCGGCTGCGAGCAGAGTGGCGTGAACGATTTGAAGATGTTGTGTGGAGTTTGGTCAACCATCCAGAATTTGTTTGGGTTCCCTAATTACGTACATCGGTGACAGCGCTAAGCTCTCCCCGTTCCTGAGTCGATGTTATTCAGGAAAGACTCATTCAGACATTTCAATTGGAAGTGAAGCTCATGAAGATCGATCCGCGGCTACCGTTTTCCACTGCCACAACTTCTTCCCTAACCCGCAGAGAATATCTGGCTGGGATCGCCGCCACTGCCTGTGGTTTGGCCGTTCCGCGGGTTTCCCTTGCGACATTCCCGTCTACTTTGGTTAGAGGACAGGCCGAACACGTCATTTCGATTTGGCTGGGTGGGGGCATGGGACAAATTGATACCTTTGACCCCAAACGCAAGGGGGATGTCAAGAAAAAGCAGCCTGGTGCCTATTACGATTCCATCGATACGGCCGTGCCGGGCGTTCAAGTTTGCGAACATTTGCCCCAGGTTGCCAAGCTAATGGATCGCATAACGGCTATTCGGACGGTACATCATCGCGTCAGCGAACATGCGGCTGCGACGAATGAAATGCATACCGGACGCGCGACCAGCGGTACCGTCACCTACCCTTCGTTGGGCTCACTCATCGCGCACGAACGAGGGGGGGCGAGCGATATTTCGCCTCCCTATGTCCTCATCGGCTATCCGAATGTCGCACGAAGTTCCGGCTTTCTTGGTGCACGAGCCAATTACTTGTATCTCACCAACACGAACGAGGGCCCCGTTGGCCTATCTCGTCCGGATGGAATCGCCGTCTCGCGACAAAATCGGCGGCAGTCGCTACTGGCGACCTTACGAGAGAATGCGCGAAACCTTGATGACGCGAAATTGCGTGACTACGAAGAAGCCATCGAGCAGAGCATTCAGTTGAGTGGCCCCAAATTCGGCCGTGTATTCGACCTGGAACGAGAACCTGCCGAACTACGAAACCAGTATGGAGGCGAATTTGGACAGCGTTGTCTGTTGAGCCGCAGACTCGTCGAAAGCGGTGTCCGCTTCGTCGAGGTGTCCCACAATCTCAACTTTCTCAATGGGGTTGGATGGGATGTTCATAACAAGGGCATTCTTGAGCAGCACAAGCTAATTCAGGAACTCGATAGTGCCCTTGCGACGTTGATTCTCGACCTCGAAGAGAAGAAGATGCTCGACAAGACACTCGTCGCCGTCACGACGGAATTTGGAAGACCGCCTGAATTCGATAGCGGCGGGGGACGCGGTCATCAGCAACGTGCTTTTACTTGCGTTCTGGCAGGGGGAGGCCTCCAGCATCGCGGTGCCTGGGGAGAAACGGACGAACTGTCTCAGAAGATTGTTTCTTCGCCCGTCAGTGTGCCGGATCTGTTCGCCACGATCCTCGCCAGCATACAAGTCGATTACCAGAAATATCTGTACGACGGAGACCGCCCAATCCCAGTTACCGATGGTGGACGGGCTATTTCAGAACTTTTCATCTAAGCAAAGGTCGTTTTCCGCTTCATGCATCCTTCACCCGTTACAGGCTCCTCGATGGCACGCACTGTTATTTTCACCGTTGGACTACTGCTTCTTGGATACGCCAATGAATTGGTAGCTCAAACGGCTCCTCAAAATGGCCCTCGATTGAATCGCTTGATCGAGATGATGGAAGCGAAGACTCCCGCATTTGGCATGTTTTCGCAGAATATCAACGCTCATTCGGGCGCGACGGTTGCTGACAGTTCGCTCGACTTCGTGATCATTGATCTGGAGCATAGTCCCTATGACGTGACTCGACTGGAGAACTATCTGTTGGGAATGGTCAACAAGCGAGAGATACTCAAGACGATGAGTTTACAACCGCGTGTTGTTCCCTTGGCTCGTATTCCGGCTTCTGGTCGCGAACCGGTTGACCACCAAATCAAGCAAGTTCTCGATGTCGGCGCGATGGGTGTCGTGGTGCCGCACGTCGACACGGCTGAACAAGCATTGGCCGTCGTCAGGGCTTGCCGTTTTCCGCAAAAGCGAGATGCAGAGGACTACGAACCGCAGGGAAAACGAGGGGTCGGCTATCGGAGAGCTGCTCGATACTGGGGGTTGGCACCGGAAGAATATGCGGCCCGCGCCGATGTCTGGCCCTTAGATCCCCAAGGCGAATTAGTGGTATGGGTCATGATCGAAACCGAAGAAGCCGTAAAGAACTGTCGTGAGATTGCGAAAACACCAGGGATCGGAGGCCTTTTCGTCGGCCCCTCGGATCTCGCATTTTCACTCGGAGTGGATAAGGGAAGCCCGCAGTTCGAGCAAGCCCTTGCGGCTATTGTTTCGGCTTCAAAAGAAAGCGGCGTACCGTGTGGATTACTCACCAATGCCGCCGATGTCAACAAACGCGTGAAGCAAGGCTTCCAGTTCCTCGCGGTTGGCCTCGATAACGGCCTGCCTTTCGACGTCCAGAGTGCCCTGCCAAAACCTGGCCCGTCCGAAGACTAACCCCCACTTGAACTGCCAAAACTATCCTTAGGCGTTGCCCACAGTGGCATCACGCATGCCCTCTGGAGCGCGGATTTTCGATCGACCAATGACTCCGAACCGCCTCGGCGAAAAAAGGATAGGCTACCTTGGATTTCTTTTAGCCACGCGGATACCTTGAGAATCGTTTTCGGTATTCTCGCGGCGTGATCTCAAAGTGGCGGCGGAAATGGTTGGCGAATCGGGCCGCATCCTTATACCCGACATCCGCCGCGATCTTACCGATCGATTGCGCGCTGTCCGACAGCATTCTGGCGGCTTTCTGCATCCGCAATTCGCAAACATATTCCGTATAGCTCATATTCCGCTCCTCGCGAAACCGACGAGCCAAGTGCCCCGGACTAACGCGCGATACATACTCCGCTAGGAATGTCAGCCGTAACGGCTCATGGAGGTGAAAGGCAATGTAGGCGCAGGCGCGATCGAGTGGATTGTCCGGCAGCGACTTATCCCCCTGGCTCTCAGCGAGCCGATACCAGATGGCGTCAAGATGCGATTGGGCCGCTTCCTCGGCGGCGCGTAAATCACCCTCGCAAATGGCATCGACGAGTCGTCGATGCGCTTCAAACAAGACGTCCAGATTCGGCCAACATGCACGCAACGATTCGATCCGGAACGATTCCTGATACCTTGCGCACGTGAGCCATACGTCGCGTAGGCCATCGACCGCGGCGAGATCGACGATCGTCAAGTGGAGTTGCCGATCGATACGGATGAACTGTTCGTAATCGCCGGCGCGAGCAGCCGTTTGCATTTCTTTGAACGCGTCGAGCAACGGTTTGGCGGAGGCTCCTTCGGCCGTGCGCCGAGCGGCGCAGCGCGCGGCGAAGCCATCGATTACTGCTCGCATTTGCGTGACGGATCGCATCGGGGTCAGGGTAACAAAGTCGAGCATGATACGGAGCCTATGGGGGTTTCACGCATTTGAACGCGCCGGTTTACGCGAATCATCATCAAGCTTACTGAACTCATCTCAGCCATGCTAAGATGGGTTAGTTGAAAATTTCACGAAAAACCATTTATTGGCAATTGCGTGAAATCGAACCTCTTCTATCTCTGATCTTACATTCGTGGAATCGTTGAATGTTAATGCTTTCTCAACAAGCGTGCCAACTCCGTTCTTCCGGTCGCCAGCTTGATTTTTTTCGACATGGGCGATCCGAGGATGCTCTTAGTGCGCTTAACTCAACCCCACAAGCAGCGATTTCCCCGAGGCGATCAGGCCGATGAGCGAGGTAATGTCAGGGGGTCTTGCGGCGTCGAAGAGCGTCGTAAAATCTCGATTGTCACCACAGATTCGATACTTTTTTCAGGCAAGGGAGAGAATAAGGATGAACGGGATTCAAAATCAAAGGCGGGGGTTTACGCTGGTGGAATTGCTGGTTGTGATCGCGATCATCGGCGTTCTCGTCGCGTTGCTGCTGCCGGCGGTGCAGCAAGCGCGCGAGGCGGCGCGGCGAATGCAATGCAGCAATCAAATGCGACAGATCGCTTTAGCCAACCACAACTACGAGTCGTCGCATCGCGTGTTTCCCAGCGGAGCGATTGTCGAGAACGCCTCATGTAAGGCCAACGGCGGCGTGCATAGCACGCCTTGGGGTGTGGCGATCCTGCCGTATTTGGAGGCCACGGCGCTTTATGATCAGTTCCAAAACGTCACCCACTACAGCAGTCTGATCAGCAGTGGCAGCCCGGCACCGCAGCGTCAGCCGTTGATGAACTACCAGTGCCCGTCGGAACCCGCGTTCAATGCCGAGGTTCCCGGTCTCAGTTACATGGGCGTGCAAGGGGGAGGTGTGGAAGACGACGCGGAATGTCTGAGTGGTCCGGTTGCCAATCAACGCGTGCGATTTTCGAACGGCGTGCTTGTCACGAATGGGCGCGTGCGATTTGCGGATATCAAGGATGGCACAAGCAATACGTTTTTGATCGGAGAGAGCCGCTGGTTTTCCACTCCCCAAACCACGCAGCACAACAACTGGTTCAGTTGGGCCTCAAGTATCCGCACGGGAAGCAGCGAACACGTCATTACCCTCGCCGCGGCGATCGATTCCATCAACAATCCGCAGGTCGATTTCGATTCGTCCAAGCCGTGGGTTGGTGCCAACGGCAGTTCCGCGCACTCGCTCTACCTGGGGACGCACACGCGAGCGTTCGGTAGCTGGCATCCAGGGGGCTGCCACATGGCGTTTGCCGATGGCTCGGTCAGCTTTCATAGCGAGACCATGGATTTGGCAACCTATCGGGGTATGGGAACACGCAACGACGGTATGCCGCTCGGAGGTAACTAGCGAACCGTTTTCGATATGGCGCAAAGCCATTGAGTAGTCATCCGCAACCGATCGCGGGCTTTTCAATCCAATTAGGAGGCTCTGATTCATGAACGATGGGAAATGGCGTGTGTTGGCATATATGGCGACGACACTGCCTCTGATGTGGGCCGCCGGCTGCGGTGAGGGCGACGACCGAGGGTACACGCTAACCGGCACGGTCACCTATCAGGGCAAGCCGGTGCCGGGAGGCCGGATTGTGTTCGAACCGATCACCGCCCAGGGCAATTCGGGACCAGGGAGCGTGGCCGAGATTCAAGACGGTTCGTATCGTACGCGGCGCGGCAAGGGCATTGTCGGCGGCCCGCATCACGTGACGATCTTTGGCGACGACGGCGGCATGCCTACCGAAGCAAGGGATAACGCGTTGTTTCCTCCTTATCGCACGGAAGTCGACCTGCCGTACAGTAACGCCGAACATCATTTCGATGTTCTAGGCAAGTAGTCCGAATCGCGCGCGGCCTGACGCCTTTTAGCTTAATCAATTGTCCGCGGTGATTTCCCCACTAAAGTAAGTGTGTTGGACGTTTCGCTTCTTCCTTTGGAGAGAATAGAACCATGACTTTTCGAGGCTTGTATCCGCCATTGATTACGCCCTTTACGGAGTCGGGTGAACTCGATGAGCAAGGCTTGCGCGACCATGTGGATTTTATGATTGACGGCGGCGTCGATGGCATGTGCGGCGGCAGCAGTACCGGCGAGTTTATGAATCTTACACGCGACGAGTGGGAAGCGGTGCTGCATATCACCAAGGACCAGACCGCTGGTCGCGTGCCGCTGATCGCGGGAGGGGCCGATATGTCGACCGCCGCCACGATCGAGCGTTGCCGCTTCGCCGAAAAGCTAGGCTACGACGGCCTGCTGGTCATCAGCCCCTGGTATCAAGTGCATACGCAGCGTGAGATTTATGCCCACTTCAAAGCACTTCGCGATGCGGTGTCGCTTCCGATCATGATTTATAACAACCCGCCCGTTACGGGAATTCGGCTGAGCGTCGAACTGCTCGCGAAATTGGCGGAAGAAGAGATCGTGCAATATCTCAAGGACGCCGACAGCGATCCCTTTACGACCACCCGCCTGAAGATGCGCGTCGGCGACAAGCTTCATCTCTTCTACGGCCACGACAACAACGCCATGGGGGCGTTCGCCTACGGTGCCACCGGTTGGGTATCGGGCACGGCGAACTTCGATCCGAAGCGTTGGTCTCGCTTCGTGCATACCTGCATTGACGACCAAGACTACGTCAAGGCCGCCGAGTTGTGGTACGAAATCCTACCGTTTGTCGAGACCGCCACGGTCGGCGAAGGCGCGGAGCGTCCCGACTGGATCGCGGTCATCAAGCGCGGTCTTGAGTTGCGCGGCCGCCGCGTGGGAACGGTTCGTCCGCCGATGCTGCCGCTGACGCTCGAGGTTAACGCCCGGCTCGAGAAGATCGTGGCGGCGTTGTCGTACGACAAAACGACTGTTTTGGCTTAGGGGAATTCCACGACGGTCGGAGTTTTCCCGCTCCGACCGTCGCCAATTGTTTTTCGATTCAAGATCCTTCAAAGAGGAATCCGCATCATGTTATTGTCTCGTTCTATCTGTGCCGCGATTATCGCCGGCATCGCACTGAGTAGCGTCGCGGCGGCCTACGCCGAAGACTCGCCCAAAACTCCGAAACAGCCCAAGCCCTACACGCTTTGGACGGGCGAACAAAATCCAGCCGATGTCAACAGCCTGCCCGATGTACCGGGCATCGTCTATTCACTGCCGCACGAGTTGGAGGAAGGTTGGCGGTTTCTGCACGGCGCGGCGGTGATTCATTACAAGAACCAGTTGTTCGTCAATTGGGCGCACAACCCAGGCGAGGAGAACACGTCTACTGAATTGGTCCGGGGACGCCGATCGGACGACGGCGGCAAGACCTGGGGCGAAGCCGAAATTCCCGCCCCAGGATTCTCCGAGGACCGCAGTCGCCACAGCCACGGGACGTTTCTGGAGCACGGCGGCAAATTGTGGTGCTTTGTCGCGAACTTTGGTGAAGGCGAGCCGAAAGGGACATTTCCGGGGCTGGGGACCGAGGCGTTCACGCTCAACGATGAAACCAACCAGTGGGATTCGCAGGGGATCGTCGCCCGCGATTGCTGGCCGATGGACGCTCCCGTGAAAATGAGCGACGGCAATTGGATCATGGGGGGGCTGACCAGCAAGATCACCTCCTGCGTGGCGATCAGTCACGGCGACAACCTGACGAAATGGGAGACCGTCCACATCAATTGGCCCGAGGGGCGTGGCTTTTTGGAAACCAGTCTCATCGTCGACGACGATGAGATAACGGCCTTTATTCGGAGCGAGGAAGGCGCGGTGGCGATTTCCGTGAGTAAGGATTACGGGCGAACCTGGTCGGAGGTGATGAAGGCCAACTACCCGATGGCCGCCTCGCAGCCGTTCGCCGATGTTTTGAGCACGGGGCAACGTTATCTGATTTCCAACATCCGCAATCGCCATACGCTGGCCATTGCCGTCAGCAAGCCGGGCGAAAAAACCTTGGATAAGGTATGGCGTGTGCGACACGGCCAGGAGCCGGCGGACTACGCCGGCAAAGTCCGCGGCGGCTCGTGGGCCTATCCTTACGCCTACGAGCATGACGGAAAGCTGTATGTCGTCTACTCGGTGCGCAAACGCGAATGCGAGTTGGCAATTATTCCGATTTCCTCTCTGGTAGTTGAATAGGGCGTACTGATGTTCCATTGCTCCTTGCGTTGTCTGGCGGCGATTGTCACGATTGGCATGGTGGCCGCGCTGAGCGTTTCCCGCCTCGTGGCGGAGGATGATATCGACTTCGGTCGCGATATTCGTCCTCTACTGACGGATCGTTGCTTTCATTGCCACGGTCCCGACGAAGGAAGCCGCGAAGCGGATTTGCGGCTCGATACGCGAGCCGGACTGTTCGGTCTCGAAGAAATGGGCGGCACAGTGCATGCCGGTGACAGCGACGCAAGCGAACTCTATCGGCGGATCGCCTCTGAGGATGAGTTCGAGCGGATGCCGCCGGAGGAATCCGGTAACCGGTTGACGGCGGATGAAATCGAATTGATTCGCCGTTGGATTGATGCCGGAGCGTCCTGGGAGGAACACTGGGCATTCGAGCCGCCTCGTGCCGCCGAGCCGCCGATGTCGAAGTTCGATCCGGACGTGGAGCATCCCATCGACCGCCTAATCCACGCGCGTTTGGTGGAGGCGGGGTTGGAGCCCGCCCCGCCGGCAGCGCGCGAAACATTGATTCGGCGATTGTCTCTCGATTTGACGGGCCTTCCGCCGACAATCGCCGAAGTCGAACGGTTCATTCAAGACGACGATCCGCGGGCCTATGAGCGGATCGTCGATCGGTTACTTTCTAGCTCGCGTTACGGCGAGCATCAAGCGGTGCGATGGCTCGACTTGGCGCGTTACGCGGATACCAATGGATATGAACGAGATCATGTCCGCGAGATTTGGCCTTGGCGCGATTGGGTTATTGCGGCCTTGAACGCCGATATGCCGTTCGACCGGTTCACCCTTGAACAGCTCGCGGGCGATTTGTTGCCGAACCCGACCGAACAACAATTGGTTGCCACAGGATTTCACCGTAACTCGCCGCTCAACCGGGAAAACGGCATTGATATCGAAGAGTATCGAGTCGAAGCGGTGGCCGACCGCGTAAACACCACCGGAACGGTCTGGCTGGGGTTAACGCTCGGCTGCGCGCGTTGCCATGATCACAAGTACGATCCCATCAGCCAGGTCGACTATTTTCGGATGTTCGCGATATTCAATCAGGACGCCGATGAGTTAGCGCCTTCGACCGGAAACGATGTCTCCTACCGGCGGGATATCAGTCCCCGCCTGGAATTGAGGAACGTGACGCGTCCCGATGGTTCTCCGTCGACCACGCTCGTCATGCGCGGCGCTAAAAATCCGCGCGTAACACGCCTGCATCAACGCGGGAATTTTCTCACTCCCGGCGAGGAAGTGACACCGGGGACGCCGGCCAAATTCACGCCGCTACCCGTCGATGCCCCGGCCGATCGTTTGGCGCTTGCCCGGTGGTTGGTCGATGGCGAGCATCCGCTGACGGCCCGCGTGGTTATGAATCGTCTGTGGATGCATTACTTTGGTCGAGGCCTTGTTTCTACGCTCGACGACTTTGGCTTGCAATCGGCCGCGCCCACGCATCCCGCCTTGTTGGATTGGCTCGCCGTGGAATTCGTGCGGCGGGATTGGAGCGTGAAGGCCATGCATCGCTTGATCGTCACCTCGGAAACCTACCGCCAACAATCGGCGCGAACGCCTGAACTGGAACGGCTCGATCCCAACAACACACTGCTTTCCGTTTTCCCACGCCGCCGCCTTTCGGCGGAACAGGTGCGCGACAACGCATTGTCAATCAGCGGAATTTTACACGAGAAGTTGGGCGGTCCGGGCGTTTTTCCTTATCAACCGCCGACCAACGCGGCTCGCAACCGCAAACGGTGGGATGGCGGCTCCGAGGAGGATCGGCGTCGCCGAGCGATTTACACCTTTTGGGAGCGAACAGCGCCTTATGTTTCGTTTCAAACCTTCGACGCCCCGACACGCGAGGTTTGTGTGGCCCAGCGCACGGTCACCGGTTCTCCCTTGCAAGCGCTCGATCTGATGAATCATCCAACCTATGTCGAAGCCGCGCGCGCATTGGGGAAAAGCCTGGCGACGCACGCGGGCGATCTCGACGCGCGACTGGCGTTGGGGTTGCGGAAGTGCGTCGGACGCCATGCGACCGAGGAGGAACTGACGATTTTGCGTCGTCTGTTTCACGATAGCCTGGCAAACTTTCGCCAAGACGAGGCGGCGGCCCATGCCTGGATTAGCCAGTCATCGGAAGCCACTTTCCGCGCACGTGTTGAACCATCGGAACTGGCGGCATGGACTCTGGTCGCCAACACGCTTCTCAATCTTGATGAAACGATTACGCGGGAGTAACGCAATGCAAAAATTTCAATACCCACCGTCGGCAATGACACGCCGCCATTTCTTCCAAGCCGCCGGACTCGGTTTGGGGGTTGCCGCACTGGGGGCTCTCGATGGTGGCTTTGAGGCGGTGGCGGAGGCCGGCGTGTTACAGCCGCATCACCCTCCACGAGCGAAAAGCGCCATCTTTTTACAGATGTGCGGGGGACCTTCGCAGTTGGACCTGTTTGAGGACAAACCCGAATTGACCGCCCGGCATGACCAGCCCGCGCCCGCGTACATGTACGAAGGCCGCCGATTTGCGTTCATTGCCGACGCGCCGAATCTGCTGGGCACGCCATACCGCTTTGCCCGGCATGGCGAAAGCGGCGCGACGTTATCGGAACTATTGCCTTATACGGCGAGCGTCGCCGATGAATTATGCTTTATCAAAAGCGTCCATACCAGTCAGTTCAATCACGCGCCGGCACAGCTTTTCATGTCCACCGGTTCGGAGTTTCTAGGTCGCCCGAGCATGGGGTCCTGGGTCGGTTATGGCCTGGGAAGCGAGAATAAGGACTTGCCCGGCTTTGTCGTGCTGGTGCCGCGAATGGGCGTCGATGGGGGCAAGGCGCTCTGGAATCAAGGCTTTTTGCCGCCGCAATATCAAGGGGTGCAGTTTCGCACGCAAGGCGAAGCGGCACCTTTCGTACAAAACCCGCCTGGTATCGACAACGAGCGGCGCGTGTTGACGATCGATGCCATCAACGATCTTAACAAAGTGCGTTTGGCTCGGCTTCACGATCCCGAAATCGCCGGCCGCATTGCCGCGTATGAATTGGCGTTCCGCATGCAAACAATTGTGCCTGAACTAGCGGATTTGAGCCGGGAATCGGAGGCGACTCTCGAACTCTATGGCGCGCGGCCCGGTGCGGACACCTTCGCCAATGCCTGCCTGCTGGCCCGGAGACTCGTCGAGGCCGGCGTGCGATTCGTGCAGATTTGCTATCGAGGGAGCCCCAGCGCGATTTGGGATTGCCATGGTGAAAAACGCTCCGCTTCACTCGAACACGCGTTGCCTCAACTGTGCCGCGATGTCGATCAACCCTCGGCGGCGCTGGTGCGCGATCTGCGACAACGCGGTTTGTTGGATGAGACGTTAGTGGTTTGGGGGGGCGAGTTCGGTCGTACCTGTATGAATGAGAATCGAGGGGGTAACGCGCGTTTCCTGGGGCGCGACCACTGGCCCGATGCCTCCACGATTTGGATGGCGGGCGGGGGAATCAAGCCAGGAATGACCTATGGTCTAACCGACGAATTTGGCTTTCAAGTTGTGGAAAATCCCGTTTCCATGCACGACCTGCACGCGACCATGCTTTATTCTCTGGGGCTGGACCATAGCCGCTTGAGCTATAAGTTTCAGGGGCTCGATTTTCGTCTGACGGGCGTCGAGCCCGGCGTAAAAGTACTGCACGACCTTTTTACGTAAGATATGCGTGATTTCAATCGCAAGGCGGTGAATATGAGCGGCGAAAAAGGCTCTTGGAGAGGGCGAGGATATCTGCTCGCCAGCGGCGGAGCGATGCTGGGCGCGCCGGTCGCCGCTCTCGCGGGAGCGTACAACGCGGCGGGAATCGCGGTGGTCTGCGGGGTGGCGCTGCTGGCCCTGGCGACAGCGAGTTCCCGTTTCTCGGGGCTGGCGTTCACGGTTTGGGTCTTTGCTTTCGCGGCGGTGGCGTTGTTTTTTCCCGATACCGCGACCCGCTGGGGAGCGTTCGAGTACAAGACCCTGATCGTGCCGTTGATCCAGGTCATTATGTTGGGAATGGGAATTACCCTGACTTGGCGGGATTTCGCGCGGATTATCCGCATGCCGCGCGGAGTCATTGTGGGTGTCGTACTGCAATTCCTCGTAATGCCGTTTGGAGGCTATTTCTGCGCTTGGCTGTTCGGCTTGCCAGGAGAAGTGGCCGTGGGCCTGATCCTGATCGGCTCGTGTGCCGGCGGCGTGGCCTCGAATGTCATCTGCTATATCGCCGGGGGCAACGTAGCGCTATCGGTCACCATGACCGCCTGTTCGACATTGATATCGCCTTTAATGACGCCTCTGGCGATGAAGCTATTGGCTGGTCGGTACGTTTCCATCGAAACGTGGCCGATGATGCAAGCAATCATTATGATGATTGTGCTGCCGCTGGTGGTGGGCATTCTCATTAACAGTTTCGCGCGAGGCTTGACTCGTCGGATGGAGCGCGTACTGCCGCTGGTTTCCATGCTGAGCGTGTGTATTATCATCGCGGTAACAATCGGCCTTTCGCGAGATGAACTTCTGATGATCGGCCTGGCGTTGTTTGGTGCCGCGGCTTGCCATAACGCGATTGGCTTCACTCTGGGCTATTGCGGCGCCCGCATCGTGGGCCTGTCGGAGTCCGACGCGCGCACGGTTTCAATTGAAGTGGGCATGCAGAATGGCGGCATGGCCACCGGATTGGCGTTGAATGTTTTGCATAGCGAGTTGGCCGCCTTGGCCTCGGCCGTGCTTGGTCCTTGGAGTGCTGTTGCCGGTTCGGCTTTAGCGTCCTGGTGGAAACGTTCGATCCCGCAAACCGAGACCGGCGATGTCGAGCAAACAGCCGAACAACCTCAAGAAAGGGAAGCCTCCGCCATCTCGTAAACAACAAGCCGGAAAGGGTGTAATGGCGCGGCCTTTTTCGGCGAAAAAGGTACTCTCGGATTAGGGGCTTCCGGCAATCACGCCCAATTGCATCCGCTCCCGATAGGCCTGCTGATCGGTATGGAGCTGTCGAAAGACATCGTACTTGGCTTGGTGGTAGGTGGTCGTGGTGATGTCAGGGGCGAGGACTTGCCCGGCACCGCTCATAGCGGCCATGGCGGATAGCAGGGTGGGATATTGGCCGGCGGCGACCGCGCCGAGCATGGCGCTGCCCAGCAAGACCGATTCCGGCTCGCGAGGCAATACGATTCGGCAGCCGGTGATATCGGCGTGTTCTCGCAAGAAAATCGGATTCTTGGTTCCCCCGCCACAGGCGAAGATCGTGTCAATCCGGTATCCGGCCCCGTTCATTACCTCGATGATGTGCCGTGTGCCGTAGGCGATGGCCTGAATCGTCGCCAGGTAGAGCACCGCCAGATCATCCAGCGAGGCGGAGAGCGTCAGCCCGCAGATCATCCCCCGCAGCGTCGGATCGGCCCAGGGAGAGCGGTTACCGTGGAAGTAGGGGCAAACGTGCAGTTCCCGCGTCAGCGAGGCGGGGACGCGGAGTCCTTGCGTCAGGTCCTCCAAACGCCGGTTGAGCACCTCGTAGGGAGACCGCCGCTGGTCGCTGGCCAACTGCCGCAGCTCGTTGGTGGCCCCGTGGTTGTCGATCACAAAATCGATCAGCGCGCCGGTCGCCGATTGGCCCCCCTCGGTCAGCCACATGTCGGGGATCATCGCCGAATAATAAGGCCCCCAGATCCCGCGGATGAAACGTGGATCGGTCGACACCGCCATGTGACAGCTCGAAGTGCCACCGATCAAGGCCAACCGCCGATCAAACGCTTCGGCGCGCGGCGAAACGCCGTCCAGCATCGCGCCGATCATCCCGATGCCACCGGCGTGGGCATCGATGATCGAGACGCCGACGGCCGTCCCCGCCGGCACGCCCAGTTCCTCGGCCGCCTCGGCCGTGACGCCGCGTCCCAATGGTTGGCCCATCGGTCGGATTTGCCGTCCGATTCGTACGAAGCGTTCTTCGGCAAGGTCTTCCAGGCCGATGCTCCGGAAGTAGCCGCTGTCCCAGCGACCCGGTTGGTTTCCCCCTTCGACCGCCGCGTGCCCCAGATAGGTCCACTTGCAAACGGTGCTGCAGAGCGACCGAGTTTCGTCTCCGGTGGCGCGGAAGGTCAGGAAGTCGGGCAGGTCGAGGAATCGTCGCGATCGCCGCCACGTCTCGGGCATATTCTCCTTCAGCCAAAGTAGTTTGGGGGTTTGCATTTCCGGCGAGATGACGTTCCCCACATATTTCAACACGTCGTGCCCTAACCGATTGATGCGATCCGCCTGAGCGACCGCGCGGTGATCCATCCAGACAATGACGTTCCGCGCGTCGTCGTCGTCGGGACTGACGGTTATGGGCCGATTTTCCTCGTCCAAGACAACCAGCGAACAGGTCGCATCGAAGCCGATCCCGCGCACCTTGGCCGCCTCGATACCCGCCTGACCGATCACTTCTCGCACACAGCGACAGGCGACTCGCCAAATATCTTCCGACGACTGCTCGACAAAGTCAGCCTGGGGACGGAACGTCTGGATCTCGTGAGACGTCGCCGCCAGCAGGTTGCCCGCGATGTCGAACAGGCCGGCCCGTGCGCTGCCGGTTCCAACATCGACTCCAATGTAGTAATGCGCGCGCATCGATTAGCCCTCCGCGTCCCAGTGGGAATTGTCTTTCTTCGTCCCGCACAGGTGAACCTCGATCCCCAGAGACGCGTACAAGGAGGCCCTTGCCAGCATGGCCCGGTCGGCCGAGGCCTCGTCGGTCGCATAGGCTACCTGTACGTGGTTCGCCTGGTGCTTGGCCATCATCTGATCGCGGCTCACCCCGTATGTGACCCCATGCATGATCGGCCAGACGTTGGTGGTGGCATCGAGCCGCCGCTGCGTCTCTTCCGTCGGCAGGGCGATTGACGCCCCTCGGCCCAGGTCGGCGTGCAGAGCGTTATCCGCCACGTAAATGCGCGACCAGATGATCTCGCCCGCGCGGGAAACGCCGGCCAGGGTCGAGCCCCCTTTGGGAAAATACATTGGCGGCTGCCGGTAGCCGTGGCAACGGTCCCATCCTCCCAGATGCTCGGCCGGGGCGGAGCCGGAGATTTCAAACACCCACACATATTGATCGGTCGTGCCGGACTCGTCGGGGCAGCCCCAGCGTAGGTCATGCAGCGTGGTTTCCACCGGCTGGCCCAAGGCGCGGTGAAGCCGCTGGATTAGTATCGCATCAAGCCCCGCGCACTCGTCCACCTCGTTGAAGTGGGGAATGCTACGCCCGGCGAACAGTTCCCGAGTGCCGCTCCGGTCGTAAACCGGCGGGCGCAGTGTGCTGTTGAGAGTCCCTTCCACGAGGTCGCTGGCCGGGGCCAGGTCTTTGAGTCCCTGCTGATACTGGATGCCGATCGCCTCGCAGCCAAAATGGTCCGCCATTCGTATCGCGGCCACATACATACGACACTGCTGAAGTACCTGGTCCGGGGTCAGTTCCTCGGCGTCGTTCTCGCCGAAGTGAAAAGTCATTCCCCGATCTCGATACCACTGAAAGATGGCGTTCGCCTCGTCGTCCGAGACGGTTCGCATCTCCGCATACAGAGCCGACTGGCTGAGGCGTTCCTTGAAGACACCCAACGGATGCAGCAGGTGGTCGGGGATGATCGCGTTGAACATCCCCATGCACCCTTCGTCGAACACCCCCAGAATCGCCTTCTCGCGCCGCAGGCCGTCAGCCAGTTTCCGTCCCAAGTCGCGCGGTTCGGCGGGAATCGCATTCAGGTTCAACGGACGAACGTGATCGGTGGCGTGCGTACAATGCCCCGTTTCGAGCCACGTGCGAAGTTTTTCGGTGAAGTAGTCATCGGTGAAGTCCTCGCTCCACAAGGTCGAGTATCGTACCCCGGCCTTGGTCAATGAGCCGTTCAGATTGAGCATCCCAACCAGCCCCGGCCACTGCCCCGACCAATTGGCGACCGTCAGAATCGGCCCCCGATGGCTCAGCAGTCCAGCCAGCACATGGTGCGTGTATTGCCACACCGCCTCGGCCACGATGAGGGGCGCGTCGGGGTCGATCGAACGGAATACCTCGATCCCCCGTTTCTGGCTGTCGATAAAACCATGCCCGTCGTGGGTCACTTCGTGGACGCGGCGCGGACGATAACCGAGCTTTTCCACGGCGGATTGCAGCTTCCGTTCCATCTCTTGCTGCGCCGGCCAGCAGCGTTGGTTGGCCGACAGACGCGAGTCACCACTGGCAACCAATTGGACGACAGTGGGTTGTAGAGACATGCGACAGAAAACTTTCAAAAGACAGGGGAAAAGGATTTGTGAATGCTTCCATTACCCCGGCATGAAAGATCATCTTTGGCAGAACGTCCCGCAGCGCGTGTAACTGGCAACGATTCTGGCTTTTGAAATGATTCTCTTTCGAGCCGTGGTAATAGAGACGGTCTCAGAGTGGTTTTTCATCGATGCTTGTTCTATTTAATCTTACCATAACAGGAATACAATGAACGAGCTGGGCAATGATTCACTTGAATTGGCGCGTTGAAACGCCTACTTGGTAACCGGCTCAATAATCGAACCGGATTGATCTTTACTTGGCGAGGGGATTTGGCGTTCCCTGCAAGTCTTCCTTGAAGATATCGTGAGGCGAGCTGTCTCCCTGCCTCAGAGGGTGCGGAATATGTTGTGGGGGGCTGTCATCGAGAAAAGGCCGACACGCCCCAGGGGTGGCGGAATATCAACCTCCGGACGCAATTCGAGCGGATTATCAAACGGGCTGGCCTACAGGCATGGCCCCGACTTTTCCAGAATTTGAGATCGAGCCGAGAAACCGAGCTAATGCGTGACCACCCGATTCACGTGGTCACGGCCTGGCTGGGGAACACCCCAAGTGTCGCCATGAAGCATTATCTGCAAGTGGTAGAGGACGATTTCCAGCGGGCCAATGGAAGCGACGCACAATCCAGCGCACCTGTGGCGCAGAATCGAGCGCAGCGTAAGGAAGACACCGGGCTTGCTCCTGACGAGGTCCTAACGGAGTTCGCGGAGTACTACCTCAAATACTCCAGGGGACTCTGGCCGGAACTCGCGAAGTCGGGGATCCTGCCGGAGCCAACGCCCGAGGTTCTTTCTGAGATGGTGGAGGATTTCAAGACTCGCCATCGTACCGGCGAGATCTCTGACACCGCCCTCGATGTTTACCTGAACCAAGGGCTGTCCTTGGGTGCCATGTACCCGAGGTACTCGGATCCTAACTCCCAACCCAAGTCGATTCCGGACGGAGAACCGAGATATAAGTGCCTCGATAGAAACAATCCGCCGCGCCTATTCGGAGCGTATCAAGGCAGAAATCCACGAGGCAGTAGTCAACGGCGACGCCCCCAAGCGAGGCCGCTCACGCCGGATCCCGGCGAAGAAGGTCGCGTTGGTCCACAAGCTACTGAAAAAGGGAAATCTGAACAACTCCGAGATCGCCCGCGAGGCGGGTGTAAGTCCCCAAACGGTTCGACGCGAATGGGATGCAATGAACGATGAGTAGGGGACCGTTGGTTCCAATTTACAATCCCTATCGGTGCAGGCAGCGGCTAGGAACTGAGGAGCCGCTAATCCTGCATGGCGTTGATTGTTTCAATCCGCGCCCGCACGTGACGGGCGATGATATCCTGAACGCGACCGGCACGAAGACGGCGGCAATCGACAAGGAGGTCGCAATCACAGCAAATCCGATTTCGTTCATGGCGGCGATGGCCGCTTCAAGACGCGTTTTCCCGTTTTGCATGTGCCGCCATGTGTTTTCCAACACAACAATCGAGTCATCGACGATCATCCCGACCGAGATCGTCAACGCCAAGAGGGTCATCGTGTTCAACCGTGCTCGACTTTACGAAGTATGGGCAATCCCGTTCAAACGGGTACATCGGACGTCGACGGCGATGATACTCCAGCTTTTCCATATTGGCCGCCGTCGTCCCAGGCGTATCGACGCGAATGAAGTTAGGACATACCGCTTCATACGCCGCTAGCGGAGCGTTCACCCCCTTGGCAACGATGATTTGAAACTGTGATGGCTCCAAGTCGCAATGGGCTAGCTGCCCGATCGACCAGGGAGCCGTTCGATGAGTGGTGATTTGAATGGTCAGTCCCGTCGAAGTTCGAACGATCGCGGTCGGTCCCATATCAAACTCCGTCTTTCCCCCATGACGTGGCTGACTTTCCACGAAACGCCCTGCATGACAGGAAACTACTTCAACATCGACAACAAGCGGCTGACCATCAAATTCACTTCTCTTTCCACCAATGGAAAGCATCAGCTTACTGCCCACCGCCGCGGAAGATACCGTCTTAGCCGCCTCCGAATCACAGAGAGCAACGAAACAGCGATCGACCTTCCTTCCTAGGAGCGAATGGGCAATCCATGTTCCGTCCGCAGCAGAACCGGCCCCAATGTTATCTCCCATGTCAAGCAAACAAACGGGCCCGGCTAGTTGCTGAGCACGCTCGATTGCTGATTCGATATCGCAGTAATAGCCAAGCGTCTCCTCCCGTCGATCCCATAACACAGCGCTCAAATGGTCTGCGGACTCCTGTGCCAACGTTTGATTCCCATCGGCAATGCAGAGTATCGCGGCACCCATTTCGGCCACATCGGCGTAAGGGAAACCATAGAAAAAACTCGCATCCAGCAGCCTACATTCGCGGCGAGCTACTTCCATTTCAGCAAGAAATTCCCGAGCAGGCGACTCTTGCGAGCATTGTCGCTCGATACAGATGGCCAAGGGGGAAAACGCGGCAGCCTGCATTGGAGCAATCTCTCCCTGGATCGTTCTCGCCAGGAGGTGGGCAGCCTGCCTTCCGCGGTCGAATTGATCGATATGAGGATTGGTCTGATAGGCCAACAGTGCATTCGTGGCAGCGACCATGGCTGGCGAAAGATTCGCATGGGGATCAAGCGTCCCGAAGATTGGCATCTTCTCGCCAATCGCACAGCGAAGCGCCGTCAGCCATGCCCCATCCCCGTCGTGAAAGTTTTCCGCAACGGTCGCCCCGTGGGGGGCAACAAGAATTCCATCGAGCGGACCCGCCTGATCCAGTTGCGCGAGGATTTGCTTCAGAATTTCGTCGAAGGTGGCCGCTGTTATTATTCCGCTGGGAAGTGCCCGGGCAGCGTAAACACCGACCGGTGTGGCGTTCAGTTGCTTGAGGCCATCAATGAACCCTCCCATCTCATGATGGGACCCCTCAAACCGGCGCAGGACATCTTCCCCGGAAACCAAAACATCTTGTCGAAAATTCTCGAGTGTCGTCTGATCTGCCGAGAATGTGTTCGACTCGTGAAGAAACGCAATTAAGCCGATTCGCATCTTAATTTCCGGGGCGGTTTTAAAGGTGAACGTATCACTGCCAAAGGGGTCGCTAATTACTTGACTTCCGAACCGCGGAACGTTAGATTCAAGATACTGGAACACCTTGGGTGTGTCAAAGCGTCGTTTGGCTGTAGTTCATCGTACGACGAAAAAGTCGGCGTTTTTGTCACTCGACCTTAGGCAAACGAATTGCATCCTCAACGACCCTAAGGAATTTGCCCCTTGTCTTCGACCGAATTAACAAACCGTTCCGCGGAACTCTATGAGCGGGCCTGCCGTACGCTTGCGACCGGTGTCTCCAGTTCCTTACGACGCTTCGTCACCTCGCCTCCCTTGTATATCGATCATGCCGCGGGGCCTTATTTCGTCGACGTCGATGGAGTAACTCGGGTAGACTATACGCTGGGCTGGGGACCTCTAATTGTTGGTTCTAATCATGATGGAATTAACACGGCGGTAGCAAAACAACTCGCGAAAGGCTATACGTACGGGTGTCAGCATTTCGCTGAAATCGAGCTGGCGGAATTAATCGTTGATTCCGTTCCTGGCTTAGAGCAAGTTATCTTTTCCAACACTGGAACGGAAGCCGTTCAAGCGGCAATTCGAATTGCCCGAGCACATACTGGACGAGACAGCATTCTGAAATTTGAGGGGCATTACCATGGTTGGTTAAACAACGTGCTCGTCTCGTACCGTCCCAAACTGCCCGATACTTCGCTAACACAACCGACGTGTGGCGGTCAACCAGCGAGTGAGTACGCCGACACTCTGGTACTTCCGTGGAATGATATTGACGCGCTGGAGGATTTGTTTGCGACCCGGGGTGATGAAATCGCCTGCGTTATCACGGAACCGATTCTGGCAAACTCTGGCTGCTGCATGCCGAAACCGGGGTATCTTGAACGGTTGATTGAGTTGTGTCGCGAGCATGGAAGCGTTTCCATTTTCGACGAAGTGATTACTGGATTCCGAGTGGCACTGGGAGGCGCGCGAGAGTTTTTCGGACTCGAACCTGATCTTTCGGTTTATGGAAAGGCCCTCGCCGGTGGGTTTACGATGTCGGCTGTCGGCGGCAAGGCGGAGATGTTCGAGGTGCTGCGGGATGGGCGAACGATTCATTCCGGCACCTACAACGGAACCAACTTTAATATCGTCGCGGCCATCGAGACAATTCGTGAGCTACGCAAGCCTGGTACGTACGAAGCGATGGCACAGCATGGCGAGACCATCGGTGAGGCTATTCTTAGCGCGAGCGCCAACTGCGACATATCGGCGGCCATCAGCGGTGTCGGCTCTGTCTTCTCGGTTCACCTTGGTGTTAGCGACCCACCTCGCAGCTACCGTGATATACTACGCTCCGATATGACGCTGTACGGAAAATTCCGACAGGCAATGCTGGAGCGAGGGGTCCAACTCTTACCGGACGCGCGCTGGTACGTCGGGGCACAACACGATCAGGAAGCGCTCGATCAAACCCTTCAAGCCATCGAGCCATCGATGAAGGAAGCAAGTAAATGCGTCTAATTCAATTTGGAGAATTAGGGTCCGAGATGCCGGGCCTGCTCACCAAGGATGGAGTTCGCAAGGATCTGAGCAGTGAATTCGAGCGATTCGATTTCGAGTTCTTTCAAAGTGGCGGACTTGAGCGTCTGGCCAAACTTCAGCGCTCTCTCGATCAGTTTCCCGATGTGGACAAAGCTGTCCGGTGGGGAGCACCGATTGCGAGGCCAGGCAAGGTCATCTGTATTGGCTTAAACTACGCCGATCACGCCGAGGAATCCGGAATGCCGGTTCCGGAAGAGCCGATCATTTTTTTTAAGGCTTCCAATACCGTTGTGGGGCCCTACGACGAAATTCAAATTCCACGAAAAAGCGAGAAGACCGACTGGGAAGTTGAGCTTGGAATCGTCATCGGAAAAGATGCTCGTTACCTGGAGAGCGAAGCGGATTCAGCTAACTTTATCGCCGGATACTGTATCTCGCACGACGTGTCCGAACGTCACTTTCAATTGGAACGTGGCGGCCAATGGGTAAAGGGAAAGAGCTGCGACACGTTCAATCCACTTGGTCCATTCATCGCAACTCCAGATGAAATCCCGGATGTGAACGATCTGTCCATGATGCTGGACGTCAACGGCCAGCGCATGCAAGCCGGTAACACGAAGACCATGATCTTTAAGCCGGAGTACGTGGTCTATTATCTCTCCCAATTTATGACACTTGAGGCCGGCGATCTCATCTCGACCGGGACACCACCTGGCGTAGGTTTGGGCATGAAGCCTCCTCGATTTCTCAAAGCTGGCGATGAAGTCACACTTTCTATTACTGGGCTCGGATCCCAGAGTCAACGATGTATAGACACGTGACAGATAGCTACGTCGGAAAGAGCGAGTGACGGAAATGCCCATTCGCCGAAGGCTCACCTGCGCCTTGCATCGGCGTTCTCCTTGACGGAAGAATTCTCGCAGCTCCATGAAGAAGCCAGATGGAGCACTAATGAACACCGTGCATTCGACGTGACAAGATTGGCGTGGTGACAAATAAGAGCATCGCACACAGTGTCGCCGCAACGGCTTGGGATGTCCCCACAGTTGCTCAAATGACGAGACCGATGGTGATGTCGTTGGCTGGTGCATCGCCGCTCCTTTACCCATTTTATCTAATCTTCCGCCCGGTGGGCTGATCGAAAGCTTTTGAGGAAGCGACTAGAATGATCGTTCCGCTGACACCCCAGACGGTTCCATTGGCCATGGCTCGATAGAGGCTCTCGGAGATTCACAGACCATCATGCAAACATCTTCTTTGGGTAAAGCTTTTCATGTACTTGAAGTCTTAGCCGCCGCGGAAGGAGCCTTGGCGCTGGTCGATATCGTAAGTGAACTCGAATATCACAAGCCAACCGTACACCGACTTTTGCACGATCTTTCCGAACTGGGGTACGTGACTAAGGTCGAAAAGGGGAAATATCAATTAACCGGAAAGTTACGCCGCATGACGATCGGTAAGTTCGACGATCGCCTGATTGAAATTGCGTCACCCTATTTGAAATCCCTGCACGGAAAAACGGGCGAAACGGTCAACCTTGGCTGCATGCGAGGGACTTCGGTTCGGTACTTGCATGTACTGGAAAGCCGCCATCCGTTTCGTCGTCTGGTAGAGGTCAATAGTAAGGATCCTTTCTATTGCACGGCCCTGGGCCGTGCGATTACTTGCCAGCTAACCGAAAAAGACTGGGAAGCATTGATTTCACGTACCAAATTAGTTGCCCTGACACCGCAGACGACGGTCGATCCCAGGGAGCTCCTTACCATTCATCAAAACGCCCAGAGAAATGGATATGTGGTGGAGCAGGATCAAACCGATATCGGAATCACTTGTATTGGTGCACCTGTCTATGATGGGGAGGAAGTCGTTGCGGCCATTAGTATCAGTCTTCCAACAGCTCGCTTCGAAGCGGAGTCCCAACACAATCTGATTGATGTTGTGGTTCAAACGGCTAAAAAAATTTCCGGAAAATTGTCGATGGGGTAGTCAGTGTCTCGCCACCTGTACGACATTCTCACAAGTGGGTCGCACGATACTTGCCCTTGTCAAGCTGAAACAATTCCGGGAGCCATTCTGCCCCGATTCCCGCTCGCTTTGGAATCGGAATCATCCCTTTCGCGATTTGAACTTCCGCATCGATGAGCTTAGGGTAAAGCATTTTGACATGGGATCGGAGACTTTCCTGCCACGCCACATTGCCGGATGCCGCAGCGACCTGAACACCTGCCAGCAGCGTCAACGGTCCAGTGCAGTCATGCATTACGACCGGGACGTTAAAAAACTGCGCAAATCGCGTTAGGTTCTTGGTCTGAGTGATCCCTCCGACCCAAGTCGGGTCGATCATCACGTAAACCAAAAAGCGGCGCAGAATCCGGCGCACAAACAGGCTCAGCACCGGCACGCTGGGATTGGCAGCATTTCGCAGGAGTGGCCCCTAAATCGTGATCTAGAAGCCACTTCTGCGAAGTTGTGCGAGACGCAACTCGTTACTGCAAAAGAACTTAGCGGAGGACAAGGGATTCGAACCCTCAACCGGTTACCCGGCACTTGATTTCGAGTCAAGCTGCTAGCCAGTTCGCGTATCCTCCAGTGTTACCGTCTCCAGGTGTGCTGTCTCCAGTTTTACCGTCTCCAGATTTGCTGTCGCCAGGCGTCATTTGGAGCCCTAAACGGTTCCATTTCTACTCGTATGACGATACGAAGCGGAAGCAGGTTCGCCAAGGGGGCGAAAAGGGTGGAAGGGCAAATAGGCTTTGGACTTCCACCCTTTCATCTCAAGTTTACACGCTCAAAGAAACTTGGCAACCGCTCTCGGGGGAGCGGAATTGCGGGGAGGATTGCTCCTAAAAGTTGGGCGGTGTACCGGAAGGCCGGTTTCTATGGGCTGTTCCATCTGTGCGCGTAGCGCTTGATGTAAGTCCCCACCAGAAAAAGGTTTGATCGTGCTAGCGTGCTGGTCGATACCTACTCTCGCAGCGACACAGAACTGGTTTGAGCGAAAGCCTGAATCGTCCTCCATTTCCCCCCCGAGGTGGCAACATGGCAGTTAAAGATACTTTCCGCGTGGTAACCCGCGGTTCCGACGGCGAGATTCGTATCAAGGATTACGACAACGCCGAGCCGATCCTCAGGATCCATTCGCAGATTGGGACCGAGGACAGCAGCACTGACCTGGCCCTGCGTGGGTTGCCGGTATTTAAGGGGCTGATTGGCCCGATGCCGGAAGGGAAGAACGTGATCCGGTATGAATCGCCGGAGGTTTTCGAAACTTTGACAAAAGAATGGAGTGCCGCCAAACCGAAACGGCGTCGCCGACGTACCAATGCGGCGGAGACACAACTCGCCGAGTAAACGGCGACTTCCGCGGTACGAACATTATATCTGAACCACCCTCCCGATGGCCTTGCTCGACTCTCCTTCCGGATGAGTCGAGTGAGGAAACGCGTGCGACCTTTCCGCCGAGTCTCATCACGGCCCGCGGAGAGAACTCGTACCGCGAGTGGCTAGACCGAAACGGGTGGTTGAGAGGCGAAAAGAACCGGCGGGATGCCTTCTCTGGGATAGGTATCCTGATGGCCTTGCCCCCGCCTCTCAACCACCTGTCCCACTCGCTTCTCTTTGGCCCGTTATCTGTGGGCTGTTTAGCACGATGGTGCAACGAACCTCACCGAAAACCTGAACGCCAATGGCGTGGTCATCTTCCACCATGGGGCATCACCCGATGAAAAAATTCTCGCTGGATAGATAATCGGGTGCCATGCCCACGCCCTCCAACGTGGGCATGTTTTCGCAGGTTGATTTTCCACCGGCAACTCTCGATTTGCAACGACCGAAATGCCCGACCGAGAGCCCACGGCCAACGGAACCTTTGGGTAACTCTCCTGCTCCGGCAGCAACATCTGATGGAACCGGAGAGGGCGTCCGGGCTTCCCGGATAACGAATGATCATCTCTCGCTTCTCATGCCCACGTTGGAGGGCGTGGGCATGGCACCCGGACACTTCGACGGCGCATAAAAAAGGCGGGAGTGAAGGCCCTTGGGAAGTTTCCTTCCGTCGGACGATTCCGCATCCCGCCACCCCGATTCAGGGCGACTAAGATGCACGTGGAGTGCCAATCGAGAGCTGGCGATTTGCGTTTAGGGCCAAGATTGCCGCAACCTCGTTGGCTGGAATGGTTTTCGCGGAATCAATCTTCTTCAATCTCGGTACCGGCCCGCCCTCGGCTGAGGCAAAAAATCATCAGGTGTGGTGAATTGGCAACCCGCGCTGCGGCGTGAGGCGGAAACTTAACCTGTTTCCTCATCAACCGGTTTGCATTTATCACGGCGTGACGAATCTTTGGGTAGGTTTTGCGCCGATGATTCCTCTCTATTTGAGTCCCCGAGATGCGCCTCCAGTGTTTCAATAATTTCGACGACCTGAGCCCTCATCAGGAAGCGTGGGAGCGGCTTTCTGGCGGTGTGCCGTTTCGCCGAATGGCGTGGCTGGCGAATTGGTGGCGACAATATGGCGCGGGGCAGCGGTTGGCGATTCAGACCGTGTGGCAAGACGACCAATTGGTGGCGATCGTCCCTTGGTACCAGCACGAGAGCGCCGCGAGCGGTCGGGTGCTGCGACTGCTGGGAGACGGGCCGGTTTGTACCGATTACGCCGATCTCCTGCTTCACCCCGACCATGCCGAGGCGTCGATTCAGTTGCTGGCCGATTCTCTGGCGAATTCGCATGAAGACTGGGATTTACTGGAACTGGAAAACATTCCCGCCAGCGGAACCCATCTCGCAACGCTGGCCGAACAACTTACCGCGCTCAATTGCCGGACCCACGCTACCGAGGCCCTCAATTGCTGGCGACTGGCGCTACCGGAGAGCTGGGACGCGTTTGAGATGGCCCAGTCCAAGTCGCATCGCAAGCAAATTCGGCGCCTCCTGCGCCGCGTGCTGGAGACCGACCGGGCCAAGCTGCACATCGCCCAGACACCGGAAGCGGTACGTTTGGCCTTTCCGACGCTCATCGACCTTCACATGCGGCGGCGAAAATCATTGGATCAGCCAGGCTGTTTTGCCAGCGAGGCCTTTGCCCGGTTTTTGCCGGAAGCGGCAATCGCGTTGGCGGAGTCTGGCCATTGTGAGCTGTTGACGCTTGAGCTGGACGGCGAGGCGATCGCGGCGGAGATTCATTTTGTGGATGGCAATATTTCGTTTGCCTATCAGGCGGGGATCGATCCGGAGCGACTGGAAGAGGAACCGGGCTCGTTGATGCAGATTGCGATGATTCAGCACGCGATGCACGCGGGGCGTCAGGCGATCGACTTCCTGCGAGGAGACGAACCGTACAAGCCGCATTGGCGGGCGACTGCCACGCCTTGCGTGACGCTGCGGGTAGTCCCCAACACGGCGTCCGCTCGGCTGCGTCATGGCCTGTGGAGCACCGGCAATCAACTCAAAAGCTGGGTCAAGGCGGGGCTGTCGCTCACCTCGGCCGAATAACGGAATTTAGAATGGCACCGATTCGTGACCTGATGATCGACGGCTACACGACACTCACCTGGCCCTGGCGGGCTCGGCTGGAGCGGCGGTATCGGCGTGTCGCGATGGCACCGATCAGCGTGGTTTATTATCACCGCGTGGCCGACCACGATTTGAACTCGTGGACCATCACCCAGGAAGACTTTCGCCGTCATCTCGATTGGATGCAGGCGCACTTCGAACTGATCTCGCTGGGCGAGATGCAGCGGCGAATCGAGACGTGCTATAACTCCCGACCAGCGATCGCGATCACCTTTGATGATGGCTATGCCGAGAACTGCGAGTTCGCGATTCCGCTGCTATTGGAGCGGCAAATTCCGGTCACCTACTTCTGCACGGTGGGGCATATCCAATCAGGACAGCCCTTTCCGCATGACGTAAAGGCGGGTACTCCGGCCCCGGTCAACACGCCGCATGAACTGTTCGACTTGGCTGCGGCGGGGATTGAAATTGGCGGGCACACTCGGACCCACGCGGATCTCGGGCCGATCCGCGATGAAGGACGGCTACAAGACGAAGTGCTCGGGGCATGTCTCGATCTGGCGGAGATCATCGAGAAGCCGGTTCGCTACTTCGCGTTTCCGTATGGCCTGCGAGAAAACCTCAACGACCGCGTCTTCACCCTGTGCCGTGAGGCGGGGTTGGCCGGGGTCTGTTCCGCGTATGGGGGCTATAACCTGCCGGGGGACGACGCGTTCCATATCCAGCGGTTTCATGCCGATCCTCAGCTTTCGCGGCTGAAGAACTGGCTGACGCTCGACCCGCGTAAGTTTTATCTGACCCCACGATACCAACCGAAGCTGACGACCAATATGTGGAGCTCCACGGGCGAGATCGCCGAAGAGGTTTCCGCGTGAGCAGTTTAACGACGGATGAAACGATCGAGCTTTCCGAGCCGGAAGGGGACGAGGTAAAACGTCATTCCAAGGTGACCAGTCTGGCGGAAGGGATGTTCCTACTGGCTGGGCTCACCGTGGTTCAGCGGGGCGTCGGTTTCGTCCGGGGTGTGCTGTTTTGCCGCTGGCTCTCGGCCCATCAACTGGGGCAGTGGGATTTGGCGTTCGGCTTTCTGATGCTGGTGGGTCCGCTGGTCGTGCTGGGGATTCCCGGTTCGTTTGGTCGCTACGTCGAGCATTATCAACAGCGGGGGCAGCTCCGCTTATTCTTGGTTCGCACCTCGTGGGTCTCGCTGGTCCTGAGCCTGCTGGGGTTTGGGCTGCTGTGGACCTTCGATGGGACGGTGGCTCGGCTGCTCTATAACGACCCCGGCGAGGCACCGGTGGTGCGGCTGCTGGGGCTGACGTTGATGGCGGTGATTGGGTTCAATTTCCAATCGGAACTGTTTGTCGCGCTGCGGCAAATTCGCGTTGTCTCGGCCTTGCACTTCGTGAACAGTATTGGCTTCGCGGTGCTGGGGCTGGGGCTGATTTATTTCTGGGAAAGCTCTGCCCATAGTGTGATCGCCGCGTACGGCCTGGCATGTATCGTGACGATTGTGCTGGGGATGTTTCCGCTGATCGATACCTGGCGATACTTGCCCGCCAACCAGCAGATCGTGCCGCAAGCGAGCTTCTGGAAGAAGCTGCTACCGTTCGCGATGTGGCTTTGGGCGGTCAATTTGCTCTCGAATTTGTTCGAGGTGGTCGACCGCTACATGATTGTGCATGTGAGCGGGCTGGAATCGGTGGTGGCCGTTTCACTGGTCGGGGATTACCACAGTAGCCGAGTCATTCCGTGGCTGATGGTGGCGGTGGCCACGTTGTTTGGCGGGGTACTGTTACCGCATCTCACAGCCGACTGGGAACAGGGGCGGATTGACAAAGTGCGTCGACAGTTGGGGCTGGCGTTTAAGCTGACCTGCATGATCACCTGCGCCGGGGGGATCGCGATCGCTACGCTTTCGCCGATGCTGTTTTACTATGTCTTTCAAGGCAAGTACGCTGGTGGCCTTGAGGTCATGCCGTGGACCCTCACCTATTGCGTTTGGTACTGCCTGACAGGGCTGATTCTGTTGTATTTCTGCTGCACTGAGAAAAACCATCGGGCCGCCTTGGTGTATGCCATTGGGCTGTCGACCAACATCGTCCTGAACGCCATCCTACTGCCACCGCTGGGACTGCCGGGCGCGGTGATGGCCACCGCCTTTGCCCATGCTACTGCCTTGGCACTGGGACTTGTGATGGTGCGGCGCGAAGGGATGAACATCCCGCCACAGCTTTTAATCTTTGCAATCATTCCGGTTTGCCTGGCCTTCAGTGTGCCGTTGATGGCAGCGGTCTGGATTGTGGTCCTGTGGCAGGGACTGTATGGCAACTGGATCCTCAGCGAGCAGGAAAAAGAGATGCTGGTCGCGGGGCTTCAGCCACTCGTTAAACGTCTGCCGGCCTGGGCGACCACCAACAATTGAGGCGCGTTACGATGACCAACCACTACAACACCGATACTCCACGCCCCTTGCGGGTGATGTTTCTCGTAACCAGCATGCCGGTCGGTGGGGCCGAGGTTTTGCTGGTGAACCTGATCCGCGGGATCGACCGTCAGCGGTTCACGCCGGAGCTTTGTTGCCTGAAAGAGCAGGGGCCTCTGGGTGAGGAACTGGCCACGGAGATCCCGGTTTTTGAGAAGCTCATCGCCGGCAAGTACGATCTCCGCGTTTTGCCTCGATTGGTCGAGTTGTTCCGGATGCGAAAAGTCGACGCGGTGGTTACCGTCGGGGCAGGGGATAAGATGTTTTGGGGCCGGATCGCCGCCTATTGGGCGGGAGTTCCGGTGGTCGCTTCGGCGATTCATTCCACCGGTTGGCCCGATGGGATCAATTGGCTCAATCGCCGTTTGACCCGGATCACCGATCGGTTTATCGGAGTGGCAGAAGCTCACGGAAAGCACCTTCGTGAAGTAGAAGGTTTTCCGGCGGAGAAGGTGGTGGTGATTCCCAACGGGATCGATACGCGGCGATTCGTGCCGGACTTGGCGTCGCGAATGGAGATCCGAATGGAACTGGGGATCGATCCGTTTGCGCCGGTGTGTGGGATCGTGGCCGCTTTGCGTCCCGAGAAGGATCACGCGTTGTTTCTGCAAGCGGCTCGGCGGGTGGTCGATGTCTGCCCTGCGGCCCGATTTCTGATTGTGGGAGATGGGCCGCAGCGGGCCGAGATCGAGACCCTCCGGCGCGAGCTGAACTTGGAAGCGGAGGTGATCCTGACGGGAAATCGCCCTGATATCCCACAACTTCTCGCGGCGATGGATCTGTTTGCCTTGACCTCTAAGAACGAGGCGAGCCCGGTTTCGA
>JBBDIM010000001.1:0-55354 GCA_040880405.1 Pirellulaceae bacterium | reverse complement strand
GTCCGGCTTGGCCGGTATTGGTTCGCCTTGGATATCCATCAACAAGCCATCTCCGCGCCGCCAGCGCTCAACGACCAGCCGATCATCCGCGTTCGGGGTGCCAGGGTCCATAATCTGAAGAATATCGATATCGATATCCCTCGGGACCAGCTCGTGGTGATTACCGGGCCCAGTGGCTCCGGCAAAAGCTCGCTGGCGCTTGATACGTTGTACGCCGAAGGTCAGCGGCAATATATCGAGAGCCTCTCGCTGTATGCGCGGCAGTTTTTGGATCAGATGGAGCGGCCCGATGTCGATTTGATCGATGGCCTGCAACCAACCATCTGTATCGACCAGCGGAGCGGCAGCCAGAACCCGCGGAGTACCGTCGCCACGGTCACCGAGATCTACGACTACCTGCGGCTGTTGATGGCCCGGCTAGGTCAGCCGCATTGTTGGCAGTGTGGTTCGCCGATTACCCAGCAAACGGCCGAACAGATCCAAGACCGCCTGTTAGACCTGCCGGAGGGGACCAAGCTGATGATCCTCGCCCCTTTGGTCAAAGGGCGCAAGGGGGCCCACAAGGAGGTTATCGAGAAGATCCGCAAGGCGGGACTCTTACGGGCTCGCGTCGATGGCGAGGTCTTCGAACTGGACGATATCCCGGAGCTCAACCTTAAGAAGAACCATACGATCGAGGCGGTGGTCGATCGGATCATCGTCCGCGAGGGGCTCCGCGGCCGGATGTCCGATTCGGTCGGATTAGCCTTGAAGTTGACCGAGGGGAGCCTCGTCGCCTGTTACCTGGATGAGGGGCGGATCGACGATAAACATCCCAAGGGAACCTGGATCGACGAGGTCTACAATACCGAGCTCGCCTGCCTGGAATGCGGCATCAGCTTCATCGACATCGAACCCCGCACCTTCAGCTTTAACAGCCCCTACGGCGCTTGCCTAGCCTGCGAGGGGCTGGGCAACCGGGAAGAGTTCGACCTCGACTTCGTCCTGCCGGATCGCACCGTGTCCCTCAACCAGGAGGCGGTTGCCCCTTGGAAAGGTCTCACCGCTGCCACGCTCGAGAAGAACCGCCAAGACCTTGCCCCGCTGCTGGAAAAGCACCAGCTCGATGCTGACCTGCCACTAGAGAAGTGGAGCGAAGAGCAGCTTCACCGGCTGTGGGAAGGGGACGGTAAAAAGCTGCCCGGCCTCCACGTGATGCTAGAAAAGGAATTCGTCACCACCACGCGGAAGAAACGGCAGGAGCAGCTCGGCAAGTTCAGGGCCGATATCCCGTGCGGCACCTGCGGCGGATCGAGGCTCCGGCCGGAGGCTTTGGCGGTGCGGGTCGCGGATAAGAACATCCACGACATCACCAACCTGAACATCACCGCCGCTCGAAAATTCTTCGCGGAACTGGAATTCCCGGAGTACGACCTACCAATCGCCGAGCCGATTGTCCGCGAGATCTCCAAACGGCTGGATTTTTTAGAGAAGGTGGGGGCGGAATACCTGACGCTGGCCCGGTCGGCCGATACCTTGAGCGGCGGAGAACTCCAGCGGGTCCGCCTAGCGACCGGCATCGGCTCTGGGCTGGTGGGTGTTTGTTACATTCTGGACGAACCATCGATTGGGCTCCACTCGCGCGATAACCAGCGGCTGATCGAGGCCCTGATGGAGCTTCGCGACCATGGCAACACGGTGATCGTGGTCGAGCATGACGAAGCGATCATGCGCGTCGCCGACCGGTTGATCGACATCGGCCCCGCTGCCGGTAGCCATGGCGGAACCGTGGTGGCCCAAGGGACCGCGGAGGAGGTGATCGCCGTCCCGGAATCGATCACCGGGCAATACCTCGGCAACACCACGCGGATCGAGGTCCCCGCCAAACGCCGCAAGGCGGTCAAGAGCCGGGCGATCGCGCTCGAAGGAGCCAAGATCAACAACCTGCGGGATGTCTCGGTGCAGATTCCGCTCGGCGTTTTTGTCTGCGTGACCGGAGTCAGCGGCAGCGGGAAAAGTTCGCTGATCAACGAGACGCTTACCCCGGCGCTGCTGCGGCGGTTGGGGCTGCACTCCGCCCGGCCTGGCAAATTCAGCAGCCTGCGCGGTGCCAGCCAGGTTGATAAGGTGATCCCGATCGACCAATCACCCATCGGCCGCACACCGCGTAGTAACCCGGCGACCTACACCGGGGTGTTCGACGAGATCCGCAAGGTGTTCGCCGGCACCCGGCAAGCCAAACAGTATGGCTACAAGGCGAGCCGGTTCAGCTTCAACGTGAAGGGTGGCCGCTGCGAGGAGTGCCAAGGACAGGGTCTGCGGAAGATCGAGATGAACTTCCTGCCGGACCTGTTTGTCGAGTGCCCGGTGTGCCGCGGCAAACGGTTCAACCGGCAGACCCTCCGCGTCCGCTACAAGGAACAAACGATCGCTGGCGTGCTGAACATGCCGATCTCCGAAGCGGTCGAGTTTTTCGAAGCGGTCCCCAACATCCACCGCGTATTGGCCAGTCTGTGCGACGTGGGACTGGGGTATCTCTCCTTGGGGCAACCCTCCACCACCCTCTCCGGCGGCGAGGCCCAGCGGATCAAACTAGCCACGGAACTGGCCCGAACCGACACCGGCTCAACCCTCTACCTGCTAGACGAACCCACCACCGGGCTGCACTTCGACGACATCCGCCGCCTGCTGAACGTGCTAAGCCGCTTGGTCGACAAAGGCAACACCGTCCTAGTCATCGAGCACAACCTAGACGTGATCAAATCAGCCGACTGGCTAATCGACCTAGGCCCCGAAGGAGGCGCCGCGGGAGGAGAAATCATCGCCACCGGCACCCCAGAAGAAGTCGCCGAGGTAGAAGCAAGCTACACAGGGCAATACCTGAAACCACTGCTGGGGAAGTAACGAGCCACCGTCGCTACGCTCGCCAAGAGCGTGGGAGAAGTGCGAGTGAGCCACGTCTTCTCAAGGTGCCTCGGACGCCGTCTCGTTCTCTATCAGACGGCGTCGGCCGCGTGGCACCGTTGAGCCGGTCGATTGGCATGTGTGCCAATAGCATCTTGCCAGGCCGAAAAAGGGGAGGAGTCCAATTATCAAAATCTCCAGCGACCGCCGCAGGCCGGCGGATTGATAATTGGACTTTTCCCCTTTTTCATTTTCGCTGGCGGGGAAATGACATCCATCGTGCCGGGTCGCTCGCAGGCGAACTGCCGTTCGCTGTGACGACAGGAAATCCCACGCAATAGTGAACCTTTTCGAGCCGCAACTCGACAGACTGTTGGCGACAAGGAAAAAGGGGAAAAGTCCAATTTATCCTTCCGCCCTCGGTCGAGTTTCCGGGCCGCCGTTTAATTGACAAATTGGACTCCTCCCCTTTTTCTCCCCAGGCCGTTCAGGCAAGCAGGCGGTGCGGCACGGTTGTGCAACGCTTCGACAGCGCCCCCCCGCCGTCTGGAAGTTATATTTAGTAATCCACTTAACAACCGACTTACCATTGTCCTGAGAAATTCAACGTCCACCCATAAACCGGGAGCTACCATGCATGCCCCAGCCCGTCTCTGTAGCTTACTCGCGATTGCCATGATCATGTCAAACTCAAGCGTCATGGCAGATAACAATTACTTCTTGCCGGGAGACGCGTTCTTTCCGACAGTCCTCACCCAGAAAGGCATCGAACAACTCAAGTCGGTGAAGACCGGTGAGAGAATGTTCGCGTACTCATCGCTCGGTGGATACGATGGAGCTTTCTGCGGATACGCCGGATACTACATTGCCACTATCCCGGCGGTTGATGACGCGTTTGCGAACAACCTGGCGACGGTTTACGCACGAATCCGTGAGGACAACAACCGCGAACTCTTGGAAGTATTGCGGGACGGGAAAACCGAATTGGTCGAGACCAACGGCGTTCGCGTTCTTTTTTATCCGCCAGAATTCGAGTTTCCACGGCACACCCTCGGATTGCGGTATAACGAAAATTGGGCTTCGGAAGCAGTCAAGTTCGGACACAGAAGAGAGCACTTGAGACTGTGCTGTCTGATTCAAAATCCTGACGCCGTAGTGATCTCGTGGAGAGATGCGGAGGCGGTTGCCGCACTCAAAGTCAAGCTACCGGAGATCGATCTCAAGCCGGTCCCCGTAACGGAAACGCCCGTCGAAGTGCAAGGCCCTGTCAAGTCGATTGTGGTTGGGTCTCACACGTTGGAAGAATTGTTCCGTTTGGAACACGACGACTATGCGACCGTTTACATTGTCGACTCCGAGGGGTTCACCAAATTGAAGCATCATGATGGAGAATGGAGGCCGGAAGATACTGAGTAACAGGCCGTCGGCCGGACAGTCACTCTGCGATCTCCGCACCTCTGCGTTTCTATTTCCTCTCGGATTGACCAGCCGGTTGGATCTCGCCCGGCGATCGACCTTTATCCGTGATATCGGTGTAATCCGTGGTTCAATTCTTTTTTGAACCATGGATGGGATTCAGGAGTGAACGCGGCGTTCCCGATAGAAAATTCCCCCGCCCAAACATGCCCACGTTGGAGGGCGTGGGCATGGCACCCAGTATCCCGGGTTCCTCTTTCTACGCCAAAATATCCTTCACCACGTTCGCTTCTTCCACGCCCGTCAATCGGAAGTCAAGTCCCTGAAATCGGTGGGTGAAACGCTGGTGGTCGATTCCCAAGAGGTGCAGGATGGTGGCGTGGAGGTCGCGGACGGGGACGGGGTTTTCGACCGCGTTGTAGCTGAAGTCGTCGGTGGCTCCGTAGGTTTGGCCTGGCTGGATGCCTCCGCCGGCCAGCCACATGGTGAAGCAGCGGGGATGGTGGTCTCGGCCCGCTTCGGGGCTGTCCCATTTGCCTTGACCGGCGACCCCCCGGCCGAATTCGCCTCCCCAGAGGACCAACGTTTCGTCCAACAGGCCGCGGCGTTTGAGGTCGGTTACCAGGGCGGCGCTCGCCTGGTCGGTATCGCGGCAGCGGGCCGTACACCACGAACTTAAGCGGCTGTGGTGGTCCCAGTCGGGATGGAATAGCTGCACGAAGCGGACACCCCGCTCGATCATCCGCCGCGCCAGAATGCAGTTGGCCGCGTAGCTGCCGGGTCGGCGGGAGTCCTCGCCGTATAGCTCGAACACCGATTCCGGTTCGTCGCTCAGATCGTTCAAGCTTGGCACACTGGTCTGCATCCGCCACGCCATTTCATACTGGCGGATCCGCGTTTCGATTTCGGGGTCGCCGGTCGTTTCCAGCCGCATTTGGTTCAGCTCGCCGATCCCGTCGAGCATCCCCCGCCGCAGATGCCGCGGTAGGCCTTCGGGGTCGCGAAGGTAGAGGACCGGCTCCTTGGCGTTACGGAGCTTGACCCCTTGGTACCGCGAGGGCAAAAAGCCGCTGCCCCAGTAATGGTCGTACAGCGGTTGGTCGCTCGGTCGTTTCATCTTGGAGATGAGGACGAGGTAATCTGGCAGGTTTTCGTTTTCGCTCCCCAGGCCGTAGCTGGTCCACGCACCCAAGCTGGGACGCCCGGGGATTTGGTTCCCGGTGAGGAACTTGGTCATCGCCGGGGCGTGGTTGATTTCGTCGGTGACCATCGACTTCACGAAGCACAAGTCATCCGCGACAGTCGTCAGGTGAGGGAGCCACTCGCTGATGGTCGCCCCGCTGTCGCCATACCGCTGGAACTTGGTTTGGGCCGGCATCACCAACTGCTTTTGGTTGGCGGTCATCGTGGTCAGCCGTTGCCCTTGGCGGATGCTATCCGGCAGCTCCTTCCCGGCCCACTGCATGAGGCCCGGCTTCTCGTCGAATAGCTCTATCTGCGAAGGCCCACCGGACTGGGTCAGGAAGATGACGTTTTTGGCCTTCGGCTGGTGATGCGGTAAATCGGCCAAGCCGCGAGTGGTTTCCCCGGCGGCGGAAGCGGACCGCTGCAGCAGCCCCAGGGCCATCGCGCCTAAGCTGACACCCACCCCTTGGCTAAGGAAGGCCCGACGGGCGATCTGCCGCGGTTGGTCCTGATCGATGGGGTGCCAATCATTAGGGTTACGGTCATTCATGGGTGATCGCCTCGTCCAGGTTGAAGATCATACTGGCTGAGATCATCCCGGCCGCGATTTCCGTTCGACGGTCGGTCACGTGCAGCTCCGGCTGACCAAAGTCGAGCAGCCGCACGGCCTCCTCCGGAGATTTTTCGTAGTACTGTGCCGCTTCTTCGTACGCGGCGGAAAGCACCTCTTGCTCCTGGAGCGAAGGTGGCCGAGTCAGGATCGCGCGGAATAGGGCTTCGATTCGCGGTGCGGTTTCAGGATGTTCCTTAGTGGAGGATTTGGCCAGCTCACGGGAAGATTCCAGCAAGGTTTGATCGTTGAGCAGCGTCAGGGCGTGCAGCGGGGTGTTGGTTTCGCGCATCCCGACTTCGCAGACGCGGCGCTGGGCGTTGTCGAACAGGAAGGTAGGGGCCGCCGAGCGACGCCAAAAGGCGTACACCGTGCGGCGATGCTGGGCCGGGCCTTGGCTTGGTTGGTAGCGGAACCGCCCCATGAACATCTCCGCCCACACGCCATCTGGCTGGTATGGCATCACTGGTGGTCCGCCGAGCGCGGGGTTCAAAAGGCCGCTCGCTTGCAGGGCCGCGTCGCGGATCATCCAGCTCGGCAGGCGAAACCGAGCCCCGCGGGCCAGCAGGCGGTTCTCCGGATCGGCCTGGTACTGCTCTTCGGTCATCTCGCTGCTTTGCTGGTACGTTTCGCTGGTGACGATCAACCGCAGGATGTGCTTGAGGTCCCAATCGCTTTCAATCAGCTCAACCGCCAGCCAGTCCAGCAGTTCGGGGTGGGTGGGGAACTCACCCTGTAAACCAAAATCCTCCGGCGTGCGGACCAGGCCGGTGCCGAAGCATAGTTGCCACAAATGATTGACGGTAACCCTCGCGGTGAGCGGGTTTTCCCGGTCGACCAGCCAGTTGGCCAAGTCGAGCCGTGTTTGGCTGTTCTCAGCGGGCCAAGGCAAAATGGCCTTCGGCATGGCCGGCTCGACCTCCGCGCCGTGGTTGTCCCAGATGCCGCGTTCTAGGACGAATGTCTTGCGGGGCTCGGCACGCTCGGCCAGGACCATTACGTTTTGGTCGCCGGTTCCCTTTTTGACTTCGCTCAGTTGGCGGTTGGCCTGATCGACCAATGATTTGGCCCTTTGGTACTGGGCGTGGTCGGACAGGAACTGCTCCAAGAGCCGGCCGCGGAGCTTGTCGTCGATCTCCGCCGGATCGCTGACTTTCGCCTCCGCGAGTTGCGCTAGCGGGGCCGGATCGAGCGACTGGACCGCGGGGCCAGGCTGGTCGGTCACCGAAACACGGAACCGGCCGATGTTGGCGTCTCCGACGGTGGACCTTTGGAACATCACCAGCACCAGCTCTTCGTCTTCCGCCACGGGCAGCGGCTGGGCCAGCGCGAAGATCGCGACGTGAGGCTTGGTGGATGCCTCGGGATTGTCGTCCGACTCGGTGGTCCAGCCGTTGCGGGGGTCGTCGTCGAGGGTGTCTTTCACGTTGCCGTAGGCCCGGCCCTTGGCTGCTTTCTCGACGTCGGCGATCGCCCCGGCGATCTCGATATCACGGAGCTGCGAGTCTCCCCGTTTGCGGAGCTGCAGCTTGACGTTGGTCAGGATGAACTCGCCACTTTTTCCCCGCGAGAGTTTGCCGCCGGTGTGGGAAGCATGCGGCAGGACCTCCAGTTTCAGCCCAGTGACGCGCGTGACCTGGGGAGCGGCAATCAGGCGATAGTCGTCCTGCCGGGGGTTGGGGCCGCCGGCGACAATGGTGCCATCCGCCTCCTGGGCAAGCTCGGTCCCTTCGACTGATTCCAGGGTGGTACCGTGCAGCGGATGCCAGGCCGTGAACCCTTGCTGGACTTCTTCCAGACGCTGCTCGCTCCAGGAGGTGAATTCCTCTTCCGCTTGCTTACGGGCGGCGTCGAGCAGCGGCTTGCGAGCCGCGACCACCGCCTGGGCCTCTTGCAAGGCTCGGCCTGCGTGGGGTGATTTGTATTTCAGGTACGGCTTGGCCGCATTGCCCGCTTTGCCGTCTTCGTCGATGCTGTTGAAGAAGGCGAACAGGCTGTAGTAGTCTTCGTGCGAGATCGGGTCGAACTTGTGGCTATGGCACTGGATGCAGCCCAAGGTGAGCCCCAGCCAAACGGTGCCGCTGGTGTTGACCCGGTCGATCACGTAGTCGATCCGCGACTCCTCCGGATCGCGGCCCCCCTCGCCGTTGGTCATGTGATTGCGGTGGAAGGTGGTGGCCAGCTTTTGCTCCGGGGTCGACTCCAGCAGAAGGTCCCCCGCGAACTGGTGAATCGTGAACTGGTCGTACGGCATGTTGTCGTTGAAGGCCTGGATCACCCAGTCGCGCCACGGCCAGTTCCCGCGCGTTGCGTCCTGCTGGTAGCCGTCGGTATCGGAATACCGGGCCGCGTCGAGCCACCACATCGCCATCCGTTCGCCATAGTGGGGTGATGCGAGCAGGCGATCGACCACCTTCTGAGCAGCGTCCTCTCCCTCATCCTCAAGAAACGCCGCCGCCTCGTCCGCTGTGGGGGGCAGCCCTGTCAGATCGAACGAGAGCCGCCGCAGCAGCGTGTGCCGATCGGTCGGCCCAGCCAGCGATAAGCCCTTTTGCTGAAGTTGCCGCCGCACGAAATAATCGACCGGGTGCGTCTCCTGGTCGGTCACCTCGGGCCGTTCCAGCCGCTCGAACGACCAATGCTTGCCCCACTTCGCCCCTTCTGCGATCCACTGGCGGAGAATTTCCACTTCCCGAGGGCTCAGCGGTTTCCGATGCGCGCTGGCCGGGGGCATCCGGAGATCGGAGTCGTCGCTCGTGATCCGCGCCAGCAGTTCGCTACTGTCGGGATCGCCGGGGACAATCGCGCCACTGCCATCGCCGACCGCCTCTTCCCACAGGTCGAGCCGCAGGCCCGCCTCGCGGTGCGAGTCGTCCGGGCCATGGCAATGGAAGCAGCGATCCGAAAGGATCGGCAACACATCGCGGCCGAACTTGACGGCGTCTTCTCTAAGGGGGGCTTCTCGAAGGGGTTCCTCGCCCAGCGCGGTCCCGGGGCTCAGCGTCAGGGCGACGCATAGGAGCCCGAAAAGTTGAACCGCTCCACGCATGGTTTTCCTTTCGAGTGGGCTGGCTACTCGGTAAACATCGGATCGCTGGGGTTACCGCGCGACATCAGGTAGGCGATCAGGTCGAGCAGCTCCTGCTCATTCAGGACATCCACCAAGTCGGCTGGCATTAATGAGACCGGGGCCGGGAGGATTTCCTCGATATCGTCCTTGGCGATTTCTTCGACCTTGGTGATGTCTTCCGGATCGGTCAGGACCGTGATTCCGTCCTCGTCCTCGGTGGCGATCCGGCCGGAGACCGTTTTGCCGCTGATCGTTTGGACGATCGAACCACGGTACTGATCCGAGATTACCTTGCTCGGCAGGACGATTGCCTCGGCCAGGTCTTGGTAGCTAAACCGTCCGGCGACGTTGGTCAGGTCGGGGCCGGTCGCTCCGCCGGCCCCGTCGAAGCGGTGGCAGATGACACAGCGCGAAGCCGCGAAGGCTCGTTTGCCCTGTTCGAAGTTACGGCCCGAGAGGCCACTCGCGGTCAGCTTGACCATGTCTTCGACGCTCCACTTCCGGCCAGGGCCGTGCGGCTTGGGAAGTTCGGTCGGCTTGGGAGAGGGCGAGGTCGCTTCGAGGGCGGCACGTTCCGCCTCCGAGGCGTTTTCCAGGGCGTCCTTCCGCATGTTCGCGATGAATCCCTCGTAGCTCATCCCGCCACTTTTGGTTAGCGATTGGTCTAGGAACGCGAAGTATCGCTTCCGTTCTTCCAGCGTCCAGCCATACCGCAGGTTCCGCAGGGCGAAGGCGAGATGCAGTTTCTCGATTTCCGGCTGATTGGAGAGCATTTTGGCGATGGTGCCACCGTAGCCTTGGTTGCGAGCCAACAGTTCCGCCATCTCGGCCGGGGCCGTCTCGGTTTCCGCTTCCAATAGCTCCAAGGTCTTGCCTGCCACCTTGGGTGAGTTGAGGTAGACCAGCAGTTGGCTCAGCTCGCGATTCGCCGCGTCACTCTCCGACGGGTAAAGCGGATCAAGCCGCTCGACCAGTTTCTGGGCGGTGCGGACTTCCGGTTGGCCGGTGCGGATGAAGACCAACTGGTAGGCTCGCAATAGGTCCACCAGGGCTGACTCATCGAGCTTCGCGATTTCGATCCGGCCGAGCGTCTCCAATAACTTCGGCTGAAGCGACTTGTCTCCCTGCCGGGCCAAGGCGACGATTGCCTGAATCGCCGCTTGCGGGTCTTTCTCGGCTAGGGCCTTTTCCTGCCAACGGGTCACTTCCTGGTGTTCCAGGGCAACGCGAGCGGCGTAGCGGATGTAGCGATCCGAGTGGCTTAGGTTGGGCCAAATTTTTTCAATCGCCTCCGGCCCGGCCGCTTGGTGGTAGGCTTCTAGCGAGTGGCGAAGCTGCCGCAGGTCGGCCCCTTCCGCTTGGGACGCGTCGACCGGTGCGGTCGATTCGTCTCCGACGTAGGTCACGCGATATAGTGCCGATTGGGTGTTCCGTCCACCCACCGTAAAATACATCGCCCCGTCCGGGCCGATCGCCACGTCGGTCAAAGGGAGCGGCGTCCGCGAGAGGAATTCTTCCTTCTCGCCTGCGTAGCTTGCGCCGTCGGGTGTTAAGTGAATGGCGTACAGCGTGCCGAAGGTCCAATCCAGGATGAACAGGGCCTTCTGATATTTGGCAGGGAACTTGGCCCCGTAGCCAAACGTCACCCCGACCGGTGACCCAGGGCCGATATCGACGGTCGCCGGGAGGCTGTCGACATAGTACTCAGGCCACTTGCCGGTTCCGCTCCGCCAACCGAACTCGCTACCGCTGGGTGAGTGGGAGACTCGGGTTGGGCGATACCACGGCATGCCAAAATCCCATTCCATGTCGGCGTCGTAGACAAACAGCTCGCCATCGGCGTTGAAGTCCATCGAGTAAGGGTTGCGGTACCCGCTGCTGATGATCTCCCAGGTCTTCCCTTCCGGATCGGTTTTGGCGACCCAGCCACCTGGGGCCAAAATGCCTCGGGCATGTCCGCGGGCATCCCACTGCCGCGGCAAGATCAGGTCCTCATCCCAGTTGGCCGGCACGCGGCTGTGGTCGAAGTTCTCCGGCGGTTTGGTGTGATTTCCGGCGACCACGTAGATCGATTTTCCATCAGGACTCAATCGCAAGGTGTGCGGACCATGTTCGCCACCACCTTGAAAGGCCTTGGCCTTGGTGACCTTATCGTATTGGTCATCGCCGTTGGTATCTTCCAGAATGTAAAACCCGCTTCCCGGACCACCATTGACCGAACAGTACAGCTTGCCGAAGGCATGCAGCATCCCTTGGCAGCCAGTCATCTTGACGTCAAGCTTTTCGATTTTGGTAGGCTCTTCCCCTTTCGCGGGTGTGATCCGGTAGAGACCTTTATCCCCTTGGTCGCTGGCGATCAGGCGACCTTTGTCGTCAAAGGTGATCGAGACCCACGAGCCATGAACATCTTTGGGAACGGTGTACAGCAGCTCCACCTGAAACCCAGGGAGCACGTTGAAGACATCCCGCTCGGCCTGAGCCGTGAGCGTGGTGCCAGAGAACACGTTGTTCCAGGGGCCATCTCCCATCTTCCCGACGATATCGACCGGAAGGGGCGTATTATTCCGAGCAACCGACTGCCACGACGCGTCCGAAACCACATACGTCTTTTCGCCATCAGGCATCGTCAGGACGAGCTTCAAGGCGAACGCCTTGGCACCCCCCGCATTTTCGGCCAACACCTGAAGCTTATTCTCCCCATCGACCAAGTGCTTGCTGACATCGACCACCACCGGCGATTGCCACTCGCTACTAGTGGCGACCCGTTTGCCGTTGAGATCGACCTGCATTTTGTTATCGCAGGTGGCGATCAAATGGGCCGACTTCGCTCCGCCGGGGAAACTCTTGCGGAGAAGCGATTTCTCGCCGTCAGCGGCACCCCAAATCCACTGTGGCACCGGGCCCGCCTCGAAGTTGGGCTGCTCCGCCTTGGCTTCTTCCGCTTGTGCCTCTTGAACCGAGGTCGGCTGGATGGCGGGTTCCTGGGTCGAAATCTCCTGACCCTGGGCGGACGCCAAGAGGGTTCCCACAACAAACGAGAACGAAATACCGAGACAGACGGTTAGACGGGACAACCCAACGGTGCCAAGCATGGTGATTTTCTTCTAGGAGGGGAATTGGTGAAACGGGGAGGAACTCAGGATCAAAATTTCTCGATCGGATCGGCCTACTTCCGTAGGTCGTAACACATCAGTTTGTCTTGCTCGCGGAGGTACAGCAGGCCGTCGAGCACGACCGGGTGGGCCCAACTCTTGCCTTCCTGGTACTCCGGTTCAAAAGAGCCTTTCAAGCGATACTCTTCGGGGGTCGCTTCGATGAAGGCCAGTTCGCCCGATTCGTAGCGGAAAATCAGATGGCCATCGACATACAAAATCGCGGCCGAGCCCTTGCCAACACCTCGGAAATCACCACCCCAGAGGATCTTACCGCTTTTCATGTCGACACAGGTCGGAAATCCATTGCCATGCTTGGTCCCGGCGTAAATGACATCGCCAACCTTGACCATGCCACCATGGTGGTTCTGGAAAATGTTCGGCTCAATGAAGTAAACCTCTTCGGCTTTCATCCCGTCCCCTTCCCGGCTCAACTTCAGCAATGCGGCACCGGTTTGGTAGCCTGTGGAGGTGAAGATGTGATCCCCCTCGATAATCGGATCGGGGATGTTCGCCACGCCGTTGGCGATTCCGTTGTAGTGCCACAACAGCTTGCCATTGGCCGCATCGACACCGATCACTCCGCGGCCGATCAACTTGACGTACTGCTTCAGACCGAGGCCGTTGCCGATGAGGGTCGAGGAATAGCCCGCCTCGTCCTTCCCGCGTTCGCCCAAGTCGACATTCGCCTCGGTCGCCCACTCCTGGTCGCCGGTCATTTTATCCAAGCCGACCAGCAGGGCGTCTTTCGAGCCCGGGGCAACAATAACGTGATCCCCATCGACCAGCGGCGACTCGGCGAATCCCCATTGTGGTTTATTGCCGTCCCAATCCTCTTGGAGCGAGCGTTTCCAAACCACATCGCCGCCATCGCGCTTCAGACAAGCAACGGTCCCGTCCGACATCACGACATACAGCCGATCACCATCGATGGTCGGAGTGCAGCGGGAACCTTCGTAGCCATGTTTGGGAATGGCGTCGGTGATGACCTTTTTCCAGAGGACCTTTTGCTCCTTCAGGTCCATCGCGACCACCGCCTGGCCGATTTCGCTGAAGTTACCGGTGGTGTAAAGCGTGCCATCGGCAATTGAAACGCTGGCGTAACCTTTGCCTAGGCCTTCCGCCATCCACAGAAGTTTGGGCGGGCTCGACTCCCAATCGGTTTGGAGCCCGGTTGAAGCACTCTTTCCGTCACGCTCCGGGCCGCGCCATTGGGGCCAATCTTTCGTCTCGGCCATGGCGGAAACCAATGGGAGCAGCGTCGCGCACAGACCGAGTGCGATTGGGCGGGATAGCATTGCCATAAGTCCTTGTTCTCGTTCCGGGGAGCGAAAAAGGGGTCAGGACTCTTTTTCGCAATACGTTCTCACAATAGAACACGTCTGATGAAAAAGAGTCCTGACCCCTTTTTCGCGGCCCTAGCTTGGTTAAGTTTAGTCGACCCAAGTGCCCCGTTCAACTAGAACGCCCGAATCGACATAACCGGCAAAGGAGGAATATGCCGCCATGGTTTGGGGGTGTCCTGTTGTGAAAAACCTCCGGCGCTTGTAACTGCCCGAATGTTTCTTTTAGCGCACGGGATCAACTAGAATCGAGGAACGGGAGTTCGCAACCCGAGCGGTTCTCGCACATCGTGCCCACCTCTTCGCTATCCATTCCCCCGCAAGATTGCATCATGCCCTCACTCGATCTCCGCCGGTTGCTACCGCTGCTTCTGCTCCTTTGCCCCGCCGGTTTCCTCGTCGCTCAGGATGAGTTCGTCCCCCGCCGTCAAGCCGGAGTGCCGGGCCCTCCGCTAAGTCCCGAACAGGCCGCCAAGAAGTTTACCGTACCGCCAGGGTTTTCAGTGGAGGTGGTTGCGGCGGAACCGGACATCGTGAATCCCGTAGCGATGACCTTCGATGAAAAGGGGCGCGTGTGGGTGACCGAGTCGTTCGAGTACCCCCGGCATTCGGCGGGCCCCGGCCGTGACCGAGTTAAGGTCCTGGAAGACACCACCGGCGATGGCAAGATGGATAAGGTGACGATCTTCGCCGAAGGGCTCAACATTCCCTCCGGCATCGCCGTGGGTCATGGTGGCGTGTGGGTCGCCAACGCCCCGGATATTTTGTTTCTGGAAGACACCGATGGCGATGGCAAGGCGGACAAGCAAACCGTCGTGGTAACCGGTTTCGGCCGCTTCGATACCCACGAGCTACCCAACTCCTTGGTGTGGGGCCCGGACGGATACCTGTATGGCCTGAACGGTGTGTTCAATCCGAGCCACATAAAACATCAGGGGAAGGAACATAAATTCACCTGCGCGATGTTCCGCATCAATCCCCGCAACCACGACTTCGAGCTGTTCGCCGAAGGGACCAGTAACCCGTGGGGCATTGCGTTCAATCCAGAGGGGAGCGCCTTTTTGAGCGCCTGCGTGATCGACCACCTGTGGCATCTGACCGAAACCGGATACTACCATCGCCAAGGTGGCCCCTATCCGCCGTTCACCTGGAAGCTGGAATCGATCGTCAAGCATAAACATCAGATGGCCGCCTACTGCGGCATCACCTACTTCGACAGCGACGCCTACCCCGAAGAGTACCGCGACCGGTTGTACATGGGCAACATCCACGCCGGATGCCTCAATGTCGATACGCTAGAGCGGGACGGTTCCACTTACTTCGCTAAGCCGCGGCCTGACTTTGTCACCGCCAACGATGTCTGGCACATGCCGGTCGCCCAAAAGACCGGCCCGGATGGCTGCCTGTACGTCCTCGACTGGTACGACCGGTTCCACTGCTACCAGGACGCGATGGCTCGGCCAGGCGAAGTGAATCGTGATAAAGGACGGCTCTACCGCATCCGCTACGAAGAGACCCCGCGGGCCGAACCGTTCGACCTGGCCCAAGAGTCAGGCGAGCAATTGATCGAGCGGCTCCACTCCCCCAATCTCTACTTCCGCGAACTGGCCCAGCAAATCCTCAGCGAAAGGGCCGACCCGGCCGACCGCGCCAAGTTAGAAGCCTTGGTTCTGGGAAGCGAAGCCCCTCGCAAGACTCGGCTGCATGCCCTGTATGCGTTGGTCGGAACCGGCCAGCTCGACACCGCGTTCCATAAACAACTGCTCAAGCACGAAGTCCCCACCTTCCGCGCCTGGGGTGTCCGCGCCGCTGGGAACATGAAAACATCGGATGCGAAGATCACCGCCCGAGTGACCGAACTGGCGATGGACGAAAGTCCCGACGTGCAACTGCAAGTTGCCATCACTGCGGCTAAGATCGAAGCGATCGATACCATCCCCACACTGCTTTCCGTCTTACAGCAGAGTGGCTCGGACAAGCTGATTCCGCCGATCGTCTGGCAAAACCTCCACCCGCTGCTAGAGACCGACAGCGAGACGTTCATCGACTGGATGCGAAACCATGGCCAGCTCGATCACCCAGGCGTCGCCCAAATCTTGCCGCGGGCGGTCGACCGGATTCTCGCCACTCGGGGTCTTCCACCGGAACCGGTCGCCGGGCTCGTGTACCTCTTGGCCCAGCAGTCTGGCAGCGATGAACAGCTCATGGTTTGCCTGCGGCAGATCACCGAGAGGGTCCAGTCCCGCGAGATCAGCGGCGACCGGCTGACTGCCCTGCGGGCCCTGCTCGAACAGGCGATCAAGCCGCTGCTGACCGCCGACAAACCGAGTGACGCCTCGTACCAAGCGGCGATGCTGGCCCTCTCGTGGAACGACCCGGCGGCCTGGGATGTGGTGAGCAAGGTAGCGACTTCCAGCGAAACCTCCGGCGACAAGCGGATCGCCGCCCTCAGCGCGATGATCACCAGCGGCCGGGAGGAAGCCGTAACGCTGGCGACCGGGATGCTCGACGGTGCGGACGATTCGCCCGAGTTTCAGGGGCAAGTGATCCAGGCCTTGGGCCGGTCCAGTAGCGCGCAAGTGGGCGAGGTCCTCTTGTCCCGAATAGAAAAGTTACCTGCGGAACTGCGTCCTAAAGCGATTGAAGTATTGCTTCAACGGCCCGTCTGGAGCGATGCGCTGTTGACGGCGGTGGAGCAGGAAAAAGTCGATCGCAACCTCCTCAGCTCCAACCAAATCAGCCGCTGGGCTCAGTCCTCAGACGAGGCGACGCTGCCCCGGATTACCGAGCTGTTTGGCCAAGTCCGAACCGGGCGGAATCCGGATCGCGAGTTGGTCGTCGCCCAGATGCGGCGGCTCGTGATGACCAAGCCCGGCAACCCGCACGACGGGAAACAGGTTTACACCAAACTGTGCGGGCAGTGCCACAAAATCCACGGCGAAGGGTTTGAGGTGGGTCCAGAGATTACCGTCAATGGGCGGGGAACGCTCGAACAACTGCTCTCCAACGTCTTCGACCCCAGCCTGGTAATCGGCAAGGACTACCAAGGCCGCACCGTGCTAACCGCCGACGGCCGCGTGCTAAGCGGGCTGCTGGTAGAAGACAGCCCCTCACGCGTTGTCCTCATGCTGCAAGGGGCGAAGCTGGAGACGATCGCCCGAGAGGATGTCGAGGACATGAAAATCAGTGAGGTCTCACTGATGCCGGAGGGGGTCGAGAAACAGCTTTCGCCGGAAGAAATCGCGGATCTGTTCGCCTTTCTCACCCTCAGCAAGGGACTTGATGAGGCGGAAGGAGAACGAATTACCGGGACGATGCACGTTTCAGCGGAAAAGATTCACCTCCCGTCCACTGCCGAGAACCTGCTGCTTTCCGCCGAGATCTCCTCAACGGCCAGCGAGTTCGACGCAGGCCTTCGCGGGCATCCGGCCGATCCGGTGTTCGACCCCACCAAGGGAGACTTCGCCCGGAAGTCGCAGTGGCACGAACATGGTGTCGGAATGGGCGCCGAGCTAGGAGTGGTCAGCGAAGAAAACGCCGTCACCTGGCAGGCCCGCTGGAAACAGCCGGTCGAGGTGAACCTCATCACCCTCAGCGGGACCTACCCCAATCAGCCGCAACCAAAAGCCGCCTGGAAGATTGAAGGCCGGATCGCCGGTGAGTGGAAACTGCTGGACGAAGGAGTCGGCCAGTGGTACGACAACGGCCGCTACTTCTGGGGTTGGCCCGGTGCAACGGGCCTGAAACTGGAAGGCCTCCGCGTCCGAGTCTTCAGCCCCGACGACAAAACCCCAATTAAAAGCATCCACTTCCGCGGCGAAGAGAACTTTTCGTGGTTCGTGGGGAACGTGCCGGCGGAGGTGGGGATTTTACGCGAGTAGAACCCCCAAAAGCTGTGGTTCGAAAACTCGCCTGCTGCGGAAACGGATAGCCGTCCCACGCGACCTACGCCCATCTGCACTCGGTGACTAAAAAAAGGGGATAGCCACAGAGGGCACAGAGAGAAGTAAGTTGAACACCTCTTGCTAGCCACGATTGCGATCAGATTACAAAAAAAGGTATTTAGGAGAGAACGACAAATAACTTCCCTTTTTTCGACTGTTCCTAGCCCCTGCCGGGGCTGAAAGACGATTCCGCTGATTGCCCATCCGTGGCTAGTTTTCTTTGATGAGCCCGATTGCTTCGGCGGCTGCTCTTCTCCGTCTCTGTGCTCTCGGTGACCTCTGTGGCTAATAAAAAGAGTCGCGGATTGCCATGGCATGTTCTCCTCGTGTCAGACTACGCCGGGCACACCTTTATTGCAATATTTGACATGCCTTACCGAGAAAAGCCCTCGCCTTGCTGCGAGATACTTGCCGGTTGTCCTTTCTCGAACAGCCAATACGGGCCGTTGTGCGAGGTGACGTTGCGGAGCCAGGACCGTTGGTGGGGGAATTGGGCGTGGTGGATCAGTGCGAAGATGTCTGAGATGACCGAGGTGTTGTCGCCGTAGTAAGCGTGACCGACGAAGCTGGTGTCGATCTCGGTGACGTCGACGGTATCGATCCCGTCGACGATCATAATTCCCAGGCCGGTATCGCCTGCTCGGGGATACCCGTTGACCGCGCGGGAAGCCTTCAGGGCCAAGTCGTTTTGCGAGGCGTAGAGGGTCACGTGGTTCGAAAGGGCCAAGATCCGCGGCGCGATCTCGTTGCGGAAGACGTCGGCGTCGACATCTGGGGCCGCGAGGATCACCTCGTTGAAAATCTTGGAGTTCTCTCCCAGGTCGTCGGCCAAGTCACGAATGGCCGCGCCCATGGCCCGGTTGCCCATGCTGTGGGCGATCAGGTTGATCGACCGCGCGCCACTCTGCTGGTGGATTTTGAGCATGAACTCTTTGAGGTGCGAGGCGGTCCAGATCGAGTTATGCCGGTCGGAGACGTACCCGAACAGCTCTCCCTGCGAGGGCCAACTGAAGAAGACCGGGGCCCCTCGGAACTTCAAATCGTGAGCGATCTGGGCGGTCCGCCGAGCGGCGTCTTCGAACGTGACGTTATAGCCATGCACGAAGATCAACAGATCGCGGTTCGGCGACTGTTCGACTCGGTGCCGCATGAGTTCGAAGAACTCTTCTTCCTCTTTCGATTTGGTCTCCAGCAGAACGACATGGTCCTCGGGCTTCTCGGCGAACTCCATCCGCAGGATCGAAGGGGATTCGAGCATTCCTCTCTTATGGGTCTTGGGGATGCTCACCTGACAAACTCCCACCTGCAATTCCCCCAGCATGCGTCCAAATGCGAGCGAGCCGGTCTCCTGCCAGCGCTGGTGCTTTTGCGACTCGATCAGCCCCTCGTAGCCCAAATATCCGCCGATCGCGACTCCGGCGAGCGCCGCCAAGGCAGCGACTTGCGCCTGCCGCATAAGCAGCAGAATCAAGGCGACGACCGCGGCCAGGCCGAGTGAAATTGCCGCGGGAATGTAGGGTTGAAGCTCCAGGGGGATCAAGCCTTCGTTCAACTCAGTGGCCCGGTCGGTACCATAGAAGACCTCGACGACGTCGTAGTTGCTTTCCGCTTGGGCCATCATTGGCGCGGCTTGCATCGGCTGCATTTGGGGAGCCATCTGCTCCATGAACTGCCGATGCTGCGAGTCCTCGCTGAGCGCCTGTTTCTGACTCCATGGTTCGGCTTGCTCGTTCGGCGCGACCGCATGTCGTCGAAGTTGCGGTGCGTCCAACGGCTCGGCGAGTTGCGGAGCGACCTCCGCTGGTTCGCGTTGGAATTCCGCCCTCGGAACCTCCGGCTGCTCGGCCGGTGCGGCAACCATTGGCTCGTTGATCGCTTCAGGGGGCGGTGCCTGGTTCGCCTCATCCTTCTTCGCGCCGCAGCCGGTCCCCAGTGGAATCAACAGCGCCAGCAGGCATCCTGTTCGCATCAGTTTGGTCAACATTGCTCTCATCCGCTCCGGCCTGCCCGATTTCCCAATTTTTGTTTGCCAACAATGGGGGTGGATCGTAGAAACATCGCGGCGAATTGCCTAGAGCGATTCAGAGACGCTAGCAGGGGAGAAAGGCCATTGGTTGGCTGGGTGCCATGCCCACGCCCTCCAACGTGGGCATGAGAAGTGCGACACGATCCTGTCCCTTACGGGAAGTTCGGACGCCCTCTCTCGTTCCATCAGACGTAATTGTCGGGGAGCCAGGGTTCCATTCACCGGCTTGTCCGGTAAGTGGGAGCTACCAAAATGTTCAATTGACCGTTGGCTCTCGGTCGGCCGTTTCGGTCGTTGTCAGTCGAGTTACTGGTGGAGAATTAACCCGCCAAAACATGCCCACGTTGGAGGGCGTGGGCATGGCACCCGATGGCCTATCCTGTGTGTGGAACCGGTAAACTCTAACTGGACGGACCTTTACCACTCCCGTGTGAAAAAAATAGTCCTGACCCCGTTTTCACTTGCGGAAGGTGTGGCACTTCACCGTTATGACCGCAGCGGCTCGGACATTCCCGCCGCGACTGGCACGAATAGGATGAGGGGAAACATGGCGGCCAAGGCCGGTGAGAGCCAGAAATTGTTTCCCAGCCCGCGACAGGCGAGGACTACTACGTAAAACAACATCACAATCAACAGGCACCAGCCGATCGCCAGAAAGACATTCCGCTGCTCCTTCCGCAAAACAATCGGCAGCCCCAATAGCAGCAAGGTGAAATCTAAAAATGGCTGGGCGATTCGGCTGTGGATCTCGACTCGGACATCCGCCCCGAAGTCGAGACTTCGATTTCGTAAGGCCGAAATCAAGTCCCAGGTGGCGGCGCTTGTCCGCCATTGGTTGCTGGCGGTAAGCTGCTCGAAAGTCAGCTCCGTCACTAAAAAGCATTGGTTTGGCTTGAGCCAATCGGTATCGGCCGGCATCAGCAGGAAGGGCTCGTCGTGCATCGAAATCGACTGGATCCCCTCCAAGGTCACCGGCTCGCTGACATCTTCCAGCAGGAATCCACCCGGTCGGCCTTGGGCCGGGGCTTGATAAAAGGCTCGATCGGACGCCAAGCGGTTCCCGAGTCCCTCGTAGGTCCTCGGAAGACGGAAGTTGGGGCTGTTGATTCGCATCTCTTTTGCGACCGTAGAGCTGCCGTTGATCAAGACATCGGTCCGGTTGTCATACTTGGGGTTGAGCGACTTCGATCGATCCCCCATCCAGTCCTGGGCGTTCCGCGTCAGTTGATCCATGTAGGCGGGAATGATCATTTCCCGGTTGATGACCGATAGCCCGATGATGACCGCCACTGCCGCGATAATCGGCCGGACGATCCGCCCTTGCGGAATTCCGGCGGCCAACAGGGCCACCATTTCGTTATTTCGTTGGAGCAAAGTGATCGTGAACATGGCGGCGATCAAGGTCAACACCCCGCTGGTCATGCTGAAAAACGTGAACACGCGGGGGAAATAGTAGTCGAACAACACCCCTGCGGTGCTGCCGGTCATCTCGCCATATTGCAGAAATTCGTCCAGGTTATTGAACGAATCGATCACGATAAACAGCCCGGTAAAGCTTGTAAAGAAGATCGCGAACGACTTCAAAAACTGAAGTAATAGGTACCGGTCGATTAAAAGCATGGGAATTCCGTTTCCCTAGTAATTACGATGAAGGGGGCGGTTGAACCAGGCGGGATGCGTCTGGCCGAGTACGATTGGCAGGTTGTTTATAACGACCGAGCCGATTTGTCCCTAGACGAAATCGGGCCAACCCTGCATTCCAACCCATTTCGACCCCAAGGACCGATTAAAAATGTTTGCGGTGGCGCGAGCGGCTCCGGTGAGGGCCCTGTGTGAGGCGTTCGTGGGCCTGATTTATCCGCCGTTTTGCGCCATTTGCCAAAGCGGACTCGATGAGACCAATGCCAGCGATGCTAGCGACTCGCTGTGCGTCGACTGCCTCCGCCATGTCCGCGCGATTCGCCATTGCATCCGCTGTAGCGCCGAGATTCAGCCTCATTGGCAGGAGCAGGGTACCGGTTGTCCCTGGTGTGGCCACTTGAAGTTTCGATTTGACGGGGCGATCTCGCTGGGTAACTACGAGGCTTCCCTCCAAGCCGCCGCGTTGCGGTCGAAGACCGCCGCCGGCGTGGCGACTACCTGGGGACTGGGCAGAGCATTGGGAACCTTGGTTGCACAGAAGTATGGCCCCGACTATTTCGATCGGATTTTACCGGTTCCGACCCATTGGCTGCGGCGGATCCGGCGTGGGGTAAGCCCAGCCGACATTTTGGCCCGCGGGATCGGAAAATCGATCGCCGCGCGGTTGTCGACGCGTTCGATTGTCGCCCGGCGGTCGATTCGCAAGCAAAGCACCCTGCGGATTGCCGACCGGCGAGAAAATGTCCGCGACGCGTACGCCTCGGCCAATGGGCTTAATTTTTTCGGACAGAGAATCCTGGTGGTCGATGATCTGCTAACCACCGGGGCCACTGCGTCGGCCATCGGCCGGATCTGCCGCCAGGCGAAAGCGGCGGAGGTTCACGTCGCCGTGGTGGCTCGGACCGCCCCCCGGTTTATGACGGACGAGTAGCGGGCCCGCTAGCGGAATGGAAAAACTTCCTATAATGAGGGGATATCACCGCGAGCGACCGTCCGCTGGTGATCCCCCTTTGATCCGTGAAAAATATCGGGCCCCGGTTGTCCGAGAAACCGCCAGATCCCGCGAATAACAGGAACGATGGATCAATCGCGACCGCACCTCCTTCCACGAGTTTGACAATGCCCAAAAAGGATGAGACCCAACCTCATCACACCCCCTTCCAGACCTTTCGCCGTTCGATCCTGCGCGGCCTGGCCCTTGTCCTCCCCCCGCTCTTGACCGTCGTGATCCTGATTTGGGTCGCCAGCACGATCCAGCGATATATTCTGGTTCCTATCGAACGCGCCGCGCGCACGTCGATCACCTGGGCGATCGCCGATATTCGGCCGGAGGTCCCCGGAGCGGACCCTGAAGATGACACCGCCCAAATTGGAGAGAAATACTTCCAGCGAACCGAGAATGGCCAGTGGATTCCGTGGAAGGTGTATAACTCGGTCGACAATAGTTTGCTCGATCGGGATGAACGGATGCCCGCCTCCGGGGGTGAGATCTACGAGCGGTACGTACAGGAAAAATTCCTCCAGCGCGAGATCACCATTCCCCTAACGGTTGTGGTGTTTGTGCTGATCCTGTTTCTCGCCGGGCGATTCGTGAACGTCGGCCTGGGCCGGATATTGTGGAACACCTCCGAGCGGGAGATCCTGCATCGGATTCCGGTCATTCGCAACGTCTACTCGTCCGTCAAACAGGTCACCGATTTCCTGCTCAGCGAGCGGGAGGTCAAGTTCACGCGGGTTGTGGCGGTTGAGTACCCGCGGAAAGGGATTTGGTCGCTCGGTTTCGTCACGAGCGAGAGTATGCTCGATATCCACGAAGCGGCGGGTGAACCAGTGTTGACGATCCTGGTCCCCACCTCGCCCATGCCGGCGACCGGCTTCACCATTAGTGTCCGGAAGAGCGAGACGTTGGAGCTCAACATCACGCTCGACCAGGCCCTGCAGTTTATCGTGAGCTGCGGCGTGGTGGTCCCCGCGCATCAGCAAACGGGCGGCACCGAAGTGGCAACCGAGATCGCCGAAGCGGTGGCCAGGCATGACGCGGAGTTGGTCGAAGCAGAGTCGGGTCCTGGATCCGAATTGCGGCGCTAGTGGTCTGTACCAACATAATTTTCGGGTGGCACGCGAGTTCCAAATTGCAGCGTAAAAGGGTACTCGGGATGATCCGCCGACCCATGACGGTTGGACCCTGCTCTCTCGAGTCGGAATCGACGCCCCTTGAGCCAACATCGCTCGGGGGGACGCACCCTCGCCCCTGGCACTGTTTTCGATTATCTTGGACGGCTCAGGTGATTTATCTCGTCCGCTCCCGCGGCACGACGTAGACGTTGCCAACCTTGGTTTCCCACCGTCCGATTGCTCTCGTTTGCTACAAGACGTTATGCCCCAAGCCGCTATTCGCGTCGGAACACGTTCCAGTCAACTCGCTCTCTGGCAGGCCAATTGGGTCGCCGAAGCCCTGCACCACCTGGGACACCCAGTTGAGATTATCCATATCTCCACCAAAGGGGACGTGACCCAAGGTCCCCTGGGGGAAATCGGGGGACAGGGGCTTTTCACGAAGGAAATCCAAGCCGCGCTGCTCGACGGCCGGATCGATGTCGCTGTCCACAGCTTGAAGGACCTGCCAACCGCCCCCACGCCCGCACTCACCTTGGCCGCCATCCCTCCCCGCGAGGCCTGCGGTGACGTGCTGGTGGCCCGGGAACCCTCGACCCTGGAAAGCCTCAAACCCAACGCGGTCCTAGGGACCGGCAGTGTCCGCCGTAAGGCCCAGGCCTTGCACATTCGGCCCGATCTGGAAGTCCGCGATATCCGCGGCAACGTCGAGACGCGGCTCCGCAAAATGGACGAAGGGGATTACGACGCCATCATCCTGGCCGAAGCGGGCCTCCGCCGCCTGCTCCTGAACGAGCGGATCCAGCACGTTTTGGACAAACGGCAGATGCTGCCCGCTGTGGGACAAGGGGCCTTAGGGATTGAAATCCGCGTGAAAGACGAAGCGACCCGAGCGGCCGTTTCCCAGCTCGACCACCCCGCCAGCCGACAGGCCGTGACGGCCGAACGGACCTTGCTGGCGGATCTGCGGGGCGGCTGCCTGGCACCGGTAGGGGCCTGGGGGCGGATCGACGACAAGGATTCTTTGCTTCACTTGGACGGCTGTGTCGTCAGTGGCGATGGTGTCCAGAAGATTTTAGCCACCGCCTGTGGCCCTGCCGATAAAGCGGTAGAGATCGGCCACCAAGTCGCGGCTCAACTCAAGATCCAAGGGGCCGAACGGATTATTTCCTATAGCCGCAACACCGGCGGCATGGGCTGATTCCGGTTCGCGTTACTTTCGCGTTGCGGCCTTCAGGCTGGCAAGCACTACGCCCATCGCCTCGTCATAACGCTCGCTGCTTAAGACCTTGCTTCACGGTAAGGCATCCCACCCCTGGGGGCGGATTTTAGGCACAATCGGCCCAGATGTCGCAATCCCATTCCACCATTGGATTTACGATCCAAACGATTGCTTTTCGCGGTCAATTGGAATAGCATAACCAACTGGAACAGCGTTTTCTTATGACATAACTTCTCCCGATCAGAGCAGAGGTGCGCGGCAAGCAGGGGCCGCTGCGCATATTAGGAATACCATGTCAGAACTTACCGCCGAGGATTTCGCGCAGCGGGCGATGGATTACGAGCTGCTCGATGCTCGTCAAATCGACAGCGTGTGGAGCGATTTGGGAACCCGCGATGTGGCGCTGGGGGCCTTCCAAAATGTGCTGCTGCGCCGCGAGTTGATGACCAACTACCAGGTCGAACGAGTCATCAAGGGGCTCCGCACCGGGTACTTCTATGGCGACTACAAAGTGCTGTACATGGTCGGCACCGGGACGTTTGCGCGCGTGTTTCGCACGGTCCACCGCACCACCGGCAAAGTGGTCGCGGCTAAAGTCTTAAGGCGGCGATTCGCCGACGACCCCAAACGGGCCGCTCAGTTCGTGACTGAAGGGGAGTTGGGCATGGGGCTGCGGCATCCCAATATCTGCCCGATCTATGAGGTCCATAGTGAGACCTCGATGCACCAGGTAGGGACCAACTATTTTCTGATCATCGAGTTCATCGAAGGGCAAAATCTGCGCGAGATGATGCGGATTCGCAAGAAGTTCAGCCCGATTGAAGCGACCAACCTAATGATCGACATCGTGTCGGGGTTGGCCTATGCCGCGGAACGTGGTTTGACGCACCGCGATCTGAAGCTCACCAACGTGCTTGTCTCCAGTAAAGGCCGCGCCAAGTTGGTCGACTTCGGCTTGGCGGCCTTCGCCGAGCAGATCCAGGAAGATGGAGCCGCCACCAATCCGCGAACCGTCGACTACGCCGGGTTGGAAATGGCAACCGGGGCACCGCGTGATGATCCTCGCAGCGATCTGTTCTTCGCCGGGTCGATTTACTACTCGATGCTGACCGGCCAGTTGCCGCTGGCGGACACCCGCGACCGCGCCCTCCGGCTCGCCGCGGATCGGTACTTGAAGGTCAGACCGATCGCCGACGTGGCCCCGGAGTTACCACGCTCGGCCGCCTCGGTGGCAATCAAAGCGATGGAACCGAACCCGGACCGGCGCTACGACTCCCCCTCCTCCCTGCTGTTGGATCTGAAACTGGCCCTGCAAAAGCTGGAAAAGGGGGACCATACCCAAGCGGGTCAAATCCGAACCCAACTTACCGGCGGGATGTCAGGCGATGCCGGGATGAAGAAGCTGGAGGGGCTTAATAAGACGGTGATGATCGTCGAGGCGAACCCCGAGATGCAAAACGTCTTGCGAGAGCGGCTCAAGAAGTATGGTTATCGCGTGCTAGTCATCGGCGACCCCAACCGCGCCCTGGGCCGATTCGACGACGGGGGAATGCCCCCGGCCGACATCGTCGTGTTCAGCGCCGTCGATCTCGGCCTGGACGCGTTGGAAGCGTTCAACACGTTTGGGAAAAGCCCGCATACGAGGGATTTTCCCGCGGTCTTGCTGGTCAAGGAGAAGCATGTGGAGCTGAAGGAAAAGGCGGTGTTCGGCGATCGACGTAAATCGATGACGATGCCGATCAAGGTTCGCGAACTGCGCAACCTGATCCATATTCTGCTGCAGAAGACGGCCCAATTGAAGGAAGGGGCCGAGGCCTGAGCGGGTGCATCCCAAGGTTCACCAACAGGGGATAAGTTCAATTACGGGTGCCGCGGCTGGGGGTTCTATGCCGCCGACTCTTTGTAATTGAACTCATCCCCGTTGGATTGTCCTCTTGAAAACCTCGACCGGCGTCGGTTCTCCAAGTACCATGGGGTGATTGTCTGAATTTGACCGCCATGGAACTGGCTTCGGCAATTGTCGGGGCCGGGTAATCCCGGAGCGGTTTCCTCCTGGCTTCAAGAGATGACACCGGTGATGAGCTCACATTGTGACCTGGGAAATCTATCCGCGCGCGAATTGTGCGACCTGTACCACGTGACCGCGCAAGACCTGGAAACCCTGCGGTCGTACGGCGAGCTGGTCTCGCCCAAGATGCAAGAGTTCATCAGCGAGCTCTACGCTTGGCTCGAAACCCAGCCCGAGTACGAAACGCAATTCTCTAGCCCGCGCAAGCTCGAGGCAGATCAAACCGAGCACACTAAGTACTGGCAAGAGTTTTTCAGCGGCATCATCGATAACCACTATGTCAGTCGCCGCAAGAAGGTTGGCTCACAGCTTGCGCGCGTTGGGTTGCCGCTACCTACCTACGTCTCCAGCATGTATCGCGCCCTGCGAATCTGGACTGATGTCCTGTACGACGACAGTCTGGATGGCGAGCAATACGCTTTGGCCCTCAAGTCGATCACCAAACTGATCATGCTGGATGTGGCGATCGTTGTCGATACCTACATGCGCGAGACGAACTGCCTGATCGCCGAGCAGCATGAGTCACTGATGCAGATGTCGACCCCCGTGACCGAGGTCTGGAACGATATCTTGATGCTGCCGATCGTGGGAATCATCGACTCCAAACGAGCCCAGGACATCATGACAGCCGTGCTGCAAAAGATCGCCGAGACGCATAGCCGCTCGTTAATCTTAGATATCAGCGGTGTCGCGGTGGTCGATACGGCAGTCGCCAACCATTTGATCAAGATCAGCAAAGCCTCGCGGTTGATGGGCTGTACCTGCACGATTTCCGGGGTCTCGCCGGCGATCGCCCAGACGATTGTTGAACTGGGGATCAATGTCGGTGACATTCGCACCACGGCCACACTCAAGGATGCCTTGGGGGCCGCTTTCCAAGATCGAGATATCGTCCTTCGCGAGAACGGAAAGTAAGGCATGGCCGAACAGTTTACCCATGTGGCCCGAGTTCCGATGCAATTGACGCAGGGTTGCCTGATCGCGTCGATTCAGGTCGACCTGAACCAACGGGTGCTGGAGCAGTTCCAACAAGATCTCCTGGACAAGATCCGTACGACACAAACCAAGGTGGTGGTCTTGGACGTATCCGGGGTCGAGATTATCGATCGTGAGGAGTTCATCGCGCTCCGCAAGTCAATGGAGATGGCTCGACTGATGGGGTCGCGGACGATGATCGTTGGAATCCGAGCGGGGATCGCCTGCGCGCTGTTGGATTACGACATTGATTTTGGCGACCTTGAAACGGCCCTCACGTTGGATCAGGCCTTCGAGATCTTGCTCCCGGTGATTAAGGTGACGGATGAATCGGCCTCGGCAACGGAGGAGCCACACGATCCGACATGACCGACGAGGAGCATCGTATCGCGATTGTTGACGAGCGGAGTGTGATCCGGTCGGTGCTGCTGGCGCGAAAAGTCGCCGCTTCGATTGGATTCGACGGCAACGTGGTGGCGATGATCGCTACCAGCGTTTCGGAATTGGCCCGGAATATCGTCAAGTACGCGACCCGCGGCGAGTTGGTCATGCGCCAGGTGCAACGGCGAGACCGTCCCGGCATTGAGATCGAGGCTCGCGACAACGGCCCCGGGATCGAGGACATCGAACAGGCCATGACCGATAGCATGAGCACCGGCGGAACCCTCGGGCTCGGCTTGCCGGGGGTCCGGCGGATGATGGACGAATTTGAAATCAACTCCACCCCGGGCGGCGGTACGCAAGTCGTGGTGAGAAAATGGCGTTAGACCACCCGGGGCAACTCGACGTGGGGGCCTATGCGAGGGCGGCGGAAGGGCAGTTGGTCGGTGGTGACCGAGCTTTGGTCCTGCCGGGCGCGGGATTTTACCTTTTGGCGGTCATCGACGTCCTGGGACATGGGCCGGAGGCTCATCAATTGGCCTCACGGATCGAGAACTTCCTCCGCGGGCATCTCAGCGAGAAGCCACTTAAATTGATCAACATTCTCCACCAACACTTGCATGGAAGTCGCGGCGCGGTAGTGAGCCTGGCTCGGTTTGAACCGGCCAGCGGCGATTTGCGCTTCGTGGGGATCGGCAACGCGGTGGGACGCATTTTGGGCCCGCGGCATCAGCACCTGCTCACGAAGGAGGGGGTCCTCGGTCACACCCTTCGCAGCCCCCGCGAGGAACACCTTTGCCTGACCGAGGGAGACCTCCTGCTGATTTATTCGGACGGTGTCTCCAGTCATTTTGAAACCAGCGACTATCGCCACATTCATGGCGACCCCGCCGAGATCGTCGCCCGAGAGGTGGTCCGGCGGTTTGGCAAACCCCATGACGACGCATCCTGTATCGCAATGAGACCCTTATCATGATTCCGCTTGGCGAAATTCGGATTTTCGACCGCTCCGCCGCCATCGATGTCCGCAACAAGATCTTAAGCCTGGCCGGCGATCTGCAGTTCGATCAGGTGAAAGCGACCCGATTGGCGACCGCGACCTCGGAAGTCGTACGGCATTTCGTACAGCAAACGGAGCCCGCGACGCTTTGCGTTTCCGTCGATCAGCAGCCCCCCGAAACCTTGCTGGTGTTGGAATTCACCGGACAGGAGCGATTCCCGGAGATCGATATCCTCCGCGAAATCTTCGACCGATTGGCCCAGACGCAAGACGAAGGCCAATACCGGCTCACGCTCATTCAACGGGTGCCCCACACCTTCCTCTCACCCACCCAGGCATTCATCACGCGGCAACGTGGCAGGATCTCTCTCAAGAGCCGGACCGAACTGCTGGAGGAATTGCGTGAGAAAAACGAGCAGCTCCAGCAGTACAACGCGCAGTTGGAGGATATCGTCCGGGCCAGGACCTCGGCTCTGGAGCATGCCAACGAGAAGATGAAACGGGACTTGGACGCCGGGGCGGACTATGTCCGCAATCTAATTCCCAAGCCGTGCGAGAAGCCGCTTCAGATCGATTGGCGGTACATCCCCAGTACGGATTTGGGGGGCGATGTGATGGGCTACCACGCCATCGACGACGACCACCTGGCCCTCTATCTGCTCGATGTCACCGGACATGGGCTCGATTCGTGCCTCCTGGCCGTGAGTGTCCTCAATGTCGTGCGGGACGATTCCCTACCCAACACCGACTTCCGCCGACCAGGCCAGGTGCTCAAGGCCCTGAACGAGCGGTTCACGATGGACAAGCATGACAACAAACTGTTCACCATCTGGTACGGGGTCTACCATCTGCCGAGCCGTACGCTCACCTGGGCTGGCGGAGGGCATCCGCCGACGCTCGTCTATTCCCCAGGGGAAAAAAGCCCGATTCCCCTCGACTCGCAAGGCCCGCTGATGGGCATGATTCCTTGGGACGACTTCGCCGAGGATTACCGCGTGATCGAGCCAGGGTCGATCCTCTATCTGTACAGCGACGGCGTCTTTGAAATTCACAAGCAGGGTGGCGGGGAATGGACCCACGAAGAGTTCGTCGAACTGATGAGCCAAGATCTACCCGCAGGCAAATCGAAGATGGATGTCCTGCTGGAATATGCCCGGGAGCTAAGCGAGGAATCGGTCCTGGGAGATGACTTTTCGATCCTGGAAGTGAAGTTCCCCCTTGCGAGCTAACCTTCCGCCTTGAGGACCGCCAAATGATGGGCGGTACCAACCAAATTATCCCAGTTCTCGTTGATGTACTCCGGCGGTCCACCAATACTCGCCACCGTGCTGGCCACGTCTTCTGTCTTGACCATTTCGATTGCGTCCCAGGGGCAGACCGTCAACTCGTAGGGGTTGGTCTTTTTCTGCGGAATGTGGACACAGACCTCGCAACCGACACAGCGTTCCAGATCGATCTGGCACCAACTCTGCATCGCACCAAACTGCGGATACTGCTCAATCTTGATAATGCAATCGACCGGGCAAACTTCGAGGCACGATTCGCACCCGGTGCAATTATCGGCGTTGATGACCGCAAGGGTCTTCGGCAGTTTCTTGCGTGGGGCTTTTTTCTTGGCCATTAACTCAAAACCTGGAGGGAGTAGCGACGGGATGATTGAAGTGCGTCGCCCACATTATAGGGAAAGATCGACAACAAAAAAGCGCGGAATTGAGCGGAAACCGGCCACAACCACCTCTGCGGGCAACTTTTGGGCAAAGAAAACGCCCCTGTGCAACGATTTCCCGCACGATTCGGGCAGCGACTCACGCAGTTTTCTCAAGAATTCCCGCAACCATATCTCGTCTTTCCAGATAATCCCTTTGATCACCAACTGGCGGGGGCGCGTTAAAAGCTCCGGGAAACTTGGTCGATCGGCGTTTGTCGCTGTCATGGCTGGGTTTGGTTTCTGATCATACCAGATTTGGCCAGCGGTGACGGATTACTCGTCTGTGTGTGGGGAGTCGACCGGGAACCAATGGCGTGGGACGTTCGCGCGTCTATCCTGAGCGATTGTTCGGTCAAGCTGGCTCCACTGACATGCACTCTGGTAGGCGGGTATAACCGAAGGGGTATATAAGGGGTGAGCTTCGACCTGCGTCGACTCGGCCCCTTCGGTTGTTTCTTGCGGACTTTTCGCCCACCATGTCGCCATCATGACCGAATCTCCCAATCGCCATCAACCAATTGACGACCTGTGCGCCAAGTTCTGGCAAACCCCGTCGGTGAATACCACGCCTCATTCTCCACCCATTTACTTGGCGTCGGTCTATGCATGCGATAGCCCCGCCGCTGCCCGCGATACGCTGACGGGAAAGACCCCCGGCTACGTTTACCAGCGGGATGGACACCCCAATGGTGACATGCTCGCTCAGCGCTGCCGTGACCTGCATGGGGCCACTTGGTGCGAGATCACTTCCAGCGGGATGTCCGCCTATTCCGCCCTGATGCTGGCGACCTGCACGCCCGGCGATCATTTGCTGCTCAGCCAAGACCTATACGGGCGATCGCTCGATCTGCTCGACAGCGAGGCAACCCGCTGGGGCATGACCGCCACGCGGATCGACACCAGCGATCTGTCCCAAGTCCGCCCAGCGATCGCCGCCCAGCCGCCCAAACTGCTGGTGGTGGAAACCATCTCCAACCCCACCCTCAAGCTCGCCGATTTACCGCAATTGGCCGAGCTGTGCCACGCCGCCGGGACACTTCTGGTGGTCGACAACACCTTCGCTTCCCCCTATGCCTGCCAACCACTGCGGCATGGGGCGGACTTTGTGGTGGAGAGCCTCACCAAAATCATGAATGGCCACGCTGATGGCCTGCTAGGGATGATCGCTGGCAGCGGACACGAGCACGCCGAGATCCGCCGCATGCTCTCGATCTGGGGACTGACGGCCGGGGCCTTCGACTGTTGGCTGGCGGCCCGAGGTCTTTCCACCCTGCACCTCCGGGCCGATCGAGCAGCGGACAACGCCCAGCAGATCGCAGGATTTTTAGCGACGCAACCGGCGGTGGAAACGGTCCTCTATCCCGGCCTGCCCACTCACCCACAGCACCAACTGGCCCAAACCGTGCTGCCCAGGAGCCAAGGGACGATCGTCACCTTCACCCTGTCCGCAACCGCTGGCCAAGAAGAAGCCACCGCGGCCCGGTTTATCGAAAACGTCCCGGAAATCCCCTTTTGTCCCTCTCTAGGCGACCTCTCCACAACCCTCAGCCACCCCGCCTCCACCAGCCACCGCAATCTCACACCCCAGCAACTTGCGGGGCTAGGCATCAGCGGAGCGACGATTCGCCTTTCGGTCGGGGTGGAATCGGCGGAGTTTTTGGTGGAAGTTTTGGCCCGGGGAGTGCGGAAGTAACATTCCACGCTGCGCCCTCCCATTTCGCACATGGATGAGACTTTGGAGCAGTCGTCGAGCGAGCGTGCGAACCGAATCGCAAGTCTCGGCAATTCATCTCAATACCACCCTGACCTATTTCGATTCCATGGCGATATTGCGACATTCCACAACGGGTTAGCCCATAAGCGACATTAAACGATCGCAGATGACAGACGTAATATCGACGTAGGGTTTTATACTTCAACGACTTACGTCGACCTATGAAAGCCGCCCTCATGGACATGATTATCGTTCAGAATCTTGAATCCGACCCAAGAGGCGAGTAGGCCGGCCCTTGACGGAAAATCCTCTATGTGGTGCATTTAATTTTCTGAGGGACTACATGGGGTGCTTCGAGCAAAATCCTTTACGCGTCTTACATTCGGCCCACAACGAAAGTCCATCCCGTTCACGCAATATCTCCTTTGGCGAGAAAAAACGCCAAAGTTTTTAAATTGGAAGCCGTGGTTTGCATGTAAGGTCAACTGTGGAAGTGCCTTAGGGCGAATTGTCAATCGCTAGGAACAGCTTTAAGATTTAGAATTGACAATCATCCCGCGAGGGAATAACGTATTCTTAGGGTGGGCACAGAAACTCAGCGAACCCAGGTATTTTTACGCAATTCAACTTTTTTTGAGAGCGACGTATGAAAATTAGAGATCGAGGTTTTACGCTTGTAGAATTGCTGGTGGTCATTGCGATCATTGGTGTTTTGGTTGCCCTGTTGTTGCCCGCCGTTCAGCAAGCACGGGAAGCCGCGCGACGGATGCAGTGCTCTAACAACCTGAAGCAGATCGGCTTGGCGCTGCACAATTACCATGACACGCATCTCACCTTTCCAATGGGCGTGTACCCGAGGCGGAGCTTTGGCGATTTTTCGAACCTCCATATCTGGAGCGCTTCTCTGTTGCCGTTTATCGAGCAGGACGCGATGTATGAAGCCCTGCGAACGGAGATGAATAACTTCTCAATTGACGTCGTCCAAGGGAATGCCGATTCCGCATCCGCGCAACCGCTTACGGCATTTCAATGCCCCTCGGATATTATGGGCGGGATTAACACGGAGCGATCGAACAACGGTAAGTCGAATTACATGGCCAATGGGGGTACCATGGAACAGCCTGGTGATCCGAGCAAGTATTACCAAATGTCGAGCGGCGACTTGCCCGCCAATCCCCAATCGGCCGCTGGTGGATTCAATGGTGTTTTTGCGTTCGGCGTCACTCGTAGCATGCGGGATATCGTTGACGGGACAAGCAATACGCTGTTGGTAGGTGAGCGAGATGGCGGTGCCGCCGGGGGCGCTAACATTTCGAGGCGTAAGGCGGGATGGTGGTCGGGGACGGACACCGTGTTATACTTCGACCGGGTTTTCCCTCCCGCTTCGGCCGTGTTCCCCATCAATGCCCACACGATGGGCTTCGAGCCCTACCGAACCTATGGGAGCTTCCATCCAGGAGGTGCCATGTTCGCGTTTTCCGATGGGCACGTTAAGTTCCTCCCGGATACCATTGATGGCGTGGCCTTTGCGGCCTTCGCCACGCGAGCTGGTAACGAAGTTCAGACCAGCGAATTCTAAGTGATTTGCCGCAAGGGCCGTGTCGACAAAGGGCCGAAGTCCCTTGGCGACACAAGCTGGGCAGGGCTTGAAAAAATCGGTCCCTCGTGCGCCAGTGGCACGAGGGGCTTTTTTGTAACATCGGAGTGAAGCGGCTGCCCTGCGCTTACCGTGACATGTCGCTTAGATGTTTGAATTCAGCGGGAACCGTTTGCGGCGAGCCCTTCAATCGGACGCCAAATATTTGCCTCCCATATACGGATATTGAATCGCTAATCATGAAATCATTGAATCTTATTGCCATCGCCTGTCTCGTGTCGCTACTTGGCTGCTTTAGCGATAGCGGACAACCGTTACATCCAGTGAGTGGAACCGTTACTCGTGGGGGCCAGCCCGTGGAGCATGTGGTGGTTCAATTCCAGCCAAGCACCGGCCGCCCTTCCTTTGGTCGTACCGATGTTGATGGACGATACACGCTCCACTACACCCATCAGTTCTCGGGCGCACTGATCGGCGACCACCAAGTCGGTTTACGAGTTCCATCGGTCGCTCCGGACGAAATTAGCGATTTCGCCAACCTCGACCCGGAGCAGCAGGATGTTGCGCTTAAAATGGAAATGGTTCCCGTATCGTCGCGATTGGAAGTGGTCGAGGGGAACAACACCTTCGATTTCGAACTTGATAACCTACCGTAGAACGGCGTTGTCGAAATTCGCACGATCGGTGGTTTAACCCAAATTGGCCCGCCCTTGTCGCTGGAAAATGCGACAAGTTGCGGGCCTTTTCGTGTGATAGCGGGTATTTTGGGCCAATCGGCGAGCGATATCCGACGAGCACTTCCCGACTTCTCTGAAATTTTCCTTCCCGTTTGCGATTTACTTTAATCCCGATATACTGATGCTGGAGTTCCTGTTGACGCTCCTTCAAAACAACCACCGCCGGTAATAGGAAGTTATGTCGAAAAAAGAAGAGGCCCTCGAGGTCGATGGTACCGTCACCCAGGCCTTGGCCAACACCCGGTTTCGGGTTCAGTTGGACGAGGGGCCGACGGTGATGGCCCATGTCGCGGGCAAAATGCGAAAGCACTTTATCCGGATTGTCCCGGGAGACCGGGTAAGGGTCGAACTCTCTCCGTACGACCTGACCAAAGGACGGATCGTCTTTCGCGAACGATAATCGCGTTCTCCCCGGGAAACGTCCCGGTTCGGGTTTCCCCGTCTATTTATCTTCATAGCTCTCACCCTCTATCGGGTGAATCCCGAGCCATGTCGCTATTGCGCTCGGTTGAACTCGCGGGAAATGATTCAAGCAAGCCGGTGGGAACGCGCGGAGATTTTTCTCCCCGGTTTTCTTTCGCGGTTGCGAAACTTTCCCTCGGTTATCGCAGTATGACTAACGATGGCACAGGCTGCGCGCCGCTGGATCTCAGTGGTTACCCACTCGTTGGCACCGCACGTTGACAACACCGCCCCGCCAGCTTTGCCTCACCCAGCACCCCCACGACGGACCTCCCAGCACAGTTGGCCCCACCCGCGCACTTGGGTTTAACGACTGCCCCGCTTGGGATACATTAATGGGTCGTGCGATGCAGTCTGGTTAGATCGCCGCGCCGGAATGTCGGTGCGTTAGACACACGTTTCCTATGGAGAGTAATATCGTGAAGACGCTACGTAAACGTTCCTGGATCGCGGCCTTGGGCTTGGTACTATTATCCTTGCCGCTGGCCATGGCCCACGCGCAAGATGAGGCCGCCCCGGAGGCCCAGGCCGCCGTCAACAAACCGGTCGCCGTTGTTTCGGTCGCCCCCGTCAGCAAGGTGATTCGCGATGTCCAGTTCCTCGCCACGGCGGCGGATCAGGCCGATCTCGGCCGCATGGTCGCCATCATGTCCGCCCCCTTCACGCAGGGAGTCGACAAAACCAAGCCGATTGGCGCGGTCGTCATGACCAACGGGCAAGACTTTCAGCCGGTCGGATTCATTCCAGTCACCGACTTCGACTCGGTAATGCTCCTGATCAAGGAACAGTACGGCCCGCCCCAGGATGTTGGTGATGGCGTCAAATTGCTCGGTACGCCGATTCCGTTGTTTGTGAAAGAGATTGAAGGCTGGGCCATCGTCTCTGGCGACAAGGACAATCTCGGCATTCTCCCCGCCGATCCTTCCACGCTGCTGGGCGAAATGCCCAACGACTACGACCTCGCGGTCACCGTGCTACCTGGCAACGTGCCGGAACTGTACCGGGAAATCCTGGTCGAGCAAATGCGGGCCGGGGTCGAGCTTTCTCTGGAACAAGAGGCGGAGGAAACCGACGAGGAGTTCGCCGCTCGCAAAGAGATGCTGGCGAAGCAGATCGAGGAAGTAAAGCGCGTATTCGAAGAAACGGAAGAAATTACCGTGGCTTGGAATGTCGACTCGGAGGGGGGCATCACCTACTTGGACATGCTGCTCAACCCGGTTGCCGGTTCCAAAATGGCCCAGCAGCTTGAGATGAATCGGAACCAGGCGAGCGACTACGCCGGTTTCCACAAAAAGGGTGCTGCCTTTAGCATGCTGGTCACTAGCAAGAGCGATCCGGCCGAGATCGAGCCGCAGATTCCGCAATTGCAGGCAATCCGAGATCAGGCCATCGTTGAGGCCACCAAGGAAGCGGACGACGAAGAGGCCAAGCAGGCGATTACCACGGCCATTGAACTCGCCTTCGATACCCTGATCGAAACGGCGCGGACTGGTCGATTCGACATGGGGGCTCACCTCGATCTGGCTGACGAGAAAATGACGTTCCTCCTGGGCGCATTTGTCGCCGATGGCAATCGAGTCGAGGACGGATTCAAGGAACTGGCCGAAATCGCGAAGGAAAACCCCGATTTCCCCGGGGTCAACTGGAACGCCGAGACCCACCAGGCAGTCCGCTTTCACACGATGAGCATCCCGACCGACAAGGCGGACGACAAGGCCAAAAAAGTCTTGGGCGAAAAGCTTGATGTTGTCCTGGGTGTCGCTGAACAAGGCGCGTACCTGGCCATCGGCGATCAAGCCACGACCAAGCTAAAAGCGGCGATCGACAAGTCGGCGGCCTCGGCCGGTCAACCGGTCAACAGCAGCACCATGGTCTTCTCTGTGAAGACGATTTTGCAGTACATCGACTTTGTCGACCCGCAACCCGCCCTCAAGTCCGCGATCGCCGCCCTGACGGAAGAGACCGACAAGATCAGCATTACCAGTGAAGTGAACGAGAAAGGTGCTCGCGTCCGTCTTCAGTTGCAGGACGACGTGATCAAAGCGGCCGCCATTGGTGCCGCCGCGGCCAACAACAACCCAAATAACGCTGGCCCGGAGGTGGACGTCCAGGATTTTTAGTCCTTGACCTTCCTCTCAATCGTATCCCACAAGGTGGCCCGGCAGTTATGCCAGGCCGCCTTGTTCGTTTCTTGATGAGGTGCGATAAATGAGTCATTCCGAACAACAATCCATTGATTTCCCAGCAGTCGCCATGCCCACCGCTCCGACATTTCCCACGGTTCGTACCGAGATCGCCCAGGTCCCTGTTCTGGAACTGGCCCAACAATTCGGCACACCCACCTATGTGTACGACGCCGCCAAAATCGTTGAGCGGATCGGCGACTTGGCCCAGTTCGATGTCGTCCGCTACGCCCAAAAGGCCTGCTCGAACCTCGCAATCCTGAAACTGGTTCGCGCGCACAACGTCACGGTCGACGCGGTCAGTGCGTGGGAAATCCGCCGCGCCTTGGCCGCTGGGTACACCACCCATGGCGAGCCTCACCCCATCGTCTACACGGCCGATATCTTTGACGACGAGGCGTTGGACCTGTGTGTCGAACATGGCCTGCACGTCAACTGCGGCTCGCCCGACATGATCAACCAACTGGGCGAAAGGGCCCCCGGTAGCGCGATCACCCTGCGGATCAATCCCGGCTTCGGGCATGGCCACAGCCAAAAGACCAACACCGGCGGCGAGCAATCGAAGCATGGCATCTGGCACGAGCAACTCGACGACTGCCTGCAACTGGCCGACCGGCACAACATCCAGGTGACCGGCCTACACATGCACATTGGTAGTGGGACCGACCTGGAACACCTGGCCCAAGTCTGCGGCGCGATGGAAAAAGCGGCCCTGGAAGTGGGCCGCACCATTACCACCATCAGCGCGGGTGGGGGACTCCCAATCGCCTACCGCTCCGATCAGCAGTATGTCGACCTGGACCAATACTTTTCCCTTTGGGACAAGGTCCGCAACACCTTGGCCCAGAAGTTCGAGCACCCGATTAGCCTAGAGATCGAGCCGGGCCGCTACTTGGCCGCCGAGTCGGGCTACTTAATCGCCCAAATCCGCGCCATTAAGCAAATGGGTGGCAACCTGTTCTACGTCGCCGACGCCGGCTTCAACAACCTGGCCCGACCGATCATGTACGGGGCCTATCACCCCATCTCAGTCGCCCGCCGCGACGGAGCCACTGAAGTCGCCGAACAAGACGTAATCGTCGGCGGCCCCCTATGCGAGTCAGGCGACATCTTCACGCAGGAAGAGGGTGGCTACGTCAGCGCCCGGAAACTCCCGCTGGCAATGGTCGGCGACCTGCTCATCATCGAATGCGCCGGAGCCTACGGCCACTGCATGAGCAGCAACTACAACAGCAAACCCATCGCCGCGGAAGTTCTCATAGAGGACCAAAAACCCCGCTTGATTCGCAAGCGACAGACGTTTGAATCGTATATTGCGGATGAGCTGTAAAGACCTCGTGGCAGATTCTGTGGTGGGTGGAGTCTTCGGAACCCACCATCGCCAACCAATTTCGTGGCGGCAATTTGGCCTGGGTTCATGTATGCGTGCACAGAACAATTCCCGATCCGCGCCGGAGATTTTACCCGCCCACCATCGGTGGGTTACGCCCTATCGGGCTTCACCCACCCTGACCACCGCAGCGAAGCTCAAGCCACCTGGCCTCTTTCCGCCCTCAGCATCTGATCCACGGCGTCTTCCTTGGCGATGACCACCACGCCGCCGGGGCTGATGGTGAAGCCGCGTCGGCGGTCGAGTTCGGTGTCGAATCCGATTTCCGCCTCGGCCGGGATGTGGACTCCCTTGTCGATGATCGCGCGGCGGACCCTTGCGTGGCGGCCGATGCTGACCCCTTCGAACAGGATCGAATCCTCGACACTGGAAAAGCTGTTCACGCGGACGCTGGGGCCAAGGATGCAGCGTTCCACCTCGCCGCCGGAGATGATCGACCCGGCACACACGATACTATCCAAGGCGCTGCCTCGGCGGTCGGCACCGACCTGCCCGGCGAAGACGAACTTCGGCGGGGGGAGGTTTGGTTGGTAGGTCCGCAGGGGCCACTGTTCATCGTAGATGTTGAGCTGCGGGTCGATATTTACCAGGTCCATGTTGGCTTCGAAGTAGGAATCTAAGGTCCCTACGTCCCGCCAATAGGCGTCCCCCTTGCGGTTCTCGTCGCGGAACGGAAACGCAAAGATCCGGTGGGTATCGATCACCGACGGAATGATGTTCCGCCCGAAGTCGTGGGCACTGGTCTTCTTGGTCGCGTCGCGGCACAACTGCTCGAACAGGAAGTTGGCCGAAAAGACGTAAATACCCATCGAAGCGAGGCAATGCTGGTCGTCCCCCGGCATGGTTTTCGGGGTCTGCGATTTTTCTTCAAACCCCAGAATGCGCTGGTCGGTGTTGATTTCCATCACGCCAAACGCTTTGGCCTCTTCTACCGTCGCGCGAAGGGCACCCACCGTGAGGTCCGCGCCGTTCTCGATATGGAAATCGATCATCGAGGCGTAGTTCATTTTGTAGATGTGATCGCCGGCGAGGATGACGACGTAGTCCGGTCGGTGCTTTTCCAGCGCGTAGATGTTTTGATAGACGGCGTCGGCGGTTCCTTGGTACCATTGCTCGTCGATCCGCTGTTGCGGCGGGACGACATCGATGAACTCCCCCAATTCACGGCAGAAATAGCGTTGCCAGCCCAGATTCACATGCCGGTCAAGGCTTTGGGCCTTGTACTGGGTGAGCATCTGAATCTTCCGCAAACCGCTGTTCAGGCAGTTCGAGAGGGCGAAGTCGACAATACGATACACTCCGCCAAACGGCACCGCTGGTTTGGCGCGATCGCGTGTGAGGGGCTCCAACCTCGATCCCTTTCCGCCGGCCAGAATCACCGTGAGCACATTTTCCATCCGCCCGCCTCCTTGAGGTTAAAATCGCTCGCTGCCCTGCACCGTGTACGGTTTGCCTGTCTGTTATTTTTCGTCTCGCTATCGTATTCTATCGGGTCAGGCCCTAATCACAAAAGAGAAAAAAGGCCCGCAATAGGCATGACTTACGGGAGCCCGCCCTGCACTTAGTGACACAACGGTGGGACATAACGGTTGTATGTCACCCAATTGCCCTGAGATTGCGCCAAGCGTGAGAACCGGTTAGCCGACCCATCGGAATCAATCCATGAACCACCCCTCCCTGAAATCCTCCGTTGAAGAAATTCGCGAGCGGTTCGACGCCGATGTCGAGCGGTTCGCGAACCTCGAAACCGGCCAGTCCGCCACGATGGACGCTCCACTCGTACTAGAGATATTGACCGCCACTGCGGCCGCGGAGGTTCCCCAAGCAACGACGATGCTCGACATCGGCTGCGGAGCGGGCAACTTCACGCTTAAGATGCTAGAGCGATTGCCGAATCTGGAATGTGGATTGATCGACCTGAGCGGGCCGATGCTCGACCGGGCCGCCGCGCGATTAGGCGAATCGACGGCAAGGAAGGTAGACCGCTGGCAGGAGGACATTCGCTCGGTTGAATTGACGAAGTCGCGGTACGACATCGTCGTCGCGGCGGCCGTGCTGCATCATCTCCGCGAGACGCGGGAGTGGGAATCGGTGCTGGCGAAGATCTTCCAATCGCTCCGCCCTGGGGGGATTTTTTTGGTGAGCGATCTGATCGACTTTGAACTCGATTCGGTCCGTCAGATCCAAACCGAGCGATATGGCCGGTATCTCAGCCAGCTAAAGGGGGACGAGTATCGCGATCAGGTGTTCGCCTATATCGCGAAGGAAGACTCACCCCGGAGCTTGGCCTTTCAAACCCAACTGGCCTGGGAAACCGGGTTCCGGCAGGTTGATATTTTGCACGCGAATGCCTGTTTTGGGGCGTATGCGGCGGTGAAGTAGGGTGGAATCGGCTTGGGAGGCGTGGTTGGGTTCCGTGAAATTTTCGTTGCCGGTAGAAAATTTGCTCGCCCAAGCATGCCCACGTTGGAGGGCGTGGGCATGGCACCCGGTACCCGGTACCCGACTCATTACGCAGGACCCGGTGCCCGAGGGTTCTTAGGCCCTTACCACGATTCGTTTTCTTCGATTGCCCGCTGCAAAATGGCCAGCAGGGTGTTCGGATCGTACGGCTTGTGCAAATAGAAGCTGGCTCCGGCTCGGCGAACGTTTCGCACGGTGTCCGCTTCGCCGACGCCGCTGATGATGATCACCGGGATATCCCGGGTCTTGAGCGAATCAGACAGTTCGGCGCACACCTCCAGGCCGCAGACATCCGGTAGGCAGAGGTCGAGCAGGATGGCGCGGGGAGCGGTCTCGGTTGCCAAGCGAAAACATTCCTGTCCCAGTCCGGTTTCCAGTGGCTCGTAGCCGCGGTGTTTCAGGCAGAGGGCAAGGGTCTCGCGGAGATCCGGCTGATCGTCGCAGATGATCACCGGGCCCCGTTTGGCACCTTGGTCCGAAAATTCCAGTTGAGGATCGGCTTCCGCAATCATTGCCCCGTTACTCCCATCGACTCAGCAAAACCAAACGCGGCCCGGGAAAACGGCTCTCCACCGGCGCGCGATAGAAAACTGTTGCCCGCAATCGGCATGATGTCAAAAGGAAACGGTTGCGAAAGATAAACGTCCTGCGGAAAGTTGCCGGTAAAGTCGGCCCAAGCCATAAAGAGAGCCGAATCGAATGGTCGATTCGGCTCTATCACGTGTTTCCGCGGCACCTTCGCGGTTACCGATTTTTCCAATCGATGTTGCTCAGCGTGCTGAGGGCCAGTTGCAGGGCGTGGGTGCCGTTGCGGCCGTAGCCTTGGGCCTTTACGGCTTGGTAAAGCTGTTCGGCCAGCGCCAAGCCGGGAAGGGACAGGCCCATTTTGCGCGACTCAGCCAGCGCGATGCCCATGTCCTTGATGAAGTGCTCGACGAAGAAGCCGGGATCGAAGTTGTTGGCGATGATCCGCGGGGCGAGGTTCGAGAGGGACCAGCTTCCGGCCGCTCCGCTGGAGACCGATTTCATCACCGTCTCCAGGTCCAGGCCCGCCTTGTGGCCATACAGCAGCGCCTCGCAGACCCCGATCATCCCGGTCGCGATCAGCGTTTGGTTGACCATCTTGGTGTGCTGACCCGCCCCGGGGCCTCCCTGGTACACGATCGTCTTGCCCATCGCTTCCCAGCAGGAGTTCAAGGCTTCGACGACCGCGGCGTCACCCCCAATCATGATCGAGAGCCGAGCCTCCTTCGCTCCGACATCGCCACCGGAGACAGGCGCGTCGACACTTTCCACCCCTTGCTTGGCGGCGACCTCGGCGATCTCAACGGCCAGCGAAGGCTCGCTAGTGGTCATATCGACAATGACGTTCCCCTTTTTCGAGCCAGCCAACACGCCGTCATCCCCCAAAATCACTTCCCGCACGTCTTGGGGGAAACCGACGATGGTGAAGATCACATCGCTCGCCTCGGCGACCGCCTTGGGGGTATCGGCCCAGGTGGCCCCCTTCTCGATCAGGCCGGCCGCTTTTTCCTTCGAGCGGTTATAGACCGTAGCGGTGAAACCGGCGTCGATCAGATGGCCACACATGCTGGAGCCCATCACGCCGGTGCCAATCCAACCAAGTTTTGTTTTCCCGGGGGTGATTTCCAAAGCCATGAGCGGAGAGTCCTGTTGTTAGGGGTGAAATGTGGTTTGAGCGAGTGCGGCCCGATTTCCATCGCAGCTCAGGCCGAAGATTGTGGCAATGACAAGCAAGAAAGCTTAAAAGAATTGTGCCGCGTTGACCACCGGTGAGTTGAACCAGCCCTGGAAACGGTGAATCGGGCTAGCGATTCGGTCGCCGGAAGACCTCACCCAGGATGAAGGCGCTGCGGAGGCTGTTGGGGTCGCGGATCATCTCCACCAAGGTCACGCCGGTCACTGCGGCGGCTACTTTTTCGGCGTGAGGGTCATCCGGTTCGACATCGACCGAGGTGTAATCGTACTCGTCTCCGAGACCTTCATAAGTGAGCGGTTCGGAAGAGAGGGAGGCGACATCCACCTCGGCATACGGATTGTCGTGGGCCGATTTAAACTCGAGCGCCTGAGCGAGCGCGGCTTGGGCAGGTTCCGCCTCGGTGTAGCTGGGGGACGAGCGGCGATCCGAGTAGGAGGGACGGACCGGTTCAGCAGTCACAAAGTCTTCGTCGTCGTGAAAAGTATCGTTTCTCTCGCGGGCCGGGGCCTCGCCTCCTTGCCGCTTGGTCTCGCGGAGGAACTCCGAGATTTCGTCTTCCAGACTGCGGGGCTGTCCTTCCTGCGGACGCTGGCCACCTTGCGGACGAGGCGGTGGATCGGGAAGTTCCACCGGTGGGCGGCGGTCGGGTTGGACATCACGACCACCAAAGGCCCGCAGGATCAACGGCCCAACGAAGAAGATCAGTACGGCGATGATTTTGATCCAATCTTCCACGTCCATGACGTTTCGCCTCTGATATATCGAAAGGAAATCGCGAACCCGGTTACTTCGTACCGCCGCTGGAAGAGAGCGCGATTGATTTTCGCATCTCCGTATCGGCCTGGACGTTGCGCAGTTCGTAGTAGTCGATAATCCCCAGCCTGCCAGAGTGGAACGCCTCGGCCATTGCCTTGGGAATCTCCGCTTCCGCCTCGACAAAAGCGGACCGGGCGTTCTCGATTTCCGCCAGGTTTTCCCGTTCGGCGGCGACCGCCATCGCGCGGCGACCTTCGGCCCGAGCGCGCGCGATCCGCGTATCGGCTTCCGCCTGGTCGGCTTGCAGCCGGGCCCCGATGTTCTCGCCGACGTCGATATCGGCGATATCGATCGAGACGATCTCGAACGCGGTGTTCGAGTCCAATCGTCGGGCCAGCACCGCCTTGGAGATCAAATCAGGGTTTTCCAGCACCTGCGAGTGCGTTTCGGCGGAACCGATGGCACTCACAATCCCCTCACCCACGCGGCCGATGATGGTTTCTTCGGTGGCACCACCAATCAGCCGTTGGAGGTTGGCTCGGACGGTGACTCGGGCCTTGACTTTGAGCTGGATCCCGTTTTTCGCCACGGCGTCGAGGGTCGGTCGTTTGGCGTCGCGAGGTGGGCAGTCGATCACCTTGGGGTAAACGCTGGTCTGCACCGCTTCTAGGATATCGCGACCGGCGAGGTCGATCGCGGTCGCCTCGCGGAAGGTGAGCTGAATGGTTTTTGCCTTGTTGGCGGCGATCAGAGCCCTGACTACTTGCGGGACGTTACCGCCGGCGAGGAAGTGGGCCTCCAAGGCCCGACCGGTGATGCCGGTCTCTTCTCCTAGACCCGCTTGAACCGCCATGATCTTGCTACGGACAATCGCCCTGGGATTCACCTTCCGGAACGACATCCCGAGCAAATCCCAGATCGAGATCCCCGCCCCGGTCGTAACCGATTGGATCCACAGCCGAAAGTAAAAGGCAAAGACCCCCAGCACGACCAGCGTGATGATGACCGCGACAATCAGACCGAAAATAAGGAGGTTTCGGCCGAGAGCCTGCTGCGCTAACAGGTGCATGGGATGGTGATTCCTGAACTCAAAGGGCTTACGTCATGGGGGTAGGGGCACCGGCGAGACCGGGCTAGCCTCCCTGTTATCTCATTCCCACGCCGATTGTCAAGCAAACGGGTCCTCCGAGGGATCGATTCCGAGCGATTCCAGCGGTTTGGAATAAGGATCGTCCTCGTCGGCAGGTTTCGCCTGGGGCACCTCTTCGTCCCGCGCCTCCACCACAAACACGCGGGTCCCCTCCACTTCGACCACCTCGATGGCCGTGCCGCGGTCGATTGCCCCCCCGAGTGCCAACACGTCGTAGGTCTCCCCCTCGATTTCCACCACCCCACTGGGCAGGAGCAAACTGGTGGAAATCCCCCGTTTGCCAACCAAGCCAATCAAGGAGGAGGCTTCAATTTCGTCGGGGTCGCCTCGGTCCGGGGCCCCCAGCAAGATGCGCTTGCCCATGGGGGTATGGGGCCAAATCCGAAAGGCGATCCCGATCGCAATGGGGACCAAAACCACCACGGCGGCGAGAAATATCGTGCCGACCGCCATGCCCTCTTTCATGTAGGCATACGCCACCGAGCCGATCAGCGCAACGACGGCCAAAAACCCGAGCACTCCCGCCGAGGGGATGAACAGCTCGAGGAAGATCAGCGTCAAGCCGATGATCAGGAGTAATAAGGCAAGGACGATCGGGGGCATCGGTACGGTCTTTGAGGGTGCGATCCGACGAATGCGCAGAATGATATCGGAATCGCCGGGTTTCGGTTATGTCTGTTTCCGGTCGAGCGTCTAGCTCCTGAGTGGCCGTGGTCACGCCAGTACCGAACCACCGCCACTCTAAGGCCCGAAGGGCCTGGGCGAATCGGGGGGGGTGAATCCGCATCTGCGAATCCGCATCGACGAATCCAATCACATTGCCCAGTTCGCACCCGGGTTAACTGTTCGTTTCCGGCGTGGCCACACCCCTTACCATCGCATAATTTCCGCGGACCGATTTGACGACCACCAAGGCGTCTCGATCGATGATATCGCCATCGCTACTCACGTTGATAATTTCGTTTCCAAACCGCGCCTTCCCCGCCGGACGCAACGGGGTCAGAGTGGTCCCCTGTTTGCCGATGAGGTGGCTCAGGTCGACAATCATTTCGCGCCGACCGCGCAGTTCCGCCTCCTCCGCGTCCATCGTACCGAGCATCGTTTGATTCAATAGCGGCGTGTGGGGCAGCAGGTGCTTGATGAACAGCATTCCGCTGACCAACGCCCCAAACAGCACCAACACGCTCGCCAGCGAGTACGGGATTTGGTCCAGTTCGTAGTCGGTGGTGGGCCAGATGAAGGTTTGCATCGCCAACACGATCCCCGCGATCACCATCAGGCCACCCCCCAGGCCGAAGACGCCGAATCCCGGTAGGATCAACACCTCCATCAAGATGAAGACGATCCCCCCCAGAAACAGCATCACCTCCAGCCAACCGGCCGTACCGTTGAGAAACTTGCTCCAAAAGAACAGCCCAAAACAAAGCGCCGCGAGGAAACCGGGGATACCAACGCCCGGGGCCTTTAGTTCGCTCATCAGGGCCAAAACCCCGAGAAACAGGCAAAAGAACGCCAAACTGGGGCTGGATAGCACTTCGATCAGTTCGTGAGCCCAGTTCGACCGAGGTGTCTCGATCCGATCGGGCAAGGCGTAGCCCCGGGCGACTTCCTCCAGGTCGCTGGCCAGCGAATTGGCAATCCCCAGATCGAACGCCTGTTGCCCCGTCAGCCGCAATGGCTGCCCTGGCTGCGTAATTTCGTCGCCACGCTGCCAGAGTTCAGGCTCGCGGAGCCCTTCCGCCTCTTCCGAGCTTAAAAACCGGCGGCTGGCCGAGCCTTTCCGCTGATAGGTAAAAACTTCCAACTCAGGGTCGGACATTGCGGCCCAGATCGACCAATTTCGACCCGACTTGGCGGCGACTCGTTGGAGAAATCGCCGTAAATCCTCTCGGCCCGCCGCGGTGTAGGTGTAGCCCCCCTCGCCGCCGATGGTCGCATCCGGTCCGACCACCACCTCATGACACGCGAAGGCGACCAGCGAGGCGTTGCCGGCGGCTTCGCGGGGAATGAAGGCGACGCGGTGGACCTCCTGCGGCTGCGAGATGAGAAAATTCACGAGATTCTCGCAGGCGATCGGATCCCCGCCGGACGAATCGACCTCCAGCAGGAGAAAGTTCGCGCCCCCTTCGATCGCCGATTGGATCATCAGGGTCACGCGCTGGACCATGCGGTTGCTGATCGGGCCATGCAATTCGATATGGACCGGTTTCCAGTCCCGATCCATCCCAAAATCCCGTCGCAACTGTTCCTCCGGAACCTTCAATCGCTCAGCCAATTGGCCATGGTCTTCGGCCAGGTCGCCGATCAGGTTGTAGCGCTGCCGTAGGTCGCGGCCGGTGAGCAGCAGCGGCTCTCCCCGAGCGACAATCCGATCCGACTTGGCCACTTCCCCCGCGGCTTTGAGCCGTTCGTACTCCTCACCATCTTCGAATCGTTGGTCGTTGACTAGGAATAGCTGTTGATCCTGATCGAGCATCGCGAGTGCCATGGGCACCGGGAGGACATTGCGATAACCGGCGATCTCTTCATAGGCCAGGCGGATTGTCTCCGGGATGTTCTCTTCATCGATGCCGGCGCTGCCGATTTCCGCTTCGGGATGCATGATCAACTGTTCGCAGGCCAGTGGCACCAACACCGCGTGCCCTTGGAGGGAACCTTGCACGTAGGCGACCGTCTTGAGCTGGCTCATCGGGCGGGAGGTCAGAAACCGCGCCAGTGACAAACTCCGCTCGAATTCGCTCCCCCGCGCGCTCTTCCCCGCGTCGACCGTAAACTCCAGGACGACCGTCGGCCGCTCGCCATCTCCGGAGACTCGGGCCAACAAGTTTTGGAGCGAGTTTTTGATATTGGCATCGACTGAACCAGTAATCGGCAAGGGGACGCGAACCCGCGCCGCCACGAATTCCCCGCTCCGGTCTTCTTCCACTTGTTCCGCCGGTTCATTGGGCGGAGGCGGATCGTCGTCCTGGGCGACCCCGGCGTGGTCGCTTAGCAAGCAACCGACCATGGCCACCAGACCCGCCAACCACCATCGACCTCCACACAGTCCATTCATCGGGACGGCCTCAGTTCGGACTCGCAATGTTAACCGTCGTGAACGACACACGCCGTTTTCTTGAAACCGGGGCGGCTGGGGTGCGTGCGCACCCTCCTCCGCGGCTTTCCTCAATTATAAGTGGATTGGAATCGCTGGAAAAGAAATTCCCCCTTCCAGGCAGAATACCACGCAAATCCTCTGAACACTTTCGTTTCTGATCGATTCGCCGACAGGTGCGAGATCTTTCGCCGAAACCGCGGGGATTTTACCGGCGGTCTGGTACGGAACCGTCCCAAATCAGTCCGGAGTGGCGCTTAACAATTCCTTCACGAGCGCCTCCACATCCTCATAGCTGAATGCTTCCGCTTCGCTGGAGACTCCTACGTTATCGAACCGCTTGGCCAGGCTGCCATCCTGACGGTAGACGTAGACGGCCGGTGGAGATGCCAAATCCAGCTTCTCGAACATCACGTCCGCCTCGTCTCCGGCGATCACATTGTCGAACGTCGCGTTGAACGTGCGGAGGAAGGTGAGCACGCGTTCCTTGTACGACTCCGGCGGTTGGTCCGCGATGCCGATATAGTCGAGGCTGACACTGACGCAGCAGAGTTGGTCACGTGGGTATTGCTCGTGCAATCGGACCAGCCCGGGGAACTCTTTCAGGCAGGGTGGACAGGTGGTGCTCCAGTAATCGACCACCACCACTTTCCCCCGGTGGGAATCGACCAACATACGGATGCCGTCATGGTCTAGGACGCGGACATCGACCGTTTCGGCCTCTTTTTCAATCGACTCTCCCCCGGGAGCTTCCGCCGGTGGCGGAGGCGGGGCACCTTCGCATCCAACCACTGCCAACAACAGGCCGGCCGTGATCAGGCTACCTGTGATCCAATGCGTGGATTTGCGGTCGTCTGGCATGTCTCCCGCGTTCACGATTGGGGCCTTGCTCGCTACCATGGGAAAATTCCACCCTCCACTAAACCGGTTATTTGAACTGGGGTTAACGCCGCGGCTGCGCAGCAACACGGCCCCTTAAGGATTCGATGGATTCATTTGAGCATATCCGCCACAAACCTCCCACCTCCCTCTCCCAGCCGCGGGAGTTGATTGTGGCCTGCTGTCCGATGCGGAGTAATATCAATCTATCGCGGATTGTGCGTGTCGCCTCGTGCTGCGGAGTGAGCAAGGTGGTGGTGTGCGGCAACGCCAAGATCGATCCGAAAATCGCTCGGGACGGAGCCGAGAAGCTTCCGATCAGCCGTCACCGTAGTCTCCCACCGGTCCTCAAGGAGCTGAAACAGCAGGGCTATCAACTGGTGGGGCTGGAGCAGACCACCGGCTCGCACAATCTGCACCACTTCAGCTTCCAGCGAAATACGGTTTTGGTCATCGGCAACGAGCGGCAGGGAATCACCGACGACGTGCTGGCACTGTTGGACGAGGTGGTGGAAATTCCGATTTACGGACTTCCGTACAGCTACAATGTGGCCACCGCCACGAGCATGGTGCTGTACGAATTTTGCCGCCAATTCCCGGCAGGATAGTGAAATCGCCGGACCCCCCAGCGATGCTAGCACGCCGCCAGCAATGAGTTGGCAATAATTCCTTACGAGTTTTGGTGACGATAACGACGCCGGGAACTCAAAATGGGTCTGACTTCGACTTGGCACAAAACTTCGATTCTGATACCGTATCGCGTACTCGAATTTTCGTGGTCGTCTTCACTTGCGGTTAAGGTCCTCGGGCGATGAAATTATTCCGCTGCCCAATGGTCTGGATGCCTCGGAGACAATCCACGAAAGGTTCGATCCGATTCCTCATGCCTATGAAGGGCGTGGGGCTTGGGATCGCATTGATGCTTCGCCATTTTTCTATCCGACAAGTCGTTTCGGCTTCCACGGAAGGAGTCCGGTATGAGTCAAACTGAGCAGTCTGTGTTGCCCGTCCAGATACGTTGGATGATTCGTCGTGACATGGCGATGGTTGTCGGAATCGAAAACAACAGTTTCGAGTTTCCGTGGTCGGAAGAGGAATTCGTCAAATCGCTGCGTCGCCGCAACTGCATTGGCATGGTGGCCGAACATGAAGAGCGGATCGTCGGCTACATGATTTACGAATTGCACAAGTCTCGACTGCACGTGCTCAACTTCGCGGTCGATCCCACCTTCCGCCGCCGTGGCGTCGGGGCCCAGATGATTCAGAAACTGACCAGCAAGCTTTCGGCCCAACGCCGCTACCGCATTTTGCTGGAAGTCCGCGAGACCAACCTGCCAGCTCAGGTCTTCTTCCGCGACATGGATTTCCGCGCGATCTCCCTGCTCAAGGACTTCTACGAGGACTCGGCCGAGGACGCCTACCTGATGCAATACCGCCATCAGGAAAAGGCGATCCCTCAGGTCACCACCTCGGAAAACCGGATCGCCAAGCTGTTGGGTTAGTACGCTAAACCAGCGGCAGAATCTCGATGTTCCACTGGTCCAAATCGACCACCGCCAAAGAATGCGGCCGGGCCCTGTGCAGGGCCCCGGGGTTGAGAATCCAGGTGCTTTCCTCGATCCGGACTTCCCGGCGATGGGTATGTCCGGTGCAGACTAAGCGGAATTCGCCGGAGTCGATCAACCGCTGGAGCACGTCACGCTGGTGACCATGGGCCACGCCGATCGACTGCCCAGTGATCTGAAGCCGGGCCACCTCCCCATGAAGAACTCCGCCATGATCGGCAATGCTCTCCGCAAGAACCTCTGGATTGTCGTCGACATTTCCCAGGACGTAGTCGGTTGGCCACTCGGACAATAATTCCACCACCTTGGTACTGCCGATATCGCCGCAGTGGAGGACCCGTTCGATTGGGAATTGGCGGAGCATGTGGACCGCCTCGGTGGTGCTCTTCTCATTTCCGTGCGTATCGCTGACGACACCAATCCACATCGATCCGGTTTCCGGCTAAGATTGGGGGCTGTTGAATTGGATGCACCGCTTCGGCATCCCACAAAATTCCCTCGATAGGCACCTTGTCGGTCACGTTGACTCCAGCTCGTAACCCATGACAGACCTATTTTCCTTAATTTTTATTCTAGCATTCGCCTTCGCACCAGCGGTGTTGTGGCTCTGGTATTGGCGGCGGACGCCGTTCACCTTGATCCAATATTTGATGGACACGGGGACGCGGCTCTACGTGCGGCTGTTTTGGCGGGCCAGCGTGCCAACCAGCCTACCGGTCCCGAGGGATCGCGGGGCGCTGCTGGTCGCCAATCATCGGAGCAGTATTGACCCATTTTTTATCCAAGTTGCCGCCGGGAGGGTGGTCCACTGGATGGTGGCCGAAGAGTTTTGCAAACATTTCTTGTTCCGCGACTTCCTGCGACATGCCGGCGCGATTCCGACCCGGCGAGGCGGGAGCGACAGCGGCGCGATCCGCGAAGCGGTGCGCTTGCTTAAAGCGGGGGAACTGGTCGGCGTGTTGCCGGAGGGACGCATCAACACCACCGAAGCGTTTATGCTGCCGGTCCGGCCGGGTGCGGCGATGATCGCCGGCAAGGCGGGCGTGCCGATCATCCCGATCCATATCGAAGGGGCACCCTACGCCGGGACCCCGATCAGCCCGTTTTTGATGCCAGCCAAGGTGGAGGTCCGATTCGGAACTCCGGTGGAGACCCAAACTTCCGAAAACGGCGACCGCGATACGGAAACGGTGATTCTGGAAGCAGTGAAGGCGATTGCCGAGTTGGCCGGTGAGCACGATTTCCAACCGCAACTCGCCGGCAAGTCGTGGAAACCGACCGAAGCGGAAAAAGAGGCGGCGTTGATCGCCGCCAGACGCCGGGCTCGGCAGCGATAAAACTCTGACACACGATAAGCGAATGTCTCGACCTCAACCTGTTGATTGTTACGACTACCCACAATACTGGGACATCGCCTTCCAAGACGAGACGGAACTGGAGTGCGATTTCCTGGATGACATCGCCCCACGCTACGCGGAGGGGCCGGCTCGTCGGGTGCTGGAGATTGGCTGTGGTGGCGGCCGGAATATTGTAGAGCTGGCCAAGCGGGGTTATGAGACCTTGGGGCTCGATCTGAGCGAGCCCTCGATCCGGTATCTCAAGCAGCGGCTCCGTCGGGGCAAGCGATCGGCCGATGTGTGGGTTGGCGACATGCGCGAGTTTCGCCTAGAGCAACCGGTTGACGTCGTGCTCAATACGTTCAACACCTTTCGCCACCTGCTAACCGAAGCGGACGCGGAGGCTCATTTTCGCTGTGTGGTAGACGCCTTGCGACCGGGCGGGCTGTTCCTATTGGGGTTCCACTTAATCCCGCTCGACGCCGACACCGAGTGTACCGAGCGGTGGACCAACCGTTACCGAGGAACCCAGGTGACGGTAACCTTGAAGGTAGTCCAGTTCGAACGTCGCCGCCGGCTCGAACGACTCCGGTTCAACCTGCTGGTCCGCCGTGGCGAGGAGGTCACGCGGCTCAAGTCGGAATACGACTACCGCCTCTACACCCACGACCAATTCCGCAGCCTATTAGCGAAGTTCCCGGAACTGGAACTTTGCCAAGTGTACGATTTCCACTACGACGCAAACGACCCAGTGGACTTCGACCGCGAGCTCTCCGACGCGGTGTTCGTGCTGCGGAAGCGTTGAGGTGGGTGCGACAGCTTGCCATTTCTACGGAAAGGTTTTGCCACAGAGGACACAGAGATCACAGAGAAATTTGCTTGCGAGCTTCCACACGTGAACAGCCGAGATCTAACGAGGGAGACAACATCAGCTTGGCCTTAAACTTTGAAACATATCCACTGCCATTCGGCATATATTTCTCATGAAATGTTAACCCGTTATCTCTTCCTCTCTGTGATCTCTGTGTCCTCTGTGGCTAAATCCCTTTACTGCGATTCATACCAGTTACACACAAAAAAAGCCGCTCACCAAGCGAATTGGCGAGCGGCCCGAAGTTGTCTTTTCGAAGCAGCCAAAGCCCCGTGGCTTACAGGTTGCTTAGTTTGCCGGTTGAGTCGGCGAAGTCGTCTTCCGGGATGCCCATGTTTTCCATCAGGGAGACGTACAGGTTGGTCATCGGGACCTTCTCGCCGGCGTTCAAAACCTTGCCGGGGTTGAGGGCACCGCCACCTCGGCCTGCGAGGACGATCGGCAGGTTGTCGTGGTTGTGGCGGTTTCCGTCGCTCAGGCCACCACCAAAGACGATCATCGAGTTGTCCAGCAGCGACTTGCCGCTGGGGTCTTTCAGCGTTTTCATCTTCTCGAGGAAGTAACCAAATTGGCTGATGTAAAACTCGTCGATCTTGGCGATCTTTTCAAGCCAATCCTCTTTCTTCTGGTGATGCGAGAGGTGGTGATGCCCCTCGGAAACACCCACTTCCTTGAACGAACGGTTGCTGCCGTCGTGCGCCAGCAGGAAGGTCGAGACTCGAGTCGAGTCGGTTTGGAAGGCCAACGCCTGGATGTCGAGCATCAAGCGAATGTGATCCTCGTACCGAGGCGGAATCCCCGACGGCGTCTCCAGTTCGACACTCGGCAGGTCGCCGAATTGTTCGGCCCGCTGGATGCGGCGTTCGATCTCGCGGATGCCGGTGAGGTACTCGTCCATTTTCTGACGGTCGTTGCTGCCCAACTCCTTGTGCAGTTGGTTCGCCTCTTCCTTCACGAAGTCGAGGACCGAGCGGCGATCGTACATCCGCTGCTTGCGGTTTTGGTCTCGATCGGAATCATCCCCGCCGCCAAACAGCCGCTCGAACACCAGCCGCGGGTTTTGTTCCGGAGCCAACGGGGCGTGCGGTGTCCGCCAAGCCAAGTTGAACTGATAGGCACAGGAGTAGCCGGAGTCGCACGAGCCTGATTTGCGGACGCCATCGCAGGAAAGTTCGAGCGAGGAGAATCGGGTTTCGCCCCCGACATGGTTCGCCGCGACTTGGTCGACCGAGATACCCACTTCAATGTCGGCACCGGCGGTCTTCTTGGGACGCATCCCGGTGAGGAACGTGGCGTTGGCTCGGGCATGATCGCCGGGGCCATCGGGGCCGGCCCAACCATTTTTGAGTTCCATTCCCTTAACGAATTGGAAGTCATCCTTTAGGTGTTTGACGGAGTCGAACGATTGACCCAGCTTATAGTCCTTGCCTTCCCCTTCCGGGAACCAACGCTCGACATTGACCCCGTTGGGAATGTAGAGGAACGCCAAGCGGAGCGGATCTCCGTCCGCCGTGGTCGCGGGCAGCTTCGCCGCTTGGGCCGGTGAGAGGGCGAACCTTTCGAGCGTCGGCAAAGCGACGGCCAAGCCCAGACCTTTCAGAAAACGTCGTCGTTGGTCGTTGAAGCGGCTCATGTCAGCTTCCTTTCGCGGGCGGGAAGTAAAGTAAGGCGGGTGGTCGTGTAGCCAGCCTTAGGGGCGTGGCCGGTTGTCGTATTGGATTCGCTGGAACAGGTCAGTTTTGGGAAAGCAGGCTGCCATCGCCCCGACGGAGCTGGAATGGCGGGCTGTTGATGATCGCGTGAACTAGCCCCCGCATCTTCCCATTGTTCGGTTCTTGTTCCAAGTTTTCAACAATCTGATCGATGGTGGGGGTATCGTAATACTCCATCCCTCGACCTAACGCATAGGTTAACAACTTTTCGGTCAAACAGCGATAGAAATCAGTCTTTCTGTCGCTAGCTAAGATTTTGGTCAGTTGGCGGATGTCGTCGAATTCTTCCCCGGTGATCAACTTGCCTCGGGGGTCGATCTTTTCATCCCCCTCTTCGGTCCGGAATTGTCCGATCGCGGAGAAGTTCTCCAGGGCCAAACCGAGTGGGTCCATCCGCTGATGGCACGATTTGCACATAGGGGCTTCGCGGTGCAGCTCCATCTGCTGCCGCATGGTCAGCTTTTTACCTCGACTACGGACCTCTTCCAGTTCCGGCACATCGGGCGGAGCGGGAGGAGCGGGAGTCCCTAGTATGTTATCGAGAATAAACAGCCCCCGCTTAACCGGCGAAGTTCGGGTTGGGTTGGAACTCGTTACCAGGAAAGTACCTTGGGTTAAAATTCCGCCCCGGACACTGTCCTCGGGCAGCTCGACTTTTCGCATTTCATTGCCGGAAACCCCCAGACCCTCTAGCCCGTAAAATTTCGCCAAAGGTTCATTGAGGAAGGTGTAGTTGGCGTTGAGAAAATCGAGGACCGGCAGGTTCTCGCGGAGGATCTCCGCGAACATCATCTCCGTTTCGTCTCGCATCGCCCTGCGGACCGTTCGGCTGAAGACGCGATTCGCCTCGCCGGAATCTCGAATGCCGAGAATTCGCCGCGCATCAATGTTCATCGTCTCGACGTCGGATGCTCCGAGCCACTGTCCCACGAATCGCCCGATGAATCGCTGCGACTTCTCGTCGGCGATCATCCGATCGACCTGG